>HF988722.1:0-33666 GCA_000431235.1 Coprobacillus sp. CAG:698 | reverse complement strand
GATATTTTAGATGAACTTAAAAGAGGAGAAATAGCTATAGAAAAACTTATTTCTGTAACTAATGAATATAATTTAAGCGAAAGAGTTATAATTAAAAGTAAGCATGAAAATGTGAAAAATGCTTTAGACAAATATTCTACAAATCTATTCTCTTCTACAGATAAAGAAAAAAATAATTTCTTTTTAACGCAAATGCTAGGAATAAATTATTTTGATAAATCTAAATTTGATATGGTCGAATGTTATAATTACGAAACAATTAATGTTTTAAATCTTTTTGAAATTAAAATAAATTGTTTTAAAGAAAATTATGTAAATAGATTTCATCGAAGAAATGTAGCTGTTTTGGGACATATTGATGATGAATCTAAGATAAAAGATATTTTAAAAACTAATGTTGATATAATTATAATGGATGATGAAAAAATATTAGAAGTTGTAAAGGCTAGTCTTAATGACTAGCTTTTATTTTTAAATATTTTTAATTTTTTTTGAAAAAAGTATTGACATTTATGAAAAAAGTAGTATAATATATTAGCACTCTGAGAGTGAGAGTGCTAAAGGAGGGAATAAATATGGAAAACCAAGAATATATGAATGATGAAAACATCCTTGAAAAATATGGTCGAGATGTTACACAAGCTGTTCGTGATAATAAAATAGATCCTGTAATAGGAAGAGAAGACGAAATCTTCCGTATAATTAAAATTCTTGCACGAAAGACTAAGAATAACCCAATATTGATTGGTCAACCTGGTGTTGGTAAAACTGCAATAATTGAAGGTTTGGCTGCTCGTATTGTTCGTGATGATGTCCCAAGCAATTTAAAGAATTGTACAATTTATGAACTTGATATGGGAGCTTTAGTTGCTGGTGCTAAGTATCGTGGTGAATTTGAGGAACGTTTAAAAGCTGTCCTTAACAAAATTAAGGAAAGTAAAGGCGATATAATTCTATTTATTGATGAGATTCACTTAATTGTAGGTGCTGGAAAAGCTGAAGGTGCTTTAGACGCTGGAAATATGCTTAAGCCAATGCTAGCCCGTGGTGAGTTACATTGTATAGGTGCGACTACTTTAAATGAATATCGTAATTATATTGAAAAAGACTCTGCTCTTGAAAGACGTTTTGAAAAGGTAATGATCAATGAACCAACTGTTGAAGATACTATTAGTATTCTTCGTGGTTTGAAAGAACGTTTTGAATTGTTCCATGGTGTTAGAATTAGTGATAGTGCTATTGTTTCGGCGGCAACTCTTTCTAATCGTTATATAACTGATAGATTCTTGCCCGATAAGGCTATTGATTTAATTGATGAAGCATGTGCTTCTATCAGAACAGAAATGAATTCAATGCCTAATGAACTTGATTTAATTAAAAGACAATTATTACAACTTCAAATTGAAAAGTCAGCTTTACAAAAGGAAACTGATGCTTTGAGTAAAGAAAGACTAGAAAAAATTGAAGATGAAATTTCTGAAAAGAAGAAAATTGAATCAGAGCTTACTGATAAGTGGGAAAAAGAGAAAAAAGAAGTAGAAATAATTAAGGAAAAACAAAAAGACCTAGATAAAGCTCGTCGTGATCTTGAAAACTATATGAGTACTGGCGATTATGAAAAAGTTGCTAAGTTACAATATGGTGTTATTCCAAAGTTAGAAAAAGAGCTTGACGAATGCCGTAATGAAAATAAAGACGATAAATTAATTTCGGAAACAGTAACAGAAAATGATATAGCTCATATAATTAGCTTATCAACAGGCATTCCTATTGATAAATTAGTTAAAGGAGATAAAGAAAAACTTCTTAATTTAAAAGAAACTCTTGCAAAGCGAGTAATTGGTCAAGATGAAGCAATTGAACTCGTTAGTGATGCAATTATCAGACAAAGAGCTGGTATCAAAGATGAAAGAAGACCTATTGGTTCATTCTTATTCTTAGGTCCTACTGGTGTTGGTAAAACTGAAGTATGTAAGAGTCTTGCTGAAGCTTTGTTCGATAGTGAATCTCATATTGTAAGATTCGATATGAGTGAATATATGGAACCACATTCTGTCTCTAGATTAATTGGAGCCCCTCCAGGATATGTAGGATATGATGAAGGCGGTCAATTAACAGAAGCTATTAGACGTAAACCTTATTCAATTGTTCTATTTGATGAAATTGAAAAGGCTCATAGAGATATATTTAATGTCTTATTACAAATACTAGATGATGGACGAATTACTGATTCTCAAGGACGTACAGTTGACTTTAAGAATACAATAATCATTATGACATCAAACCTTGGAAGTGACATTTTACTAGAAAAGAATAACACTAAAGAAGCATATGATGAAGTAATGAATATAGTTAGAGGCAGTTTCAAACCTGAATTTATTAATCGTATTGATGAGATAGTAATGTTTAATCCATTAAGTAGAGATGTTCAAATTAAGATTGTTGATAAATTATTGAATGAATTGAAGCAAAGATTAATTGCTAATAATGTAAAAGTTGAGTTCTCAAATGATTTAAAGAAATATGTAATTGACAACAGTTATAATGAATCATATGGAGCTCGACCAATCAAGAGATTTATTCAAAAATATATTGAAACTGTTATTGCTAAGGCAATTATATCATCTGAAATTGTTCCATATGTAACATACATAATAGATGTTTTAGATGGAAAAGTTATAATAAAACAAGTTAAATAATTAATTATTACAGAGTAAAAGATTTTATTAGGATAATCCTCCTAGTAAATATCCTTTTACTCTTTTTTCTTGATTTATTTGAAAGAATATTATAAAATATATACATATAATATGGAAAGGGCTAAAAGAATATGTTTTATATAATGGGCACTATTATTATACTATTAATTATTTGTATAATTCTTTTAATAATAGCAATTAATGGTTTAAAACACAATAAAAATGATGATAAAATATTGCATATAGAAAGAACACTTAAAGATGAAAATAGCGCTTTAAAAAATGAATTTGATACAAAACTCACAAATGTTCAAAAAGTAGTTAGTGATAATACTAAAAACCAATTTGAATGCTTCAATAAATTTACAGAATATAAGTTGGAAAAAATGATTGAAACTTTAAAAGAAAACATATTTCATCTAAATGAAAATATTAAAAATAATACCAATATATCAGAAAAGTATTTGGCTGAGATTAGAGTTTCTCTTGAAAAATCATTAGAAAAGTTACAAAATATCAATGAGCAAAAACTTGAGGAAATGCGTAGAACTGTTGATGAAAAACTTGACGCAACACTAAAGAGCCGTTTAAACGAATCATTTAAAATTGTTCAAGAAAATCTATCAAAGGTTGAACAAGGAATCGGAGAAATGAGAAATTTAGCAAATGGTGTTGACGATTTAAAAAGAGTTCTTACAAATGTAAAAACAAGAGGTGTTTGGGGCGAAATGCAGTTATCACAAATTTTAAGTGAAGTACTTACTAAAGATCAATACGCAGAAAATATAATTACTCGCCCTCATTCAAAAGACCCTGTAGAGTTTGCTTTGCGATTGCCAAGCGATGGAAAGAAAACTATATATTTACCAATTGATTCAAAATTTCCTTTAGATACTTATACTAATCTTTTAAATTCATATGATTTAATGGACAAAGATTTGATAAACAAAAGTATTTCTGAACTTAAAAAAAGTATTAAAATGTTTGCTAAAGACATTAAAGAAAAATATATTGAGGCACCTTATACAACTGATTTTGGAATAATGTTTCTACCAATAGAAGGATTATATGCCGAAGTTGCTAAAATAGGCCTTATTGATGAGTTGCAATCTACCTATAGAATTATTATAGCTGGACCGACAACTATGTCTGCTCTTTTAAATAGTCTTCAAGTAGGTTTTCGAACATTAGCCATTGAAAGACGATCAAGTGAAGTTTGGAACATTATAGGAGCGGTGAAAACGGAATTTGAAAACTTTGAAGGTGTTTTACGTAAAGCTCAGAAGAAAATTGGTGAAGCTAACGAAGAAATTGAAAATTTAGTTGGAACGCGTACTAGACAAATTAATCGTAAACTAAAGAATGTAACAGAAATTGAATATGATAAATCAAGTGAATTATTAGAATTAAATAACAAAAATGATTATTAAAATTTGGTGAGATAAATGAAATATAAATTAATTGTTGTTGATGTTGATGGAACATTAGTAAATGACAAAAAGAAAATAACAGATAAAACTGCTGCAAGTATAAAAAAAGCTCAAGAAGAGAATTTGTTAGTTACGATTGCATCGGGTAGGCCGTTATCAGGTCTAAAAGAATATGCAAAATTATTTGGCGATGTCTATTATATTACTTACAACGGAGCGAGTATACAAAACCTTTCTGGTAATGTTATATATGAAAAACATATAAATAAGAAGACATCTGATGAAATAATAAATTATTGTCTTTACAATGAATATCCTAAAAATCATAATTTAAATATTATTGTTTGGAATGATAATATATTATATGTTAATCAAATAAATGATGATATTTTATTTTATGAAAAAACATCTGGTATGAAAGCAACTATATTTGAAACATTTTCGTTTGCTAAAGTTAACAAAATTATTATCTATGGAGAAAATGAATATTTACAAGAAGTTAAGAGATATTTTCAGAATAACAATAATATAAATTGTGAATTCTCATCACCGAATTATTTGGAGTTTTATGATCGAAATGCTTCTAAAGGAAATGCTTTAGAATATTTAGGAAAAATCTTAAAGCATTCAAGAGAAGAACTAGTTGCTATCGGTGATAATTACAACGATCTTTCGATGATTACTTATGCTGGTTTGGGAATTGCTATGGGAAATAGTCCTCAAGAAATAAAAGATAAAAGTGATCTTGTAACCTTGACAAATGAAGAAGATGGTGTTGCATATGCAATAGAAAACTATATTTTAAAGTAATGTATACTTATTGAAAATTATACCAAAATAATTGTATATGGAGGTAAAAATGAAAAATAGATATGATGATTTAAATAAGTTTTTAGAGTCAATTCATATGGGCTCAAAGATTACCAAAATTTATAAGGATAAAACTGAGTCAAAAGAAGTGATTGCCCTTCTTGATGAGGTTATCGCAACATTCAAAAAACACGAAGAAAATGTTAGTGAACAAATTTCTAAACATGATGTCAATCCATGTGAAGATTTAAGTGCTGGAAAAGAAATGATAGTTTGGATGGAAAGAATGAAGAATCTCAAAGAAAGTTTTGATGTTGGAATCGAACTTTTGAAGGCTATTAATATGGGAACATCAGAGGGGCTTGAGTTTATTTACGAACATGATGATTATGATAATGAAACAACAAAATGTTTAAAAGATGTAATAAAAGATTATAGTTATTTATATACGAAGGTAACAAATTATATAACAGATAAATATATTTAGGAGGACAAAAATGAATTACGATTTACTTTATAAGTTACTTAAAACACCATCTCCATCAGGACACGAACTAGAGATACAAAAATTAATTATTGAAGAAATGAAAGACATTTCTCAATGTTGTTATAAACAACAAAACTTAAATGTTATAAATGGAATAAATCCAGAAAGCAATGTAAAAATACTTTTATCAGGACATATCGATGAAATCAGTTTAATTATTGAAAAAATAAATGATGATGGAACTTGTAAAGTAATTAAAAATGGAGGTATTAGACCTTATGCTTATACAAGCCAACATGTTAATGTTTATACTAAAAATGGACTTGTTCCTGGCGTAATTGGTTATTTATCAGATCCAAAGAAAGATTGCATGGATGTGGAAAGTTTAATTTTAGATTTAGGAACATATTCAAAAGAAGAAACAGAAAAAATTGTTTCTGTAGGAGACCCTGTTATTCATTATAACGATTATCGCCTGCTTAATGAGAATATCTTAGCTGCACGTGCTTTAGATGATCGCTTAGGAGCTTTTATTGCTTTAGAAACATTGAAAAGAGTAAAAGAAAAAAAGACAAAGAATGGTGTTTTTGTTAGCACTACAGTTGGTGAAGAAACAACAGGTCGTGGAGCTAAATCAGCCGTTAATTTGATTAAACCTACATGTGCTCTTATTGTTGATGTAACATATGCTAATGATGTAAAACATCTTGAAAAATGTTCTGGTGAAGTTAGTTTAAATAAAGGCCCTGTATTAACGTATGGATCTTTAATGAATCGCAAAATGCACGAAATGATGGTTGAATTGTGTAAGAAAAATAATATCAAAATGCAATTTGATTTAAGCCCATCAATGACTTATACTGATACAGATGATATGTTCACAAGTTATGATGGCATACCTTGTTATCTAGTTAGTATTCCTTTAAGATATATGCATTCATCAGTTGAAGTTTGTGATTTGCGTGACGTGGAAAAAATAATAGAATTATTTACTGAATTCATTTTAAACTTTGACGAAAATACATCATTGGATCCATTTAACTAAGATGATTTACGAGACTGAAAGATTAAAATTAGTTCTTTTATCTGGTAAAGATTTAAAAAATTGGATTATAAATCTTCCCCATTTAGAGGAAAAAATTGGCTGTAAATATGATGCTGATAGTTTAGATGAAGACTTTAAAAAGATAATTTTAAGTCAAAGTGAAAAATGTTTGAGTGATGAAAAAAATACAATTTGGAATAGCTTTTTTTGGATTATTTTAAAATCAAACAATAAAGTTATTGGATCAATAGATTTTAAATGCGTTCCGGAAAATAAAATTGTTGAGATAGGATATGGATTAGGTAAACAACACGAAGGTAATGGCTATATGAGTGAATCTGTAAAAGCTATGATTGAGATTGCTAAGGAAAAAGAACTTAAGAAAGTTATTGCAGATACATTGAAAAGTAACCAAAAGTCACAAAACGTTTTACTTAGAAATGGATTTGCTCTAACAAAAGAAGATGATGAATATTTTTATTATGAATTAAAGTTATAATTATTATGTTAAGAATTTATATGACTTGTTCTAGCAATAAAAGTATTCTTTAGTATAATTTTATTTGATAGAGGTTTAGATAAATAAGTTATCAAGTATAATTTTAAAAAATAAAAAGATAAGAAGTAGTATTTTCTTATCTTTTATTTACGAATATTTCCTTATTTAAAGTTAGTTTTTGTAAGTTCGTAACAAGCTATACTAGCAGCAATTGTTAAGTTTAAACTATCAATATTATTAGTATGTTTTATTATTAAAGTGTTATCATAATTTAAAAATGAATCTGGTAGTCCAGTGGCTTCATTACCAAATACCAAACTTGCAGGATGATTAAACGTAACTGCAGACAAGTTATTTTTAGCTTTAAGCATAAATGGATAAATTGTATTTTGCGGGTAATTTCTTTCGTATTCATCAAATGATGAGAAAAATGAAAAGTGCAATCTAAAAATTGATCCCATAGACGCTCTCACACACTTAGGGTCAAATATATCCACACAAGGTGTGATAAGAACTAAATTATTAATTCCAAAGCCTACGCAAGTACGAATAATTGTCCCGAGATTTCCAGCGTTACTTGGATTAACTAAAACAATATGATCACTATTTTTTTCTAATGATTCATTGAATCGTTTAAATTTACCAATTACATAGCAATTTTCTTTATTTGAAAGAACATTAAAGATTTTATCGGAGTAAATTACTTCGATATTTTTTTCTTTACAAAGATTTATTAATTTTTCGAAACTTTTAGCATCAGTAAATTTAGAGTGAATATATACAGAAACACAATCTTTTGGACGAAAGTTTAATAATTCGAATGTTAAAGTTATGCCTAGAGCATATGAAAATTTATCATCTTTTTTGTTTTTCATTGTTATTTCTCCTGATATTCTTTTGATATTTTAAGAATAGATTCAATAAATTCTTTGTATTCTTCTACATATTTACTATTTACAAAAAGCATATTTTTAGCTTTTATTTCTTTTTCACGAGCTTCGTTATATGTTGGAAGGTTATTTTTTTTCTTTTCCTCTTTGACTAATTCGATGAGCTCCATTCTTTGAGAAAACAAAATTGCCATTTCTTTGTCTATTTTGTCAATTTTATTTCTGATATTTTCAAGTGCCATTTTATCACCTCTCATATAATTATAACATTCTGATTTTAAAAAAACAAACTAATTTTATTTGTTACTTTCTATTTCCGTTTTTGTGTATTGATTTTTATTGCGTTTTAGATTATAATATAATGTAAAGGATTTAACATATGCTACTAAAAATACAAACACCTCAAAATTTACTTAATGAATATGATATTTTGATTAATAATGACTTTCGTTTAGATTTAATTAAATTAATCAAAGAATATGAAAAAGTTTTGCTCGTAACTGATAGTAATATTAGTTTAAATTTTTATAAAGATATTCTTAAAGAAAATGTTTTTGTAAAGGTTATTAATCCCGGAGAGAATAGCAAAACTATAGAAGTATATATGGATTTATTGAAAGTAATGATTGAAAATTCGTTCTCGCGAAAAAGTTTAGTTATTGCTTTTGGTGGTGGTGTAGTTGGTGATTTAAGTGGATTTTTAGCTTCAAGCTATAAAAGGGGCGTAGATTTTGCTTTAGTTCCGACGTCAACACTATCTATGGTTGATAGTTGCATTGGAGGAAAGACAGCTCTGAATTTTGGATCTTGTAAGAACGTGATTGGTTTTTTTGCACCTATTAAAAAGGTATATATAAATCCCTTATTTTTAGAAACATTAGATGAGGAAAATTATTTCAATGGTTTTATTGAAGCATTTAAATATGGTTTAATTGGTGATTATGAACTTATAAAAATATTTATGGAATGTGATAAAAATAGTATTGCTTCTAGACAAGATGAAATAATTACTAGAAGTCTAATGGTAAAAAAGAAGTTTATTGAAAAAGATTATTTTGATAAAAACGAACGTAAGTTTTTGAATTTTGGTCATACGTTAGGTCATGCTATCGAACTTAAATATAATATTTTACATGGGTATGCTGTTGGCATTGGTATGCTTGCTTTTGCAAATAAAGATGTGCAAGGCGAAATATATAATACTTTGTGTAAACTTTATGATATTAAAAAGTACTTAAATAGACTTAAAGCAAATGATAAAGACATAAAACATTTATTTGCAAACGATAAAAAATATCAAGATGGATTTATTGATATCGTCTATCTTGAAAGTTATGAAAAACCAGTGTTAAAGAAATTGTCTGTAGATGAAGTTATGGAGGCTTATAATGAAATCTGTAATTGGAAATAATATTATTTTCTCGCTTTTTGGAGAATCACATAGCGAGTTAATGGGAATCACAATCCATAATCTTCCTAGCGGACTAAAAATAGATGAAGAAAGAATTGCTAGAGAATTACAGAGAAGAAGACCTGATGGAAAGCTTTCTAATGCTCGTTTTGAAGATGATAAATATCAAATAATAAGTGGTCTTTTTAATTCTTTCACAACCGGCGCTCCTCTAACAATTATTGTTAATAATCAAAATTGTAATAGTCAAAATTATACTTTTGGTTTGGTTAGACCATCACATGCAGATTATCCAGCATATGTTAGAAGTAGAGGATATAATGATTATCGTGGTGGAGGTAGTTATTCTGGTCGACTTACAGTTTTACTTGTTATTGCCGGAACAATTTGTAAAGAATTATTAGAAACACAAAATATTAAAATCGGTTCTCACATTAAATCTATCGGAAATATATGTGATGAAATAAATGAAGAAAATTTTGGTAAAGTTTTTTCTTCACAAAAAATGGTTTCAAGTGAATCTTTTGAGAAGGTTAAAGAATTAGTCAAAGAAACGATGAAGAAAAAGGATTCCCTAGGAGGAGTTATCGAGGCTTTTGTTAGCGGTCTTCCAGTAGGTGTTGGTGAACCATTTTTTGATTCTTTAGAATCAGTTTTAAGCCATTATATTTTTTCAATTCCTGGTGTGAAAGGTGTAACTTTTGGTTCAGCTTTAGAGATGGCTAAAGGTTATGGTAGTAACTTCAGTGATGAATTGAAATATGAAAATGATAAAATCATTTTTAGGTCTAACCATAATGGAGGCATAAATGGAGGTTTAAGTAATGGCAATTTACTCACTTGCTGTGCTTATTTTAAACCAACTCCAACAATTGGACTTCCTTTGAAAACAATAAATATTAATACTAAAGAAAATATCACTTATGAGTTTGCTGGTCGACATGATACTTGTTATGCCTTAAGATGTGATGTAATCTTAGAATCAGTTCTCGCCATGGGCATCTTAGATTTATATTTATCTATGAATGTGTGGAACAAGTTATGAAAAGAGGATTAATAGGTAAAACTTTAGTTCATTCATTTTCTAAAGAAATTCACGAACTAATTTCCTCAAAATCAAATTATGATTTATATAGTTTATCTGAAAGTGAATTAAAATCATTTCTTGAAAAGAAAGATTTTGACTATGTTAATGTTACTATTCCATATAAGGAAAAAGCCTTGGAATATGCTGATGTTTTATCGGATGAAGTTAAAAAAATAAAAGCTTTAAATCTTATTGTTAATAGAAATAATGTTTTATATGGATATAATACGGATTATTTGGCTTTTAAAAAAATATTAGAAGATTATAATATTTCTTGTAAAGGGAAAAATGTTCTTGTACTTGGTACAGGGGGAACATCGAAAACAGTTAGAAATGTTTTTGAAGAAAAAATGGTTAATAAAATATATGTTGCTTCACGTAAAGAAAACAGTGAATATGTTTCTTATAGTGATATATACAATCTTGATGTAGATATAATTGTTAATACAACTCCTGTAGGTATGTTTCCTAATATGGATGATGAATTAATAGATTTAAAGAAATTCAAGAAGGTAAATTGGGTTATTGATTTTATATATAATCCTTTACGAACGAATTTACTAATTGATGCTCAAAGATTAAATATAAATTGTCTTAATGGACTCGATATTTTAATTTATCAAGCTTTGTTTGCATTTGATATCGCAAGTTCTGAAAAAATAGATTTTGAAACTTTGTTTTCAAAAATAAAAAAGGAAATTCTTAAAAAGAACAATATTGTTTTAATTGGAATGCCTTTTTCTGGAAAAACAACAATTGGTAAATGGCTTAAGAATTATTTCACAAGCAAAGAATTTTATGATGTTGATGTGATAATTGAAGAAAAATACGGATCGATAGCAAAGATATTTTCCGATAAAGGTGAAGAAGAATTCCGAAAACTTGAAGAAGAGGTCACTTTAGAACTCTCAACAAAACAAAATGCGATAATTGCAACTGGTGGTGGAACAATTCTTTCGGAAAAAAATGTTAGAAGGTTGAAACACTTAGGAGTACTAATCTTCTTAGATCGTGACGTAGATTCTCTATGTGTGAGCGATGGCAGACCTCTTGCAAGAAGTAAAAGTGATTTAGAAAGTCTTTACCAAAAAAGATATGATAAATATTTAAAAACTTGTGATTTAATAATAAAAGAAAATAACTTAGATAAATGTTATCAAGAATGCGTAAAAATAATTACAAATATTAAATGAAATGTGAGAAGTTAATATGATTATAACACTAAAATCAGATATTAATAATAATGAATTACATAATCTAAAAGTATATTTTGAAAGTAAAAATATCAAAATGAAAGAAATTGATTCTGAAAATGATAAGCAAAAAATGTATCTTTTAGTAGGCCCAACATATACGCTTGATGAACAATCAGTTTTATCGCTAAATGATGTTTTATCTTGCCATCGAATTAGTAAGTTGTATAAACTTGCAAGTAGAGATTACAAGGAAAACGATACAATCATTAATGTAAATGGTATTAAGATTGGCGGTAAAAAAATAGTATTTATTGCGGGTCCATGTAGCGTTGAAAATTTTGAAACTGTTTTAAATATAGGAAAAGTGTTAAAAGGTGTTGGAGTTAGCATTTTACGAGGAGGAGCATATAAGCCTCGTACTTCACCATACTTTTTCCAAGGTCTAAAAGAAGAAGGTTTGAAAATTTTATCTGATGTCAAAGAAAAACTTAATATGCCTGTGATTTCCGAAATAACTGATATTTGTAATATAGATGAGTATGATAATGTTGATATAATTCAGGTTGGGGCTCGCAATATGAAAAATTATGAGTTATTGAAAGCTTTAGGTAGACAAAATAAACCAGTTATGATAAAAAGAAGTCCTGATGCTACAATTGATGAATTATTACTTGCTAGCGAATATATTCTAAAAGAAGGAAATCCTAATGTCATTTTATGTGAACGTGGTATACGCTCATTTGATAAAAATACACGTGGAGTTTTAGATTTATCTAGTGTTCCTTTACTTAAGAAATTGACACATTTACCAGTAGTCGTTGATCCATCTCATGCTCTTGGAGATTATAGTTTGATTGAACCAATGATTTATGCAAGTATTGCTTCAGGATGCGATGGAGTTATGATTGAAGTTCATAACGATCCATCTAAAGCTTTAAGTGATGGAAAACAATCATTAAAAGTCGATAAAGTAAAAGATATTATAAAAAAATCTGTAAAAATTGCTAAGGTAATAGGTCGAGATATTTAATGGATGCATACATACATAAAAGTAATATAACGGGTGTTTATAAGGCGTGTCCATCTAAAAGCTATTTGCATAGAGCTCTTATTTGTTCATTTTTAAATACAAGCAAAAAAACAATAATTAATAATGTTTTTGGTACGCTTTCATCTGATATAAATGATACAATCTTATTTGGGAAAGCTTTAGGATGTGAAACTGAAGTATCTTCTGATACAATTATTGTTAGAAGAATTACTAAACTTGAAACAATAAAAAGTATTTGTTTCACTATTCAAGAAAGCGCAACAACCTTAAGACTTATAATTCCTATATTATTTGCATTAGGGATAGAGTTTAAAATATATGCTTCGCCAAATTTGCTTACTCGTCCTTTAGATGTATATGAAAACATATTTAATGGTGATGGTAATTCCTTTTTTGTATGTAAAAACTATTGCGAAGGAAAAGGAAAACTTAAAAGTGGCCATTTTGAAATTGATGGAAGTAAATCTAGTCAATTTGCAAGTGGTATGGTTTTAGCTCTTGCTCTTGTTGGAAATAGCTTATTAGTTGTTAGAAAACTTGAATCTGTTGATTATGTAAATATGACACTTGAGATGATGGATAACTTCAATGTATTTATCTCCTTTGAAAAAAAAGGTGATGATTATATCTATAAATTCGAAGAAAAAAATAATTATATTTGTGACATGGTTTCAATTGAAGGGGATTACTCTCAAAGTGTAAATATTTTAGTTCTTAGCTTAATTAATTTAAAGGAACTAAAGTTTACAAATTTAAAAGAAACATCTAAGCAAGGTGACAAAAGAATATTTAACCAAATTGAAGAACAATTTTCTTTTTCTCAAAAACTTTCTTTTGATATCAAAAATTCCCCTGACTTAGGATGTATTTTGATGATTTTACTTTTGTTCTGTGGCGGGAAGATAATAAATGTTAATAGATTGCAATACAAAGAATCTAATAGAATAACGTCTATGATGAATTCTCTTGCTAGAATTAAGGCTTTATGTAAATATGAAAATAATGAAATAATAATAGATAAATATGATTTTGATAAAGCTCCTACAAATGTTACTTTTGAGTGCTTTAATGATCATCGTGTATGTATGGCTCTTACTGTTTTAGGTACTAAACTTGACGGAGCAGTTATTAAAGGAGTCGAATGTATAAATAAATCTTATCCAACGTTTTTTGATGATTTGCGAAAACTTGGAGTTAATATTGATATAAAATAAAGTGGATAAATGTATGAAAAATATAAAAGCAATAATATTTGATTTAGATGGCACATTACTTAATACAATCAATGATATAACAAAAGCTTTAAATTATGCTTTATCAAAAAATGGTTATGATGTTGTAACTGTTGATGAAGCTAAATATTTAGTTGGTAATGGCGCCAAAATGCTTATCGAAAGAGCATTAAAAAAAATGTGCCACGATGAAGACAAACTAAAAGATTTTGATAGTGTTTATAACGATTATATGTATAGTTATAATTTATGGAAGTACAACACAACTGTGCCTTATCAAAGCGTTGTTAAGACTATTCATATTTTGAGAAGAAAAGGTTTAAAACTTTGTGTTCTATCGAATAAACCTGATAGAGATACAAAAGAACTAGTAAATAAATTCTTTCCTTCTGAATTTGATATAGTTTGTGGGAGCGTTGAAGGTGTTCCATTAAAACCTAATCCTAGTGCGGTTAATAGAATTATAGCAGAACTTAATTTAAATAATAATGAAGTGGCTTACGTAGGTGATTCTGATGTAGATATAATTACAGGAAAAAATGCTTCTTTATTTACTGTAGGGGCTTGCTATGGATTTCGTAACAAAAGAGAACTGACGCTTTGTGGGGCTGATTGCACTATTAATTCGTTTTATGATCTGTTGAAATTATTTACGATAGAACCTAATGGCATCTTGCTTGTTGATAAAGCTAAAGGGATTTCTAGCCAAGAATGCATTACAAAAATTAAAAAAATAATAGGTTCAAATAAAATTGGTCACGCAGGAACATTAGATCCTTTAGCTACAGGTTTACTTGTTGTGCTTTTAGGTGATGCCACTAAACTTTCAAATTATTTGCTTGAAGATAATAAAAAGTATATAGGTGAAGTTACCATAGGTAAAACTACAAATACTTTAGACTTAGAAGGTGTAGTTACAGAAACTAAACCTTGCAAGAGAGACGATATAACTTTAGCGCAAGTTGATGAAGTGTTAAAATCATTAATAGGACCTATAAAAATGGAAGTTCCCATGCATAGTGCTATAAAGGTTAATGGTAAAAAACTTTATGAACTAGCAAGAGATAACAAAGAAATTGAAGTTCCTATTAAGGATAATTATATTTATGATTTACAAAGAATAAGTGATTTAATATATGAAAATGACACAATCAGATTTACCTTTTCTTGTCATGTCAGCAAGGGCACATATATTAGAAAATTATGTGAAATGATCGGAAAACATTTAAATTATCCTGCTTATATGACTGATTTAAGAAGAACTGGTTCTGGAAGTTTAAATATTAATCAGGCGCGAACAATTGATGATATTCAAAAAGGAAATTATAAAATAATAAGTGTTATAGAAGCTATTAAAAATCAAAAAGTTATTGAAGTGAATGATTATTTGTATAATAGAGTAATTAATGGTATGCCTATTAGAATATATGACTGCGATGATGAAAATATTTTTATTGTCCATAAAAATGAAAAGAATGAAAAAAACTTAATAGCTATCTATGAAAAAGTTAAAGAAAATGACTATAAGGCACGTAGAATATGGAAGTAATTAAATATAATCCCTCTATACAATTAGAACCTTTATCAGTAACAATAGGTGCATTTGATGGCATTCATGAAGGACATAAAAAACTATTTCGAAATCTTTATTTTGAAGGCTTAAAAACGGCTGTAATAACTTTTTCTACTCACCCTGATTATTTATTAGGTAAGAGAGAAGACGAAGGCTATCTTGATTCTTTTGACGAGAAACTTAAAATATTTGCAAGTTTTAAGATAGATTATGTGGTATTACTCGATAAAGATATTCTTAGCAAGACGTATAATGAATTCAATGCTCTTTTAAGAAGTATTGGAGTTAAACGTGTTGTTGTCGGCAAAGAATTTAGATATGGAAAAGGTGGCTGCGGTAACATTCAAACGTTAGAAACTGATTTTATTGTTGATGCTATCGATTTAGTGATTGATGGAAACTCAAAAATGTCTTCACAAATTATGAGGAAATTATTATCTCAAGGGAAAGTTGATGAACTTATCAAACGTGGATATGAACCATTTAGTGTATCGGGTGTTGTTAATCACGGAAAAAAAATGGGTTCGAGGCTAGGTTTTCCAACAGCTAATATATCATTTAATGAGAAATTTACTGGTCTTTTGAAAGGCGTCTATAAAGTAAACGTTGAAATTGATGGTAAAACATATATTGGTGTTTGTAATATAGGTGTTAATCCATCTATTGATAATCTTGAAAAGCCTCGTTTAGAAGTAAATATATTAGATTATGATGATGACTTATATGGAAAAAATATAAAGGTAACTTTTTTAAGATTTATTCGTCCAGAAATGAAATTTAAAAATATTGATGAATTAAAAGAAACAGTTAATAATGATATAAAAAAAGTCAAACAGGAAGGTTAAAATGAGAATAGCAATAATAAGTGCCATGTACAAAGAAATAGAACCAATACTAAATAAAATAACATTTACAGATAATATAAAGTATAAAAACTTTGTCTTTCAAAAAGGATTTATAAATAATAATGAAGTATGTGTTACAAGTGGTGGTATTGGTAAGGTTAATTCTGGAATAATAACAACAATAATGGATGAAGTTTTTCCTAATATTGATTTATTAATTAACGTTGGAATAAGCGGAGGCATTTTCCATAATGTTAATAGAGGAGATATCGTTATATCAGAAAAACTATCTTATTCAGATGTTGATACTACAGCATTTGGTGAAGAGTATGGCCAAATTCCCGATATGCCAAGATTTTATTATGGCGACAGAAAAACCATTGATAAAATTAAAAATATGGGTAAAGTTGGTTTAGTCCTTACTGGTGATGTTTTTATTGATGACAAAAAGAAAATAGACGATTTAGTAAATAAACATTTTAGTGAAGAAAAACCTTTATGTGTTGATATGGAATCAACTGCTTTTGCTCAAGCGGCATATTTGTTAGACATACCTTTTGTTAGCATAAGGTGCATAAGTGATGTTGTTGGTGATGATGATCAAATTGAAGCTTATGAAAACTTCAATCGAATTGCTTGTGAGAAAGTATGCAAAGCTATTGAAAAAATTTTAAATGATTAGGTGATAATATGATAGTAATTTATTTAATTGTTTTAGCTGTAATGAGCATAATTACTTTTACATTATATGCTATAGATAAAAGAAGAGCTCGATTAGGAATTAATCCCAGAATAAGCGAAAAGAGATTACTTCTACATTCGTTTTTCTTTGGTGCTTTTGGTGGAATTATTGCTATGTACACATTAAGGCATAAAACAAAAGGTGAGCATTGGTACTTTGCCTTTATAAATATTATTTCATTGGCTATTCACATTGCCTTAGCAATTTTAATAATAAAGAAAATAGGTATAACTGGTTTCGATAATATACTAGGAAATTTAAATAAATAAAGGTGAAAAATATGGATATAAAAAAATTAATTTCAAATACTATTACAGAATATTTACATATCTGTGATGATTTAAGTTCATTATTTGAACTTCCAAAAAATAGTGAATATGGAGATGTTGCACTACCATGTTTTACTTTTGCAAAAGCGATGAAAAAAAGTCCAATGGAAATTGCTAAGGAGTTATCACAAATTTCATTTCCTAACTTTGTAACTAAAGTTCAAGCGGTTGGTGGATATTTAAATTTCTTTTTGGAAAAAAATGAATATTATAAATCTATAATCTTACAAGCTATAAGTGAAGAAAAATACGGCTCATCACATTCAGGTGATGGCAAAAAATGTTTAATTGAGCATACAAGCATAAACCCTAACGCATCTCCACACATAGGAAGAAGTCGTAACGCAATAGTTGGCGATTTTTATTCAAAACTTATGCGTTTTGAAGGATATGATGTTGATGTACATTATTTTGTTAATGATATTGGAAAACAAATTTCAATGCTTGTTTATGGTGCTTTAGGAAAACAAGAAGTTAAATTTGAAGATTTATTGGATTTATATGTGAAAACTAATGCATTAGTTAAAGAAAAACCAGAAGTTGAAAAAGAAATATTTGATTTGTTATACAAATTAGAAAATAATGATGAAAAAATTAGATCTGAATTTAGAAACATTGTTGACACGTGTATAAAGGGTCAAGTTAATATTTTAAATAAATTAGGAATTTATTATAATTCTTTCGATTACGAATCACAATTCATTTTTAATCATACAGTAGATAAAGTTTTAAATGAGATTAAAGCACTAAATGAAAAAGAAGAAGCAGGAATTCATATTGAAGAAGATACTGACGGACGTATGGTTATAATGTTTGATAAGTATAAGAAATTAACACCATTAGTTGTTACAAGAGGTGATAAAACAAGTTTATATCCTCTTCGTGATATATGCTACACAATTTGGAAGGGTAGTCAAGGAGCTGATAAGAACATATTAGTTTTAGGTGAAGACCAAAAATTATATTTCGAACAAATAAAAACAGTCGTTTCGGAATTAGGATATCAAGTTCCTGAAGTAATCCATTATTCTTTTGTTATGTTACAAGAAGGAAGCATGTCTACTCGTAATGGTACTGTAGTTTTGCTTGAAGACTTTATGAAAATTGCTACAGAAAAAATTATGGATGGTTTTAAAGCTAATAGTCGTAGTGAATCCATTTCCTTAGCACAAGATATTGCATATGGTGCTGTAAAATATTCTATTCAAAAAACATCAAATGATAAAAATGTTATATTTGATTGGGATTCTGCTTTAACATTTGAAGGCTGCTCAGGACCATATCTTCAATATACTTTTGCTCGTATTTCGTCAATATTTAGAAAACTTGATAACTACAAGGTAGATTATAATACTTTAGATTATAGCGTAATGGAACTTCCAATTGAAGGGGAAATTGTGAGTACACTTTATACTTTCCCTAGCATCATAAGTCATGCTGTGAAAGAAAAAAGTCCTCATATTATTGCCAATTATGCTTTTAATCTAGCAAAAGAGTTTTCTTCATTGTATCATGATGCAAGTATCTTGTATGAAGAAAATGAAGAAAAGAAAAAATGTCGTATTGCTTTAATGGATGCAGTAAAAAAAACATTAAGTACATGTATGAATATTCTTGGAATAAAATGTTTAGAAGAAATGTAATGACTAATTATAAAAAAATGTCAAAATGGGTTAGTTTTTTAAAGATAAGACTTGATAATTTTGACTAATTTTGATATAATAAGTAAGAAATGTAATATAGATTATATCTAATTAATTTCGTTTAGAGGAGGAAAATTAAATGAAAAAAATTGATTTAACAAAATATGGTATTACTGGTGCAACTGAAATAGTTTATAATCCTTCATATGAAATGTTATTTGAAGAAGAAACAAAACCTGGACTTGAAGGATATGAAAAAGGACAAGTAAGTGAACTAGGTGCAGTTAATGTAATGACAGGAATTTATACTGGTCGTAGCCCTAAGGATAAATTCATTGTTGTTGATGAAAACTCTAAAAATACTGTATGGTGGACTTCTGATGAATATAAAAACGATAATCATCCAGCATCTTTAGAAGCATGGAAATCAGTAAAAGAATTAGCTATTAAAGAATTATCAAACAAGAGATTATTTGTTGTTGATGCATTCTGTGGCGCTAACAAAGATACACGTATGGCTGTACGTTTTATCGTTGAAGTTGCTTGGCAAGCTCATTTCATTAAGAATATGTTTATTAAACCTACTGAAGAAGAACTTGCAAACTTTGAACCTGATTTCGTTGTTTACAATGCTTCAAAAGCAAAAGTTGAAAACTACAAAGAATTAGGATTAAATTCTGAAACATGCGTTATGTTCAACATTACTAGTCGTGAACAAGTTATTATTAATACTTGGTATGGCGGTGAAATGAAGAAAGGTATGTTCTCAATGATGAATTATTATCTTCCATTAAAAGGTATTGCTTCAATGCACTGCTCTGCAAACACTGATATGGAAGGCAAAAATACAGCAATCTTCTTTGGATTATCAGGAACTGGTAAAACAACTCTTTCTACAGATCCAAAACGTTTATTAATTGGTGATGATGAACACGGATGGGATGACAATGGTGTATTTAACTTTGAAGGTGGATGCTATGCAAAAGTTATCAATCTAGATAAAGATTCTGAACCTGATATTTATAATGCAATTAAACGTAATGCATTACTTGAAAATGTAACATTAGATAAAGATGGAAAAATTGATTTTGCTGATAAGAGCGTTACTGAAAACACACGTGTTTCTTATCCAATCAATCATATCCAAAATATAGTTCGTCCTATATCATCTGCTCCAGCTGCTAAGAACGTTATCTTCTTATCTGCTGATGCCTTTGGAGTACTTCCTCCAGTATCAATTTTAACTCCTGAACAAACTCAATATTACTTCTTATCAGGATTTACTGCAAAATTAGCAGGAACAGAACGTGGAATTACTGAACCAACTCCAACATTCTCTGCATGCTTCGGACAAGCATTCTTAGAATTACATCCTACTAA
Organism: Coprobacillus sp. CAG:698; assembly: GCA_000431235.1. Lineage (GTDB taxonomy): Bacteria > Bacillota_I > Bacilli_A > ML615J-28 > CAG-698 > CAG-698. Next base: position 13,317 of record HF988722.1, on the reverse strand, counting down.
ATATGCAGAAGAACTAGTTAAGAAAATGCAAATGAGTGGAGCAAAAGCTTACTTAGTTAACACTGGTTGGAATGGAACTGGCAAACGTATTTCTATTCGTGATACACGTGGAATTATTGATGCAATTCTTAATGGTGATATTTTATCAGCACCAACTAAACATATTCCATACTTCAATTTTGAAGTACCTACTGCACTACCTGGCGTAGATTCAAAGATTTTAGATCCTCGCGATACTTACGCTGATCCAAAAGTTTGGGAAGAAAAAGCTGTTGATTTAGCAAGTAGATTTGTTAAGAACTTTGCTAAGTATGAAGGCAACCCAGCTGGAAAAGCTTTAGTTAAAGCAGGTCCAGAAGTTAAATAATTAAATGATTTGGTCAATGAACATTTATTATGTGAATACACATAATAGGTGCTAATTGACCTTTTTTTATTTAAAAAATTTTAAAAAAACATTATTTATTGATGAATTTTTTGCTTTTTTTTAGAAAATGTGATAAGATTACTAGCGTGATTTATTTATGGGTTAAGGAGTTTGGTTCTAAATGGTTTTATTAATTATATTTATCATTTTTATTATTGCAATTATATATCGTATTATTTACAAAAGCGAATATTTTGGTGACAAAGGAAGCGAATATTTTGGTAACAAAGGAAGCGAATATTTTGGTGGCAAAGGACAAAGAGGCGAAAATTACGTGAGAATATTTCTTGAAAGAAATGTTCAAGACAAAATAATACTTAATAATGTGAAATTGAAAAAAAAGAACTCAACTTGCCAAATTGATCATGTGTTAATTTCTAGAAAAGGTGTTTTTGTAATTGAAACAAAAAATTATTCTGGGAAAATATATGGGAATGCAGAACAAGAACATTGGAGACAAATTATCGGTTATAATGCTAATAATACTTTTTATAATCCTATAAAACAAAATTTAGCGCATGTTTTTGAAATAAAGAAAGTAATTAATCGAAATATTCCTGTATACAATTGTGTTATTTTTGCTAGTGGTAACATTGAAGATGTAAATGTGTATGAAGTTTTCACTCCTGAAACATTTATCATTTTTTATGATTCAATAAAAGATATAATGGGAATCTCAGATATTAAAGAAATAGCTAGTGAAATTAATAAAAAAACTGAAGAAGATAATATTAGTGATGAAGAACATGTAAATAATGTTGTAGATAATCAAAGGAAAATTGAAATGGGTATTTGTCCTCGTTGTGGAGGTAGGTTAATGATAAGAAAAGGAAAATACGGGGAATTCTATGGATGCTCTAATTTTCCAAGATGTAAGTTTAAAAAGAATATTGATGATTTTTAATAAAAAAATTTAAAATAAGTGTTGTATTTTTATGACAAAAGTAGTATAATATGTATGTTCCTTAGACTTCGATATACGAATCTCCAACGTATTTCTAGGTTTTAGGTGTAATTATATTTAGGAGGATTAAAAAATGTCTTGTATTTCAAAAGAACAAAAAGCACAATTAGTTGAACAATTTGGAAAAAATGCTAACGATTCAGGATCTGTAGAAGTTCAAATCGCTATTCTTACAGCTGAAATTAATCGTTTAAATGAGCATCTTGCTATTAATAAGCATGATTTCCATTCTCGTCGTGGATTACTTAAAAAAGTAGGTCATCGTCGTAATTTAATTACTTATTTACGTAATAAGAATGTTAGTTCATATCGTGAACTTGTAAAACAACTAAATTTAAGAAAATAGTTCTAAATAAAACGGGTAAGCAATTACCCTTTTTAATAATGATTTTGAAAATATTTAAATTAGGAGAATATATCAATGAGTGAAAAAAAAGTCTACGAATATGTCCAAGGCACTCGTAAATTTGTTTGCGAAATTGGAGAATTAGCTAAACAAGCTAATGGGTCTGTCTTGGTAAGATTTGATGATACGGCTGTTTTGTCAGCAAGTGTATTTAGTACAAAAAAAGGTACTGGCGATTTCTTTCCATTAACTGTAATGTATCAAGAAAAATTATACGCTGCTGGAAAAATTCCTGGAGGATTCCTTAAGAGAGAAGGAAGACCTACTGAGTTTGAAACACTAACTTCTAGATTAATTGACAGACCATTACGTCCATTATTCCCTGAAGGTTTTAGAAATGAAGTTCAAGTAATTAATACAGTAATGTGTTCAAATCCTGACAATTCAAGTCAAATGACAGCAATGTTAGGTGCATCTTTATCTTTATGTATTTCTGATATACCTTTCCATGGACCTATAGCTGGTGTTGTAGTTGGAAGAGTTGATGGTAAATTTGTTATTAATCCAACTGTAAAAGAATTAGAACAATCAGATATTAACCTTATTTTAGCAGGTACAAAAGATGCTATTAATATGGTTGAAGCTGGTGCTAAAGAAGTAAGTGAAGATGATATGCTTAATGCTTTAATGTTTGGACATGAAGAAATTAAGAGATTATGTGCATTCCAAGAAGAAATTGTTAAAGAAATTGGAAAAGAAAAAGTAGAAGTTGAATTACATAAGATTCCTGAAGATATCGATAAACGCGTTCGTGATATGGCTGAACAAGCACTTAAAGATACAGTTGTTATCGAAGATAAACTTGCTCGTTATGCTAAGATTGATGAAATCGATGAAGAAACAATCGAAACATTAACAAGTGAATGGAAGAATGATGAAGATTTCGAAGAAAAAATCGGATACGTTAAAGAACTTTTAGAGTTGATAGTAGCTACAGAAGTTCGTCGTTTGATAACTGAAGATAAGATTCGTCCTGATGGTCGTAAAGTTAATGAAATTAGACCATTATCATCTCGAGTTGACATATTTGAAAGAACTCATGGTTCTGCATTATTTACACGTGGTCAAACACAAGCTTTGAGTGTTGTAACATTAGGTTCTTTAAATGAATTCCAAATCATTGATGGCTTAGGCGAAGAAGATGGTAAGAGATTTATGCTTCACTATAACTTCCCTGCATTTAGTGTTGGTGAAATTGGTCGTTATGGTTCTCCTGGACGTCGTGAAATCGGTCATGGTGCTTTAGGCGAAAGAGCTTTATTACAGGTTATTCCAAGTGAAGAAGAATTTCCTTATACAATTAGAGTTGTAAGTGAAATCTTAGAATCTAATGGTTCTTCATCACAGGCTTCTATATGCGCTGGAACTATGGCTTTAATGGCTGCTGGTGTACCAATTAAAGCTCCTGTTGCTGGTATCGCAATGGGATTAATCAGTGATGGAGATAAATACACTATTTTGACTGATATTCAAGGAATGGAAGATCATTATGGCGATATGGACTTTAAGGTTGCTGGAACAAGAAATGGTATAACTGCTTTACAAATGGATATTAAGATTGAAGGAATTAATGAAAAAATTCTTAAAGAAGCTTTAGCTCAAGCTAAAGAAGGACGTATGACTATCTTAGGCCATATGCTTAACACAATTCCTACTTATCGTGATCATTTAAGTCCTTATGCTCCAAAAGTAGTTATGTTTAGAATTGATCCGGACAAAATTAGAGATGTTATTGGCTCTGGTGGAAAAGTTATTACCGAAATTATTAACGATTGTGATAATGTTAAGATTGACATTGAACAAGATGGTAGAGTTTATATTATGCATTCGAACGAAGAATGGATTAAGAAAGCTCAAGATAAGATTATGAGTATCGTTAGAGAGCCAGAAGTTGGTAAATACTACTTAGGTAAAGTAACACGTATAGAAAAATTTGGAGCATTTGTAGAATTATGGGAAGGCTGTGAAGGCTTATTGCATATTTCTAAAATTTCTTCAAAGAAAATAGATAAAGTTGAAGATGCTCTAGCAATCAATGATGAAATAATGGTTATTGTTACAGAAATTGATGATAAAGGACGTGTAAATCTTTCTACAAAAGAAGCATATGAATGCAAAAAAGAAGATAAGTCTAGCAAAAAAGAAAATAAAAAAGAATTTAAACGCGATCGTAAAGAAAGTAAACGTGAACACAAAGAATTAAAAGAATCTTCTAAAGAAGAAAATGAAAAAAAATCAGATGAAGAATAAGGCTTGAAGATAACCTTATATCTATCTTAAAGGCTTTGAAAAAAGCCTTTTAATTTTACTTTAATTTGAAAGGATTTCCGATGAAAAATATTTGTAAATTTATTGTTTTATTATTGATTATACTAAATTTAATTTTTATTTATGGATGCAAAGACAATAACTTAGAACTAAATGAAGAAAATTGACGTGAATATTGCCCTAAATGCAAAGAAATAAACAAAGAAAATTGTAAAGATTATATTCCTAAATGTGAAGAAATAAACGAAGATACGTGTAAGGATTATATTCCAAAGTGTGATGAAATCAATAATGAAACATGTAAAGATTATTGCCCTAAATGTGAAGAAATAAATGAAGAAACGTGTAAAGAATATACTAAGAAACGTAAAGTATTCTTAGGAATTGATTTGATAGATGAAAATTTAAGTGTTTTTGAAAATAAAAGAGTAGGGTTAATTACTAATCCTACAGGAATTAATAGTGATTATAAGTCAACTATTGATGTTTTGTTTGAAAAAATTAATCTTGTTTCTTTATTTGCACCGGAACATGGTATAAGAGGAGCAAAAGAAGCAGGTGAAGCAACAAGTGATTCTATCGATTCAGTAACAGGCTTAAAAATCTATAGTTTATATGGACAAACAAAAGAGCCAACTATGGAAATGATGAATGATATTGACATTCTTTCAATTGATATTCAGGATGTTGGTAGTCGTTTCTATACATATGTTTATACTATGGCTTATGCTATGATGGCTTGTGCTAAATATGGAAAAACTTTTGTTGTTTTTGATAGACCTAATCCGTTATCGAATATAGTTGATGGAAATATACTTAATAAAGCGTACTCATCATTTGTGGGAATGTATGAAACTATAACACGTCATGGAATGACAATTGGTGAACTAGCTACACTTTTTAATGAACATTTTGGTATTAATTGTGATTTGAAAGTTATTAAAATGAAAAATTATGACCCAACTCTATATATCGATGAAACAACTGTCCCTTGGGTAAATCCATCTCCTAATATGCCAACACTAGATACAGCCATTGTTTATGGTGGTACATGTTTATTTGAAGGAGTTAACTTGAGCGAGGGAAGAGGAACAACTAAACCATTTGAATTTATTGGTGCCCCATTTATTGATAGTATTAGATGGGCAAATAAACTTAATAGTTTGAATCTTGAAGGGGTTTATTTTAGACCAATATCATTTACTCCTTCATTTGATGATTATCAAGGCAAGTTATGTGGTGGAGTTCAAATTCATGTTACTAATCGAGAGAAATTCTCATCATGTAAGGCCGGAGTTGCTATGCTTTATACGATTAAAGAATTATATCCAAATGAAGTAAAATTTCAATCATATTTAAAAACATTATCTGGCGTAGATTATATTTATAATATGACATATAGTTTAGATAAAATTTTTGAAATAATTGATGAAGATGTTTTAAAATTTACAGAAATCTCAAAACCTTATCGCTTGTATTAATAAAAATAATAAAAAAACAAATAAAGTATAGAATTTTTTTAAAAAATATGTTAGAATATATACGTATTCGGGTAATCGAGCAGAATATTCTGTTAGGAAAGTCCTTGCTAGCACCAGCTGAGATGCGGTAGTGATTATGTCCATATATAATAAATAAAATGGAACACTTGAAATGTGATGGCGAAAGTTTTTCCTTTAAAATGGAAAAATTTTCTTAACGTGCCACAGTGACGATACTTTAGGGAAACTTAAAGAGTGAAACGCGGTAAACCCCATAAGCTAGAAACCCAAATTTTGGTAGGGGAATCTTTAGTTGTGAAATGAAATGACTAAAGGAAGTTTAATAAACTTAGATAAATGATTACCACACGATATGTGTACAGAACAAGGCTTATAGAATACTTTTCCCTGCAATGCAGGGTTTTAGTTAGTTTTTTGAGGTGAAATATGTTTGAAACTTGTGAATATGTAATTAGTGCAGTTAATAAAAGCCAATATCCTAATAAAGATTATTTGCCAGAATTTGTCTTTTTAGGTCGCTCAAATGTTGGAAAAAGTTCATTAATAAATGCCTTAACAAAAAGAAAAATGCTTGCGAAAACATCTTCAAAACCAGGGAAAACAAGAACAATGAACTTTTTTCTTATTGATAAAATGTTTTATTTGATAGATGCACCTGGGTATGGATATGCTTCTCGAACATATGGTGAAAGACAAGATTATGGAAAATACATTGAAGAATGTCTTTTTGAGAATGAGAACTTAAAAGTAACATTTCTTTTGATTGATACTCTTGTTGGTCCAACCAATGATGATTTATTAATGTATGAGTTTTTAAAATATCATAACATAAATACTGTTATTATTTGCACAAAAACAGATAAAGTTAGAGTTACTAAACTTTATGAAAGAAAGAAAAATGTTTGTGAAAAGTTGAACTGTAATTCAAATGACATTATTTACACATCTTCAGATAAAAAAACAGGATTTGAAAAAATCGAAGAAATAATAAAAAAATATTTATAGTTGGTTTATCCAACTTTTTTTCATAAAAAGTTTTATTTAATAATATAATTATGTAGGTGGTGAATAACTATGGAACTTAGAATATGTTGTGAGCAAAAAATTGAATTAGAAAAGTATAAAAACTTAAAATCAATAAATTATGAAATTGATAGATATACTTTTGATAATGGTGAATTAAATGGAAATGTTGTTGTGAAAGGAATATATGAGAATAATGAATCTTTAGAAAATGAATATATAAAGTCAGTTCCTTTTACCTTAATGTTTAAGAGTAGTGGCTACGAAATAAAAGAACTTAAAATAGATAATTTTAAACATTATGATGTCGTAAATAATGGTATAGAATGTTCCTTTGATATTTTTGTATTATATGAATTGAAAATAAGTGAAGGATCTATTCCTAATATTATGTCTAAAGATGAAGTCAAAGAAGAAAAAATTGAAAAAGAAGAAATCAAAGAAGAAAAAACTGAAAAAGAGGAAATCAAAGAAGAAGTTTTAGAAACCGTTAAAGAAATTAATAGTGATGTTAATAATCTTGATATAATAGAAACAATTGATGAAAATAGTAGTGATGTATGTACTGATATAAAAGATAAATATGATGAACTTTTAAACAATATCTTCTTAAATAGAGAAGAAAATAATGTTAATATTTTAGATAAAAAAGACAATGGAAAATTGAAACTAAAGTTTAATGATAAAATTGAAACAATAAGAGTTTATTTTCCAAAAGCTGAAAATGAAATTGAAAAAATTTGTAAAGATGAAAAAGTAACTATCAATAGTGTATATGATAATGATTTAAATAAAGATTTTCAAAATAAGAAAAGAATCATTATTAAAAAATGAAAGATATAATCTTAAATGTATTAAGAGAATATCATATACCTGGAGTAAGTTATCGAAATGTAACCAAAAAGTGTGCAAAAGTAACATGTAGTGCTGGAAATTGTTTTCTACTTAAAGAGTGTAATTTATATACTGAAGAAAAATATAAATATTTAAGAGGCCAAAGTGTAGATAATATTCTTTATCCATTAAAAAATGATAATAATAAATATGTTACTAAAGATGGAGATTATTTATTTATTGTTATGCCTTATGTAGAAAATAATTATACACGAGATGAAGTAAAGGCTTATAAACTAGAGAATGAATTAAACAAACTACATGTTAACACATCTTTTAGGCGTGAATTGTCTCCTTTAACATCAAGAAAAAAATTAGAAGAAATATATAATTATTTACAATATAAATTTGATGTATTAGAAGCTTTTGTGAGAACCATTGAGGCACGAAATTATGATGAATATAGTATTTTAATTTTAAAAGAATACCATAACATTTTAGATGCTAAAATGGTTATGGGAAACTTAAACAAAAAAATTGTTGAGCATGTAAAAGTCAGAAAAACTGTTGATTATACATTTGTACATAACAACCCTAAACTTGATCATTTATTAAATACTAGTGAAGCTGATTATCTAATAAGCATAGGAAGAGGTAAAATAGGTGTGCCATCACTTGATTTGGTAAAGTTTTATATTGAAACTGAAGATGTTAATGTGGATCGCAAGGAAATGGTTATGAATTATCTTCAAAGATTTCAAGATGATTTTTACTTTGATTATTTTTGTTTCTTTGTTTTACTTTATTATATAAAAAGTATAATAATATATGATAAAGATTATGTTAGTAGTCAAAGTTTCGTATATGCTGGTGAGGCTATAAAGACTTTTATTATTGATTTTAATTTGAAATGAGCCACAAGGTGGCTTTTTATATTTGAAAATGTTTTCTGTTTGCTTTAATTATACAAATTTAATTATTAAAACGTTTACAATTAACTTTTTTCTTTATTTTTATTATATGTAGTGATATAATTAAGAGAAGAAAAAGTAAAGTGTGAATTTATGAGTGCAAAAGAAAACAAAATAAAACAAATTAATATTTTTAAAGGCAAAGTAATTGATGTCACCTTGGACACTGTCTCTATTGAAAATGGAGATAGTGAAATTATTTCTGAACGTGAAGTTGTCCATCATCGTGGTGGAGTATGTGCACTTATAAAAAAGAAAAACGGAATGATTCCTTTTGTAAAACAATTTCGTTATGCAATAAATAGTGAATTGATAGAACTACCAGCTGGTAAACTTAATAAGAATGAAAAAATTGATGAGGCAATAATTCGTGAAGTTGAAGAAGAAGTTGGCCTTTATCCTCTAAAAGTTACTTATTTAGGAAAACTATTTGTTAGTCCTGGATTTTCTACAGAAGTAATATATTTATATTTTATAGATGATTATCAAGAAAGCAAACAACATCTTGATTCTGATGAATTTTTAGATGTTATTGAATTAAGTTATGATGAGGCTATAAATATGGTTGAAACAGGGAAAATATTAGATGCAAAGACAGTATCCTTGTTATACAAATGTGAAAAATATTTTAAAATGGAGAATTAGTAATATGCAATATAAAACAATATCAAAACATTCAGATGGTAAAATATTAAAAAGTGACGGATTTCAAATATCTTCAGAAGCAAAAGCAGCCAAGAAACTTGATCCATCAATTATAGATGGAACATTAGGAACTTTTTATTATGAAGATGGTTCTTTTAAAACACATGATGTTGTGAAAGAAGTATTTAATACATTAAAAGATGATGAAGTGTATCTCTATTCTACAAGTGATGGAGGAAAAGATTTTCATGAGGCAGCTGTAAATCATCTCTTGAAACATGTACGTAAAGACGTTGAAAAAGAAATGTTTATTAAATCAATTCCAACTCCTGGGGGAACTGGAGCACTTGTTAGTGGTTGTTACAATTGTCTAGATCCTGGACAAACATTATTAGTTCCATCACCATGTTGGGGACCTTATATTGGAATAGCAACCCATAGAGGAATAAATGTTGATAGTTATTTTTTATTTGATGGTGAAGGATTTAATTTAAAAGGATTTATTGAAAAAGCTAATGAAATAATTGCTAAACAAGGAAAGCTTGTCTTTTTCTTAAATGATCCTTGTAATAACCCAACAGGATATACTATGACCGAAGAAGAGTTTTTAAGTTTAATTGACTATTTGAATTCTACAAAAGTTCCTTGCGTAATGGTTTATGATTGCGCTTATATGGATATGGCTGTAGAAGGAATGAAAAAAACTCGTGATAAGCTCAAATTATTTACAAAATGTGCTGAAAATGTTTTAATATCTGTTGCCTTAAGTTTCTCGAAAACATATTTTATTTATGGACAAAGATTAGGTGCCCAAATAATTATTGGTAAAGATGAAAGAAATGTAACGGAATTATTTAATGCGGCAAACTATACAGCTCGTAATACTTGGAGTAATTGTAACAAAGGAATGGTTAGTTTAGTTTGTAAAGTCGATAAAGATCAACAATTAATTGAAAAATTGAATAAAGAATTACAACTTGTTGTTGATGATTTAAATAATCGTAGTTCTTTATTCTTGAAAGAAGCTAAAGAAATTGGGCTAAAAACTTATCCTTATCAAAGTGGTTTCTTTATTACTATTCCATGCCATAAAGAAAACGAAGTTATTCTCGAATTAAAGAAACGTAAAATTTATTTACTACCTACAGCAAACAGTGTGCGCGTTGCTATTTGTTCTATGCCATTAAAAGATATTAAAGGATTAGCAAAGAAAATAAAAGAAGTAATAGATTTATATAAATAGCAAATGTTTATTTATTTTAAATTATTCATTAAAATAAAGTTATTTCGATATATTTATATTGTAAATGCAAAAATAATAAAACTATCGAAATTATTTAAAAATAGAAGATGATATTATAAAGTTTAACTTTGTATTATTAGTCTTTGAAAAGAGTGAAATTAAAGCAATTTATGAAAAAAGAAATGTTTATAATATGTTTAGTTAGAAAAAAATAATTATAAAAGCTTATGATTACTTTATAACTATCGAAAAAATACTTAAATAAATAAAATGCAAAAACTATAAAAAAAACTTTACAAATTAATTAAAAAGTTGTATAATATATACGTTATGGTGATTCCTATGAAATGGTCTTTACAACAACTATATCGTTATATAAACGAACCTTTAATCATTAATGAAAAAGTGAATTATGATGAGTACGTTAAAAACGTTTCGGACATTATTCGTATGGATGATGTATTGGTGGAAGGTACTTGTAAATTCACGGGCAATGATTGTTTTGTCTTCAATTTAAAGATTAAAACAACTATGTATCTTGAAGATGCTTGGACATTAGAAGAAGTTGAATTTCCAATTGATTTAGATGTTAAAGAAGTCTTTTCGAAAGATAGTGATGATGAAGATAGTCGTTTTATAGAGAAGAATACAGTTGATTTGTATGACATCATTTGGGAAAATGTTTTATTAGAAAAACCCATATGCATTACTAAAAGTAAAACTACTAAAGAGTAAAGAGGTGAATTTAAATGGGTGCAATTGCTCCACAAAGACGTATCTCTAAAACTAGAAAACGTCAACGTCGTAGCCATTTCAAACTAGAAAATCCTGGTATGATGGTATGCCCTAATTGTGGCAACATTAAACTTGCTCATGTCGTTTGCGATTCTTGTGGTTATTATGATGGTAAATTAGTTAAAGCTATTAAGACTAAAGAAGAAGAAAAAGCTGAAGTTGAAGCTAAAGAAACTAAGAAATCAAAGAAAGCTACAAAAAAAGTAGAGACTGAAGAAGTTAAAGAAAACAAAGAAGTTAAGGTTAAAAGAGCAAAAAAAGCTGAAGACAAATAACAATTTGTTTTAATTTTCTAATAAAAAAGTACTCGTGAATGAGTACTTTTTTTATGCTTTTTAAAAATTGTTAATTTTTATTATCGTTATATAAATGCAAGTATTTTAATTTTTTTTTAAAAAATACTTGCTTTTTTTGTAGATATAGTGTAAAATAGTGTTACCAAGTGTCATTTTGTGTAAAAAAGTGGTGAAAAGTGGGGATTGCAATGTTTATTGGACAATATAAATATAATTTAGATGAAAAAAATAGATTAGTTATACCATTAGAGTATCGTAAAGAATTAGGTAACAAGGTTGTTATCAATAAAGGCTTTGAAAAATGTATAACGATATATCCAATAGACGTATGGAATGAACTTGTGGAAAAAATGTCATCACTTGCAATCAACCAAAAAGACAATCGTGCATTTGCTCGTTACTATATGTCATCGGCATTTTATAAGGACTTTGATTCTCAAGGAAGAATAAGTATCGATGAAGTGTTACGTAAATATGCTGGTATTACATCAGAAAATAAAGGTTGTGTAGTAGCTGGAGCTAATAAAATCATTGAAATCTGGACTCAGGATGCTTGGGAAAAGATTGAGGCTGAACGTGATGAAAAGTTTAGCGATATAAGTGAGAATATTATATTCTAATACTTTAAAGGATGGTATAAAATATGAATTGTAAAGAAGGACATATACCGGTTTTACTTAATGAAGTATTAGAAGGATTAAATATAAAAAAAGATGGCATTTATGTTGATTGTACATTAGGAGGTGGTGGCCATGCAAGCAGAATACTCGAAAAAATTGAAAAAGGATGGCTCTATTGCTTCGAGCAAGATGAGCAAACAAAAGAAAAAGGGCAGGCTAAGCTTGCTAGCATTTCTTCCTCTTTTACAATATTTCCATTAAACTTTGTTAACTTCAAAAAGGCTTTGGAAGAACAAGGCGTTTATAAGGTAGATGGTGTTTTATATGATTTGGGAGTTTCTTCATATCAATTAGATACACCAGAAAGAGGATTTAGTTATAATTATGACTCAAGACTCGATATGAGGATGAATACATCACAAAAAATATCTGCTTATGATATAGTAAATGATTATTCATTTGAAGAATTACGAAGAATTTTCTTTGTGTATGGTGAAGAAAAATTCAGTACGCAAATTGCTAGAAATATCGAAAAAGAAAGAAAAGTTAAACCCATTGAAACAACTTTTGAACTTGTTGAGATAATCAAAAAATCCCTTCCCGCAAAAGTTCTTAGACAAAAAGGACATCCTGCCAAACAGGTATTTCAAGCTTTAAGAATAGCTGTGAACAATGAACTTGATGTCTTTGAAAAGTCGTTAAGAGACAGTTTAATGATGTTAAACAAGGGCGGAAGAATTTGTGTAATAACATTTCATTCTTTAGAAGATAGAATATGTAAGCAAATATTTAAAGATGTAACAGAAACTGATATTCCTAGAGGATTACCAGTAAAGGATTGTGACATAATTCATGAATATAAAATAATAACAAAAAAACCAATTGTGGCTACAAATGAAGAATTAGAATACAATCATCGTTCTCATAGTGCAAAATTAAGAATAATTGAGAAACTTTGAGAATATAATATACTATGAATAAAATGGAGGAATTACAAATGTTTAGACCTTTACCAAAACCAACTAACAATAAACCTGTAAGAAAATAATTAAGAAAATAATTAAAGATAATAATAATTATAAATTTGAATATAACAGAAGATTAGTACTTTGAAAAAATACATTATTTCAAGTTAAACCAAGCATTAGAGTAATCTATTGTTTGGTTTAATTTGTTTTAATTCGCTATTAATTGACATAGTTTTCTTTTTGTATTTGTTATAATAAATGCGAAAAGAGGATTATTATGAATAAAATGATTAATGAGAAGTTTACCAAAGAAACATTTTATGGATTGATAGCTAGTGGAATGCTTAAAGAAGCA
>HF988721.1 GCA_000431235.1 Coprobacillus sp. CAG:698 | reverse complement strand
TTTGATTTCTAAATACTTATCCATATCATCAACTACTTAACAAATTGTAATTTAGCGAATAGTAACTTAATTTTCTTTTTTATTAAACATATGGCGTACTTTATCTATTCGATTATTTGGTCTGCGTGATTGAATAACTGGTTCACAAGTAGCAATTTGATAATCTTTTAATTCTGTCAAAAAAACTGCTTGCCCATTTGTATATAGAGTTAAAGTATTACGATATTCATTAATACAACGTGCAGGAATATGTCCTGTAAAAATAACTTCATCATTTTTTGATTGACTTGTTTCAATTATTGCACAATGTTTTTGTGCATCATTATATGCACGAGAAAAGTATTCCTGTGGTGTAAAAAGTATAAACGAAAGATATGGCTCTAATAATTGCGTTCCCGCTTTTTTCAATGTTTGTTCAAGTACAATTGGGGCAAGAAAACGAAAATCCGAGGGAGTACTAACAGGGCTATAATAAACACCATATTCAAAACATATTTTACAATCTGTTACTTCCCAGCCATACAAACCTTGCTCCAGTCCATAATTAATACCTTCTCTTACTGCATTTTGGAAACTTTGATTTAAATAACCGAGTGAAACTTTGCTTTCGTACTGTATTCCACTGCCAATTGGAAGTGGAGTTATTGATAATCCAATTGATGCCCAAAATGGATTTGGTGGTACTTCAATATGAATAGTATAATCTGCCTTTTGTAATGGTTTTTCCAAATAAATTACGGTTGGATCTTCGATTCTTATGTTTATGTGATATTTTTCAATCAACAGAGAACAGATAACTTCTAACTGCACTGTTCCTAAAAAAGAAATGATGATTTCATGTGTTATCGTATCAACATAATAACGTAAAAGAGGATCAGTATCTGCAATTTCTGTAAGAGCATCCAATAATTTTTCTCTCTCTTCTATTTTTATCGGTTCAATTCTTGTTCGTAGCATTGGTACAGTCTTGTCATTCCATACATTGCATGGCAAAAGCTTTTCATTTCCTATAATATCGTTCAATCTTAATGTATTGTTAGGTATAATAAAAATATCTCCAGAACAAACTATTTCTGTCTGTATCATTTCTCCATTTGAAGGAATATATATTTCTGTAAGTTTCACTTTCTTTTTTTCTGGCAATATAATTGTATCTCGTAAGTGTAATGTTCCACTGTAAAGACGCAAATAAACTAATCTTTGCTTATGGTCTGTATATTCAATTTTAAAAACTCTTCCACATAGTTCTGAATCATTCTCATTCATTTCAGAACAAAAAAGATTTGAAATAGCTTCGATGAGTTGTTGAGTCCCTATATTATTTCTAGCACTTCCATGGTATATAGGAAACAACGAACCTTTTTTAACACACCTATATTCTTCATACGTTAATTCTTGTATAGTCAATTTTTCTCCTGCAATATATTTTTCTAAAAGTTTATCATTTTTGGAAATTACAGGATCCCAATCATCTAAATCAATGATATTTTTAATTGATATTTCTGGAGTTAATGTTACATTTTGCATAACAATAATATCATTTGAAAGTTTTTCTTTGATATTTTGATAAATATTATTTAAGTTAATTCCATACTGATCTATTTTATTTATAAAAATAATTGTTGGTATATTCATTTTTTGAAGTGCATGGAATAGTATTCGGGTTTGTGCTTGTACACCATCTTTAGCAGAAATTACTAAAATAGCTCCATCAAGAACAGATAAGGAACGATACACTTCTGTTATAAAATCTGTATGTCCAGGAGTATCTACAATATTGATTTTGTAGTCATTCCAATTAAAAGAAGTAACTGCTGCCTGAATTGTGATTCCACGCTGACGTTCTAAAAACATAGTATCTGTCCTTGTTGTTCCCTTATCTACACTGCCTAATTCTAAAATCGCTCCACTTGTATAAAGCAGACTTTCCGTTAAAGTTGTCTTTCCTGCATCTACATGAGCAAGAATACCAATGTTGATTATTTTCATGGAATTTACCTCCCTACAAATTTATCTTTTAACTTAAAATCAATATTTACTAATTTTGTTCTTTTAAACTATTCTCAAAATCAATTATCCACTTTTCTAATGTTTCTACTAATGCTAATTGTTGTTTAAACATTTGTTTTCCAACATTAGGAATATGTTGTCTATGAGATTGTCTTTCATTTAGTAATTCT
>HF988720.1 GCA_000431235.1 Coprobacillus sp. CAG:698 | reverse complement strand
TAATATTTATATTTTTAATTGAATTTTTCACATTAACTGGATATAAATATAAGGATTATACTTTTAAATTATTAATCTATATGATTAGCTTTCTTATTATATTTTTTATAATTAATAATTTAAATCTCACAAAAATTCAAATTCTAACAGTTTCATTTTATGCAATAATGATTCAAAACTTTATATTTTTAAATTCTTTTTATAAAGAAAAAGTAATTTAGATGACAAGTGATAATTTCTTTCATAAGAATATATTGACAAATTGACAACGCTGTGTTAAAATATAAAAATAGCAAAAATCTTGTAAAAAAATGAAGGAGAAAATAAAATGGAAATTTCAATGGAAAAATTTGTAGCTTTTTTGAAAAATCAAGGATTTGTATATCAAGGAAGTGAAATCTACGGTGGCCTTGCAAACGCATGGGATTATGGTCCATTAGGAGTTGAATTATTAAATAATATAAAAAATACATGGTGGAAAAAATTTGTTCAAGAATCACCATATAATGTAGGTATGGATAGTGCCATACTTATGAATCCTAAAGTTTGGGTTGCTAGTGGCCACGTTGGTGGATTCTCTGATCCATTAACAGATTGTAAAAGTTGTGGAACAAGATATCGTGCTGATAAATTAATAGAAGATTATACAAATGGTGAAATAACTGGTGATGGAATGTCTAATGATGAAATCATGAATTTTATTTCTGAACATCATATAACATGTCCTAAATGTGGTGGTAAAGATTTCACACCAATTCGTAAGTTTAATTTAATGTTTAAAACAAATCAAGGCGTTATCGAAGATGAAAAGAATGTTGTTTATTTACGCCCTGAAACAGCTCAAGGTATTTTTGTTAACTTTAAAAATGTTCAAAGAACAACTAGAAAAAAGATACCATTTGGAATTGGTCAAATTGGAAAAAGTTTCCGTAACGAAATTACTCCAGGTAACTTTATCTTCCGTACACGTGAATTCGAACAAATGGAATTAGAATTCTTCTGCAAACCAGGAACTGATCTAGAATGGTTTAACTATTGGAAAAAGTATTGCTTGGATTTCCTTAAATTTGTAGGTTTAAAAGATGAATTAGTTCGTTTCCGTGATCATTCACCTGAGGAATTATGTTTCTATTCTAAAGCAACAACAGATATAGAATTTAAATTTTTCTTTGGATGGGGTGAACTTTGGGGAATCGCTGATAGAACTGATTATGACTTAACAACACATATGAAGCACTCTGGTGAAAGCTTAGAATATTTTGAAACTGAAACAAATACTAAATATGTTCCATATGTAATCGAACCATCTTTAGGTGTTGGTAGATTATTCTTAGCTATTCTTACAAGCGCATATGAAGAAGAAGTTTTACCAAATGGCGAAACTCGTGAAGTGCTACATATTAAACCAAGTTTAGCTCCAAAGAAAGTCGCAGTTTTACCTTTAGTTAATAAGCTTAATAGTGAAGCCATAAAAATATATGAAATGCTTGCCAAAGAATTCCCTTGTGATTATGATACAAGTGGTCAAATTGGTAAAAGATATCGTCGTCAAGATGCTTGTGGAACACCTTTCTGTGTTACATTTGATTATGATTCTTTAGAAGATAATTGTGTAACTGTTCGTGAAAGAGATACAATGCTTCAAGAAAGAATTAAGATATCTGATTTAGTGTCTTATATTGAAAACAAAATAAAATAAATAAAGGAGAGATATACTATGAATAATTCATCTAACACAAATGAATCATTAATTCAAAAAGTTATAGATAATAGTGATATAGTTGAAGTTATTGGTGAGTATATCAATCTTGAAAAAAAAGGTAATGATTACAAAGGTTTGTGTCCGTTTCATAATGATTCCAACCCTTCGTTATCTGTTTCTCCTCAAAAAAAAGTATTTAAATGTTTTAGTTGTAATGCAGCTGGTAATGTTATTTCTTTTGTTCAAAGAATTGAAAATATATCTTTTATGGATGCTTTAAAAAAAGTGGCTAATAAAAGTGGAATTAAATTGAATTTAAAAGAAAATCCTCATGAACAAAGAAGACAAAAGTATTATAAAATATTAAATGATGCTACTTCTGCATATGAATTTTATCTTCATAATACTAATGAAGGCAAAAAAGCGTTAGAATATTTAGAAAAAAGACATATTTCTTTAGATGTTATAAAGAAATTTAGAATTGGTCTTTCAAGTCATAATGAAAATATAATTTGCAAAGTTTTATTAGAACAAAATAAATATTTACCTATTGACTTAAAAGAAGTTGGATTGATTGATGATGATACAAATGGTAAAGAAGTAGATTTATTTCATGGACGTATAATGTTTCCGATTACTGATTTAAAAGGAAATGTTGTTGGTTTCAGTGGACGTGTTTATGACCGCGAGTCAAATTCAAAATATTTGAACACTAAGGAAAATGAAATATTTAAGAAAAAAGAAATTCTTTTCAACTATTCATCATGTGTCAATGATATAAAAATGTTAAATCATGTATTTGTATTCGAAGGATTTATGGATGTTATAGCATGTTATCGAGCAGGTATAAATAATGCTATAGCCACTATGGGGACAAGTTTAACTGAAAATCAAGTTGAGATAATAAGTTTTCTAACAAATAATATTACTTTATGTTATGATGGCGATAATCCTGGTATAGAAGCATCAAAAAGAGCAATAAAGATGTTCATGAAAAAGAATATCTCTTTATCTTCAATTGTTCTTCCAGAAGGATTAGATCCTGATGATTATATAAATAAATTTGGAAAAGAAGCCTTTTTAGATTTATTTAATAATCATCGTGTAAGTTCTATTGATTATTTATATGAAATTGCTAAGAAAAAATTAGATAGATCTAATCCCAATTCTTTAATTGCTTTTCAAAAAGAAGTTTATAATATCATAAAAGAAATAAATAACCCCTCACTAAATAGTTATTTATTAAATAAATTAAGTTCAGATTTAGCAATCGATAAATCCAAACTTGAGAACGATTTATCAAGTTATTCAAGTAGTAAAGCTTTAATTAATGATATTAGAAAATCAAATAAAAGCAAAGAACAAACCTATGAAAGGCGAAACTATGAAGAAGCCGAAAAAGGAATTGTTTATCTTTCCTTTTATAATCGCGATGTTTGCATGAAAGTAAGAAAAAAACTTGCTATTGATGAATTTATTAATTCAATAAATAGAAATATTTTATTTGCTTTGTATGAATACTATGATTTATCTAAAGAAATGGACAAAGATGAATTCTTAAAGACTTTAGATCCTTTAGAATTAGATACATTAAATACTATTATAAATACATGTCAATTTTATAATGTAAAGTGTTTAGATGATTTTATTACATATATGAAAAATGCTAATAATTATAAAACTGATTTATATTTACGAAAAAAAATAAATAATGAAACAGATACTGAAAAATACACCCAATTTTTGGATGAATTCATAAAAAACAAAAAAAGTTTAATCAAAATCAAAAAGAATAAGGAGTGATTGGATGATTAAAGAAAATAAAGAGTTAATGGCACTAGTTGAAGAAGCAAAAAAGGAAGGTTCAATACCTCAAAGTAAGATTTTAAAACTAGTTGATGAATCAAGTGATGAATATGATGAATTGTTACAACTCCTTGATGATGAGCAAATCAACGTTGAAAACGACGTTGATGACATCGATGATGATATGGATGATATTGATTCTGATTTTGAAGGCTTTATTGGAAAAATTGAAAACGATCCAGAATTTGCAGAATTTTCTAACGAAATTGAAAATGAGTTGAAAACTAAGGATATTGATGATTTAGTTTCTTCTACAACAATTGTTTCCGCTGATGATCCTGTAAAAATGTATTTAAAGGAAATTGGTCAAATCCCACTTTTGTCTACTGCAAGAGAATTAGAGTTATCACGTGCTATTCAAGAAGGATTATCAGCTGAAAATATGCTTAAGCAAATTCATGAGGGTAATAAAAAAGCAACTCCTGAAGAAATTGCTAAGTTAGAAGACATTGCTGCTGATGGTCAAGATGCTCATGATACCTTAACAAATTCTAATTTACGTTTAGTTGTAAGTATTGCGAAAAAATTCTTAGGACGTGGTATGCCTTTTGAAGATTTAATTCAAGAAGGAAATATGGGGTTAATGCGCGCAGTTAAGAAATTTGATCCTACAAAAGGATTTAAATTCTCTACATATGCTACATGGTGGATTAAGCAAGCTATAACAAGATCTATAGCTGACCAATCACGAACAATAAGAATACCTGTTCATATGGGTGAGCAAATTAATAGAATGATAAAGATTCAACGAAGATTGACACAAGATTTACAACGTGAACCTACTGTTCAAGAAATTGCAGATGCTATGAATGAAAAAGTTGAGAAAGTACGTCAAATGCAAAAAATAGCATTAGAACCTGTCTCAACAGATAAAGCAATTGGAGAGGAAGAAGACTCGACTTTACTTGACTTTGTTGCTGATACTGAAACATTAAATCCATTAGAATATACAATGAATGAAAAATTCAAAGAGGAAATTGATAAATTCCTAAAGGAGCTACAGCCACGTGAAGAAAAGGTAATCAGACTTCGTTATGGATTATATGATGGAAGACCTCATACACTAGAAGAAGTTGGCAAAGAATTCAACGTAACTCGTGAAAGAATTAGACAAATAGAAGCCAAGGCTATTAGAAGATTACGTCATCCTTCAAGACAAAGAAGATTAAAAAGTCTTAAAGGATACACTGAATAAATCAATTTTGTATATTTAAGGAGCAATAGATGATTAAAGAAAATAGGGAATTAATGATCATAGTTGATAAAGCAAGAGTCGAAAAGAAGATTAGCAAAAATGACATATTAAATGTCATCGATGAATTTTGCGATGAATATGATGAATTAATAAATCTTTTAAATGAAGAACACATAACTGTAACTGATGATGAAGATACTTTATCTCTTTTAAATGACCCTGAATTTACTAAGTTTTCTTCAGAAGTAGAAAATGAAATCAAAACAAAAGATATTGAAGATTTAGTTTCCACATCAACAGTACTTTCTGCTGACGAATCAATAAAAATGTATTTGAAAGAAATAGGACAAATCCCATTATTATCAACATCAAGGGAGATAGAATTAGCTAGAACTATCCAAGAAGGATTATCAGCCGAAAAGATGCTTAAACAGATAAAAGATGGGGTAAAAAAATCTATACCAGAAGAAATAGCTAAACTTGAAGATAAAGTTGAAGACGGAATGGATGCTAATGAAACCTTAACAATTTCTAATCTTCGTTTAGTTGTAAGTATTGCCAAGAAGTTTTATGGACGAGGTATGCCAATTGATGATTTAATCCAAGAAGGCAATATGGGACTTACTAAAGCGGTTAAAAAGTTTGATCCAACGATGGGATTTAAATTCTCTACGTATGCTACATGGTGGATTAAACAAGCAATATCTAGGTCAATAGCCGATCAAGCTCGTACAATTAGAATTCCAGTTCATACAGGTGAACAAATAAGTCGTATGAACAAAGTCCGAAGAAAACTCACCCAAGAACTACAACGCGAACCAACTGACTATGAAATAGCTAAGGCAATGAATGAAAAAGTTGAAAAAATAAGACAATTAAAGAAAGATGCTTTAGAACCTTTATCAATCGATAAGAATAGAGGAGAAGACGAGGACACAACGCTCTTAGATTATGTTCCGGATACACAATCTTTAAATCCATTAGAATATACAATGAATGAAAACTTCAAAGAAGAAATAAATGGCATATTAGAAGAACTTAATGAAAAAGAAGAAAAAGTTATTCGCCTTAGATATGGATTATATGATGGTAGATCTCACACTTTAGAAGAAGTTGGAAATGAATTTGGATTAACTAGAGAAAGAATTAGACAAATCGAATCTAAAGCCTTACGAAAATTGCGTCATCCATCAAGAATAAATAGAATAAAGAAACTTAAGTAAAGCAGTTATTTTGACTGCTTTTTTAATTGCTTTTTTGGAAAATCTTTGTTATAATAGATTAAGTGGAGGTATATAGATGAAAAATATTTCTGATGAATTTTATAAAAATAGTATGAAAGGGTATGAAAAATGCTGTAAAAATAAAGTATTAAGGCATGCACTTTCAAAATCTTCAATTGATTCTTTAGTTAAAAGTCAAGATAGTACTTTTAATACAAATTTTGCTTTTAGTATTGATATTAAAACTTTACCTTGTGCAAATCAAAAAAACTCAGGTCGTTGCTGGATTTTTGCTGGTTTAAATGTTTTAAGAGAAATAATTGCCCAAAAGTGTAATATGACTAATTTCGAATTATCACAAAGCTATATTGCCTTTTACGATAAATTAGAAAAAATCAATTATAAAATGGAATCATTTATAAAACTTATAGATTGCAATCCTGATGACAGAACATATTCATTTTTACTAAATTCTGGTATTGAAGATGGTGGTCAATGGGATATGTTTGTAAATGTTGTTAAGAAATATGGTTTAGTTCCTCAAAATGTTTTCAAAGAAACATTCCAAAGCAGTAATACAAGACAATTAAATAATTTAATTAACGTTGAACTAAGAAAATTTGCTGCTGTTTCACAAAAACTATATAAAAAATATGGAATTGAAAAAGTAAGACAATTAAAAGATGAAATGTTAGAAAAATTCTATTATTTTTTAATGAATTGTTATGGAAAACCTGTAGAAAAATTTGATTTTGAATATGTTGATAAAGATGGAAATTATCACTGTGAAGAAAATTATACACCTTTATCTTTCTTCAATAAATTTATTGGTGATGAAATAAATGATTATGTAAGTATTATAAATGCACAAACTAAAGATAAGCCTTTCTATGAAACATATACTATTGATTTTTTAGGTAATGTTATTGGCGGAAAAGATATTATTCATTTGAATTTACCTATGGAAAGATTCAAAGAACTTGTTTTAAAACAAATTGAGAACCATGAAGTTGTTTGGTTTGGCTGTGACTGCGGAAAATATGCTGAACGTGATGAATGTTTATGGGATGTAGATCTTTTCGATTACAAAACTCCTTTTGATCTTGATTATATGACATCAAAAGAAGAAGCTTTAGATTATCATATAAGTACAATGGATCATGCAATGGTATTTACTGGAGTTTCTCTAATAAACGGAAAGCCAACAAAATGGAAAGTTGAAAATAGTTGGGGTCAAGAAAAAGTAAATAAGGGTTATTATGTAATGAATGATTCATGGTTTGATATTTATGTTTATCAAGCTGTTGTTAATCGTAAATATTTGGGCGAAAAAGAACTTAAAGCATACGAAAGTAAAGTTAATGTTTTAAAACCATGGGACCCAATGGGATCTTTGGCTAAATAATGAAAAGACTACAAACGATTGCTCAAAAGCTTAAGCCTTATCGAAAAATTGCTGACATAGGGTGCGATCATGGATATTTAATAATTGAAGCATTTAAAATTAGTAATGATTTTGAATTTATTGCGATTGATAACAAAATTGGTCCTTTAAACACTTGCCGTGAAAATATAAGTAAGTTATCTTATAGTGATAAAGTACGTTTTAGTTTATCTTCTGGTATAAAAGATATAAATGATGATACTGAGGTTTTAGTATTAGCAGGTATGGGAGGAATGCTTGTTTGTGACATTCTCAAAGATAATATAAAGAATACCCAAAGAATAATTACTTGTGCTAATCGAAACAATTATAATGTTAGAAAGTATATAACAAGTTTAGGATTTAAAATCACTGATGAGGATTTAGTAAATGAAAACAATAAGTATTATCAAATAATTGTTTTTGATAAATCTAAAGAAATATGTACTCTAACAGAAAAAGAATTAATGTTTGGACCAATTTTTATAAAAGAAAAAAAAGATATTTATATATCATATTTAAAAAACGAATTAGAAACTCTTTTAAAAATAGAAAATGTTCATAAATCTGATGAAATTGAAACAAAAATCGAAATGATTAGGAGTATTATAAAATGATTATTCAAAATGTAATTGATTATTTAAAAAATCGTTTTCCTGAAAGCGATGCTGAAGACTTCGATAGAGAAAGAATAGGATTTATTATCGGTTCAAAAACAAACGAGGTAACTAATATAATGTTATCATTAGATCTAAATATGGAAGTTGTTGATGAAGCAATTGAAAAAAACTGTAATTTAATTATTACACATCATCCTTTTATATGGGATCCTTTATATAAACTTGATTATGATAATCCTAAAATAAAAGTAATTTTAAAAATGATAAAGCATGATATAGCTCTTTATTCAATGCATACTAATCTTGACGTTGCTTTGGGAGGTGTTAACGATACCCTTTCTGAAGTATTAGGATTACAAAATATTAAAAGCCTTTATGATGAAAACAAAGGTAATTTCCTTCGTTATGGAGAGATTACCCCAACAACATTATTAGAATTTGCCAAAAATGTAAAGTTAGCTTTCGGTTTGACTGGTGTTAGAGTTATGGGGGATTTAAATAAAGAAATTGTTAATGTTGGTGTTTTAGGTGGCGCAGGAGGCGGTATATCAGAAATCAATGAAGCTTTAGAGTGTCATTTAGACTGCTATATAACTGGTGAAATTCGTTTAAGTAATAGCCAATATGCAGATATGTATGGACTATCTTTAATAGAAGTTAATCATGGTGTCGAAAAACTTGTTTTCACTTCATTAATAGAAGAACTTCGAAAAGAATTTACTGAATTATATAATTACCAAAATAAAATTTACATCACAAAATATGAGACAGATAAATTTATAACAATATCTTAAAAAAATGGCTACCTTTTTAGGTAACCATTTTTATTGTCTCTGAAATAATTAATTATTTCATATTGACGTTTTTGTTATTTTTCAACTATTGCTTCTGCAGGACATTGGCTTTCGCAAGCACCGCAATCGATACATTGATCAGCATCAATTACATATTGTCCATCGCCTTCAGTAATGCAAGATACTGGGCAAACTTCAGAACATGATCCGCATGAAACACATTGATCAGTAATAAATCTAGGCATAGTGTACCTCCTTAATAAGAATTGCTATTATATTGTATCATATTATTTATTTTTTTTAAAGTGTTTTTTCAAAAAATAACAAAATATTTATTTATAAACCAAAAAAGATGCTAACAAAATTTAATTGTTTGTTTATATCTATTGATTTATTTTAAAAAATATAGTAAAATAAATACATAAAATATTTATAAGGAGTGAATATTATGATTTTTCTAGCTGCTAGTTGGTCATTACCTTTTTGGGCATGGATTTTAATCTTTTTAGGAATTCTTATTGTTGGTGTCATTGGTGGACTTTTAATTTCACGTAAAATAATGACAAAATATTTACAAGATAATCCTCCAATCAATGAAAATATGATTAGAATTATGTACAGACAAATGGGTAAGACACCATCTGAGAAACAAGTAAGACAAGTAATGGCTGCTGTAAATTCACAAACAGGAGCAAAAAAATAAAGCCTTTTGCGAGGCTTTTTTATTTTATTCTAGCTACTGTATTCTCATTTTTATTAATCATTCTTTTTATATTAGGAATATGTTTTATCACAATAATTATATAAATTAAAGCATTCATAATACTCATATAAATATCAACATCAATTTTTAAAACAAAATCATAACCTATTAAAGATAATATAATTGAAATAATAGTTAATATAAATCCACTAATTAATGAACCTAAAGCAGCAATTTTTGTTATTCTCACAACAATAAAAAACACTCCTAAAGCAATTATTGAAAGAAGAGGGAAATATCCAAAAATACATCCAGCACCTGTTGCTACACCTTTACCACCTTTGAATTTTAAATATATTGGGAAACAATGACCTAAACAAGCAAAAAAGCCATATAAAGATGGGCTCAAAACCATGTATGTGGAAGGAATAATTTTATATCTAAAGAGAATTACAAATAATGCTCCCTTAAACATGTCTAATGCGAATGTTAAGGCAGCATAACTTTTGCCTAAAACTCTACCAGCATTAGCAGCTCCTATATTGCAACTTCCTTTTTCGCGTAAATCCTGATTTTTTAGTTTTGATATAATTAGTCCAAAAGGAACGGAACCAATTAGATAAGCTAAAATAAGAAATAATATTTTCAAGAAAATGACCATGATAGTATCCTTTCACAAATAAAAACTAGTATTATTATATTATATTTTTCTAAATAAAACAATATCAGTTTTATATTATTTGTAAATTATTTTTTGTCATTTTCCAACAAAATCTTTTATAAAAAAACAAAATAATACAATTATAAAATTAATTTATTTAATGGTTTTTTATAAAAATATGTTGCTAATTATCATCATATATTTGATTTGAATATATTTATTTTCAAAAATATTCCTTTACATTTATTTAAATATATGATATAATATAATTAATAAAGGGGCGAATATAATGGCTAAAGAAAAGAAAAACGTTTATGATGCTGATGAGATACAGGTCTTGAAAGGCTTAGAGGCTGTTCGAAAAAGACCAGGTATGTATATCGGTTCAACTGATTCTCGTGGACTCCATCATTTAGTATGGGAAATATTAGATAATGCAATGGACGAAGTATTATCAGATTATTGTAATAAAGTAATTTTAAGAATAAAGAAAGACAACATTGTGGAAGTTGAAGATAATGGTCGTGGTATTCCTATTTCGATGCACAAAGAAGGTGTTCCTACTCCTCAAGTAGTTTTTTGTATGTTGCATGCTGGTGGTAAGTTTGATGACTCATCTTATAAGGTCGCTGGTGGACTCCATGGTGTAGGCTCAAGTGTTGTTAATGCGTTGAGTGAGTGGTTAAAAGTTACTATATATCGTGATGGAAAATGCTACACACAAACATTTTCGAAAGGTGGAACAATTATTGGAAAGCCAAAAATTGTTAACGATAGTTCAAAGCGTCACGGAAGTATTGTTGAATTTAAGCCTGACCCTACAATTTTTTCAATTGTTAATATAGATTATAAACAATGCGTCCAAAGATTAAAAGAAGCAGCTTTTCTTATTAAAGGATTATGTGTGGAGACATATGATGAAAGACATGGACTTCACGATAAGTTTAAATTTGATGAAGGAATTGTTGAATATATTAAAGATATAAATACAGGAAAAGAACCTCTACATGAACCTATTTTTATAAGTGGTGTTTGTAATGATATAACTATTGAGGCAGCGATTCAATATACCAATAATCCTTATACCGAAAACATAATTTCTTTTGTTAATAATATTAGAACAAGAGATGGTGGTACGCACGAAATGGGATTCCGTTCGGCTATCACAAAATCGTTTAATGAATATGCCCGTATTAAAAAATTATTGAAAGAAAAAGATCCTAATTTAGACGGATGTGATGTTCGTGATGGAATAAATGCTATTTTATCAATTAGGGTTCCTGAGCGTATTTTACAGTTCGAAGGACAAACAAAGGGAAAACTAGGTTCAGCTGAAGCAAAAGTTGCTGTTGAACAATTAGTTATGGAAAAGCTTAAATTCTATTTGTTTGAAAATGCTAATATTGCAGATATACTTGTAAATAACGCTATAAGATCATTTAAAAATAGAGAAGCAGCAAAAAAAATAAAAGAAGAAACAAAAGATATTAAAAACAAAATTAACAAAAATGTTAATATGAATGGTAAATTATCACCTGTTCAAGTTAAAGACCCAACTACAAATGAATTATTTATAGTCGAAGGTGATTCTGCTGGTGGCTCTGCCAAACAAGGACGTGATCGTCGTTATCAAGCTATTTTACCATTAAGAGGTAAAGTTCTAAACTCTGAAAAAACAAAGATTGATGAACTTTTGAAAAACGAAGAAATACGTTCAATCATCTATACTATCGGTACAGGAGTTGGTGAAGATTTTAATATTAGCAAATGTAATTATAATAAGATAATTATCATGACCGATGCCGATGATGATGGAGCACATATCCAAATACTTTTACTAACATTCTTCTTTAGACATATGCGAGGCTTAATCGAAAATGGAAAAGTCTTTTTGGCTTTACCACCGCTATATAAGATTTCTTCAAAATCTTCCACTGGATATGCTTGGACAAATGAAGAATTAAAAGAAAAAACATCAACATTACGAAATTATGAAGTCCAAAGATTTAAAGGACTTGGTGAAATGAACTTCGAGCAATTATGGGAGACAACGATGAATCCACAAACTAGAACATTAATCCGTGTTGATATCGAAGATTTAAGTGATGCTGAGGCAAGAATTACAACTCTAATGGGTGATGATGTAATTCCAAGAAGAACTTGGATTGAACAAAATGTATCATTTGATAATACTGATGACTTTGATTTAGTATTAGGAGAAGGTGACGAAGATGAGTAGAAAATTATCAATAAATGAAAAAATAGCAAATTTTGCTGAAGAGAAAATATTACAAGATAACATTGAAAACTTATTTGGAGAACGATTTGGAAGATACTCAAAGTATATTATTCAAGATCGTGCTCTTCCTGATTGTCGTGATGGTTTAAAACCTGTACAAAGACGTATTCTTTATGCAATGTATAAATTAGGTATGTTTCCTAAAACACCTTATAAAAAATCAGCTCGTATTGTTGGTGAAGTAATTGGTAAATATCATCCTCATGGTGATACATCAGTTTATGAGGCTATGGTAAGAATGAGTCAATCATTTAAAATGCTTTTACCATTAGTTGATATGCATGGTAATAATGGTAGTATCGATGGTGATGGTGCCGCTGCAATGCGTTACACCGAAGCTAGATTATCAGTATATGCTGATTATTTATTAAAAGATTTAAATAAGCATACAGTAAACTTTGTTCCTAATTTTGATGATGAAGAACTAGAACCTGTCGTTTTACCTTCTCGTTTTCCTAATTTACTTGTAAATGGTGCTACAGGTATAGCAGCTGGTTATGCAACAGAAATGCCTCCTCACAATGTTGGTGAAATTATAAATGCTATTATTTATCGAATTAATAAACCTGATTGCTCATTATCAGAAATAATGAAAATTGTTCAAGGACCTGATTTTCCAACTGGAGGAATTGTTCAAGGCATTGATGAAATAAAGAAAGCTTTTAAAACTGGTAGAGGTAAAATTGTTGTTAAGTCACGTTCCGAAATTGTTGAAGCAAAAAATATAAATCAAATTATAGTTACAGAAATACCTTATGGTGTAAATAAAGCCCAACTAGTTAAGAAAATGACTGATGTTGTTTCTGAAAAAGCTGTTGATGGCGTTATCGATATTCGTGATGAGTCAGATAGAGAAGGATTAAGAATTGTTATTGATTTGAAAAAGGATGCTAATGCTGAGGATATTAGAAACTTTTTCTTACGAACAACAGATTTACAAATAAACTATTCATATAATAATGTTTGTATTTATAATAAACGTCCTGTGCTTATGGGATTGTTAGAGTTATTAGATTCATATATTGAACATCAAAAAGAAATAATTACTAATAGAAGTAATTATGATTTAAATATTGCGAAAAAAAGACTTCATATAGTTGAAGGATTAATAACAATGGTATCAATTCTTGATGCTGTAATTCAAACTATTAGATCTTCAGCAAACAAAAAAGATGCTAAAGAGAATATAATGGCTAATTATCATTTCACTGAAGAACAAGCCGAAGCAATTGTAATGCTTCAATTATATCGTCTTACAAATACTGATATTGTAGCTTTAACAAAGGAAAAAGATGATTTAAATAATAAAATTACTGAATTGAACGAAATTCTATCAAATGAAAAAGCACTTTTAAGAGTTATCAAATCTGAATTATTAGATACTTTAAAAGAAATTGATATTCCACGAAAAACAACAATCGAACATAAAATTGATGAAAGCATAAAGCAAGTTGACGTAAAAGTTTTAATAGCTAAAGAAGATGCTGTTATAATTATTACTAAAGATGGATACATAAAACGTATGAGTCCAAAAGTTTATGCATCTGATGAAGAAAACAAATTAAAAGAAGAAGACTTTGTCCTTGCTAAATACGATGTTACAACATTAGATACATTATTATTCTTTACTGATAAAGGAAGTTATGTATATTTACCTGTACAAAACATTCCTGAAACACGACCAAAAGAATTAGGACGAAATATTGCGGTTATGGCAACTATTCCATCAGATGAAAAAATCATCTTTTCGGTTCCTATAAGTGATTTTGAAGCTGATAGATATGTCCTCTTTACAACAAAACATGGCCTAACTAAACGTACACATATACGTGAATTAGTTGCGACACGTTATTCAAAAGCTCTAAAAGCTACAAAACTACGTGATGTCGATGAAGTTGTTAGTGTTGACATTTGTAATGGTGAAGATCATGAGGTTATGGTTGTTACTAAAGAAGGCTATATGTTAAGATATAATGCTAGTGAAATAAGTTTATTTGCACCACCATCATTCGGTGTAAAAGCCATTGAACTTAAAAACAGACCTGATGATTTAGTATTAGGAGCATTCTATGTAAATCCTAAAGACGTTTTACTAGTCTTAAGTGAAAAAGGTGGAATTCGTAAGTTCAAATGCACAGATGTTCCAAAAGGAAAGAAAATTCATGTTGGAAAATTATGTGTAAATGTTGGTAAACCAAATGGATATTTAATCGATTTTGAAATAATTCATGAAAAGAGTGAAACCTCAAAATGTTATTTAGTTGGTGATGTTGCTACAAAAGAAATTAATTTAGAAGAAGATGTTAAAGGACTTAATGTAAAGAAATTACCTTTACTAACAACAAAGGTTGGAAATCCAATATGTCTAATTGCTACACGTAGCTCAATTGATTTTGAATAAGGAGACTAATTTATGTTTTGTTTACTTAATATAGATCATTATGTAATACCAAATGATATTGTAGTCAAACTATCTAAAATTTATAGATATATAGGAAATAATGACTTTTATTTAAATTCCTTAGGAAGTGATTTAAATAAAGTTATTGATTTGACAGTAGAAAAAGATGCTTATTTCCTTGCTAAAATCCTTAAACTTGATATCTCAGAAGCTCGTGCTAAACTAATAATAACAAAGGATTCTTCACCAAGAAATAAAGAAGAAATGACTCTTTCTAATTTAAAAGAATTATTATCAGGCATTCAACAAAAATATCATACTTTACGCTTACAAAGTAATGATATATATAATATGATAAATTATGTATATTCTCAATATAGTGCAATTAAGTTTTCAATGTACGAAGGTGAAAGAAGTGTATTACAATCTCAAAATCTAAAAAGCAAACGACTAATCCTTGATGAAATGTATGCTATAATTGAAAAATACACATCTAGACAACTTTATGAGAGAATTATTTTATATATTCACTACTTTATAGATTTATTCAATTTAAATCCGTTTGAAAGCCGCAATACAACAATCTCTTGGTTAATTCTATATCAATTAGTGTTAACAGCAGATATAAATGCTTTCAAATATGTAAGTTTCTTTGAAATAATTTACTATAATTACAAAGATTTTACAAGTGAACTATGTAAAGCAAGTGTCAATTGGAATGAAGGATATTCACAAACAACTGAATTTGTTAGATACTTTCTAAATTTAATTGAAAATGCCTACAAAAACACTGATCAAATTATTAAAAACTATCAATATGATAAAACTAATAAAAAATACGAGAATATTGAAAGTTCAATAATGAGCATGAAAACTATCTTCACTAAAGATGAAATACGCCAAATGTACCCATATGTTAGTGAATCAACAATAAATCGTGTTTTAGTAAGTCTTCGTGATGCTGGATTAATTGAGCCTCTAGGCAAAGGACGTTCAGCAAAATGGACAAGAAAATAAATTATAACTCCTTAAAGCTTGATTTTAGTTTTAAGGAGTATTTTAATATACATGAAAGAAGTCTATTACAGGCTTTTTTCTTTTTATATAAAAATATCTTACTTAAAAAAAGGAAGAGGACTTCCGGTTTATTTATTTGCACTTTTTCATAAATAGCTACACTCTTTTCCGATAAATAAAATACAGGTAAATGTCTTTATTTATACAATCTAACAGTTTATTGTTTTTCGTCATAGTACCTTGATTATAAAGTCAATTTGTAGTATAATTTACACAAATTAGGTGATATGATATGAAAAAAATACGATTATTCGTTTGGATAATATCTTTAATATTAGCATGTTTATGCCTTTCTGCATCTATATGCTTTCCAACTTATTATATGTCGTGTATGATTGCGATAATCATTCTCTTATTTCTTAACTTTAGCCTTAAAAGAAAAGAAATTAATGAAATAAGAAATATAATAATTGAGTATTTTAATGATTGCGATGTAAATAAATACATAAATAAATTAGATAATTTTAAAAGAAGATGTTTCTTTACAAAAAATCAGAAGAAGTTTTTTAACTTGTACAATGTTACAGCATATATTGATAAAGGTGAATTTGAAAAAGCCAAGGAAATATTATTAGACATTGATACAACAGTGAAAAACATTAATTCACTTTCTCAATTTATTTATTTAAAGAACTGGTGCGATTATTTTTTTCATAAACGCTTAGATGAAAAAATGAAATATACACTTGTTAAGATGTCAAATATAATAAATGCTAATAAAAATAAAAGAATTAAAATGCAATTAATTCAAATGTTTCAAAATACAAGTGCAAAATATGAAATATTGATTAATGGAAGTATTCCAGAAGTAAAGAATTATATTTATGCAAGAAAGCAATTTGAAACAACTTTATACCAAAAATTAAATACTAATTATTTATTAGCCTTGATTGATTTACGAACAAATAATGTTCCAGAAGCTATAATAAAACTTAGAGAATTATCAGAATACAATAAAGATTTATATATTTGTAGAGAAGCTAAATCAATTTTAACAAAAATAGAGTCAGTTTCAATATAACCGAGATATACTTAAAATGTATATCTTTTTTTAATTTTTTTGATAAAAAAATGGTTAAAAAACCGTTTTCTGAGAAGATTATTTTTAATTA
>HF988719.1:48439-137884 GCA_000431235.1 Coprobacillus sp. CAG:698 | reverse complement strand
TCTCTTTTTCCCATTTAGCATATAAAATTTTATTACCTTCAGTTCCTTTCTCTATTTTTGTTATTTTATCTCCTGTAAATAAATTATTATCGTACCATCCTAAGAATTTATATCCTTCTTTTGTAGGTGATGGTATATCTAATCCTTTATTCAATGTATCATATTCGCTTGGAAGATTTTCAGAAATACCTCCATCAAGTTCATATTCAATTGTATATTTGATTGCTGGTTTTACAATAATTGTGACTGTAGAAGAGATTTTATCATTTATTGATGCTGTAAGGTCAACACTTCCTTCAGCTAATGCCTCCACAGTTTTATTTTTTTCATCAACATGAATTATTCCTTCTTTGCTTAATGTTATAGTTAAATTAGTATCTAACCCTTTTTCCACATTAACATTTAACGCATATGTGCGTCCTGCTACTAATTCATTTTCTAATTCTATTTCTACGTTTGTTTTTTCTGTACATCCAAATGAAAGAAAAAATGCAAAAAAAGTAAATAATAGAATACTCATGTACTTTTTAACTTTTATCATACATACCTCCATAGATACTTTATTTTATCATTTTTTTAAAAATAAGTAAACATATATTAATTTCCTTTTGTTTATACATTTTATTTAAAAATTATCTTATTTTTACATTTTTTTGTAAAATAATGTTGATTTTTGTTTTCATATATGATATATTACATTTAACTAAAACTTTAGAAAGGAATAATCACTATGGAACCTTCATTAGTCGCTGAATTTAAAACACTTCTTTCAGAAGAAGAATATAAAAGACTTGTGCAAAAATACAAAGGAAATCCTGTTGATTTGCAAACAAATCATTATCTTGATACTGAACGATTCTCTTTAAAAGCTACTGAAGCCTCTTTGCGTGTTCGTGAAAGAGATATTTTAACACTCACTTATAAAAGAAAAAAAGGATATAACATCCAAGATTTGCGTCTTAATATTACTTCTTCAGAGTTTGAGGCGATAAAAGAAATAGGAGTCCTTCCAGAAAGTGATATAGCAAATGAAGTTGCTTCAATTATTGGTGACCAAAAACTTTTCAATTTTATGAGTTTGTCAACTGAAAGATTATTCTTTAAATATGGAAATGGAATGATTTTTATTGATAAGAGTTCATATCTTGGCGTTGTTGATTACGAATTAGAATATGAAGCTAAAAATTATTATGATGGAAAGAAAGAATTCCTTCAACTCTTAAGTGATTTGAAAATTAAATACAAAAAATCAGATAAAAAAATAAAAAGAGCTTATACAGCTCTCAAAGATATATTATAGAACTATGAAAATAGTTCTTTTTATTTAGTTGATTCTCTCCAAATTATATCATATGCAAGTAAGATTTTTTCAGCTTTCTTAGGTCTGTTTGTTTCTTCTTTCATTAGATTTGTTAAGTAACTCATAGCTGTGTTACCCATTTCATAAATAGGTATTTCGACACATGTAAGTTTTGGATTAGATAATTGAGCATATCTTGTATTTTGGAAGCCAATAACTTGTAATGTATCTGGTACTTTAATGCCTTTCTTTGTGGCAACATTCATTAAAGAAATAGCTATTGAATCACGAACAACTAAGGCAACCTCAGGAACTTCACGTTCTAATATTTCATTAAAGAATAATTCGTTTTTGCGAATATCGCCACTTGTATACAAGTATTTAGGAGTTAATCCATTATCTTCCATTGCTCTTGTATATCCTTTTTGTTTCATTTCATTTAATGTATACTTATGTTCTGTTCCAACGAAAACAATATTTTTGTTTCCTTTCTTTATCATTCTTGTAGTAATATCGTATGCACATTCTTCATAATCAACGCATACACTTCCAATAGTATCCTTCTTAGATAAAGCATTAACGAAAACAATTGGTACTGGAGAAAATTCAGCTAATTGATATACTTCTCTAGTCATTTCATCGTTCATAAATAGAATTCCATCAACACTTGAAGCAATAACTTCACCCCATAAGTCTTTTTCGTTTTCAACATCTTTATTAATAAATAATCTTATTTGATATCCAAACTTCTTTGCTGCATCATCAATTCCTTGAATCATTTCAGCGACACTAGCACGTGATAATTCAGGAATAACAACTGCAACAGTAGTAGATTTACGACTGGCTAATCCACGAGCATTCGCGTTAGGCTTATAACCCTTTTCTTTGATTATACGCATAACCTTGTTTCTTGTTTCTTCCTTAACTTTATCAGGATGGTTTAAAACTCTTGATACAGTAGCTAAACTAACACCAGCTGCACCAGCAATATCATATATTTTTGTCTGTTCCATAATATTACTCCTTTCACATAATTATTCTATCATAAAAGGAGTTTTTTTTCAATGATTTTCTGAAAATTTTCATATATTTACAAATTATTGTATAATTTTTCCATTTCTTTGTCTACAGTTCCTGCACCTAAAAATAGAATAACCTTATTTGTCTCTTTTTTTAATGACAAATAAACCTTCTCATCGTAATCATCAAAGAAACTAAATACTTTCCTAACTTCTCTTTCTTTATTTTGATCATATTGTTCTCGAGAAATAAAAGTATTCATTATGTATAATTTCTTTGCTTTCTCAAAACATTTTCTAAAATCTTCCTTTAGAGCTAATGTTCGAGAATATGTGTGTGGTTGAAAAATAATTATGATTTCCTTTTCGTACTTTTCCAAAATTGCTTCTATCAAAGCCTTTATCTCTGTAGGGTGATGTGCATAATCACATATCAATATATTACTTTTATATTTTACCTCTTCCATTCTTCTCTTTGGCAATTTAAATTCATAAATCTTTTTTTGAAATGGTACATCTATTTTCAATAAATCTATTAACACATAACTTGCAACAACATTTAGTATATTATGTTTCCCAAATAAAGGAATATATAATTTTTCTTCTTTTTCTCTATTAACTATACTAATAAAGTAACCATTTTTATATTTATTTATACTATAAATTACATAGTCATTATCATAATTAAATCCATATGTTATTTTATTCTTATGTTTTATTCTTTTTATGTTTTCATCATCACCATTAGCAATTAAACATTTTGTTTTTTTACTTACTTCTTGAAAGGCTTGTAAATAGTCATCTTTATTTTTAAAATAATCAGGATGATCATAATCAATATTTGTCATAATTAAATAATCATAAGTATAACTTAAAAAATGATTTTTATATTCGCACGCTTCTAAAACAAAATACTCATAATTTTTTGTACCTTTTCCAGAGGAGTCACCAGATAAATAACATATATTTTTATCTTCTAATACTTTTGCTATAACTTTTGTTGTCGTTGTTTTTCCATGGCTTCCGCATATGCCTATTTTCTTTTTTTTAAAGAAGAATTCTATAAATTCATGATAATACATATAATTATAATTTTCATTTATTATTTTTTTAACTACTATGTTATTAATATCATACGCACTTGAAATTATATAAAAATACTCATTAGTTACTTCATCTGTAAATTCTTCATAAGTTATATTTTTCTCATCTAATGACTTCTCCGTAAAAAAATGCTCTTTCACATCACTACCTGTTACTACATTCCCCATATCCTTTAATATACATGCTAAAGAACTCATACCTGTTCCCTTAATTCCTACCAAATAATATTTCATAAAAATCACCACTTAATTATATGCAAAGTGTGATAGTAATATTTGATATTAAATTTATTAATTTATCTAAATCTTTAATATACCTTATTTCTATTTAATACTTTTTATTAAAAAAATCATCACTTAATTATATATAAATGATGATTATGTTTTTAAATTATTTAGATAGATATAAATAGGAGTCTTATAAAAAACTATAAAAAAATTATGAACAAACAACATATCTATCTAAATGCATTAATATTATACTATTTATTTATATTTTTTTGGTAAATTGCAAATTGACATTAAAAAAAGAAGCATAAAGCTTCTATTTTTTTTAAATTATTTTTTAACGCGTTCTTTAATACGAGCACCTTTTGCAGATAATGTACGAATGTAGTTAAGTTTAGCACGACGTACTTTACCACAACGAACAACTTCGATTTTAGCAATGTTTGGTGCATGAACAGGGAATGTTCTTTCAACGCCTACGCCATAAGAGATCTTACGTACTGTAAATGTTTCACTAATTCCACCACCACGTTTTTTAATAACTAATCCTTCAAAGATTTGTACACGTTCACGTTCACCTTCTTTGATCTTAACATGAACTTTAACGTTGTCACCAGGACGAAATGCAGGACGCTCTTTTAGGTATTCTGCAGTAATTTCATTAATTAATTGTTGACTCATAATATATACTCCTTTATTTATTAAATGTTCATTCCTATTTAAACCTCTTATAATAGTAGCGGAACACTCCTATATATTATACACTATTTAGTTTAAAAAAGCAAATGTTTTTTAAAAAAAGAAAACTCCCTCGTTAGAAGGAGCTTTCCCATAAAAAGTTCTATACTCATCTAAAATAATACATGACTAATAATATTATTTATGGAGAGTCTTTGTTCCAGGAATAACAGAATGTAAAGTTACTTCTTCAACATCTGATCCCTTTGTAAGTTTGATTGTATATGACACCATAGTAGTTGACTCTGGAGCATTTACAACTCTACCAGTATTATCAATAATATCTGGGTTGTTACTAATAAACTCAATTTTGTAATCAGCATAGTTTTTAGCAACCGCATATTCAGTATACACCATTTCTAAGAACATGTCAACTAAATTATTTGTAATCATTGTGTTAGGACAAGTTTTATTAGAGAAGTTATTATGGAATGTAACTCTGTCTGGTAATAGGTCATGTTTTACTAATAGCTCAGCAACTAATTTTGCTAAACGTTGCCATGTGAAGTAAACATCACTACCAGTATTAACTGCAGATTCAATTCCGATTCCATTTATATTTCCGCCTCTAATACATACAGGTTTTGAATATCCTGATGAAATCCATGTTGTAGGAATGAAATAATTTCCATTAGCACCTTTAACTGCTAAAATTCCTAATTGATTTGTTCTTGTTTCAACTGTTCCATCTTCTTTTCTTGGGGAAGCAACTGTTGTTTTTTGACCATTAATTACAAAGTAACCATCATCAGAAATTGTAACTTTAGGACGATATTCAGTGAATTTTACGCCAGTGTCTTGAAGAACTGTTGTTTCGCCCCAATCTGTTCCATCGCCTGCATGCCAACTTACTTTATTTTCTTCAATTTGTTGATATAATCCATCATTACCAATTGTATAGTGCCATGATGAACCCGTGTTACTTGCATTAGTACACCAATTTGAATTAGCTTTAGCAGTAGCTCCTGGTGAAGCAGATCCTGTATCATGAACAACGATGAATTCAATTGATTTCATATCATATCCAGGATTATTAGCTCTTCCTGCAGGAAGCATATTTCTAATAACCTCAGGATTTTGACCTGCATAATATGCATTAACAGAACCATATATATCGTGAGGTACACTTTCATATCCTGATTCATAACCAATGTAATTAATTGTTCTATACATTACATTTTCATTATGAGCATTAATTAATAATTGCATTAATTCACTATATTCAGTAACATCCTTTACTGTCAAGTGAATTTTATTTTCATAATCAGTTCCTTCTAATTTAACCACGATTGTTGCTGTTCCTTCTTTCACACCTGTTACAACACCATTTTCATCAACTGTTGCAATATCAGGATTTAAACTTGTATAAGTAACTTTTCCTGTTAGGTTGATTAATGTTGTTTCAAGTTTTAATGTTTCATTTGTATTAACAATTGATTTACCTTCATAACGAACTTCTATAGATTTATATGTTTCAATATTTAAATCTAATGTAGCCATTACTTTAGTATTCTTTTTATAGATAGCTGTTACAGTTACTTTTCCTTCTTTTAGAGCTTTAATAACACCTAAAGCATCAACTGTAGCTATAGTTTCATCGCTAACTTGCCAAATAACACCAACATTAACAGTATTTTTTGGAGTGTATTCGATTTCTAATTGTTTTTCATCACCAACATACACTTTAATTTCTTTAATAGCAATTGCCGAAGCAGAATCATTGAATGCTGGGATTTCATCAATTGATGTAGCTTGTGGAGCATATTTTACAAGTTCACTAAATTTATCAGCACTAGGACCAGTAATTGCACCATCAACATAGAATACATTTAATGTTGCATCAAGTGCAGCTGGAGTAGTTGTTTTAGTGTTCTTACTATTATTAAAATAGTAATAATCTGTTGGTACATCATAGAATACATTATATTTTGCATCCATGTTATAAATATCTTGAACTCTCATTAAATATACGCCAGTCTTTACAGCTTTAAATTTGTTAAACATTAATTTGAATGATGCATAATTATCAGAATTATTAGGTTGACCTAAATAAATAGCATTTTCGCCTATATTTTCAAAATTATTGTTTTCAATTTCCACGTAAGCTTCTTTGTTCCCAAGTGGTAGTGGTGACATCCAGTTGATATGAATAGCACTATTTGTAACATTTTTGAAGAAGTTACTATTAATCTTTGAATATTCTCCACTTAAACCTTTTGTTGTATCATTTACATAAAAGGCTTTTCCAGTAATATTTTCAAATACATTATCTTCTACAACTAAATTATAAGTGTTATCTAAGTATAGTACAGCTTCAGCTTTATTGCTTGCTTCTGTAGTAAAGTAGTTATTTATAATAGTTGTATTATGACTATAACTTGATGAACCTTCTTTGAAGTCCATAAATCCATTTCCACTTGTGTGGTTAATAGATACATAGTTATTTTTAAAGACAAAGTTTGTTAGATTAACTGCAGTTTCTTTAGCTGTTCCAGCAGGACCAGCAGTGTTTTTAATTTTTGCAGAGCCAACAAATTTAATACCTGAAATTGTTAAGTTAGCAATTTCCTTATCAATAGTTATCGTTCCTTCATAAATTGCTTCTTCAAAACGTGTTTCTGAAGAGTTTGGATTAATATTACCATTTAATGAAGTGATTGTTAAATTATTAAGAGCTATCTTAGCATCTCCAGTGTGCGTACCAGGTAACATATAAATTGTATATCCATCTTTAGCATCTTTTAAAGCATCAGCTAAAGTAGCATATTTTGTTTTTGTAACGTTCGCATTTTCACCAACAACTAATGTTTTTTCATCACTACTATTAATATCTTTATATACTAATACAGCATTTAATTCTTCGATTGTTTTAAATATATGATCAAATGATAAAGCAATATTTTCAAAGTTTGCTGCTGTAACTTCTTTATCAAAGTAGTTATAATCTAAGTTTGCAAATACTAAATCGCTTGTGTTAGCAGCATTATTTAAAAGGACAGTTCCCCATTTAATAAATTGGTTATAGTTAGCATTAAATTTAATTGTTTCTAAAGTATAACCTTTAGCTCTAAATCTAATGCATCCCCATGATGTATCTTTATCCCAAGATTCACTATAAACACCTGTGTTATCAAAAATATTATACATAATTTCAAATGTTGCTTCAGGTGCATTGTTTTTGCTTAATCTAATATCGATAGCTGTGCAAATAATATTATAGAATTTATTGTTATTAATAACAAATGTTCCATTATCATGGCTCATAAACATGATAGCACTTTGTGTTGAATTATTAAATACGCAGTTAGTAATTGTTACTATTCCTTGAATTGTTCCTTGTGAACGGATTGGATCATATACACCACTTCCACCAAATTCACAATTATCAACTACTAAGCCATCAAGAACAGCTTCATTTCGAATTGAACGAGCACATGTAGAATCTAAGAATGTTGTATTTTTAACAACTAAATTCTTAGCATTACCACTCATAAAGATTGTACCTTGACTTGAATCAACTTTTGAACCATTACAATTACAGTTGATAACTGTAATATTTTCATTATTACTAATACCTTTAATTTGTCCACTACCAGTAATAACTAAACTATCAAATGTAATATCTGTAACGCCATCTGCAAGTGAGAATTGAGCAGTAATTTTTGAATCTTGACCATTTCCAATAAATGTTAAGCCACTCTTTGTAAGTGTATAAGCATTTTGTAATTCATATTTACCAATGTAAACTACTTTTCTAGCAACTTGAACAGCATT
Organism: Coprobacillus sp. CAG:698; assembly: GCA_000431235.1. Lineage (GTDB taxonomy): Bacteria > Bacillota_I > Bacilli_A > ML615J-28 > CAG-698 > CAG-698. The sequence continues at coordinate 129,722 of HF988719.1, read as the reverse complement.
TTCAAATGATCCGAATGCGTTTTGTCCAACAGTAAATTCAACACCTTTGAATGTAACTTTTGAACCGCTTTCTAAGTTACCAACTTCTTCAGATACATAAGCATTATCATCATCTTTTGGAAGTTCATTTACAGTTATTTTAAATTCACCGACACATTTACCAGCATCTTGTGATTCAACTTTAATTGTAACTTCTCCAGCTTTATGAGATGTAACAACACCATTTTGATCTACTGAAGCAACCTCATCATCTGATGAAGACCATACAACATCTTTTACAATGAAATCACTAGGAGTAAAAGCAATTTTTAATGTTTGAGTTTTGCCTTCAAACATTGTGCTATCACCAGTTACTCTAATTGATTCAACTAAATCTCTAACTCTTACCTTAACAGATTGTCTTAAACTTTCATCATCTTTTGATGTTACTGTGACTGTAATAACACCTGATTTTAAGGCTGTTAATGAATTATTTTCATTAACTTTTAAAGCATCTTCTGGATCAAGAGTAATAATATATTCTTGATTTGCAGTTTCTGGAAGAATAGTAATTTTTGGTGTAATTGTATCGCCAATATTAACTGTTGTTTCTTTTATTTCTAATTTAATTTCATTTATTACATCATAAGACATGTATTCAAATGAATCTTCTTTGTCTCCACATCTTACAGTGATTTTAATTTTTCCAATACCACCATTAGTTAAAGTATTGCCTTCAAATTCTACATCGCTATCACTTGCTTCCCAAGTAATAACAGCAGTTTCCCTTGCTTCTTCAGGTAAAATTTCTAATTGCATTTCTACTGATTCATCAAAATGTAATTTATCAAATTTATTTAAGATTTTAACTGATGTAACATCAACACCTAATTTGCGTGTGAATGTTTCTTCGCCTTTTTCACCGCATTTACATGATTTGTAATAGTGAGCTTCTTTATCACCAGGATTAATTGGGCTTACTAAATATTTATCATCAGCCACTTCTTGATCGAATACGTGAGGTGCTAAGTCTCCTCCTTCGAATGTTTCTTCGCCTTTTTCACCACATTTACATGATTTGTAATATAAACCTTTTTCTGTACATGTTGCTTCTTTAGCTAAGTATTTGTCTTCAACTACTTCTTGATCAAATACATGTGTACCGATTTCGCCAGCTTCAAATGTTTCTTCACTCTTAGCTCCACATTCACATGATTTGTAATATTTAGCTTTTGAAGAACAAGTTGCTTCGCTTGCTAAGAATTTATCATCTACAACTTCTTTAAAATCATGAACATGATTTTCAATAACTTTAATAGTTAATTCTGCCTTTATTTCTTTATTATCTTTTAGATTAGCAGTAATTTTAACTTCTCCTACTGATAAAGCTTTTACTTTATTGTCAGTAATTTCAACGATACCTTCTTTATCGAAAGTATATTCTACAAGACTTTTAGTGTTTGTTAATACAGGACTTAAAACTAGTTCTTCACCAACTTTTAATTCGAAAGAACTTTGTTCAAATTTAAGTTCTGGAGTTTTACATCCAACAAACAAAGTCACAGTTAAAATAAATGTTAATACAAACATTAATTTTTTAAAGTAATCTTCATTCTATCCTTTTCCTTTCATGAGAATACTACTAGCATATTATTATGCTACATACATATTATAGCACTTTTATAAGTAATTTTCAAGTGTCCTTTAATTATTTATGTTGATTTTCAAATAATAATTTCCTTATTTTTCTAAAAAAGTTTATTAGATTGCCTAATAAACTTAGTTAAAATTTATATCTTTTCCTTCTTTTATCATTACTAAAAACTCTTCATCTTCACTAGATAATTTTGCCTTATCTATTAAATCAGGGCGATTTTCATAAGTTGTCTTTAAGGCCATAAATCTTCGCCATTTTCTAATATTTTCATGATTACCTGAAATTAATACATTAGGAACCTTTTTTCCATCATAGACTTCAGGTCTTGTATACTGAGGATATTCAAGCAAATTATTTTCAAAGCTCTCATCAACTTTAGATTCTTCATTACCTAAAGCCTCTGGAAGTAGTCGAATTATACTATCAATAATTGCCATAGCAGCAATTTCTCCACCTGTTAATATATAATCACCGATACTTATTGCTTCATCAACATAATCCATAATACGATGATCTATTCCTTCGTAATGCCCACAAACTATGATTAGTTCGTTTTCTTTAGACAATTCTATTGCTTTTTTTTGATCATATGTTTTTCCAATTGGTGACGTTATTATTTTCTTTGTTGTCTCAAAATTCGGAATCGATTTTAAAGCATCAACAATTGGTTGTGCTTCAATTATCATTCCTGCTCCACCACCATACGAATAATCATCAACCCTTTTATTTCTTTTTTTTGAAAAATCTCGATAATCAATAATATTTATTTCGCAAACTTTGTTTTCAATTGCTCTTTTTATAATAGATGAATTGATAATTCCGTAAAATTCTTCTTTGAATAGGGTTAAGATAGTTATTTTCATAGCAATCCTTCTATGGATTCAATATCTATTTGTTTCTTTTCTATGTCAATTTCTTTTATAAATTCATCAACAAAAGGAACAAATCCTTGCTTTCCATTTTCAAGTTTAATTACGAGTATTTCACCTTGAGGAACTTCCATTACATCTTCACAAATTCCAATAAGCTTACCCTTATCAAAAACATTGCATCCAATTAAATCATCATAGTAAATACTATCATCATCATACATATCTGTATCAACATAGATGCTTTTCCCAATGTATTTTAGAACATCATTTATATTAGTTATGTTATTGAAAGTTATTAAGCCCATTCCTTTAAACATTCTAAATGAATTGATTGTGATAACTTCTTTTTCATCGCCAACATAAAGTATGTTTCCTTTATTAAATCTATTTAAATCATCAGTAATAATTTTTATTTTAACTTCACCTTTTATACCATGTGTAGTTAATATTTTCGCACATTCTAATAGTCTCATTTATTTTCTCCGTATTTTAATATTCTTAAGGAATTAATTATGGCAATTAGCGAAACTCCAACATCAGCAAATATTGCAGCATAAATTAAGATATTGTTAATTATATTAAGCATTGCTAGACTTAAAAATAATATCTTTACAAATAAAGCAATTACTATATTTTCAATAACAATTATTCTTGTTTTTTTGGCAATCATAAAAGCTTTAGGTAGTTTTTTAATATCATTTTCAATTAAAACAACATCAGCAATTTGTGCTGTTGCTTCGCTTCCAAATCCTCCTAGAGCAATTCCAATATCTGCTGAGCTAATTACAGGAGCATCATTTATGCCATCACCAATATAAGCAATTTTCTTATCTCGGTTTTCTTGCTTTAATTTATTCAAAATATTCACTTTTTCAATAGGAGTGATATCAGCATAATAGGCATCCAATCCTATTTTTTGGCTTACATCTTGAGCGACCTTTTCGGAATCACCAGTAATCATTATTGTTTTTTTGATACCTAATTTCTTTAATTTCTTTATTACGCTAATAGAATCTTCACGTATCTCATCTTCGATTCTAATGTATCCAGCAAGCGCATCATCAATAGCAACAAAAAGTGCATTAGATGTTTCATGTTCATTTGTTACCTTTATTTTTTGGCCTTCCATAAACATCTTACGCCCAATTTTTACAATTTTGCCATTAACGCTTACAGCTATTCCCCTTTTATCATTTATATTAAGAGGAGATATGTTTGATAAATCTATTTTTTTCGCATAGCTATTAATGATACTTTGAGCAATTACATGATTTGATGTACTTTCAGCATATGCCGCATACATTAGTACTTCTTCATCAGTATAATTAGATACTGATTTTACTTCTTTTAAAGCAAAATTACCTTTTGTTAATGTACCTGTTTTATCAAATATAACAGTATCAACATCATTCAATGCTTCTAAATAGTTACTTCCTTTAATCAAAATTCCATTCTTGCTAGCACTTCCAATTCCTCCAAAGAATGAAAGTGGAATTGACAAAACTAAGGCGCATGGACATGAGACAACTAGAAAAATCATAGCAATTCTAATTGATTGTTTATATCCAGCCCAACTAAGTGGATAAACACTATTATTTATTAATGGTAAGAAAATAGCAATGATAAAAGCTAGCATAACAATAAATGGAGTATAATATTTCGCAAACTTTGATATCAATGTTTCTGACTTTGACTTTGATAAGCTAGCGTTCTCAACAACACCCAAAATTTTCGCTACCATCGAGTTTTCGTATGTTTTCGTAACTTTAACTTTAATTGTTCCATCTAAGCATATAGCCCCAGATACGACCTCAGTTCCTGCTTTTACTTCTACAGGAATTGACTCACCTGTTAGTGCTTTATTATCAAGCAAAGCAGTTCCTTCTTCAACAACACCATCTAAAGCTATTCTTTCTCCTGAATTAATATATAAGATGTCGCCAACAACTATTCCTTCAGCATCCATTTCAACTTTTTGGCCATTAATCTCCACCATAGCTTTTTCAACCTTTATTTTTGTTAACTCAGCAATAGATTTTCGTGAATAATTTATAGCATATTGTTGACAAAGTTCACCTATTCTATAGAAGATAATTATAAAAATAGCTTCATCGTAGTACTGAACAACAAGTGCCATTATAGTGGCTAGAGTCATTAAAAACATTTCATCAAAAAATCTTGCATTTTTGAGGTTTTTTAATGCTCCTAATAATATTTCTTTAGATAAAAGAAAATATGCTGGCAGATACCCTATATATATCATTATCACAACCCATAACTCATCAATATTAAAAACATATTTTATTATTGTTTTGGCGATAAAGAAAACTAAAAAGATTACTAAACCTATAATAAACACTTTTTTCTTTTTGGGATCTATTTTAAATTCTTCAGTAACTTTTTTATTTAAAGATTTTTTAACTTCAATACGAGGATCTACCATTTCAGCACATTCTTGAATTAAAAGTTGAAGTTCTTTTTCATCATAATCTTTTGTTGTTTCAATGATAATCTTTAACGTTGGAAAGTCAACAACTACTTTATCGGCTATAATATTTTTAGTACATAATCTTTCAACTTTGGCACCACAGTTAGCACAGTCTAGATTTTCTAAATAGAAAATGTATCGATAGATATTCTTTAATACTTTTTCAGTTATAACAATTTTTTCATCAACACTATTTATTATCTTCTTAGCTTCTTCTAATACTTCAATATTATTGATTATTATTGAATGGGTATTCTTTTTGTATACGTAATCATCAATTTTTAAATAATTACTCAATGAAGCATTTATTCTGTTTAGAACACCAAAAGTAACATTATTAAGAATTAATTCAACTCGTTCATTACTCATGATGGTTCACGTGTTCATACATAGTTTTCATAATTAGTTTTATATGTTCATCATCTAAACTATAGTATATTTCTTTTCCTTTACGTTCTTTTTTACAAATTCCATTTAATTTAAGGATATGAAGTTGATGTGAAACAGCTGATTGACTTGCGTTAATTTTTTCAGAAATTGCACTAACGCTAAGGGGTTCATTCATAATTAAATTAATAATTTTTAATCTAGTTTCATCCCCAAAAGCTTTAAAAGTATTAACTACTTTTTCATTTATCTCCATAAAAGTCACCTCATTTGATTTTATTATATCATATTTTATTAAAAATTTAAAGTACTTTACTTTCTAATAAAAAAATCCATAAGATATACTTATGGAAATTATTTTAAAATGAATCGACAGTGACATCAATTCTCTTGCCGTTTTTTGAAGCAGCGGCATAGGCAATTGTCTTGATAGCACTAATGATGCGGCCATTTTTACCAATGATACGACCTTTGTCTTCTTCATTTACCATGATTTGAACAACAATATTGTCATCTTCTTCAGCAAAAATTTTCACAACAACTTCCTCAGGATAGCATACCAAAGGTTTAACCAAATCGCAAAGGAATTTTTCGTAATCAATATTCATTAGTTCACCTATTATTTAGTTACTTTTGCTGCTTTTTTTGCTTCTAAGAATTTTTGGTTAATACCTAATTCTTTGAATAAAGATTTAACTGTATCAGTTGGTTGTGCGCCATTCATAAGCCATTTAATAGCTTTTTCTTCATCAACTTTTAAAACATCAGTTTTTTCGATTGGATGATAATAACCAATAACTTCAATAAAACGACCATCAACTGCAAATGAACCTTCAGCGGCAACAATGCGATAGTAAGGACGTTTTTTAGCTCCAGATCTTTGTAATCTAATTCTTACCATAAGAATTCCTCCTCAAATAATTTTTACTCATATATTATACTACAAACATTTTTACTTGTCAAGTATTTTTACTTAACATGTGTTTTTAATAATAAAAACCCGCTGAATTAAGGGGCTCTTAATTTAGCAGGTTATTTATTTTATTTACTATTCACCTTTTTTATATTCAGGCATTTCATCTATACTTGCATATGGAGCTTCAAATGATTTTGCAGCACCAGAGAAGTTATCATTAGTTAATTCAGTGATTGTTTTGCCATTCATTTCATAGTAGTTTTTGCCTACTTCATAAATTGTCTTGAATGGATCTTTTTGTGAACTAAATGAAGGATTTTCAATGAAATAATATCCACCAGTTGCATCGTCTTTAGTTCCAGATTCAATGAACTTATTATCATTTACTGTGATTTCGATAGAGCATCCATCAGTATATCCAGCTGTTCTAATACGAATTGGGCACCAATCACATCCTGAATTTTTAAATGTATTGTTGCGAATGACAAATTTTGCAGTTCCATTTTCTTCAGTCATAGTTCTAAAGTCAACAATTGTTTGTCCAACATTTTCAACAATATTTCCTTCGATTAAAGCATCAATTGATTTAATTTGATTTACATAAAGGAAACTTTGATATGAAGTATTGAATGTATTATCTTTAATAATAACTTTTCCACCAATGTATCCACCAGATGAATTCAAGAAATCATATGTAGAAGGAGCTGCATTGAAATAGTTATCAATTGCTTCTAAGCCTAAGCCTCTAACCATATGAATAACACGTGCAGCAGTATATTTTGCAGAATAGTTACCAATAAATTTAGTATTTACAGGAACTGAATCTGTTCCTTCAACACGGATTAATCCATCACCTTTAGTTCCGTTAGCAACATTGTATTGAACTGTTACATTTTCGCAACTTCCTGTTAATAGAACTTGACCACTACCTTGTAATTCAAATCCATCTAGAGTAAATCCGCTACCTTCTGCAGCAACTTTTATTGCAGCATTGATTACAGATTCAGTATCTCTTTGGTAATCTCTTGCATTAACGCCTTCATTGTTACCAAGTAAGATGATTCCATTAATTGTAATGTTAAGTTCATCTTCATATGTGCCAGGTAAAACTTTGATTGTTGTAGCAGAATCTAATGTACCGATTGCATCACTAATTGTAGCGAAAGCATTTGTACCAATTATCCAGTGGAATCCTAATGCTTCAACAACTGTATCTTTTTCAAGTCCAGCCCATTCAGAATTAACAACAATACTAAATGCAATGTTTAATACTTCTTTAAGTTTAGCTTCATATTCAGCTTTTGTAGCATAATTATCTTTGTATGATGCTAAATCAACAAACTTATCTTTATATGGAGTTAAATCAACAATTGGATTTCCTTCTAAGTCTTCGAAATAGTTGTTATCCATATTAGCTAAGAATGGATTTGATGCTTCTGAATCACCAGATCCAGGTCTACAATTTCTATGGTAAACACCACTAGGAACACCTACAAATTTATTGTAATTAATATGAGCTTCAAATGTTTCAGCGTTTGCGCCATTGTTTCTTAAGTTCATATAGTTAACGCAATTTTTGAATGTGTTATAAAGAATATTAATTCCTAAACCTTTTTCTTGATATGTTCTAATTGAAATTGCACAGTTATAAGAACTTTCAGCTCCTTCTGTACCAATGTTTTCAAATTTATTGTTTGTAATAACGATTTGTTGGTAAGCTCCTTCTAAGATACCACTTACAGATTGGAAATAAATTCCATTCATTGCTTGAAGTTGATCATTTTTGAATGTATTGCCATCAAATAGCCATGTTCCATAATTGTATCCACCTTCAGCACGAATAGCATCGTTTGTGAAGTTAATAAATTCGTTACCAGTAACTGTTACATTGTTATTTCTTGCGAATAAAACACCAGTTTTCTTAATGTTATTAAATCTATTGTTAATAACTTTTAAATTAGAACTTTCTGTTCCATCATTAAGTGGTGACCATAAATCAAATACAGCTTCAACTTGTGTTCTACCTTCAACCCATGCACCTCCATCGTTTGTATCATAAATGTTATTATATGATAATTCGATGTTATCTGTGCTTTGTTCAACTCTTACTTTACTGCCTTCAGTAAATGCTAAGCCGTTTATAACAACGTTAGATGTTCCAGCAGCAATAGTAATTTGACCTTTAATAACTGCTTCTTCACCCCTGCTTTGTTTGTTAGGGTTGATTCCTGCATTTGGTCCGTAAACTGTTAATCCAGATTTTGAAATAGTTACATTTTCTTCATAAGTTCCACTAGCGATATAAACTCTTTCAGTAGCAACTTTGAATGCTTCTTCTAATGTTGAGAATGCTGTGTATCCAACTATGAATTCAATTCCAGCATATTCATATTTACTAGCTTTTTCCATTGAAGCAACTTTTGGATCAACTAAAGCATATTTAGCATCAACTAAAGGTTCAGTAACTTCGATTTCAAATTCTTTAGTTACTTCTGATCCGTCACTTGATTTAACGATTATCTTAGCAGTACCAATGTTAACAGCTGTAACTCTACCTTGACTAGTTACAGTTAAAATGTTTTCATCTGAGCTTTCATAAAGTGGGTATGCTTGAGATGTACGAGGAAGTAATTCTACATATAATGCTTGCTCAGTCTTAACTTCCATTCTGTTTTTACCAGTAACTTTGATTTCATTTACTCTGTCAATTATTTGAATTTCTACTTCTTCTTTTAAGTTTGTTCCATCAGTACTTTCAATGCTTAATTTTACTTTTCCACTAGTTAAGCATTTAAATCTTCCGAATTCATCAATTGTTGCGATTTTTTCATCACTTGTTTTGAATATAAATGCAGTAGCAGTTTCAGGTTCTACTATATAATCAACATCATAAGATGAGCCTGCATAATATGTTCCATCAGCACTAATGAATAATGATTCAATTTTTTCTATATATTCAGTAATAGTAATTTCAATTGTAGTAAGAACTGTATCTAATTCTTTAGATTTAACAGTAATTCTAACAGTTCCTTCAGCGATAGCTGTAATTTCACCTTTTTCATCGATTGTAGCAATTTCAGCATCACTAGATTCAAAAGTAACTTCTTGACTAGCGCCTTCTGGTGTAACAGTGATTCCTAGTTTTTGAGAATCGCCAACTGTCATATCTTTTTCATATTTAACTTCAATTCTTTCTGGTTTTGGAGCATTGTCAGAAACTTTGATTTCAAAAGTTGTGCTTGCTTCACCAGCATCTTTAGCTTTAACTGTAATTGTAACAGTACCAGCTTTTAATGCTTTTACAACACCTGCTTTGCTTACTGTTGCGATTTCTGCATCGCTTGAAGCAAATGAAATAGCTTTATTTTCTGCATTTTCAGGAAGAACTTCAGTTGTTAATGTTTGTTCTTCGCCAACTTTCATTTCTTTTTCGCCTGTAACTTTAATTTCAGTTACTTCTGCAAAAACTGTGATAATGATAGTTTTATTAACACTTGGGTTGCCTACTGATTCACATTTGATTGTAGTTTCACCAACTTTCACACCAGTAACTAATCCGTTTTCGTCTACTGTTGCGATTTCTTCTTTCTCAGAAGACCATTTTACTTCTTTATTAGCTGTTGATGAAGGTAAAATTTGTGCATTAAGTTGAGTAGTTTTGCCTACAGCAACTCTAGTAAGACCAGATAAATCTATTTCGTCAGCTTTTCTTTCACTAACTTTTACAGTGATTGTGAAAAATATATCTTTATGATCTTTTAATGTTGCAGTAATTTTTACAGTTCCTTCTTTTAAAGCACGGAATGTATTAGTTTTTTCTAAGCTTACTATACCTTCTTGATCGAAAGTATATTCCACCAAATCCTCACCACTTAAATTAGTTACTTGAGGAGCAAGTTTGAAAATTTCGCCAACTTCAGCTTCGATTGTATCTTTTTCAAAACTTAAAGCAGGATTTTGTTTACAACCCACTGTAACTAATAGAGTGAATAGGAAAGTCAATACTAACATAAGTTTTGTAATACTAAATCTTTTGTTCATACTTTATCCTTTCTACTTCTAAGTAAGTCTTTAAATGCATTTTTGTAAACGCATTCATGGCTATATTATACCATCTTTTATTTTTTCTTTCAATACCTATTTTTCTTTTTCTTTTTATATAATCATTTTTAACCATTTTTTACTAAAATTTATCTCTAAATTTTGATTAAAATACTTTTCTCCATCTAGACACACGTCTCTACTCCCACCTCTTAAATAGACGCTTTCATTATCACTTATTTCAAATAAATATTTCCTACTATTTGTAAATAGCCTAAACAGGTCATATAACTCTTTAATTACAAATATATAATATTTTCGTGGTGTGAGAAGATTAATTTTAAAACCTCCTAAATACTTTGAATTAGTTATTACCACACACTTTGCTTTTACTATCTTTACACCTTTCCTGGTATTAATTTCAATAGTTTCTTTATCTAATTTTATTATTTTTACAAGGCTTAAAACATAAGCAAACTTCATAAAATATTTTTTACTTTTACTTATATATAAATATTTATTTAGACATCCATAACTTAATGCATACATAAAATAATCACTATTAACTTTATTTATAGGAATGTATGATACACTCCCTTTTCTGATTTTGCTTATCGCTTGCTCTATCGAATATATTCCCAAAGAATGAGAAAAGTCATTAGCTGTGCCTAATGGAATAATGCCATATATAATATTATATTTATTTGTTTCATTCACTATTCTATTTATACTTCCATCTCCTCCTGCTATTATTAATATTTTTATTTTGCTTAGATTTATATTATTAAACGAAATAAAATCTACCACTATTAAATTGTGATAGATCTTCCTTAACTTCTTTATTATATATTTAAAATGTTTTTTTGTACCTTTTAAACATAAATTATTTATTACTAAAACTTTCATTTTATACCTCTACTTATTTAAATAATTAATCATTGATGTAAAGAAATTAATTTTTGACTTCATTTTTTCTAGTTTGTCATAAGATGTAATTTTATATTCTTTCTTAACAACATTTTCAAATGATCTAAAGTTTAAGGGATTTTCATCTAAATAATAATACCATTTAGGATGATATCTTAAATACTCTAAATATTCTTTTGTATTATAAATTTTTTTTAATATTTCTTGATCCATCTAATCCCACCAATCCGAAAAGACGTTAGAGGGGTTTACTGTTACTCCCTTTGTTCCACCCACTGTTTGAACAATTTGAATAACTTTTTGGACATTATTTAATGTTCTATTTATTTGATCAGGATTTATTTTCTTAACATAGCCTATAACGTTTTTAACTTTATCCATATTAAGCATATCTCCTATTGTTTGTGACTTTGTTTCTTCTTTTGCTTTTTCTTTGTACTTTTGCCATAGATTATCTCCATCCCCATACAAAACCCATTCTTCGTATATATTTTGCCATGTACGACTTCCTTTTTTCACTTCATCCCTAAGTAATGGATGAAGGCTTACGAACTCACGAAACTCACTCATCCTTGATGCCACTTTCAATCACTCCTACTATATAATATTAAAAAGCCTAAAAAGTGTTACTACTTTTTTAGCCTTTTCACTTCATTTTCTGTTAGATGTCGATATGATCCTTTATTAAGAGAATTATCTAAAGTCAATGAATCAATTGAAATTCTTTCTAAATATGTCACTTTATTATTTATTCTTTCACACATTTTCTTGATTTGATGAAACTTACCTTCTTTAATTGTTATATATGCTTTATTCCCATCTATTATTTCCAGATTTGCTTCTTTACACTTGTATTCTTCACCGTCTTCAAGAAGAATAACTATTCCTTCTTTAAACTTTACAATATCTTCTAATGTAAAATCTTTTTCACATTCTACGTAATACTTCTTTTCTTTATCTTTTTTAGGACTTGTTAACTCATGCAAAAGTTTCCCATCTGAAGTAATAAGCAGTAATCCTTCTGTATCAATGTCTAATCTTCCAACTATTGAAAGCCTATTTCTATTATAATCACTTATTAGATCAAAAATAGTTTTATTACGATTATCATAGTGACTACAAACATAACCAGCAGGTTTATTCATCATAAGATAAATATTTTCTTCATATATTATTTCCTTATCATTATATGTGACAATATCATTTTCTTCCACATTATAATCACTTTTGGTAATTACCTTTTGATTAACTTTTATTTTTTTACTTGTTATTATTTTTTTTGATTCACTTCTTGTAAGATTAAGAGATATAGAAATATATTTATCTAAGCGCATATATTCACCTTTGTCTTGTTTTTTCATAATATATAGGGAGGAGGAATTATAATGTTTTTCAATAGAAAGAATAAAACAAATGATATGTTTAATGATCTAAGATTTTCAAATCCTGATTTTACAAATCAATATCCTAATAGTTTTACTCCAAATAATATGTATAATAATTTTGAGGAAAACCGATTATTATATGAGATAAAAGAAAATCGTCGTAGGATTAATAACTTAGCAAAGAGAATCATTAGATTAGAAAATTATTTGCGAATCCGTGATACTTCTGATTATTCAATTCTTGACGATGATAAATAATTATTTGTTTATAATTGGTTTCATTACTTGGTAAATTGAAACTTTGCTTTTTTCAAAAAGCATTTTGTCATATTTCTTTTCCAAAGATTTATTATTAATAATATTTTGATATTCTCTGTATTTAGAAAGTAATATTTCTGGTTTTATTACTTTTGTTCTCGTTTGTTCTATTAACTTAAAAAATTCGATAATCTTGATAATTTCAAGTGTTGTAAATAAATCATAATCAATAACATAATTCGAATCCATAAATGTACTCCTTTTAAAGAATATTAGCACAAAGTATTATACCATATAACTAATTATATTTCTAGAATTATTTAAGAAATAGTTTCAAATGTCTAGACAATTTGAATTCCTTTTCATATGATATAATAGGAGGTGAATAAAAATGTTCGGAGGCTATGGAAATTATGGTACTTATCAACCTTGCTGTGGTAACGGAAATGGTGCTGGTTACGCATTAATTTTAGTATTATTCATTCTTTTAGTTATTATAGGTGCAGCAGCATTTAATGGTTGGAACTAACAAATTCTTGATTTTTGGTTCACTATAGTTTATAATATTTGATAGAGGTGATTAATATGCTAACTTACAAAGATATTGTTAAGGATGGAGCTAATGTTTTACGAGAAAAATGCGTTGATGTAACTATCCCCTTCTCTAATGAAGATTTAAAACATTTAGAGGATATGGACGACTACTTAGCAAATAGTTACGACGAAAAACTATGTAAAAAGTATGATATAAGACCTGGTGTTGGTATCGCTGCCCCACAAATAGGTATTAACAAAAAAATGCTTTGTATAATGGCTTATGATGAAAAAGGTAACTTCCATCACTACGCATTTGTTAATCCTAAAATTATCTCTTATTCGGTTGAGTTAACATATTTAGAATCTGGCGAAGGATGTTTATCAGTTGAAGACATTCACAAAGGATATATTCATAGACATAAAAGAGTTAAAGTTAAATCTTTAATGTATGATTTTGAAAAAAATGAATTTGTTTTGAAAACTATTTCCTTTAGTGGATATTTAGCTGTTGTTTTCCAACACGAATATGATCATTTAAATGGTATTCTCTTTTATGATCACATAAATAAAGAAAATCCTTTCTTCGTTCCTGAAAATTCTAAACCAATCAAATTTGAGGAAAACTAATTATTACAAGGAGTGTAATTTCACTCCTTTTAATTTTTTTAAAAAAATAACGTTTTTTACTTTTCTTTTTTTTATATTTATATTATAATATTAATATTAATAACAATAATATATATGAAAGGATGGAAAATGAAACCACGACAACGAAATCTCACTCCCGTTATCGATCACTTTTCTGATGATAACATTAAAGTTTTTGCTTTGGGTGGACTTGGTGAAGTTGGAAAAAACATGTATGTTATCGAATCAGAGGATGAGATTATTTTAATTGATTCTGGAATTATGTTTGCTGATTCTAATTATGGAGTTCAGTATATTATCCCTGATTATACGTACTTAATCAAAAACAACGAGAAAATCAAAGCTCTTTTTATTACTCATGGTCATGAAGATCACATTGGTGGAATACCTCATTTATTAAGAAAAGTATCTATTCCTGTAATCTATGCTTCTGGTCTTGCTATTGATTTAATTAAGAATAAGATTTCTGAATTTTATAACTTAACATGTAATTTACAAGAGTTCACTAGTTCATCTGAATTTAATTTCAAGAACTTTACAGTCACTTTTTTTAGAACTAACCATAGCATTCCTGATTCTTTTGGAATAGCTATTAAAACTAGACTTGGTTATATAGTTCACACAGGTGATTTTAAGTTTGACTTTACACCTTTAGGGTATCATACTGAATATTCAAAAATAACTGAGCTCGGAGACAAAGGAGTATTATGTCTTCTTTCTGATAGTACAAATGCCTTAGTTGATAAATTTTCAGTATCTGAAAGAAAAATTGGAGAAAGTATTAAATCAATTTTTACTAACATAAAAGGAAGAATACTTATTTCAACATTCGCTTCTAACGTATACCGTGTACAACAAATTATTGAAGCAAGCATAGCTTGTGGAAGAAAGGTTATTGTTTACGGAAGAAGCATGGAAAAAACGATAAAAGTTGCTCTTAAGAATGGCTATATAAAATGCCCTGATTCAATATTTATTAACTCAACTGATTTATCAAAAATTCCAAATAATAAAATTACAATTATAACAACTGGTTCTCAAGGTGAACCTTTAGCCGCTCTTTCAAGAATTGCTAATGGAACTCATCGTCAAATCAAAATTCAAAAAGGTGATACTATTATCTTTTCTTCTTCGGCAATACCAGGTAACCAGGAAAGTATTAACCGCACCATAAATAAACTATATAAATCTGGTGCTAATGTAATTGTTAACTCTCCTCTAACTGATACTCATACATCAGGACATGCCGGAGAAACAGAATTGCAAATTATGCTATCTTTGCTTAAACCTAAATATTTTATGCCTATTCATGGTGAGTATTCAATGCAAAAGAAACATACAGAACTTGCAATTGCAACTGGTGTGAGCCCAGCAAATTGTTTTATTCTTGAAAATGGAAAAGTTTTGACTTTTACTGATTCAAAAGTATTCTCACTTTATAGTGTTCAATCTGGCAATGTATATATTGATGATGATTTGATTGAAATCGAAAGTAACGTTATCCGTGAACGTAAACAAATGGGTGATGATGGATTAGTAGCTATCATTTATTCTGTAAATAAAAAACGTGAATTAATTCAAACTCCTAATATCATCTCTCGTGGATTTATATATGCTAAGAATTCTAACTCACTAATGAAATCGATAAAGACTAAAGGTGAACAATTATATAATGAAGTAATGAATGATCCTGCTATTTTGCCATCTTATATTACCTCTACAATCGTTTCTGAACTTGCTTCCTTTATCGTTTCCAAAACAGAAAGAAGACCTCTAATTCAGGTTATATACATGCAATGTTAAAGAATAATATGATTTGCCCGAAATGTCATAGTAATTTAATTTATACTAACAAAACATATAAATGTGTAAATAATCATTCTTATGATATTTCTAAAGAGGGATATATTAATTTACTTCTATCAAAAACAAATTGTGGTGATCTAGATGATTCAGTTCACGCACGAAGAGAATTTTTAAATAAAGGGTTTTACGACCCTTTATCTAATTTAATTAAAGATTTATTAATTAAAGTAAACGCTAGGAAAGTTCTTGATTGCGGATGCGGAGTTGGCTATTACTCACAAATGCTTTCTCATGATTTTGAAATTACTGGTATAGATATTTCTAAAAATGCCATTAAGCTTGCTTCGAAGAAAGACAATATTTCATCGTATATCGTTTCATCTTCAAAGTTTATTCCTATTCAAAAAAACTATTTTGACGCAGCATACGTCATATTTGCGCCCTTATTTGAAGAATCTATGGCAAATGTCCTTAATGCAAATGGATATTTAATAGTTGTATCACCAAATACTAATCATTTATTCGAAATCAAAGAGAAATTGTATCAAAATCCATATTTAAATGAAAAAGTTGAGTTAGATATAAAATCATTTGCACACATTGATTCTTTACATCTTACATATAAAGTTGAAATGAATAATTGTGATATTAAAAACTTAATTGCAATGACTCCTTATTTTTATAAAACAAAAAAGGAAGATTTAGAGAAAATAAACACTGTTGATTTTCTCAATGTTACAATTGATTTTCAAATTGATATTTTTCAAAAACTAGAGTTTTAAGCTCTAGTTTTTTTATACAAAAAAATATCAAACAACTAACTGTTTGATATTTCTATTCACTTTTATTTATTGTTTCTTTAAACATTTTAAATACTTCTCTTGTTAGGTAAGCATCCTCAAAAGCATCGTGTTGTTGGGGTTCCATTGTTTTATTACTCATTTCTTCATATGTTTGGAACAAACCCATTTCATCTTTTAGATTATAATAATTTTTTATCACTTGCATTAAATTAATATGATGTTTTCTTATATCTAAAGGCTTAACTTTATTTATTGTAAATGATTGTTCAATCGTATTTATATCACTTCTTCCCCAAGCATATACCTTAGGCTTATATTCTCGCATACACATTTTAAGCATATCATAAAATTCTTTATAAGTACATGCTTTATCAAAATCGCTTCTCTTACGTGATAAAAATGTTAATGTGCGTGAATTTAATAAGTAAGGTCTAGATGGTTTAACTAAAGAGCTTTTTTCAAATACAACATTCCCATTTTTGTCTTCAATAATAATCCCATATTGTAAAATCTCTTGTACATGTGGCATTGTTTGAAAATAGGCAGGCATTGTAAACTCTAAATCAATAAACATTTTATTATGTGGTTTATTGATTAGTTCGCGAACACCTTTTTTTATTGTATCCATATCAAAGTATATTTTTCTTCTTTTCGCTTTATTATAATATGATGGCTCCACAACCCTATTAAATTGTAAAACTTCATGAACAGCAAAGTTTTTGCATATTTTTTTATTATCACTAACTTCTAAAAACAAATATGGTTTATCGAAGAAATAAGGTCCAAACTCACGAAAATCTTTTCTTTGGAAGTATAAATACATATGTTCTTTTCCACATTCAAGAATAACTATTCTTTCCTTTGGGATAGTTTCAATAACTTTTCCATGTATCTTCATAATATTTTTCTTTCTACGCTTTTTTAGCGTTTATATTGATATTTCACCAATTTTAATTAACTCTAAAATTGCTTGGCTTCTTCCTTTTACTCCAAGTTTTTGAATTACATTTGAAATATGATTTCTCACTGTTTTTTCACTTATCACAAGGCTTAATGCTATTTCTTTAGTGTCTTTCCCTTTGACAAGCATATCAAATATTTCTTTTTCTCGTGGGGTTAGGAATTTATCCATGTACATATTATCACCTCATTATCTATAATATAATATGCACATTTTTTATTTAAGGTTATAGATTTTTAATATTTGGTCAATTTGTTCGTCATTTAGGTTTATTTTTCTTAACTTATTTTCAAAATCAACTTCACCTAATAGCGATAGTATTTGATTCTTTTTTACTTTACCAATGCCTTTAATATCATCTAACTTCGAACTTATCATTTTCTTAGCATGTGTGTTATGATGAAAACTTATTGCATACCTATGCACTTCATCTTGTATGGCAGTTAAAAATTTAAATAGCGAACTTTTTTTATCAAGAGTAATAATCTTATCATTAAATAATAAAGCGTCAGTTCTGTGATTTTCGTCTTTGACTAAACCTAAAACATTAATATTTAGATTTAGTTTTTCTAAAACTATTTTAGCAGCATGAACTTGTGTTTTTCCACCATCCATAATTATTAAATCTGGCAGTTTACTATTTTCCTGTTTTAATCTTGTATATCTACGTGTAAGCACTTCAATAAAGGTATTGAAATCATCGCTTCCTTCCACAGTTTTAACTTTATACTTGCGATAGTCTTTTGTTGATTTTTCACCATTAATATACTTAACCATTGCACTTACGCTACTTACTCCTTGAATGTTAGAGTTATCAAAAGCTTCTATATCTAAGCAACTTTCAACGCCAAGGGTTTGAGCTAATTCAATTGCCGCACCTAGTGTCATATCATATGCTCTTTGTTTTTTAAGAATTAGATTTTCTAATTCTTTTTCAATATTCACTAATACTAAGTCTAATAGTTCTTTTCGTTTTCCTTGCTTTGGAATAATTAATAAATTCTTTAGTTTTTCATCAAAATCATTTGTTTCGATATTAGGAATAATTATTTCTTTGGGCAGAGGATTATTATTTATAAGATAAAATTGATGAATAAAATCGATAAACATTTCTTTTTTTTCACCTATTAAATCGAATGTGAAAGCTTTTCTTTCAATCACTTTTGTATTCCTTACTTGAAACACCTGAATGTTTATATAATCATCTTTTACTGCAAAGTTAAAAATATCAGAATTAATAAGTGATGTTTCCATTTTTTGCTTTTCACCAATAGCTTCTAAATCCATAATTAAATTATGATATTCCATAGCTTTTTCATATTCTAAAGCTTCACTTGCTTCTAACATTTTTTGTTTAAGTTTTTTTACTTCTTCTTTAATGTTTCCATTTAATAGTGATTGTATCTTATTAATTATCACTTGATATTTTTCTTCATCAATTTTATTTATACATGGGCCTAAACAGTTGTTAATATGATAATACAAGCATTCCTTTTTGGGGATATTTTTACATTTCCTTAAAGGATATATTTTATTAAGCATATCAACTGTCTCTTTTGCCGCTTTGGAATTAGGATATGGTCCAAAATATTTTCCTTTATGATTTAATTCTCTTGTATATGTAATACGAGGATTCTTTTCATTTGATATAAATATGTAAGGATACATCTTATCGTCCATAAGCATAATATTATACCTAGGACGATATTTCTTTATTAAGTTCATTTCTAAAATAAATGCTTCTTTTTCAGTTGATGTAATTATAAACTCAAAGTCAGTTATATCCATTACAAGGCGTGTTGTCTTAGCATTATGTGATCCCATAAAATAGGATTTAACTCTGTTAGATAAATTCTTAGCTTTACCAACATAAATAACTTCGTTATTTTTGTTTTTCATAAGATAACATCCAGGTTGTTTAGGAAGTTCTTTAAGTTTATCCTTGATATTCATCTTTTTCTCCTAACTTTTCTTTATATCTTTTAGTATTGATTCTATTCTTTCACCATATTCCATTGATTCATCGTATTTCAATCTAAGTTCAGGTACTTTTCTAATTTCTAACCCTTTACCTAGACTGCTTCGGATATAACCAACAGCATTTTCTAAATTTTCTTTTGTTGCTTCTATTTGCTCTTTATTTCCTAAAACAGTGTAATAAACTGTAGCAATTGAAGCATCGCTTGTTAAAGAGACTTTAGTAACAGTGACGAAGCGTAAACGTTCATCTTTACTATTCAAAAGAATAGTACCTATTTCTCTTTCGATTATTTTTTCTAATCTAGCAATTTTATATGCCATTTATTGTTCCACCTTTTCCATTATGTAAGCTTCAATTATGTCGCCTTCTTTAATATCATTATAATTTTGAATTGTTATTCCACATTCAAATCCAAATTTAACTTCTTTTACATCATCTTGACCACGTCTAAGTGTTCCTACTTTTCCTGTGTAAACAACAACTCCATCACGTATTAATCTAACTTCACTATTTCTAGTTATAACACCATTTGTTACATAACTTCCGGCAATTGTTCCAATCTTTGACACTTTAAAGATCTTACGAACTTCAACTTCGCCGATTACTTTTTCTTCTAATACAGGATCTAATAAACCTTTCATAGCAGCTTCAATATCTTCTAGTAGTTTATAGATTATGTTGTATAATCTAATTTCAACGCCACGATCAGTAGCTTGTTTTGTTATCGTACTATTTGGACGGATATTAAAACCAATGATGATTGATTTTGAAGCAACTGCTAATGTAATATCATTATCATTAATTGCACCTACTCCTGTACTAACAATATTTATCTTTACACCTTCTACATTAAGTTTTAATAATGAGCCTTGTAAAGCTTCAACTGAACCTTGTAAATCACCCTTAATAATTAGATTAATTTCTTTTTCATTTTTGTCAAGATTTTCAAATAGTGTTGCAAGAGAAACTCCTTTTGTAGCATTACGAGCAGCATTAACACGTTTTTGTCTTTCTTCACTAACTAGTTTGGCAGTTTTATCATCATCAAAAATCATAAAGTGATCTCCTGCTTGAGGAACACTTTCTAGTCCTGTAATTTCTACAGCTTTAGAAGGTCCAGCAGATTTTAGATTTGTTTTTGTTTCATCTTGCATGGCTCTTATTTTACCATATGTTGTTCCAACTACTATTGGATCTCCAACTTTGATAGTACCATTCTTTACTAGAAGTGTAGCAACAGGTCCACGTCCTTTTGTTAATTGAGCTTCAATAACTGTGCCATAACCTAATCTGTTTGGATTTGCACGATAATTTTCCATTTCAGCAACCATTAGAATAGTTTCTAATAATTCATCAACACCTGTGCCTTTCAAAGCACTAATGTTTACAAACTCATTATTTCCGCCCCATTCCGATGGAATTATATTTAGAGCAGCTAGTTCTTCTTTTACACGATCAGCATTTGCACCATGTTTATCTATTTTATTCACAGCAACAATTAGAGGTACATGAGCTGATAAAGCATGGTCGATAGCTTCTTTTGTTTGAGGCATTACACCATCATCAGCAGCCACTACTAAAACTACAATATCAGTTACGTTAGCTCCTCTAGCACGCATTTCTGTAAAGGCAGCATGTCCTGGAGTATCGATAAATGTAATTTTCTTTCCGTGCACTTCAACTTGATATGCACCTATTCTTTGAGTAATTCCACCAGCTTCACTGCTAGTTATTCTTGAACTTCTTATAGTATCAAGTAAAGTAGTTTTACCATGGTCAACGTGTCCCATAATTGTAACAATTGGAGGACGAGGAACAAGATTTTCTTCATCATCATCTATAACAATGTCTTCAAACTTTGTTATATCATATACTACTTTGTCTTTCACTGTATAACCATAATCATCTGCTAATATTTCAAAAACATCACGATCAATTGGTTGTGTTATTGAAATCATATATCCAAGACCAACTAACTTCTTAACGATTTCACCATTAGAAACACCTAACATTTCCGCAAGTTTACCTGCAGTCATACCATCTTCATAATAAATTACTGTTTCAGCATTTTTCTTTTGTGTAGTATTACTTTGACGACTTTCAGCTATCTTTTTAGTTTTTTTAACATTCTTAATTCTTGTATATTGTTTTTCATTCTTTTCATATACATCATATTTGTCATCATAAAATCTTGTTAATTCAACATTTTCATTATTCTTTTTTGTTTCTTTTGGTTTTTCTTCTACTTTAACTGTTTCCTTTTTAGGTTCAAAAGTTTCTACTGCTTTCTTTTCTTCAGTCTTCTTTACTTCTTTAACTGCTTCTTTCTTTGCAGGTTTCTTTTCTGTTTCTTTAGAAGTAGGCTTCTTAGCACTCTCTTTTTTCACAGGTTTTTGTGAATTAGAAGCAGGTTTTTCTTTTTTAGGTTCAACCTTTTTAACTTCAGTTTTCTTTTCTTCAACTTTTTTAACTTCAGTTTTCTTTGGTTCAACTTTCTTAGGCTCTTTTTTTACCTTTTTAGGTTTTATATCAGTTTTATATCTTTTACTTAGTTTCTTTACATCATTTATATCAATATCAGTATCTAAACTTACATTTTCATAACCAATATTATCTAGTTCGTCAAATAAATTTTCTTTACTGCATTGAACACCATTTTCTGTTAATATTTCTAGGATTTCACTTACTTTCATTCTTAACATCCTCCTTTAAAAGATTGTTTATGCTTTTGGCAAATCCATTGTCACAGATACCTAATACCATTAAGTTCTGTTTTCCTGTTGCTTTAAATAATTCAGTTGTTGATAAAGATTCAGTATATTTAATTTTATAATATTCACATTTATTCTTTACTTTTTCTTTTGTATTTTCGGAAGCATCAGATGATATGAATACTAACTTAATCTTACTAATACCTATTAGGAAGGCATCAGTTCCAAGAGTCACTTTTCGGGCTCTAGTTGATAGTCCTAACATTTGAATTATTTTGTCTTTATTCAATAGATTCACCAATTATCTTCCTAAGTTCTTCGTAAATGTCTTTTCCAATAGTTGTTTCAAGTTCTCTGTCCAAAGCCTTTTTCTTTTCAGCAAGATCAACGACTGCTAGACTCTTGCTTACATAAGCGCCTCGACCGTTTGCTTTACCTTTTAAATCAATTACTACATTTCCTTCAGGTGTTCTTACAATACGAATTAGTTCATTTTTGGGAAATCTTTCGCCTGTAATAACACACTTTCTCATGGGAATTTTTTTAGGTTTATTCATATGTACCTCCTAGTAAACGTTATAAGTAAAGTCAATACCTTCTTTCAATGCATCAGACAACTTTTTAACATCTATTTTCCATGAACAAGCAAAACATGCTAATCTAACATTTTGTCCACCCTTACCTATTGCTAGTGAGTATTGTTCGTCAGTGCATATAACAAGAGCTTGTTTAGGTTTTGTACTTTGGATTACAACACTTAAACTTCTTGCTGGTAATAATGACTGGGCAATTAAATCAACTGGATCAGTTTTCCATAAGAAGACATCTATCTTTTCTTGATTTAATTCATCTGTTATTGATTTAATTCTTAATCCTCCAGCACCAATACACGATCCACGAGCATCAAGATTTGGTTTAACTGCCATTACTCCAACTTTAGAGCGACTACCTGGTATACGAGATATTCCCATCAATTCGATTGAACCATCTTTAATTTCTGGGATGTTAAGTTCAAATAATTTTATTACAAATTCTTTACATGTTCTACTTGCGCTAACTTTTGGTCCTTTAGTTGTTTTTTCAACTTTTGTAATATATAGTTTTCTTCTATCACCACGTTTAAGAACCTCACCTGGGATTATATCATCTTTTGATAAAGATACAAATGTACTTTTACCTATCGAAAACAATGCATAATCACTTGTAGCATCAACACATATTCCTGATATTATATCTTTAACTTTTTCATTAAAGAAGTTGAATGCTTCTTCACGTTCTAAAGTCTTTAATTCGTTATTAAATGTATTTTTAAATTTTGCAACTGATTTACGACCTAACTTTGTGAAATCAATTTCTTCTTTAAATACAGTTCCTGGTTCAATTTTAGCACGAGGTTTTAATTCTTTTGCTTCTTCAACTGTAATTTCACCTTTATTACCATCAGTAATTTCTTCAACAACATATTTGTACTCATATACACGAATTCTTTTCTTATCATAATCGATATCTAATTTTATATCACCATTATGATCTGTGTCACGGCACGCAACTGCCATGGCTATTTCGACCTTTGCAAGGACATCTTCAATCGCAAGTCCTTTCTCATTTGCGATTAATTCAAGATTTTCAAAAAAGCTTTTACTAATCATTGCTATAACCTCCTAAAACTTAACTGCTAAACGAATCTTGCTTATTTTATTTTTTTGTATTTTTATATTTTTCTTTTTATTCTTTACTAAGTAATTTACATCCAGTATATCTCCATCAAAATCTATTAAATCACCATAGATTTCTTTGATGCCATCTACCTTTTCATACATCTTGATAAATACATACTTACCAATTGCTTTTTTAATGTCTTCATCATTTCGAAGTTCTTTTTCAATTCCTTCACTTGAAACTTCTAAATAATATTCCTCGTCAATAAAATCTTCTTCATCCAAACGAGCACTTAACATTTCATTTAGTTTAGTTGCATCATCTAAACTCAAACCATTTTCACCATCAGTAATTACTCTTAAAATTTTAATACCATTTTCGAATACGTATTCTACTT
This sequence comes from Coprobacillus sp. CAG:698, assembly GCA_000431235.1. Lineage (GTDB taxonomy): Bacteria > Bacillota_I > Bacilli_A > ML615J-28 > CAG-698 > CAG-698. Next base: position 105,309 of record HF988719.1, on the reverse strand, counting down.
CAATGATTCTTAAATTCAATTTTTGAGCACACTCTTCCGCGAGCCTTAAACTTTTTTCTTCAATTTGATTCATATTTTCTCCAGGTTGCATTTTTAAAGGAGTGAGAAAACTCACTCCTTTTTTGAAATCTTTACTATATTATACCATACATCTATTGTTTTGTAAATACTTTTCTCATTCTATATATATTATTCTTTACATTTAGAAAATAATACATTAATTAATCAATAGTAAATAAATCTTTACAAACAATTCTTTCCAAGTTTTTTTTGTATATATGATACATATCATGATCATTTTTTACATGATCGTATAAATCTTTTATTTTTATCCATTTTACATTACTATTCTCATCAGGTTTAATGAAAACTTTTTTGCTTTTATCACCAACGTATAAATACGTAAGATTGTAATGAAGATGCGTAGGAACATATTTTCCTTTTTTTATGTGTCCATCGACAGCTAAAACTTCCATTGAGGAAAAAGAATCTTGAAAGAGGTGTAAATCATCAAGCCCTGTTTCTTCTAAGATTTCTCTTCTGGCAAGTTTTTCTAAATCCATTTCTCCGTCAGCATGGCCTCCTAACCAAGCCCACGATTTATATATGTTATGAAAGCACATCAACATATACTCATGTGTTTCATCAACTACTATTCCTGAGGCTGTTATATGTCCAAACATTAAGTTGCGAGAAAATGCTTTTTCTTTATAATTTTCTAATAGCCATATTATTTGCTCTTTATCACACGCTTCAGCTTCGTTTAAAGGATTGTATTTTCTGACACTATTTAATACATCTATATAATTCATTTAATTTCTCACTTTATTCATTATTATTCCACCAGCAATTGCAACATTAAGTGATTCCATGCTTGTATTAATAGGAATATATGCATTTATATTACTTCGTTCTATTGTTTCTTTAGAAACACCATTTCCTTCATTACCAAGAATTATTGCATTTAAATTTTTGAAATTAATATCATTTAAAGGAATGCCATTTTTTAAGGATGTTCCAACGATATAATATCCTTTTTTCTTTAAGTCATCTATTATATCATTTATATTTTTACGAATAATATTAACTTTGAATATTCCCCCTTGTGTTGCTCTTAACACCTTTTCATTATATATATCACATGAATTATCTGTTATATAAATAGTATTAAAATCAAAACAAATTGCTGTTCTAATTAAAGTCCCTATGTTGCCTGGATCTTGTAATCCATCTAGCACTAAAACATTTCCTTCAAAGTTTTCTCGCGAAGTAACATAGTTACATATTCCAATTATTCCTTGAGGTGTAACTGTTTCTGATAGTTTTCCAATTATTTCTTTAGGAACTAAGATATGCTCAACATTGGGCAAAATGTTTTCATCTTCTTTAGAAGAAGTTATTATTAAAGTTATATAATCTTTAGCCTCTTCAATTATATTGTATCCCTCAACAATAAACTTTTTTTCTTTATCACGATATTTTTTTTGCTTGAGTTTTATTAACTCTTTTATTAAAGGATTATTGACAGATGTTATTTCTTTCATACAGCAGTGAACAAAATGATAAGTGCAGGTATCATTATAATCACATTAATAATGATAAGAATTAAAAAATTCTTGACACTTTTAAATCCTTGATTTGTTTTTTTGCATTTCTTACGAAGGAATAATAAACTTACTACTTCAATAATTATAAATAATACGTGATAAATGACAATAAAGACAATTGCGCCAGCTCTATAATCAGTGAATAATTTAGTAATAATTCCCGACACTACTCCTAAAAGTTTTGTAGGAAGAAAAGGACTAACAGGATACATTGTTAATAGGGCAACTACAACAAACATAAAAATACACCATAAAGGTATTACAGCAAAGAATGAATTATCTTTTTTCATCTTTCGTAGAGCTTTTAAGTTTTTATATAAAGCTTTGCTTAACTCTAGCAATCTATTATATTCAGTTTCATTGAATCCCTTATCATTCATTTCTTCAATAGTTAATCCTTCTTCTTCACCTTTCATATAAATATCTTCATATTGTTCTACTTCAATATCTATTTTTTGTAATAATAGCATAATATCATTTTCAGATAAATCATTAATTTCGTCAATTGTAAGTGAAGTATTTAAATCGTCCTCATATTTTGGAAGTTCAATTTCTTCTGTTTCTAAAGTTTCATTTAAGTTTTTTTCTTTTTCATCCATAGTTTTTCTCCAGTATAATTATATTTTATCACACTTTTTCATATATTTCTATAGTAAAATAAAAAACAATTTTTATTGATAAGTATTAAAAGAAAAAGGTCAAATAAATAATGGTATCATTATCTAATGTAACCTTATATAATAAATCTTTTATAGTTAAACTTTTCTTTTATAAATTTATTGTCTTTGTAAAAAATAAAATGCCCTTAATAAGGCATTTTACATGTTATTTACTTAGTAGTACCTAAATTAGATTGTGCCATTTTAACAAGTCTACGAGTGATTTCACCACCAACTGAACCGTTTTGACGAGCTGTAGCATCAGCACCTAAGTTAACACCAAATTCATTAGCGATTTCATATTTCATTTGGTCAACTGCTGTAGCTGCACCAGGAACTGCTAATTTATTTTTATTACTGTTATAAGATGAACTATTCATTATTTTCACCTCCGTTCAGTAATTATTATGGCCTTTTTTTCACTACTTAAACATTTTTTTGTATGGTATTTTTTTCCAATTTAAATATCAAATTTATCTTTAAATACAGAGTATTTATCTTTATCATTTAATTCTATTGTTTCAATATTTATAACTGCTTCTTCAATTAAAGGATCTAAATTGCATTTACTTTCTTCTAAAAGAGCTTCTTCAATACTAGGTTTAATAACCGGATGCTCAGGAACAAAAACAGTACAGCAATCTTCGTATGGTCTTATTGAAATATCATATGTTTTTATTTTTCTTGCTATAGCAATTATTTCTTCTTTATCATATGTAGCTAGAGGTCTTATAATTGGAAGACATGTTACTGCGTTCACAACTTTCATACTTTCTAATGTTTGTGAAGCTACTTGTCCAATGCTTTCTCCATTGATCATTACATCTATTTTTTTGTTTAAGCATACCTTTTCCCCTATTTTATACATTGCTCTGCGCATTAATGTTACTAAATATTTTGGTGAGGCATTTTCGTGAATTGATTGTTGGATTTTTGTAAATGGAACAACAAACAATTTTATTTTATCATTACTTGTATATTTTGCTAATACTTGAAGAAGATCAACCACTTTTTGAAGGGCATTATCAGAAGTATATGGAGGAGAGGCATAGTGAATTGCATAAACATTTAAACCTTTACGCATTGCTAAGTAACAAGCCACAGGGCTGTCTAGTCCACCACTCATCATTAGAAGTCCACTTCCTTGAGTGCCTGATGGATAACCTCCTAAACCTTTAATTTCGTTCAAATAAATATATGTGCCTTCACATCTTAAATCAATATTTATAGTGTACATTGGATTATGAACATCAACACTTAATCCTTCAACGTTTGGCAATATCCTTTTTGCAACTTCTTGAGATATTTGAATTGAAGTGGCTGGAAAAGACTTATTTCCGCGATTAGTTTCAACTTTAAAAGTTGCTTTTTGTCCATTCAATTTTTCTTTAAGCATCGCAATTGCAATTTCTGAAATGTTATCATAGTTATCTTGAGCATATTTACACAAGCTGTAGGAATATAATCCTACAACTGTATTTAAAACATTAATTACATTCTCATAATTTTCTCCATTGAGATATATATAAAAACGATAATCAGTATTAAAATATGTTAGTTTAGGAAAAACACTACACTTACGTTTTATATTTTCATTTATTTTTTTAAGAAATTGTTTGTAATTTTTCTTCTTTAATGTCATTTCTCCATATCTAACTAATATAATATCATAATTCATATTTTTACTCCATTTTATATATTATTAATTACATTTATTAATTTATCCGCTTCTTCACGCGTTGTTAAGTGAGATAAACTTATTCTAACTGTTGATTTTGCTCTATTAATATCTTTTGTCATTGCATATATTGTTTTCTCGGGTTTCTGAAGTTTTGATGAACATGCTGAACCTGTTGATACGTACATATCTTGTGATTCAAATATGTGTACTACTGTTTCCCCAAGAATTCCTAAAACAGATATGTTTATTATATATGGTGAATTTTTTTCGCTTACGTGAGAATTAATGATAACTTTAGGATTATTAATTCTTGACACTATATATTCTGATAATTCTTTAACATAATCAAAATGTTCATCTACTTTATAATAATATTTCTTTAGTGCTTTTGCTAAGCATACAACCAAGCCCAAATCATATGTTCCAGGTTTTATACCCTCTTGAGCGTTAGAGCCAAATAAACGTGGTTGAAGCATTATTTCTTTTCGATGAATAATTGCTCCTATTCCCTTAGGTCCATAAAATTTATGAGCACTAAAAGTAAACGCATCTATTTTATTTAAATCAAAATCAGGTTTAATCTTACATATTCCTTGAACAGCATCAACATGTAATTTTGCTTTTGAATATCCTTTTACAATTTCAATTACTTCTTTTATAGGTTGAATTGAGCCAACAATATTGTTAACCCACATAATAGAAACAAGAATAACATCTTTATTCATTTCTCTTTTAAGCATATCTAAGTCTATTATTCCAATTTCATCAACATCTAAATAACATACTTCATATCCTTTTTTTTCTAATTCTTGAAAAACTTCATATACTGATGGATGTTCTATTTTGGTTGTTATTATTTTTCCTTTTTTTTCACCTAATAAACCAAAAATTGCGAGATTATTCGCTTCGGTTGCATTAGATGTAAAAATAATGTTTCCTTCAACATTTAATATTCTTTTTATTTCACTTTTCATTTGCTCACATATATTATTACATCTTTGACCAAATGAATGTAAAGATGTTGTATTTGCATAATATTTACTTTGAATTTCTATATATGCTTTTAATACTTCATCATCCATTTTTGTTGTTGCTGTATAATCAAAATACATATTTATCACCTTTTTTGATTATATCACACTTTTTAAAAAAAAGAAATAGGTTTTTCTTGAAATAAAAACATATATATAGTAAAATAATATCAAGAGGTGAAGAACATGAAACATTTTGAATATACTCCTTCTGGTGTATGTAGTAGACAAATAATTTTTGACTTAACTGATGATAATAAAATAGTTAATCTTCATTATATTGGTGGTTGTGATGGAAATTTAAAAGCTATCAGTAAACTATGTGAAGGTCAAGACGCAGCAAAGATATGTTCTCTTCTCAAAGGCAATTTATGTAGAGATAAAAAAACTAGCTGTGCTGATCAACTTGCAAAAGCACTAGAAAAAGCACTTAAGTAAAAAGCCTAGGCATCTTGCCTAGACTTTTATTTTAATTAAACAATCTCCTTATGTATCTTTTTTCTTTTAATGAAATCCTTCCATCAACACTAACAATACATAAAGTTAAAATTACGATATCATCTAATAAGTCTTCATCTTCTTTATTAATTAAATTAGAAAATTCTTTGACATAATCTTTAATTAACTTTTTACCATCATAATCTTTTTCTAGTGCTTTCTTTATTGATTCAAAATCAAATTGATCTCCAAAAACTTTTAATAATGATGGATACATTAAAATGTATTCTTGTTCATTAACTTTTCCATCTGCCATAATAGAGCCCATTACAAAACTTGCATACGCTACAAGTGGATCTATTTTTTCATTTTTTAAAGCATTTAGTTTAGCTAATATTTTAACTGATTTTTCAGTTAAAATAACACCTCTTTCAATTATTGTCATATTTTCAAATTCATTACATATTTTTTTAAATTCAAACATAATTTTTTCTCCTTTTATAGTGGTAAATCTTTTTTGATAAATTTCATTGATCCTAGAATATATCCTATTAAACCCATTGCAACTAAAATAACAAACTTTATAATATATACATTTGAGCCTTTAATAATAGATATTACATCAAATAACGAAATAATAGTTGTATAGTTAAAATAATTTAATGAATCTAATCTTACAACTGATGGTATTACTTCACTACCAAATAATCCTAACATGGCTGCTACTAGTGCAAAAATACTTAAACCTCCACCAATTGCCATTGATCTCTTGCTTCTGTCGAAATAACAAGAAGTAAAGAAGCACAAGCCTGATAAGGCAAATAATACTAAGAATGCACCTAAATTCAATAAAATTAGTTTTCCATATGTAAGTGAAACATCACTCTTAACTATTGATAGACAAATACATCCCGTAACTGATGTCAACATAAACATTGCTAGTAGTGAACCTAATAAATAAATTGCTTGTGTGAAGACAATTGTTTTTCTCTTTGTAGAAGTTGATAGAATATATGCCATAGAGCCACTATCGACTTGACCAGCTATTAAGTTATTTGCTGCCATAATCATATATATAATTGGTAATAACAATCCTGCTAATTTATAGAATATTGAGCCAACAATTAATGTGTAAAGATCAGCTTTACCTACTTCTTCTAAAGCATTTGCGACACCATCAGGAAGTGAAGTTAATAAACTACTTGTTATTTCACTTTCTAATGATTCTTTAACATCACTAATCATTTTATTATATTCATCACCAGTGATTTCTCCATTTTCAAGTTTTTCTAAATATTTATCATCTATCATTTTAATTTCATAATCTAAACGATTTCTATATGTTATAACTGCTGATGCTGATAAATCTTTTATTGAATCGTACGTATAACCAAATTCATTATATTTTTGTTCTGTTACACCAAATGAAATTAGCACTTCTAAAATTTTTTGTACATTACTTGCTTCAGTCATATTACCTGCTATGAAGATTGCTGAAATAGTTTCAGCTCTATCTTCACAGTATTCTTTTCTTTCTTCAGACTTTAAATATGTATCTATATCACCTGATGCAATGTGATTTACTAATGATACTACATCATAATCATTAGGTTTTTTCTCATTATGAGATGTAAAGAAATTATTAAATAAACCATTAGGATTTATTGCATACATTACTGATCCTAGCATTTCTTGGGTTTCGGCAGAATCTTTTGTATATTTTTCGTTTAATCTAAGAGCTTTATCATATACATATTCTTGGATTTGTGAGCATGCAGAAGTATATGCAATTGATGCTGCTTTTTCGGTAGTTGCTGGAGATAACTTTTTCCATTCTTCTAGTGCTTTTATATATGATTCTACACTAGGATATTTATTCATATTTGGCATAATTCCTAGCCAGATATCTACAGATGCTGCGTAACTTTTCCCACAAGCAGTAGTCATTATAGGCTTAGCTTTATTCCATACTTCTAAAGATGCTTGATATTCTTCATCAGTTGCATAATTATCTTTCTCAGGTTTTTGGCTTACCCATGATAGATAACTTAGATTGTCTTTTGCATTTTCAGTAAAATATTCATCAAATTGTATTAATCCATCATAACCATTTATGTAATAGTTAATTGCTCTTTTTTCTAATTGAGAATCTATCTCTTTTTGAATAATTGTATCTTGAATTGAATCTTTTACTTCACCAATAGTTCCATTACCACTTATTAACATTACACATGCTAGCATAAAACATACTGCACATGTTATAATTAGCCACATTGTTCCATTAGCTTTACATGATTGTTTAAATAATGCTTTATTGAACATTATATTTCTCCTTTCTGCTCTTTAATATATTTTTGAAATGTTTTTCTAATGTATAAGGTATTTCTGATATAAACTTTACATCATAATTTTTTAATATTTTTAATAAATCTCCTGATTCATCAGCATTAATTTTAATTGTTACTTGATTATATTGATCTTGCTTTCTAGTGATTTCATATTTTTCATTTTCAAATTTATGATAATCTTCTTCTTTATTAAATTCTATCTTAAATTCTTTTACCTTACGTTCTCTTATTTCTTTCATATTACATATATCTATTATATGACCATCATTTATCAAAACAACTCTGTCACAAGTAGACTCTAGTTCCTCAAAACTGTGACTACTCATAAATATTGTTTTTCCTTTTTTATGTTCTTCTTTTATGATATCAAGAAATGTAACTCTCATTAACGGATCCAATCCTGTTGTTGGCTCATCTAAGATTATTATTTGAGCGTCATTCATCAATGCTGAAACTAAGGCAGTTTTTTGTTTCATTCCTTTACTCATACGTTTCAAGTTAGCTCTTGGATCTAATTGCAATCTTTCAATTAATTCATTTGCATAATCCATATTTTTCATTTTAAGAAAGTCTGCTTGACATTTTAGAAAATCAATTCCTGTTGGCAAGTCAGGAAAAGCTATTTCTCCAGGAACATATCCAATATCTTTTGAAATTTCACTTGCATGTTCCCAAGAAGATAAACCATTGACCTTTACTGTTCCACTTGTTGGTTTTATAAATCCCATTATATTTCTGATCGTTGTTGTTTTTCCACTTCCGTTAGTGCCAACAAATCCAACCATTTCTCCTTTTTCGATTTTTAAATTTAAATCGAAAACTCCGCGACCTTCTCCATAATCTTTCGTTAATCTATTTAATTCTATAACATTCATTTTAATGCTCCTTTGAAGTCTTTATTTTCTTTATAAAACTTCATAAAGTAATCTTCTAAAGATTCTCTTCGATTACTAAATGATTTTATATCTAATTCTGATAATAAAGATATTAAATAATTCAAATCACTATCATCAAACGAAACAAAGAGTTCATTTATTTCATTTTTTATTATATTTATTGTTTTTATTTTCTTTGCTTTTTCTAAGAAATTATTTTTTCCTTCTTCACTATAAAAATCTATAGTATAGAATTTCTTAGATGCATGTTTTAAATCATCAGCGATAAATTCAGAAACAATTCTTCCATCTTTTATAATAGCAATTCTATCACATGTATTATCTATTTCCGAAAATATATGACTTGAAAGTAGAATTGTTTTTCCTCTTTTTTTCTCTTTATGAATAAACTCTATAAAGTTTTCTTGCATTACTGGATCCAATCCACTTGTTGGCTCATCAAGAATTAGCACATCAGGGTCTGACATAAAAGCTGTTACGATAGCTAATTTTCTTTTGACACCTAAACTCATTTTCTTGGTTTCACCATTTAAAACAACATCTTCTAATTCAAACAAATCTAACAATTCATGTAATTTTTCATTATTATGAATTTTCTGTAAATCTTGCATCATATTGATAAATTCCCATCCTGTTAATCCCTGAGGTAAAGCAATCTCACCCGGAATATAACCTACATGATTCAATATTTCATAATACTTGTCGAATGTTTCTACGCCTTCTATTTTTGTACTTCCACTATCAGGTTTTGAAAATCCCATAAGATGTCTAATTGTCGTTGATTTCCCTGCTCCATTTGGTCCTAAGAATCCAAACACTTCTCCTTTGTCGACGTAAATACTTACATCAAAAACACCACGTCCCTCACCATAATCTTTTGTTAAGTTGTTTACTTCAATTACGTGCATAGTTTCCTCCTTTATTTATATTAATTTTTTAAATAATAATTTAAACACTGTTGACATTATTACAATGTTGAATTATAATATAATTGTAATTTTTAAGAAAGGTCAAAAATATACTCATTGTTGATATTTAAACAATGTTTATAAAAATGTGCAAATGAAATCTCAAAACATTAATAACTCCTCTCGTAAGACCGAAGCTCTAATCAAAAGAGTGTTTGCGGAAATGCTTTCTGAAAAATTGGAATTAGGACGCATTTCTGTTAGTGAACTATGTAAAAGGTGCGATATTAGTCGTGGTGCATTCTATTCACACTATGATGATATATATAGTGTTGCTGAAGACTATGAAAATGAATTAATTGACAAATTCTTTGATAATGAAAAACTTTTAAATTCAAATAACTTTGAAAAGTTTTTAAAAGTGTTTTTTGATTATATAAAAGAAAATGATCACAACTATCGCTTATTATGTAAATCTAATGACTTTCTCTTTGCAGCAAAAAAACTTACAACAATTGCATCTAATAAGTTTTTAGAAATATGTACACGTAGTCATATAATTAAAAATAAAAAAAATCTAAAACTAGAAATTAATATTTTCATTGAAGGATTAATGTGTGAATACGTAAAATATTGCCGTGGTTATTCCACAGCAAATGTTGATGACTTATATGAATATACAAAAGAATGGCTTACTACATTCGCCAAAAATCGTTTATAAAAAACCTACTTTCGTAGGTTTTGTTTTTATTTTAAAACAGTTCCATCACTTAATGTTATTGTATACCCATTAAAATTTATTATGCCATAGTTTTCTAAACTAGATAATGTACAATTACCAGTTAAATTCCATACACAATTTTCTTTTACTGTTACTGTGATGTTATTGCTTACATTTTCGCCATCATTATTTTGAATAATATTTATAGTTCCAGTATATACACTTTCTTCATCTAAGGTAAATTGTAATGTTGATATTGAATCTACTTCAATATCTCCTTCTAATACTTGATTATAAATATTAAATTTTACATTAGCTCCATTTTTTTCAACATTACCCCCACCATGAGATCCATCATTTCCTGATACATTTAACAACAAACCTTCTTTTTCATTATTTTCAATTTGTACATTTTCTAAAACTATTTCAGCATTTGTGTTTGTTACAAAAATCATATCTCCATTATTATTAACTATCTTTCCATCTTTAATATTTAATGATGATGTTCCTATAGATGCATCTCCTGACATTGATTGATAAAGCATAATGTTATGAACATTTATATCTGAACTACTCCCTTTGGTGTCAGACATATTTCCAGAAATAACACAACCTTCCAATGTAATTGAATTATCTCCTTCAATTACTAAAGCTTCTGAATTTTCAGATATTAAAGTTGCTTTCTTAACGATTATTTTAGCTGTTGAATATATTGCTGGAGAATTGTAACCACTAGTAGTATAACTATCTCTAACTACGTCCACTGTACCTCCACCTCTATCAGATCTAATTGCTGCTGATGATGATCCAGATGTTTTTATTGTTAAATTGTTAACATATGTAGTTCCGCCACCTGTTGTCTGTATACCACCCGAATTATCACTTTCTGTTATGATAGTACAATCATTTATGGTAATAATTGTATCCTCACCATAGCAAAATACCCCATTACCATTTTTTGCATTTGAAGTTATATTACTATTTTCAATTGTTACATTACTTCCATTTATTGCTAGGATAGCGGCGTTCACACCATAAAAGTCACCATTTTCTGTATTTGATGGATTTCCTCCATCTTTGTTTACTTTAATATTCTTCAAAACGATTACTGCATTGTCAATTCTTAAGGCATTCTCATCATCTTTAGTAGATGTATATGTTTGATCTTCATAAGTTCCATCTTCAGTAAGAGTATAAGCACTATCGCCAAATGTTTGTCCTTGACTCATGGTGTTGTTTACTAAGTATACTTTGCTTACGTTACCTTTTTCATCAAATGAAACTTTAAGTATATCACCTATTTTTAGTGCACTTATTTCAATTATCTCATTATTATTATTTATGTTAATACCATCTAAATCAATTTTAATCTTTATACTTCCCTCAACAAATTGAGTACCCATATTTCCTTCTTCACCATTTGGTTTCTCTGGTGGATTTCCATTACCATTTTCTCTTGGCATATTATTATTTTCATTTAATTCTCCTAATAATAGAGAAACTTGTGTATCATTTATTTCTGTTATTTTCCCAACAACTGTACTGCTAGCATAATTTGTATTATTTACTTTGCAGCATATTAAAGTAACACACATAATTCCCATTAAGAATATCATTAATAATTTTTTCATAAAATCATCTCCTTATGATGATATTATATGCTATAAACTATAAACGAACTTTAAAATTTTTAATTATTTATTTTTAACTAACAAAAAACCACCAGAATACTGATGGTTTAATTTTTATGTTAATATTAACGGTTGTAGAATTCGACGATAAGATTTTCTTGAATATCTTCTAAGAACTCATTTCTTTCAGGGTAACGAACAAATGTTCCTACCATTGTATTTTCATCAAATGATACATAACCTTTTCTTGAAACTGTTGCTTCTAAAGCATCTTTAACGATTTGTAAACCGCGAGATCCTTCTTTCATTTCAATAGTTTGTCCAGGTTTAACTAAATATGAAGGTATATCTAATTTTTTACCATCAACAGCAATGTGTCCATGAGCAACTAATTGACGAGCTTGTCTACGAGTTGTAGCAAATCCTAAACGATATACTAAGTTATCTAATCTTGATTCTAATAGAATTAAGAAGTTATCTCCACGTTTACCTTTCATTTTTCCAGATAAATCGAATACCTTCTTAAATTGTTTTTCACTAACACCATAAGTGAAACGAACTTTTTGTTTTTCTTGTAATTGTACACCATATTCAGAAATTTTAGCGCGGTGTTTTCCATGTTGACCAGGTGCAAATGGTCTCTTCTTTAATTCTTTACCAGTTTCAGTAATAGAATAATTTAATCTTCTTGATACTTTCCAAGTTGATCCAGTAAAACGTGACATATTTTTTTCCTCCTTAAAAATTATTATTGGACTTGAACATAACATAAATAATAGATTGCATATAGCTTTCACTATAACAGCATAGTTACTTACTCCTCTACAGGTAGTTCTAAGTTTTCTATGTTTTTTCAAGTGCTGTTTATGTCGCATAAACCTTATATATTATAGCACACTTAAATGTAAAAGTAAATAACTTTTTTATTTTATTTTAAATCAATCCAAATTACAGGTACTACGCCTATTTCTTTTTGTTCACACCCCGTCATATCTAAAGTATCTCCTCTCCAGTCTATAGAGCAATTGAAAAATGTTCCTGACTCATTAGGTTTGTTAATCCAGTACTTGCCTCTACCTTTTGTATAAAAAATTCCATAATTTGCTTTAGCATAATCAGTAATCTTTTTAGGCTCATAATTGAGTTCTTCTCCTATTAAGGTTACTTTATCTCTTACCATTTTTTCATTTGTTTCTATTGTTTTCCTTTTAAAAATAATCCCTTTTTTTACTGTATTCACGACTTTTATATTCGAATCTGTTTCGGTGATTATCTTCTTTTCATTTTCTGTAAATGCTCTATTATAAAAATCATTATTTAAATATTTTCTTATACAAGAAGCTTCATAATTATTAGATATATCATCAAACAAATGTGAATCAATAATGTTTTCACTTTCAAGGCATGCCTTCCCATTAATAACATTTTTTACTTTCCATTTAATTGGTTCAACTTTAAAATATAATCCTTTCCCGCTTTTAATTTTTATTCCCTTAATTGTAGTTTCATTTTCATATATATTCGATACTAAATAAGCATATTTTTCATTGTCATCACCTAAATAAAATCCTTTTCCATCGGTAATATTGCTTATTATATTTATAGATTTATCCTTTAAAGTTTCTGGATATGACCCAAATTCGATAATATTTCCTATTATCACATTATCCATTGTAATGTTATTATCATTCACTTTCTGTTTACTGTTTATCTTTTCATTAATTAACTTATGTAATACTTTATCTAATGTTATATATGATGTCTTATCTGATAGATTTAAACACTGTAGTTTCTTTAATCTATTTGGTAAGTTATTAGGACTCATGTTTTCATAACATACTATTAAACTTCCATCTTCTTTTATTCCTTCATCTATCATTCTAATGAATCTACCCCATTCATTCTTTAACCATTTGGCTTCAAAGTATTCTTCTTTTTGTCCATATACTATCATTACTTTTGCTGTCCTTAATGCATGATATATATATGGTTCATATTCACTTGCTGTTTTTTCTTTTAAACTTACTGGACTAAAGAATACTTTATATCCTTTTTCAACAAGAAATGAATGTAAGTTAGTTGCTTCAATATAATCTTTTGTATTACTTCCTTTTTCATCATTTGCTTTAAACGATATGAAGATATCATATGGTTTTTCTTTTAAAACTTGTTTATAATACTTATCTCTTAAGTCTTCTATTCTTTTAGCTAAGTTTATATATACTTTTTTTAACTTTTCAGGACATATACTTAAGAATCTTTTAAACCCTTCTTCTTCTAAAAAGTTTATATCAACAATGTCATGAAATGTAGGATATATTTTATCATTATTCTCTACAAATACTATTCCATGATGACTACATATTTTACCCCATAAGGCTTCATAATTATTTTTGTTTTTATTTAGTATATCATCAAATGCTTCTTCAGCATCTACATAATTACCTTGACGAAGAATGCTATATGCATTTATTACTAATATCTTTTCTTCACTTAATTCTTCATTATGTACTTTTAGAAATCCACAGTTTTCACATTGATATTCATTACTGTCTATTTTAATAAAATGAGGGGATCCACATATTGGGCATCTATCTTGGTTTTGTTTTATATTTTCCATATCATTCTCCAAATATTTAATTATCATATTGTATAAATTCATTTTTTATCACTTAAATGCATATAAATCAATCTTTATTTTCAATAAATACATGCTGAAGTTTTATAGTTGTACATACATATATTTATATTTTGTATAAATATCTAATATCCTAACTTAACCCATATTTTAAGTACAATACCACATTTGCAGCCAACATTTATCGAATCAAATAATCCTTCGTTAGTTACATTAATAGTACAATCTTTTGACTCTATATCACTAATACACCAATATGAGTCAATTAAAGAAATTGAATTTGCTGCTATAACTTTTGCGTAATCTGTCATCTTTTTTTCTCTTGTATAATTACTTATTATATTATTGTTTTTTTTGTTGTCTAAATTACATTTATCTAATTCTTCATAAGATGGCATTGATAAATTATCTAGTTTATTCTCAGAATAATAGTAGGGAAGAATATATTTTTTTTCATCATCAGTAAATGCAAATTCATAAATATCATTTAGAATGTAATCTCTTATTTCAGATTCAAAATACTCATCACTTCTGTCACCATGTCTATGACATGATAATATCATTTCACTTATACAAATAGCACTATCACTATCTTTTTCAATAACATTCCATTTTATAGGCTCTATTTTAAAGAAATATTCTTTGTTTGCTTCCACAAGTTCATTATTAATATAAATATTTTCTGTAATTTCATCATCTGTCTTATATAATATATATTTTTCGTCGTCACTACCTATATAAATATTACTTTTATTAGGATCAATTCCTTTTATTGTAACATTTTTTTCTTTTAATGATTGAGGGAAAACACCAAAGTATAAATATTCTTGCCCTTTCTTCGAAATTATTCTTCTTTCTCCAAACATAAAAACCTCCAAACAATATAATTATTATATCCTACTTTTGTTAAATTTTCAAAGAAAAATGCAAGTAAAATAAAAATCCCCACAGAGTAGGGATTAATTTATTTATTTACATAGGGATATATTGTTGTTTTGCAGCTGCATAAACTAATTTAATAAAGTCTTCAGCTTTTAAACTTGCTCCACCAATTAATGCACCATCAATATTAGGCATACTCATTAATTCTTCAATGTTACTAGTTTTTACACTTCCGCCATATTGAATTCTAATAGCTTCGCTAACTTCTTCTCCGAACAATTCTCCAACTGTTTTACGGATAAATCCACAAGTTTCATCAGCGATTTGTGAAGTAGCTGTTTTACCAGTACCGATTGCCCAAATTGGTTCATAAGCAATAACTAATTCTTTTACTTGTTCTTTAGTTAAACCTTCTAAGTCTTTAACAATTTGGTTCTTTAAAACTTCTTCAGTTTTACCTGTTTCTCTTTGCTCTAGAGATTCACCTACACAAAGAATTGGTAATAATTCAACTTCGAATGCTTTTTTAAGTTTTAAGTTAACTGTTTCATCAGTTTCGTTAAACATTGCTCTTCTTTCACTGTGACCAATAATTACATATGTTGTTCCAATGCTCTTAAGCATTAGGCCACTAACTTCTCCAGTATATGCTCCTTCATCTTTAAAGTGCATATTTTGTGCACCTATTCTTAAGTTTTCGCCTTGTCTCTTAACTAAGCATCTTAATACTGTAAATTGTGAACAAATAACACTATCAACAACCTCATTTGAAGGCATTTTGTCATTAACATCTAGGATGAATTTTATTGCTTCATCTCTAGTCTTAAACATTTTCCAGTTTCCAGCGATAATTGGTTTTCTCATAATAATTCTCCTTTTTATTTATCGTTCAAAATTGCAATTCCAGGTAAAGTTTTACCTTCTAAATATTCTAAACTTGCTCCTCCACCAGTAGAAACATGAGTGAATTTTTCAGCATATCCTAATTTTTCTGCTGCTGCGGCACTATCTCCACCACCTATAATAGTTGTAGCACCTTTTAAGTTAGCAAGTAATTCGCAAATACCATTTGTTCCTTTTGCAAATTTAGGGAATTCAAATACACCTGCAGGACCATTCCAAACAACTGTTTTAGCACCTTCTAATTCTTTTGCAAACTTTTCTAATGATTTAGGTCCAATATCCATTCCCATTTCATCAGCAGGGATCTTGTCAGAATCAACAACTTTAGATTCAGCATCTTTATCAAATTCTTTCGCAACAACTGTATCAACAGGAAGAATAATCTTATTTTGTGCTTTTTCTAATAATCCTTTTGCATAATCAACGAAGTCAAGTTCACATTTACTTGTACCAACTTCATATCCTAATGCTTTATAGAATGTATAAGCCATAGCTCCACAAATTATAATCTTATCAGCTTTATTTAATAAGTTTTCAATTACAGAAATCTTATCACTTACTTTTGCTCCACCTAATATAGCAACATATGGGTGAACTGGATTGTCAACTGGTTTGCTTAAACAATTGATTTCTTTTTCAATTAAGAATCCTGAAACAACAGTATCCATATTTGCAGCAATTCCAGCGTTAGAAGCATGAGCACGATGAGCTGTACCAAATGCATCATTTACGAACACATCACCTAAACTTGCCCAGTATTTACCTAATTCTGGATCATTCTTAGATTCTTTTTTACCATCTAAATCTTCAAATCTTGTATTTTCAAACATAACGATATCGCCAGCAGCCATTTCTTTGATTGCCTTTTCTAAAGCTTCTCCTCTTGTAACAGGAACAAATTTTACTTCTTTTCCAAGTAATTCGCTTAATCTCTTAGCAACAGGAGCTAAAGTATTTTTTGCTTTATCAGCTTCTTCTTTAATGCGTCCTAAATGAGAGAATAATACTAATTTTGCACCATGTTCTAAAGCGTATTTAATTGTAGGTAATGCTTGAACTATACGATTGTCATCAGTAATAACTCCACCAGCCATTGGAACATTAAAGTCCACGCGCATCAAAACGACTTTGTTTTTTAATTCAACGTCTCTAATTGTCTTTTTTTCCATTTTTATTTATTCCTTTCAATTAATTTTATTAACTATTATTTAAATGATTATATTAATATATCACTTACCAACTTATTATATCACAACTTTCCAAAAAAGTATATAAAAAAAATATCTTATGAAAACATTTTTGTCATAAGATATTTATTTTTATTAGTTATCTCTTAATTCTTTGTTGAGTTTCTTCATCAAAGAAGTGGCATTTTTCCATATTAAGAACTAAATCTGTTTCATCATTCATATGTAAATCAACACGTGCAGGAACTTTTGCAACAAGTGTTTGACCATTTAACACACCATAAATATTTGTTTCAGCACCTAATAGCTCAGCTACGTCAACTTTGATATGCACTTTAGAATCAGCATATTTTTCAAATAATTCTGGAGTATCATAGATATCTTCTGGTCTAATTCCAAGAATAACAGGTTTATCAATATAGTTTTGTGTATCTAAGATTTTGAACTTATTTTCAGGTATTCTTAATTTTGTAACTCCAAGTTTATGATCTCCAATTACGAAATAACCATCTTCAGTTACTCTTCCTTCAATAAAGTTCATTGGAGGAGTTCCAATAAATCCACCAACAAATGTATTGTTAGGATTGTCATAAATATCTTTTGGAGTACCAACTTGTTGGATAACTCCATCTTTCATAACAACAATTCTTGATGCCATTGTCATAGCTTCAATTTGGTCATGTGTTACATAGATTGTTGTAATACCTAATCTTTCAGTAATCTTTATAATTTCGGCTCTCATTTGTACACGTAATTTAGCATCTAGGTTAGATAGTGGTTCGTCCATTAAGAATACTTTAGCATTACGTACGATTGCTCTTCCTAAGGCAACACGTTGTTTTTGTCCACCTGATAAAGCTTTTGGACGACGATCTAAGTATGGTTTTAATCCTAATACTTCTGCAGCTTCATTTACACGACGATCGATTTCATCACGTGAAAATTTACGTAGTTTTAGACCAAATGCCATATTGTCATAAACAGTCATATGAGGATACAAAGCATAGCTTTGGAAAACCATTGCGATGTTACGATCTTTTGGTGCAACATCATTAACGATTTCATCATCAATTCTTAATTCACCTGAAGTAATTTCTTCAAGTCCAGCTACCATTCTTAGTGTAGTTGTCTTTCCGCAGCCTGAAGGTCCTACGAATACGATAAATTCTTTATCTTTAATTTTTAGATTAAAGTCTATAACTGCATGAACATTGCCATCATAAACTTTATTAATGTTAGTTAGTGTAACAGTTGCCATAAAATTTCTCCTTTAATTTGTATTAATTATATATTATTTTTATTTTTATTTCAATGTGCAAAATGCACAATAAATTATAACTTTATATATTCTTTCAATAATTCATATAAAGAAAGGGCTCCTTTAAAATTTCTTAATGAAATTGAAGTATTAAATTCTATTGTATCAAGTTTATTATTTAAAGTATTTCTATGCATATACAAATCATTTGCTGCTTTAGAAACATTCAAATCATTCTTGAGCATTTCACGAACAAGGGTTATAAAATTATAATCTTTCAATTCTTCACATAAAAGTATTTCTCTAATAGTATTTATATTCATAGTATTTGTTGAGAGGATTACATCGGTTATGTTCATATAAGAGTAATCTTTTTCTCGGTACTTTTCAATAATAGAAAACATCTTCAAAAAGTCTAAATTATTCTTTAAAGAAATTCTAAAACCCTCAAAAATTTTTATTCTTGTTCCTAAATCTTCGCTTAGAGAATCTATTATCTCTTGAAAGTACATTTTCTCTTTTTTTTGATAAAAAGATATAATCATATTTTTATATACTATTGATGTAGAATTATATAGATAATTATTATATAAATTAATAATATTTTCTTCTTGTGTGGCATCTTCAATACTAGTAATTATGAAAAAAGATTTATCTTTTAAAAGAAATGTTTTAACGTTCCCATTTAGAAAATCAATCATTTGTTTTTGATTAGCATTATAACTTAATTTACTTTCAAAAAGCATTTTCTATCACCACCTATAATGATTATATCACATTTTTCATATTCTTTATAATAAATATTTATAAAAATGACATTTATTACATATAATGTACAAGGTGATACAATGAAATCAATCTCTTGTGAGGCTTTACATGATTTATGTTTAAGCGGTAATTTTATGAATATAATAGACGTGCGCGATAAAAGTGATTTCTTTGAAAAACATATTATGGGGTCACAAAATATACCTTGTAATGTTTTATTATCTAATCCCTTTATTTACCTGAACTATTATACTAACTATTACATCATCTGTGACTACGGAATTACCTCACCAAAAGTTTCTAAAATTCTTGAAGGTAAAGGATTTAATGTTACAAATGTGTTAGGTGGTATAAATAAATGGAAGTATGAATTAGTTAGGAATCACTTTTAAGACAACTAAGGAGATATCGTCGTCTGTTAACTTACTACTTTCTTTTATATAGTTTATAACTTGGTATACTATTTTCGGAGCAGGTAAATGTGTTATTGAAGCGATATATTCAGTTAGTTCTCCTTCATTTTGGATATTTTCAAAAACACCATCACTTGACATAATAATGATATCTCCTTCTTCTACTTTTACATTTTCGGTTACTATTTCACTTTCTTTACCTAAAGGAAGTCTTTTGTTTTCAATCTTTTCGATAGTTTTATTAAAGTGATAAATATAGCTAGGAGCTGATGACATTTTATAAAAAGAAATTTCTTTGTTTTTCCTATCTAATTCCATATAGTCAAGTGTACAAAACGAATCAATACTATCCTTTATTTCACAATATGTATTCATCATTTGTACCATTGCATATGACGATAAATTAGATTTAAATAGTTCTTCAAACATTCCAATAACAAACTCACTTGACATATTAGCACTATAACCCTTTCCCATACCATCACAGATAACTGAGACAACTTTTCCATCTTTTGTTTCGTTAACTAATAAATTATCTCCACTCACTTTACCAGCGGCAATAGATGATGTGCTGTATTCAATTCTACATTTTGTTTTAGGGATTATACGGAAATAAACTTTTCCACTTTCTGTGTAGTCATATTCTAATGTTACTTCTTTATGAATACTTCTTTCAATAATACTTGTTATTTTTTCTTTCACATCTTCAAATGTAACTCCTCGTATTCCCATTTCTATGAGGAAGTCATCTTCATTCATTTTATCAGCTTTAAAATAACTAATTACATAGCCATTTGAGGAAATGGCCTTTTTCATCTTATAAATTTCCTCATACTCCATCTCTTTTTTTGTACTAGTATCTACGATAAATTGTCT
Source organism: Coprobacillus sp. CAG:698 (assembly GCA_000431235.1). Lineage (GTDB taxonomy): Bacteria > Bacillota_I > Bacilli_A > ML615J-28 > CAG-698 > CAG-698. The sequence goes on along the minus strand of HF988719.1, from coordinate 84,464 downwards.
TAAAATATTACTTATTCCTTGTAAAGTTGAAGAAACAACCTTGCTCTTTGCTCTTCTTGTAGTGTTTTCCATTTTTTCATTTATAATTATTGCGCTTTTTCTAATTTCAATATTATAGGGGCAAACACTAAAAACTTCACTTTCTTTTATATCATATGTTATGTTTTTGGCATTAATTATCAAATTTTTCATTTCTTCTTTGACATCTTTTTGATAACATTTATTACATAGGTAACACTTATTACAATAATTTTTCTCTAAACTTTTTATACCCTCATCTAGTTTCTTATAATACTCTCTCATCCCTTCTGATTCTTGAGCACACATATCTAAGAAACTCGAAAAAGCTAAAACATCTCGATTTAAAACTTCTGAACTTTCTTTTACACTTTCTTTTATCTCATTTTCTTTTGTAATTCTCTTTCCTAATACTTTGTTCTTTAATAACTCAAAAGCTATGCAAATAGCATCTAATATTATAGCCACTTTATAGTATTCAGGAAAAATAAAACATAGAATTGTTGTTAACAAAATAGTAACAAAACTACTTAAAATACTATTAATCATATATATAACTGATAAAAATGGAAGTATCAAAACATATTCTATTTTATATTTCATATATATGTATACCATCAAAAGTGTTGAAAAAACAAACGAAAATAAACCATTAGCATTATAGGTAAAATATATTGCATAAAAACAACCTAGATAAAAGCAAATATTATATTCAAATTCTGTTAGCGATGCCCCAATAAGAGCAAGTGAAATACTCACTATTTCAAAATAGACAAAGAAATCTTCTCGTTTGTTTAGTATTATTTTCATAACTGTTAGCATTACTGATGATAAAGCACTGTATATAATTATTCTAATTATTATTTCTTTGTTAAGAATTTCATTTGCTCTTAATAGTAACAATCCCATACAAATTACAAATGTGTATATAGCATCTATAAAAAGATTCTTTTTCTTTAAAAAGAATAAAAGATATATCATAATAAAAATATATAGAACTATTCCAACTTTTAGATAATCATAATTAAATACAAATATTGAAAGCATACTTACTGGAATAACTATAAATGATAATTTACTATTATTTGATAAATAAATCAAAATTATTGGAATTATAAGAGGTAATCCGTAATCATATTCTAAAAGCAAAAAAGCAAAGAAAGAAACAATAATAACATTTAGATATTTTTTCATTTAAACCACCTCACACTTATTCTATTACATTGAGCCCGAATAATTTGTAAAAAAATGCGTTTATAAAGAAAAAAAGAATAGCTTATACATCTATTCTTTAATATGTTTCTGATATTGAATTATAAAGTTTAGCATAATAGCCGTTCTTAGTTATTAGTTCGTCATGCTTACCTCTTTCAATAATTCCTTCTTTAGAGATTACTATTATTTCATCAGCATTTTTTATTGTAGAGAGGCGATGTGCTATTATTATCGTTGTTTTCCCTTGTGATAATTCATCAAAAGCTTGTTGGATTTGTTTTTCCGTTATATTATCAAGTGAAGAAGTTGCCTCATCTAATATTAATATTTTAGGGTTTTTTAAGAAAAGTCTTGCTATTGCGATTCTTTGTTTTTGACCGCCACTTAATTTGACTCCTCTTTCACCTGTTAATGTATCATAACCTTTAGGTAAAGTCATTATAAAATCATGGATTTGTGCTTTTTTTGAAGCAGATATAATTTCATCCATTGTCGCTTGTGGCTTTCCAAAAAGAATATTTTCTTTTATAGTTCCATAGAAAACAAACACATCTTGTTCTACATGTCCAATTGCATTTCTTAAATTGTCTAGATTATAATCTTTTACATTAATACCATCAACTAGTATTTCACCTTCATCAACATCATAAAAACGTGGAATAAGTTTGGAAATCGTTGTTTTCCCGACACCAGTTTCGCCAACTAAAGCTATTTTTTCTCCAGTTTCAATATGTAAATTGAAATTTGTTAGAACATCTTTTTCTTTTTTATGTGAATAGCTAAAGCAAACATCTTTAAATTCTATATCACCTTCAAAATTATTTTTTATGATTCCATAATCATTTTTAATTTTTATTTCTTCATCCATTATATTATAGAATTTTTCAATTCCAGAAAAGCCTTGTTGAATTTGTTCCATTGAATTTGTTAATCTAGAAATAGGTTTAATTAAAAAGTTTATATATAAGAAATATGTTGTTAAATCTATATATGTAACATTCCACCCTTTGATTACAAATATGGTTCCAAAAACAAGTAGAGCTAAATTTGTTAAGTTGATAAAGAAATCATTTCCTGAGCCAAATAATCCTATTTCTTTAAATACACCTGAACGGGCATCTTTATATAAAGTATTTATTTGTTCAAATCTTTGTTTTTCATAATCCATATTATTAAATGCCTTTGTAAGTCTAATTCCACTAATTGAACTTTCAACTCGAGAACTTAGTTCACTTTGTGCATTTCTTGCATTTCTAAAAGCTTTCATCATTTTCTTTCTTCTTGTAATTGAATAAATTATTAATATGCTTAAAAATGAAAAGACAATTAGTGTTAAATATGGATTAGCAAAGAAAAATAGATATACAAAACTACCTACTAGCATAATAACAGATATAAAAATATCTTCAGGTGCATGATGACTCATTTCCGAAACATCATGCAAATGTGTAGTTAGGTTTGACATCAATTCTCCTGTTTTTTTATCATCAAAATATTGATAGTCTAGTTCTTGATATTTCTTAAAAAGATCACTTCTCATATCAGTCTCAAGTCTGATTCCCATTACATGGCCGTAATATCCTATAAAATATGAAAGTATAAATCTAATGATATAGAATATTAATAAGACCAAACCTATAATAAGAATAGTACGTAAGAACTGAAGGTTTTGATTTGTTTCACATTCTTTTAAAACATTTTTAGTAACCATTGGAAAGACTAAATCTATTATTGATATTAAACATGCAAATAATAAATCAACAAATAAAAGTTTACGATGTGGTTTATAATATTTTATAAATCTTTTAATCATTTTCTTTTAAAACCTTCTTAATACGTTTAGATATCTCAACTCTTGATAGAACTATAACTCTATTACATCCTGTGCACTCGAGCCTGCAGTCTACACCATATTTTAAAACTTTCCATGTGTTGCTTCCACATGGATGATCTTTTTTGAAGACCAAGATATCGCCTTCGTTATAATTATATGTTATCATTTTATCACCTTTTTTATTCTGGAGTTTTTATGCCTTCTTCAATCATAAAATCTCTTAGGAATTTATATAATGCTCTTTCAACTTCATATTGTTTTTCGGGTTCTGTTTTAGTTATTATTCCTAATTTATATCCTTTTTCTGTTATTTTTGTTATTCCAGTAACGTATGGTCCTTCAATTATTTGTTTAAAGCTATCTTTTATTTGTACTAACGATTCCTCAAATAAACTTATTACTTTATCAACATCTTCATTTCTAGCAATTTCTAATTCTATTAAGTTAACTGATGGAGCTTTTGAGTAATTTGTAACTGTTGTTATTTTTCCGTTATTAATTATTCTAATCTCATTTTTCCAGTTAATTATTTTTGTAATTCTTGGAGTTATTTCTATTACTTTGCCCTTAAAATCATCAATTTGAATAATATCATCAACTTCATAATAATTACCTAATATTATACACATTCCATTTATGAGATCATATATTAGTTTATGTGCTCCAAATAGAAATGCTACTAATATTATCGAAATACCAATTAAAATCGCTATTACATTAACTCCCCAAACATAAAGAACTATTATTATTGTTAGAAGAATTAAAATATAAAATAAACATTTCATTATTGTATTAGCAAGCAAACAAGCATTCTTATTTTTGTTCTCATGTTTCTTTTTATATCTATTTAGAAATATTTTACTTAATAAATAAACAAGTAAAAGAGAAATGATTATGCAAATTGTAGCAATCAAAGAAGAAGCATTATTTTTAAAGAAACTTCCTATATTTTCGAAGATAGTGCTTAAAATCATTGTTTTACCTCATTTTTACGAATTATTTCTTTTGCTAATTCACGATAATCTTTACTTCCACGGCAATTAATTGCATAATCTATAACACTTTTTTGAGAAAATTGTGAAGCTTCAATATGACTTGAACGACCTATTATGGTGTTAAATGTTTTGCCAGGAAATTCGTTTTGTATTTGTTCTACCATCTTATATGCAAATAGATTTCTGTTATCTAACTTGTTTATAAGTATTCCTTCAATTAATAAATTAGTTTTCTTTTTCTTTTTATTTTTCTGGATATTATTTATTAAATTAATCATACTTGTTAATGCATCATATGCATAATATTCACATTCTACAGGAATGATTACAGAATCAGAAGCATATAAAGCACTCTCTACAACTGTCCCAGAGAGTGATGGACAATCTATTAATACATAATCATATTTATTACTAATAACTTTAATGTTTGATGATAATTTAAATTTGTCTTTTTCATTTGCATTTATTTGCGTTTCAATTCTTGGCTCTGTTAAACACGCTGGAACTAGGTCTAAATTATCATAATGTGTTTTTAATATGCAATCTAATGGCCTTTTTGTATCCAAAAGCAAATCGTTCGAAGAAAAGGCTATAAATTCGCGATTTACGCCTAAACTTTGCGTTGTGTTGGCTTTTTCATCTAAATCTATAACAATCACACTCATACCCTCTTTAGCGAGAGCAGAAGCTAAATTTACGGCCACTGTAGATTTTCCTACTCCACCTTTGCAATTAGATATAGCAATTATTTTTCCCATAATAGTTCTCCTTTATAGAGGATTTTTCTTTATCTCTGAATACCTTCTTGGATATTTGTTTGGTGTATGATTTTTCTTTTGAAGAACAATAATTTCTCTTGTACCAAGATTTTCGCTTAACTCATATTCATACACTTTGTTTATTTCTAATTTCAGCTCATTAAGGGCATTTTTACTTTCCTTAAGTTCTGCATATCCCTTGTCGCCTTTGTATGCGCACACATAACCTGACACTTTACAGAATCTTGATAAAAGTTCTAATAATACTGGTAGATTTGCTACAGCACGAGCACAAACTATATCATAGTTTTCTTCGTCTTCTCTTGCTAAGTCTTCTGCTCTTCCACAAATAACTCTTATTTTCTTTAAACCTAACAATTTTATGACTTCATTCATAAAATTAACTCTTTTGGAAGTTGGTTCAATTATTGTTACATCAAGATTAGGATAACATATTTTTAGTGGTATAGATGGAAATCCTGCTCCACTACCTACGTCTAATAAGCTTAAACCATTTAAATCTTTGTTTAATGCATTTTCTAATACAAGAGAGTCTTCAAAATGTTTTATAAAAACTTCATTTTCAATTGTTATTGCTGTAAGATTATATTTTCCGTTTTCAGTTATTAAAAACTTATAGTATAATTGAAACTTATCAAAATTTTCATTTATTAAATCACTTATTTTCATGTCTTTTTCTACTTTCTAAATATAAAAGTATCATTGTTATATCACTCGGATTAACTCCACTTATTCTACTTGCTTGAGCAAGCGTGCTTGGTCTTACTTTATTTAATTTTTCAATTGCTTCTTTAGCAACATTAGGAACATCCTCATACTTTATATCTTCTGGTATTTTTCTCGATTCCATTTGTTTTAATTTACTAGCTTCTCGATATTCTTTTATGATATAACCTTCATATTTAATTTCTATCAATAATTGATCAACAATTAAATCTTCTGTTATAGCTTTTCCAAAAACCTTTTCTAAATCCATTCCTAAAAATGTTCTAATATCTTCTAGATCTATATTAGGTCTTTTTAGAAAATCATATGCATTAACCTTTTCATTTATCACTGATTTCCCATTTTCAAGTAAATATGAATTGAATTCATTTTTAGGTGTGATATATATTTCTTTTAATTTATTCTTTATTCCATCAATTTTCTCTCTTTTTAGTAAGAATTTATTATATCTTTCTTCACTAATTAAACCGACTTCTTTTCCATATTTTATTAATCTTTCGCTTGCATTATCATGTCTTAATAAAAGCCTGTATTCAGCACGTGACGTCAGTAATCTATATGGATCTTTAACACCTTTGGTTATTAAATCATCTATTAAAACACCTATATATGCTTCATCTCTTCTTAAAATTAATGGCTCTTTGCCTTTTAATTTTAGATTTGCATTAATACCTGCCATTAATCCTTGACACGCAGCTTCTTCATATCCACTAGTACCATTAACTTGGCCAGCAAAAAACAAATTATTTATTTTTTTAGTTTCCAAATTAGCTTTTAACTCTAATGGATTTATCGCATCATATTCAATCGCATAAGCATATTTTAAAATAACTACATTTTCTAATCCTGGTAAAGTTCTTATCATCTTTTCTTGAACGTCATGGGGCATAGATGTTGAGAAACCTTGAGGATAGATTTGATTAAACTCTTCACTTCCTGGTTCTGTGCTTTCAGGTTCTAAGAATACTTGATGACTTTCTTTAGTATTAAATCTCATAACTTTATCTTCTATTGATGGGCAATATCTTGGGCCAACACCTTCAACAATACCTCCATACATACTTGATTTATCAAGATTATCCATAATTATTTGATGTGTTTCTTTTGTTGTACGAGTTAAATAACATGGCTTTTGTTTGTCATAAGGCAAAATACTTTCTGTTTCATCACTGAAATGATATTCTATTTTATCACCAGGTTCAAGTTTGGTTTTAGAATAATCAATAGTATCTTTCTTTAAACGTGGAGGAGTTCCTGTTTTTAATCTGATTAGTTCTAGGCCCAATCTTCTAAGTGATTTTGATAATTCCGAAGTCGTTTTCTCATTATCTGGTCCACTTTGCCAGAAGGAATGACCTACAAGAACACGTGAATCAAGATATGTTCCACTAGCAATAATGACAGCTTTACACATAATTTCTTCTTTATCAGTTTTTATCCCGCAAACAGTATTTTCTTTTACTATTAGTTCACGAACTAATGCTTCAAGAATACTTAAATTTTCCGTATTCATACATACATTTCTCATATATCTTGGATATCTAACTTTATCTGATTGAGCTCTTAAAGCTCTTACTGCTGGTCCCTTTGAACTATTAAGCATTTTCATTTGTAATAACGTTGCATCGGCAGCTTTGCCCATTTCTCCACCAAGCGCATCTATTTCACGCACTAATATTCCTTTTGCAGGACCACCAATTGAAGGATTACATGGCATATTGGAAATACGATTTATATTTCCTAAAACCATTAATGTCTTGTTTCCTAGTCTTGCTGAAGCTAATGCAGCTTCAACACCTGCATGGCCTCCACCTATAACAATTATATCGTACATATCTATTTACCTTCTTCTAATTTAATTTATGTCTATTATATCATATCTTTTTATTAATTTAAAGTCTCTTTAAAAATTAGGTAACTATACAGTTACCTAATTAAATTCTATTCAACAATTACAATAGTAACAACTTTAGTGTATTCGCCGCTTGTTAGTCTTACTTTACAAGTTCCAATACCATTAATTGTAAATCCTGTTTTTGCACCGTCAATAGTAATGATATTGCTTTCTTCAACTAGCTCACCAGTTAAATTTTGAACATAGAAAATGTTAGAAAATATAACTTTTGCAGTTGTTTTATTAATTGTTATTGTATCAGTTTTAATTTCTGTAGGATATTCAACAATAACTTTAACAGATTTTCTAATACTACCACCTAAAATAGTTACAGTGTATGTTCCGCTTTTTTCACAAGTCACAACACCTTCTTTAGATACTTTTAAACGAGAGCTAGAAGATGTATAACGGAATGTTTGTTCAACACCATGAGTTTCGCCATTTTTATCATAGGCCACTGCTTTGATTTGTAAAGTCTCACCAGCTATTAATGTGTATTGTTCTTTATCTGTTTCAATTTTAGCAGTATCAACATATTTTACTGTGATTTCCTTTTCAGCTTTAAATGATGGATCATTTTTTTCGTAAGCATATATTTTAGTAACGCCTTTGTTCATTCCTGTAACAACGCCATTAGAATCAACCTTAGCTATTGTTTCATTGCCTGATACATAAACAAATTCAGCATTTGCAATTTCTGGCGTACTAGTTACTTTTAATGTCACAGTTTCATCAATATATACTTCAATTTTTCCAGTAGCTGGGTCTTCAGAGTCTGAACCTATTTTAATCATATTAACTTTAGGATTTTCAATTGTTATAGTTATTGTATCTTTAACATTTGTTTTATTTTTTATATAAGCTTGGAAACGTACTTTTCCAACTTTTGTAGCTTCAATTTCGATAACACCATTAGCAGCGCTTATTACTCTAACACTACCCGATTCAGCTTGTTTATCAACTTGTTCAGCAACTATTTCTTCGCTTTTTGAAAAGTCACCCATAATTAAATCAAGTTTCTTTGTCTCACCGACATTTAGTTTTAATTCACTCACTTGAAATCTAAAAGTATCAGTTGTAGAAGTTGTCGCACAACCAACTAACATAATAACTATTAAAACAGTTAAAAAACTTATTATCTTTTTCATAAACTACTCTGCAAAATGCAGCTCCTTTCTAAAGCATATATACAATTATATCATATATTATTTTTTTTGTTAATCTTTTTTTATTTTTTATTTACTACTCAATAAATTTATCCAACGTTGAAGAGACATTCTTTGAAAAAGTGGCTATAATTTGATTGATTTCACCTTTATTTATTTTAATAATACATGGGGTTGCATAAATATACAAATCTTCCAAGCTCCTAGATTTGCTTACATAAAACTTGTTATTATATCCTTCCCCATCCGAACCTATATACGCTCTTGCATATGTCGCTTTCGTCGCATCAATGACATATATAGGAATCTTTTTTTGATATTGTGCTTTGATTACTTTTTTAATTATTTCATCAAAATCTTTAGTATCTTCTTTCACAAACAAAATATAATAACTGTCTTCTGTTCCATTAAAGACTTCATCTTGATTTAGACTCTTATAATCAGTAATTTTTATCCACTTAACTTTTAGATTGTAATTCCTCTTTTCAAAGGCCGTAACTTCTACATCATTTTCCATTAGATATGCATAAACGTATCCATCTCTATCAAATTTTGGCAAGACAATATTTGTTGGATTAAAGAATTTAATTGAAATTTTTTTATTTTCATAATCTAAATCAATATTGATTGTATAACTTTGTTTTTCACCAATTTCTGTTGATGAAGTTGTTAGATTGCTATTTAATATATTTACAACATTTGTTGTTCCAATTGCTGCTAGTTTAGCAGTAGGATTTGTACCTGATATTTCTATCAAAGTAGGTGTTGAAGGTATATACAGTTCATCCCATTTTTTTGCCCCATCAACGAATGTGCCACTATCGTTATCTTTATATTCTCTTAAAATCTTTGAGGCTTTACCATTTTTCTTTAAATTGACAACATATACTTTAGGGGAATTTTTATATTTATCAGTATTTGCTTTACTAGCATATTCCAAAATTTTTGGTTTTGCTTTCTCACAATACGTACAACCATCTTTCATAAAATAGACAAAATATCTATTCTCTTTTTGATTAAATATCTGTGTGTCTTCGATTTCCTCATAATACTTGCTACTAGCCCACAAAGGCTTTAAAATAGCGTTTTGTCCATTTATACTTGTAATAGTTTCTTCTCCTAGTAACCATCCTAAAAGATAAAAGCCATCCATGCTAATCTCAGGAAGTTTATCTAATGTTTGCCACTTATGCAATTTGATAGTTGGTAAAGAATCTACATATACTCCCTCAAACAGAACTTTAGTCTCTATTTCAAACGAAATTTCATATAATTGCGTATCGCCTTCTTTTCCATCAACAACCAAATAATTTTCTAATGCCTCAACAACACTCGAAGAAGAATCAGCACTTAATGAAGCAACTTTTTTGTTTATTTCAATTAATGTTGGCGTTTGGGCGATATAAAGATCATCGATAGTTGTTGCATTATCAACATGAAGGGTTGAACCATTAAATGTCTTATATATAGTAGAGGTGTATTTATCATTTTTTAAATTCACCACATAAAGTTTTCGTGTTCCTTTATAAAGCTCTTTACTACTTTTATAGATATATTTTAAAACACTTTGTTTAATCCCTTCACAATATGGGCAATCATTTTTCATAAAATAAACTAAATACTTATCATCTGGCATATCAAAGATATCAGTGTCGTTTATAAATTCATACTCTCCCCATACTGGTTTTAGTTCATAATTTCTTTTAACAAAGTAATCAATAACCTGTCCATTTTCTTCATAACAAACAAGAGTTAATCCATCCTTAGTAATTTTCGGAAGAACTATTCTTTCCCAACTTTCAAACGAATAAGATAGGTTTATATTATCATAGTTAACATTTACTTTGTATCCATCTTTATCTTTAGAAGATAAAATTTCCCATAATTTTTTAGAAACATTTGTTGCTCCTATCGTTATAAATCTACTATATCGTTCATTGTTCTCTTCAGAAATCTTTATTAGTGTTGGGGTTCCAGATATATAAAGCTCATTCCATTTTGTTACTCCGTCAACATAAATGTCTTTGTCATCGCTTTGCCCTTCAATACCTGTATATTGTCTAAGAATATCTGATCTTAATCCATCATTTTTTAAATTAACAACATATAATTTTAAAGCGCTGTTTTGTGATAAGTAGATATAAGTTAACACTGTGTTTTTGATTTTTTCACAATACGGACAATCATCTTTCATGAAATAGACAAGATAATTAGTTTCTTTTTGATTAAAGATTTCTTTGTCTTCTATATAAGTATAATCAAATTTATCTACCCATTTTGCTTCTAATTTATAACTTTTTGAATCTAATTCTGTGACTAGCTTATTATCTTCATACCAACCACCAAATACATAACCATTTTTAGTTGGTGTAGGAAGAACATATTCTGATGGCTCACTAAATTCTTTTGTTACATCATTTTCGAGTTTACCACCATTTAATTTATAAGTTATTTTATATTTACTTAATAATCCATTTAGATAATTATTTATATTTTGCAGTTGACTACATACGTATTTGATTTCTTTTTCGCCTTTTACAGTAGTAACTTTGACTAATGTAGGATATTCTTTTATTTTAATATCCTTAAGACTCTTTATGCCATCCAAAACATTTACTGAGTTTTTTTGAGTTAAGTCTTTTACAACATAAACATTATAAGCAACTTTATCTTTATTTGTACTTTCTGTATAATCTTTTAGTATTTTATCCAAACTTTTATTATCTTTATCAGTAAAGCACACAAGATATTCACTATTTTTTTGATTAAATATTTGATTACTTATTATAATATTTAAATCTGTTTTCTCACCTTTTTTGCAATTTATAAACATTATGTTTAATAAAAGCATCATAATAATTAATAATATACGTTTACTTTTCATAATAACCTCATGTCTTTAAAAAGATATGTTTATTATACCATATTAATGAGTTTTTGTGAAGTTAATTGATTTTACCAATTTTTTATAATTTGTTTATTCTTTTATTTCTATAAAAAGAAGCTATAAATAGTATTCCTAGTATTATAGATAGTACTTGAACTGTTGCATTTTTTGTTATGAATAATCCAAATATTGACAAAAGTAAATAACTTACAAATAAAACTAAGTCAAAATTATACATTTGTACTCTATTTGTTCCTTTAGCATATATAACAAATACTATAGTAGATAAAACAGTAATATAAGTTATTATTACTCCAAACAGCCAATAAAGCAGAAATCCAAGTAGCATTAATAGAATAAAATAATTATTTTTTACCCACTCTTTCATTATTATCACCCCATACATTTTATGCATGTTTATTTGATTATAACAAAAAAAATGTCCATTAAAGGACATTAATTATTTTTTCTCTAACATAAAATATGAAAATCCTAAAATTCCATAACCAATATGAGCACCAACAGCTGGAGTAACTACTTTTAATTCTACTTTGCCAAACTGTGGATATTTTTCTTCAAAATACTTGCAAAGGTTTTTACCATCATCTTCACGTAATGTATGATAAATAAATAATTTTGCATCTTTACATTTATCTAAGTCAGTGCTAACTAGTTCAATTGCTCTTTCAACTGCTTTTTTATGTGATTTAATTTTTTCGAAGGTTACTATTTCTCCTTCTTTATTTATATTAAGAATTGGTTTGATCTTAATAATTGTTCCAACAAATCCTTTAGCACCACTCAAGCGCCCATTTCTAACTAGATACATAAGATTATCAACAACAAAATATGTATTATTATTATTGATTAAGTATTCAGTTCTTTCAAGAATTTCATTTACTGTTTTTCCTTCATCTACCATTTTCTTTGCTTCTAAAGCCATATATCCTTGGTTAAATGCTGATGTTTTAGTATTGACTACATGTATTTTAATTTTTCCTTCATATTCAGGAATGAGTGTTTCAACCATTTGTCCTATTGAACTCATTTTATATGATATTGAATACATTATAACATCTGTGTATCCTTCAGATACTAATTTATTTAACTCTTCCATAGCATTGCCTATTGTAGGCGCACTTGTAGAAGGAATACATTTTTCTTTATATATTCTTTCGTAAAATTCATCTGCTTTTATTTCGACTCCATCAATGTAATGCTCATCACCAAAGTTTATAATTGACCTTAATGTTATGATTTCAGGATCGTATCCTATATAGTCCAATCCAGCATTAACGTCTGTCATTATTGCGATTTTTTCCATTGTTCAGTCCTCCATTTTTATTATAAGACTCTTATATTATATATCAACAGTACATATATTTCAACATTTTTTATTTATTATATAAAAATAATATATCCTTTGCCACCTGTACTGCTGGGCCTTTCATATATATTTCATTGTTTTCTTTTGAAATTATTAACTTACCATATTCATAATTTGCGATCATTTCATTTGAAATTATTTTTTTCCTATTTAGCACCGAAAAAACTGCGCAAGTCCCACTCCCACATGCTTTTGTCCAACCAACTCCTCTTTCATATGTTTTTATTTTTACTTCATTTTCATTAATTAATCTAACGAAGTTGACATTTATTTTCTTTTCAAATATTTTATTTTCACAGAAATACTTTCCCATATTATCTATTAAATCAAAATTTTCCACAATTATTACTAAGTGATGAGTAGTCATATAAACAGCATTTACTTCTATTTCTTTGCCATCATATGGCATCATTTCTTCGAAGAATTCTTTTTTTTCAGAATTTATACTTAGTTTAGCACAAGAATAATCTGGTTTCCCCATATTTATTTTGTATAATCCATCTTCGCAAAATACTATTCTATCTCCTGATAAGGTTTTGATTGTGTATACTTTTTCACTTCTTTGATATTCATCATTAAGGAATCGTGCAACACACCTTATTCCATTTCCACACATAGGTGCTTCCGTGCCATCAGCATTAAAGAATCTTACACTTGGTTCTTTTTTATCATCAACTACAATTAATGTATCTGCACCTATGCCTGTATATCTATTACATACTTTCTTTGTAAATTCGCTATAATTTATGTTCTTATTATGATTTATAATAATAAAATCATTCCCACACCCATGATATTTAAAACATTTTATAAACATATTTTATCTCCTTAAATAAGAAAAAAGCAGAATTGGTCTGCTTTCCTATTCAAAATCTTTTTTTGTTGTATTGAAATATTGTTTTTGACCATCTACTAAACGATATGGTTTAAACTGTTCCATATCATATAATAAAGTCAATTCTGTACCATCTTTATCCACTACATCTACACAATAATTTCCTTCTTGTAAATATACAACACTTAACTTTGATAATTTTGTATTTTTTAAGTTATCAGTATTAATATCTTCTTTATTCATATCATACACAACTGCTTTTAGCATTGTACAATCAACAACTGCTTCATCATCGATTTCAAAGTTACAATTTTTAAATCCTATTGCTTTAATTTTATTCTTCCCTTGAATATCAATTAATAAAAAGGCATTTTTATTAATTTTTCTTAATGTAGAAGGTAAAGAAACATAAGCTACGTATGTATTTTCATTAAATACGCCATTTCCAATTACTTCTACGCTTTCTGGAATTACAACTCTAAAACCATCTTTTTTTGTTCCTTCTTGTTTTGATTCATCTATTTTTATTCCATATAGAACACCATTCACAATAAAGAATCCATTATTTTCAGCATAGACTTTTTCAGAGAACTTTGTTTGTTCAAACGTTGAAACTCCTACTTCTGTATTTTCAAAATCTAATTCAACTTTTTCTAAATTTTTGCATAATTCAAAAGCATGTGAACCAATCTTTTTAACTGATGAAGGAATTGTTATTTCTGTTAATCCAGTCATATAGAAGGCCCTATCACTAATTTCTACAACTGATGAAGGAATTGTAATATTTTTCAAATTTGTACAATTTGCAAAGGCATTTACTCCTATTTTCTTTACACCATCTGGAATATTAACTTTCTCAAGGCTAGTCATACCAATAAAACTTCCACTAGTAATATTCTTAAGAGTTTCTGGAAGAACAAGTTCTTTTAAAGCTATTGATTCTATTTTTTTAATAGATGTTACAGGTTTACCATTGTATTCACTTGGAACAACTAATTTTTTTCTCATAAAAATTCCACCGCGGTATAAGTCCTTAATGTCAGTTACTTCATAAGTACCGTCCATTTTTAACTCATATCTTAGTCTTCCGCTATCTGGAATTGATACAGTTATAATTATAAATACTAGTAAAAATACTAATAATGCTGACGCAACTATTCCATACATTTTTGCTTTTGGTGTAGAAAATATTTTTTTGAACATAATTAACTCCTTGAATAAATTAATTTCTATTTAATTATACATTATTTTTAAATAAAAAGCAAGTTATTATTTACAAATGAGTTTAATACGTTATTACTTTCAGTATATTAGTTTTCTAGATATTTACCAACAAACAAAGCAGTTAATTCTGCAAGCATCTTTTCAGTATCATTTATAACATTATCACCAAGGACTATAACAGCACCAATTAAATCACCATATACAGTTATTGGTCTAATTACCACTGCACTAGAAATAGTTAACCCTTCACAGATTTCTATATTTGCTCCTCTTTCAAATATTTGAGTAGCCTTTTTTTGAATTTTATCATCTAATCTTATGTCAATTTTCTTACCGACAAAGTTTTTTCGAAAACCACTTGATACAGCTATTACTTTTTCCGTATCTGTTACAACTATTTCTTTTTTGCTTGATGCATGAACCGCATCAACATATTGTGTTATAAAATTATCTACACTTTCCACAAGAGAATATTTTCTTAAAATTATTGAATTATCATTAGAAGATATTTCTAACGAGTCTCCTTCACGTATTCGTAAAGTTCTTCGCATTTCTTTTGGCACAACAATTCTTCCAAGTTCGTCAATTCTTCTTACTACACCGATTGATTTCATTTTTGTCACCTCTAAACTTAGTATTAGAAGTTTTTAACAATTTATACAATTATTTTATTATTTTTTCCAAAAATTCAGTCATTAAGTATAGCCAACTACGATCCCCATATTCTTTTGAAATTGTAATTATAAACATATGGTATTTATAGTCAATTGAAAATCTTCTGCTTATTGTGTATCCCGCATACATTACTTCATCACCTTTAAGCTTATTTGAGTAATTTTCAGGAATTTCAAGTTTAACCGATCTATCTTCTTCAATTACATTTATTACTTCAATTCTTCGTAGTAATGCTTCTAGATATCTTTCTTCAACATAATTTAGAATATTATCACTTAATTTACCAAATCTATCTGTTAATTCAGCAATTACATTATCACGATCTTCTTTTGTTTCAATTTTATTAATTTCTTTATGAATATAAATTATTATTGAATCATCGTTAACATATTCTTTTTCTACGTGTTTTGCAACTTGAATTTTGTAATTAATACGTTTCTTTTCTTCAATACCTTTAGCTTTATTGATTGCTTCATTAAGCAATTTCATATACATATCAATTCCTATAGAATTAATAAAACCTGATTGCTCGCGTCCTAAAATATCTCCAGCTCCTCTAATAGCTAAATCTCTTACTGCTATTTTATATCCGCTTCCAATACGATTATATTCTTTAATCGCTGAAAGTCTCTTCTCGGCAGCGCTTGATAAATTATTTTCTGATTTATATAAGAAATAAGCATAGGCTATTCTATCAGTTCTACCTACACGCCCTCGTATTTGGTACATTTGAGCTAACCCCAATCTACTTGCATCATCAACTATTAATGTATTAGAATTAGGAATATCTATTCCTGTTTCTATGATAGTTGTGCAAACCATTACATTATATACACCATCAATATAATCAGAAACAATATCTTCTAATTCATTTCTATTCATTTTTCCATGTCCAACACATATTTTTGCTTCTGGAACAAGACTTTGAATTTTCTTTGCCACAAGATAAATATCACTAACACGATTATGCAAATAAAACACTTGTCCATTACGTGCTAATTCACGATATATTGCTTCTCTTATAATTGTTTCTTCATACTCTAATACATATGTTTGAATTGGATATCTATCTTTAGGAGGAGTTTCTAATAAACTTAATGTTCTAATACCTGTAACAGCCATTTGCAATGTTCTTGGGATTGGTGTTGCTGTTAAAGTAATAACATTAACATTTTCTTTTAATTTCTTAATTTTTTCCTTATGCTCTACTCCAAATCTTTGCTCTTCGTCTATTATTAACAAACCTAAATCATTATACCCTATCTCTTTATTTAATAATCTGTGAGTCCCAACAATTATATCTATATCACCTTTTTTTAAGTCTTTAATAATTTCTTTTTGCTCATTTGGTGACACAAGTCGATTTAATAAAGCAACTCTTATACCATACTTATTAAATCGTTCTTTGAATGTATGATAATGTTGTCTTGTAAGAATTGTTGTTGGCGCCATATAAGCTACTTGTTTTCCTTCATATACCGTTTTAAAGGCCGCACGCATTGCCACTTCTGTTTTTCCAAACCCAACATCTCCACATACAAGTCTATCCATTAAAACACCATTTTCCATATCTGTTTTTATTTCATCAACAATTTTTATTTGATCTGGTGTCTCTTCGTACTCAAAATCATTTTCAAATTGTTTTTGAAGATCACTATCCTCTTTATATTTGAATCCTATATTTGAGCTTCTCTTTATTTGTAATTCTATGAGTTCCTTTGCAATACTTTCTAACTGATTTCTTACTGTTTGTTTTTTCTTTTCCCATTCATTCGTACCAACTTTGGTTAACTTCGGAACAACTCCTTCAGCGCCTAAATATTTTTCAAGATCAGTTATTTTCTCTACAGGAATTAACAAATCTAAATTTTCATATTGCAATTTAAGATAATCATTCTTTACTTTATTTAATTCAACAGTTTGTAATCCTAGATATTTACCAATTCCATAATCATAATGAACAATATAATCTCCTACATGTAAGTCATCTTTCGAGTTAATTTGCGATGTATTATCTTGTATATTTCTATATTTTGGTTTTTTAGATTTGCTTGACGAGAATAGTTCATTCACAGTTAGTACTTCATATTCACCGATAATTCCATATCCAATCGCATTATCACAATTGACTAAATGGAATTTTTCTTTTCCGGTATTAAAGAAATCATCAATAACTTCATATTTTATCTCGTTACCTTGTAACGTATCTTCGATAAGATCTTTTTGCGTGTCTGTACTATAAGTTAAATAAATATCAATATCAGTATCCTTCTTAGCCTTCACAAAATATTTCATATCATTATCATATTTTGTAACTTTGTAACTGTGAAAGTCATATATTCCATGTAGTTCAAGATTTTGCATAGCTTTTTTTGTTTCTGATAAATAGATATTCCTTTGAGAAAGCGCCATAACATAGCTTGCATCATCATAAAAAGAGAGTTCTAATTTATTTTCAGATGCTCTTGTTTCTAAATATCTTGACACTTCTGTTTGCAATTTTAATACTATATCTTCTAAATTGTTTATTTGATCATAGCACACAATGTATTTCATTTGTAAAGCATCAAAATAGTTAAAGAAATACTCATAGTTTTTGTCAATATATTTTATATATTTCAATAAATTATCATAATTTTTTAATTCTTTTATTTTAGTAAAGTCATCATCTAAATATTCAGATTGTCCTTTTTTTCGCAAATCATCCCATAATTTATCGATATCAAATGTCAATACCAATTCATTTATAGGATAAATTGTTGCACTATCAAGCATTTCGCCAGTTGACAATTGTGTTTTTTCATCAAATATTTTTATTGTTTCTATTTCATCAAACGATACATTTATTCTAATAGGATTTTTATACCCTATTGGAAAGACATCAATTACTTCACCTCTAACACTATATTGGCCTTGTTTGTAAGTAGTTGCTTCCCTTTCGTAACCTGATATAATTAAGTTTTTAATAAAACTATTTATATCAAGTTCTTCGCCTTTTCTTAATGTTATAATACCTTTTTCATAATTTTCAAATGATTGTAAAGGCCTTAAAATTGTTTGAATATCTGTAACAATAATACGTTTCTTTTTTTCATATATATTACTCAATGTATTAATTCGTTCTGATTTTAATTCATTACTGATCGCAAAGGCCTCTATAGATGCAAAATCATCTGCTAAGTATAAATTAACATCATCCAAACCTAAGACGTCTGTTAAAGTATCATAAGCTATATTTGCTTTGTAACTATTATTCAATACATATACTATACTTTGATTCTTTTCTTCTTTTAAAAGACTTGCGAGAAATAGTACATTTACATTTAGCGTCATACCTGCGCAAAAAAGGCTAGATTCTTCACCTTCCATTTTGCGAATAATTTCTTTTATATTATTGCTTTTTTTAAATAAATTTAAAATATTATTCATTTTGATTATACCTATTCATTAAATTTGGAAATGTTAGTTTTTGAAAATCATCATAGATGTTAGGAGCAATAATTAAAACTTTGTCTATTTTTTCTTTTTCTTCTTTATTAAATTTTCCAAGAACATAGTCAATAACATTTTCCTTTTTATCTATTCCTATTCTTATTCTTTTGATATTATTAGTTCCTAATAAATCAATTATATTTCTCATTCCATTATGACCTCCATGTGATCCTTTTTCGCGCATTCTTATACGACCAACAGGTAAATCTAAATCATCATGAACTATTAGAATGTCATCTATACTTATATTATAATATTGCATTACGCTTTTAACTGCTTCCCCAGATAAATTCATATATGTCATGGGCTTGCATAAACATACATCTCCATCTTCGGTTTTGATGATTGCAATTTGCGATTTCAATTTACTAACAAGTTTAAAACTACATTTTAAATATGATGCAATGCTATCAACAAACATAAAACCCACATTATGTCTTGTGCCTTTGTATTTTATTCCTGGATTGCCTAATCCAACTATCAATTTCATAACCTTCACCACCTTATAACATAAAAGACCATAAGTTTCCTTATGGATTTTAATCTCTATTCATTTTTTGATTTTGATAACATTTGATAACATTTGATAAAAGCATAGCTGTTGTCATAGGTCCAACTCCTTTAGGAACAGGAGAAATGTAACTTGCTACGGTTTGAACATTTTCAAAATCTACATCACCACAAATTTTTCCCATAACTCTATTAGTACCTATATCAACAACAACGGCATCTTTTTTCACCATATCCGCAGTAATAAATCTAGGTTTCCCTATTGCAACAGCTAGTATATCTGCTCTTTTAGTTATGTCTTTTAAATTTGTTGTATGAGAGTGTGCAATTGTTACAGTTGCATTTTCTTTCAAAAATAACATTGCTAATGGTTTCCCAACTACAATACTTCTTCCAACAATAACAACATTCTTTCCAGAAATATCAATATTATTATTTTTAAGTAAAGTAATAACTCCTTGTGCTGTTGCTGGTACTACACATGGTAAATCTTTTATTAGTTTTCCTTGATTATAAATACTTAACCCATCTACATCTTTCATTGGGTCTACAGAATTTAAAATTGTTTCTGTGTCTATATGTTTTGGCAGAGGAGTTTGCACCATTATAGCATTAACAGTTTTATCTTTATTTAAATCAGAAATAATATTTAGAATTTCCCTTTGGCTTATGTTTTCAGGTAGTTTTAAAATCTTTGTATTTATTCCGACTTCTGCGCATGCTTTTTCTTTACTCTCAAGATAAATCATACTTGATTGGTCATTACCAATGTGTAATATTGCAAGAGTAATTTCCTCATCTTGTCTTGCTACTTCTTCAGCTATTTTTTTTCTAATAACTTCTGCAGTTCTTAATCCATCAAGAATCATGTTTTAGTACCTCCTTACAAGAAAAACCCAAAGATTATTTCTTCTTTGGTTTTATAGTTAGTTCTTCATCGTCATCATAGCCATCTTCATCGTCATCATCTTCTTCATCAACGTCATAGCCATTTCCGAACAATAATTCTTCTTCTATATCATCTTTTTCTTCTTCATCATCGTCTTCTTCGTCGTCATCTTCTTCGTCAAATTGATTATCGTAACTATCTTTACTATCGCCATAATAATCATCATCTTTTAACTCATTGTTAACAACGTCTTCATCATCACCATATGGATCATCTAAATATGCTCCGTCTTTTTCTAATAATTCGTGTCTTTGACGGCTCTTTAAATCCCATAGTTTAACACCTTTTTTATCTTCACCACAGCAAATAAAGTAACCACAGAGCATAAAGTCATTTACAAATTGACTATACATTTCTAAGTTATCACTTACTTTTAAACCTTTTAATTCAAAAACTTCTTTAGCTAGATTTTGAATACTATGAGGTTTTCTTTTTTTCTCCATAAGTTCTTTTGCTATCTCAAGTAATGAATCATTCTCGTACATTATATTTCTCCTTTTATTTTTCATTATCTATATTTTACACTAAAATTTCTTTTTTTTCAAGTATTATATTAGAAAGAATATCGTTAAAACGATTGCACCTGGTAAACGTAAGAAAAAAATTATTATGATTGTCCATATGTTTATGGGAATGTTTATGTTTATAAAAGATCCTATAACATTAAAAACAAATATTAATACCAATGCAATCAACACTGATTTAAAAAACCATTTTATAAATTTCATAACATCACCCATATATAATATATGAATTAGTTTTTGATTTTATTCTTCTTTTAATACCTTATATATATTCTTTTC
The DNA here is from genome assembly GCA_000431235.1 of Coprobacillus sp. CAG:698. Lineage (GTDB taxonomy): Bacteria > Bacillota_I > Bacilli_A > ML615J-28 > CAG-698 > CAG-698. Next base: position 63,075 of record HF988719.1, on the reverse strand, counting down.
TGTTCGCTCATGTGTTAATGGAGTTATTGAGATATATCCATTCATAACACAGGAAGTATCAAGGAATATATTATTATAATTATTATCTGTTACATTATCACCAAATTGTTTTTTTCCATTTTCAAAATCAATAAAATATGTAACAAAATTACAATATCCTTGCTTAGTTATTTTTATTCCTTTTGGGTCAATAGGTATATTTACGTTATATAAATTCCATTTATCTAATAAATGTTTATTCTTAATGAATTCTAAAAGTTTATCTAGATACTTTTCAAATCCTAAAAAAGATTCTCCATCACATGAAAGTGCAATAGCTTTTTTGCCCATACTTGAGGCCTCAAACGTTGCAGCGACTGTTCCTGAATACATGATGTCATAGCCTACATTATATCCTTTATTAACCCCTGATAAAAGTATATCAAAGTCATAATTTAATCCGTAGTATGCGTATCTAACACAATCTGCAGGAGTTGAATCAACATAATACGCTTTTACATCATTAAACAAATTACTTTCTCCAACATCTATTTTAGTTCTCAAAGTTATAGAGTGGCTTTTAGCACTTTGTTCTGTTTTGGGAGCAACAACAAGAACATCTCCATACTTTTTAGCTTCATTTACAAGCAATTTAATACCTTCTGCTTGAATTCCATCATCATTAGTTATTAATATTTTTAAAGCCATCCTGTTTTTTCACCCTTAAATTCTTTTAATTTTTTATCGCAATCTTTAATAAGTTTTTTTATTTCTTCTTTTTCGTATAAAGTTGCTCCACTAGCTCGTGAATGCCCTCCTCCACGATATTTTGATGCTATATCATTAATCTCTAAAAATCTAGATCTTAATCTAACTCTAATTGAACCATCGGTATTATCAATAAATGCAATCCATATTAGTGAACCTTTTATAGAGTCGAGCGAACCAACAACCATACTAGCTTCATTAGGTGTTAATCCAAATTTATCTTGCATTTCTTTATTTACATATATATATGCTACTCCATTTTTAGAAATTTTCATCTTTCTGTATACTTCTCCTTGAAGTTTATACATATTGAAATCTTTTAAGTACAAATTTGCATACATAAGTTCCAAATCAATTCCATATGATAATAAACGTCCAGCACGTATTAATGTTTCTTCATCAATAGAGTATTTAAATCTTCCCGTATCTGTTACCATTCCCATATATAGTAATTTTGCTGATTTTTGATTTAGTAAAAGTTTGTTTTCTGATTCTTCAACTATTTTTACAATAAGCTCACACGCAGAAGAAAGTTCATCTTCCACATAATTAATCATTCCATAAGGTTGCACATTAGGATGATGGTCTATTTTAATAATATAATTGTTATCTATATTCACACTATTAGATACTCTTTCTAAGTTTGCAGTATCAACAATTATAATTAATGCATCATTATAATTATTATCCGTATTCTCATCTTCTGAATCAATAAAGTTTAGGTCTTTTGAATAGTCATTAGCATATACTTTAACTTCTTTTTCAGGATAACTGTTTTTAATAATTTCGCGTAATCCTAAAGATGCACCAATACAGTCGCCATCAGGTCTTTGATGTCTTAATATTATTATCTTTTTATATTCTTCAATCTTTTCAATTATCTTATTTGTCATTTTTTCACCCTTTTACTACTTACATAAATTATCTAAATCTTTTAACATATTATCTGCTATTTCAAAGTTTTTAACTGTAGCTCCACTAGCTTTAGCGTGTCCACCACCGCCATATTTTACAGCTATAGGATTAATATTATATTTATTAGATCTTATTTCACATATGATTCCATTTCCTTTATCTTCTGTAAAATTAACCCATATATCAATACCTTTAATTCCACTCATTGTATTTACCATACCTCGAGAAATTGTAAATATATCTGTATTTAATTGAGCAAATTCTTCAGCTGTAGTTTTAATATAAGCCACATTATGTTCTGTAAATTTCATTTTTAACACAAATTTGGCACGTAAAACAACCATATCTAAATCATCTAGGTATAGATTATTATAAATATTCATCATATCTATATTGCTTTCTAATAGTTTTGATGCGATAGTAAATGTTCTTGAACTTGTTGAATCATAACGGAATCTGCCACTATCTGTTACCATTCCTGTAAATAACGCTTCAGCAGCTTTTGTATTTATAATCATTTTTTGTTTAATGGCAATATTTGCTATTAATCCACAACAGCTTTCGAATGTGTCATCAACTATTTCCATATCAGCAAACTTTTCTCGCATTATATGATGATCTATTTTAATCATATATTTACCTTTTAAATATCTATCATCCGATATTAAGGATTTTTCCGAACAATCTAAAACTACAACTAATGCATCTTCATACTCTAGATCATCTACCATATCTACATTTCCCATAAACTTAAGTCTTTGGTTAATATCACCTACAGCATAGACTTTCTTTTCGGGAAAATTTGTTTCAATAATTTCTTTCAAGCCAAATTGACTACCTAATGCATCTCCATCTGGCTTTGAATGTCTATGAATTATTATTGTTTCAAATTGTTTAATTTTATTTATTATTTTCTTATACATATATGTAACCTCATAAACTAAGTTTACCATAAATTTCTCTTTTTTACAATTATTATTTTATTTTATCATATTTTCTTTATCACTTCATATTATTTAGTAGAGGTGATTTAGTGGCAGTCGTTGCTTATAATGAAGCTGAAGTAAAACTTCTCGCGAGACTTTTACGTGCTGAAGCTGAAGGCGAAGGTCAACTAGGCATGTTAATGGTAGGTAACGTAGGTATAAATCGTGTTCGAGCAAATTGTCACGATTTTAAAAGCATTACTTCCATAACCCAAATGGTGTACCAACATCCTGGAGGTTTTGAGTCAACTTTATATAGTTATTTTTATCAAGCGGCCCGTTCTATAGAAATTAAATTAGCAAGAAGAGTAATTAATGGTGAAAGATTTAACCCTGCAACTAGAGCATTGTGGTTCTATTCAACTTATACACCAGGTTGTAAATCTAAATGGTACAATCAATGGAATAGTGGAAAATATAAGAATCATTGCTTTTATGCTCCTCTAGCAAGCGCAAAATGTTATTAAGGAGGTATTTATGAATTATTATCAACAACCATTCCCGCCTTTTCAACCCGGAATCCCATACCCATTTCAGCCAAATTATCCTAATGATGTTCAACAAGACGAATTAGCAAGTGAGCAATCTTATATTGAAAATATTCTAAGGGATAATTTAAACAAAGTCGCTACAGTTTATATGAATTTTGAAAATAGTCAGTGGGGATCTAAAATTTTCAAAGGTGTTTTAAAAGGTGCTGGAAAAGACCATATCATTTTAAAAGATATTCAATCAGAAACTCGTTATGTTCTTTTGATGGTTTATTTAAATTACATAACATTTGATGAAAGAATAGAATATGATTACCCATATCGTAAAAAAGAAGAATAATTATTTTTTTGTTGTTTCTTTATGCAAATAATGATAAACTATACACATGGAGGTTTTTGCTATGTGTATTTTTTGTAATATTATTTCTGGAGAAATCCCTTCATATAAAGTTTATGAAGATGATAACTTTTATGCTTTTTTAGATATTTCTCAAGCAACTTATGGTCACACTTTAGTTGTTCCTAAACAACATTTTGAAAATTTATTTGCAATGCCTGATTTTCTACTAGAAAAAATGTTAATTCTTGTAAGAGATTTAGCAAGTAAAATTAAAACTGCAACTAATTGCAAAGGCATAAATATCCTTAACAATAACGGCGAAGCAGCTGGACAATCCGTACATCATTTTCACATTCATATCATTCCAAGATATGATAACGATAACTTTAGCATAAAAGCTATCGAAAATAAACTGAATAATGAAGAATTTAAAGCTTTGCTTTTTAAAATTAATTCAATTTAAAAGTCCTTTATTTAAGGACTTTTTCCTTTTTTTATTCGTTTTTAAGCGCATCTATTGGTTTTTTCAAACTAGCAATAATTGCAGGTATTAGTCCCGCTAATAAGGTAATAATCACATTGGCAATTATTAACATAGTCACAATATCATATCTAAATTTTATTAAATCTACACTGTTAATTGTAGTAGCCAAAGATACGTTTTCTTTAATTATATTTTGTACAATTTCATTTATTGGTTTCTTAAAAATATTAGCAAGAATAAATCCCAATATCCCTGACATTAGACCTATAATTAAATTTTCACTGCAAAATATTGAAATTACATCTATTTTTCTTGCACCAATACTTCTTAATATACCTATTTCTTTTTGTCTTTCCAAGACCGAAATATATGTGATTATTGATATCATAATAGTGCTTACTACTAAAGAAATTAATGCGAATATTATTAATACTTTTGTTAGTATTTTTATAAAAGATGAAAATTCTTCAGCAATTGTGCTCATATAATCACGATAATAAACATTACTTATATCATTAAAAATATCATTATCTTTTATAGTTTTTTCTATATACTTTCTATCATCAAATGTTTTTGTATAAATTTGAACTCTGTTAATTTGTTCAACTAAACCTAATTCTTTTAACTGCTCTTCATATAAATATTCTTTTGTATAACTTACTGTTTCACTTTTTATATCAGTAAAAGGTTTTCCAGAAAAAACATCTTTTTCAATTCCGTATTTTTGTTGGGCTTTTCCAATCTCAGATTTTTTTGCACTATCTATTATGTAATCAGTAAGTTCTTTCGTATACACTATCCCTTGTGAATACAATCCAAAACTATTTTGTCTTGATTCTCTAATTATTGCTGTTATTTTTATTTTTGGAAATGAATTTATTTCGCCATTTATTTTTTTAATAAATACATCTTTTTCTTCATCATAAACATACATATTATTATTTTCAATTAATATATATTCTTGACCAATTATATCTTCATATTTATAAGAATCATTCTTATAATCTAATCCAAGGTATTTTAAAATATTAGAATTTATAACATTATATTTATCAACAACAAGAGCTATTTCATTATATTTTGTTGGCATAGTTCCATAAATTACATCATACTCATATTCCATTAATGAACTTTCATTCATTTCTGTAAAATAGCTATTATATATTTTTTTAAGTCCTTCAGTGTTTTCTTTATATAGATTAAATTTCACTGATCTATTATAATTAATTATATCATAATGTGATTTATCAAGATTTTTAATTATTTTTAATAAATTTCTATCCATATTATTGTTATGCTCATAACTTGTTATATTATGACTTACATAAATTTGATCCGTTTCTGGATATTCTACTATGTTATTAATTATATTACCACTAGACTTATAAATACTGTTGCTACTAATTATAATAGGTTTATCTTTTAAAGCATTTTCCTGAACTTTAGTAATATAATCGGACACTCCTTGTGATAGTGTTATCACTAATATAACAGCGACTATACCTATACATCCTGCAAATATTGTTGCTACTGTTCGAAAGACTTTTGTTAATATATTTTTATAACTTAACATTAAGCTCATAAAGAAAGTCATATGTACTTTATTTATTTCTTTTTTATCTATAGGCTTTTGTTCCTTTATAATATTGTCACTAACAATCATTCCATCAGCCATTCTTATGATACGATCGCTATACTCTTTGGCTAATTTCTCGTTATGAGTCACCATAATAACTAACTTATCCTTAGAAATCTCTTTAAGGATATTTATTATTTCTATTGATGTGTTTGAATCTAAGCTTCCTGTGGGCTCATCAGCAAGAATTATTTCTGGATTATTAACTAACGCTCTTGCAATTGCTACACGTTGTGCTTCGCCTCCAGATAATTCTTGAGGTTTTTTATTTTCTTTTCCAGTCAAACCTACTTTGTTGATAATTTCTTGTACTTTAGCTTTTATATTTTTGTTCTTTTCTTTATTTAATTTTAATGTTAATGCAATATTGTCATACACATTTAAATGATTAATTAGGTTAAAACTTTGAAATACAAAGCCTACCATTGAATTCCTATATGCATCTAATTTTTTGGGACTTAGTTTATCCAAATCTAAATTATCAATATAAAGATTTCCTCTATCTAATTTGTCTAAACCTCCAATAATGTTTAATAAGGTTGTTTTCCCACATCCACTTGGTCCTAAGATAGAAACAAAGCCTACATTATCAAATTTTATATTTATTCCTTTTAATACTTCTTGAGTGTAATTTCTTTTTTTATAACTTTTATAAACTTCTTTTAGTTCTAACATTTTTTCACCTCCATAATTATGAATTTATTATACTATTTTATTTAAACAAACGCAAGAAAAGCATTAAAAGTTTTATCTTTTAATGCTTTATTTATTTTATTCATCTTTATCAGAATCATCTTTTTCATTTGTTTCTTCTTCATTATCCTTAGAATCATCTAAGAATTTGTAATCTTCATCATAGGTTACATTTTCTTTAGTTTCATCATCTTCTACTTCTTCTTCATCGCTTCTTGGAACAATTGCTATTGAAGCGGCAACTTGTCCTTGATTTAATTTAATTATGCATACACCTTGTGTATCTCTTCCTATTGTAAGTATTTGTTCTAGATGCGTTCTAATAACCATTCCTTTATCAGTAATTACCAATAAGTCTTCATCACCGCGTACTGTTGTCAAAGCAATCATTTTACCGTTTTTATTTGTTATATTTAATGCTTTAACACCTTTTCCTCCACGTACTTGTACTCTAAACGCATCGACATTAGTTCTCTTGCCATAGCCTTTTTCAGTTACGATTACAATTTCATCGCCATCTGTATTTACTATAGCCATACCAATCATTTTTTCGCCTTCTTCAATTTTCAATCCACGGACTCCAGCAGAAATTCTTCCCATTGGACGGATATCACTTTCACTAAAACGAATTCCTTTTCCGTTTGAAGCGCCTAATATTATATCCTTTTCGCCATCTGTTATATCTACTTTAAATAATTCATCGCCATCATTTAATAGAATGGCTCTTATTCCATTAGTTCTAATGTTTTCAAATGCGGAAATTTCTGTCTTTTTTACTATTCCTTGACGTGTTGCAAAGATGAAATAACCATTTGTTTCATTTTCAGGATCAACGTTAAGAACAGTTGCTAATTTTTCGCCTTCTTCAAAGTTAAGTAAATTTACAATTGGTAAACCTTTTGCGTTCCTTCCACTTACTGGAATTTGGAATGCTCTTAGTTTATAAACTTTACCTAATGATGAGAAGAACAATAAATTGTCATGTGAAGAAGTAAATAATACTTTTTCTATAAAATCATCATCAGCAAGTTTTGCCCCTGTGATACCTTTTCCACCTCTATTTTGGGCTCTATATGTATCCACAGTTAATCTCTTAACATAACCTTTTTTCGTTACTGTAATAATAACATCTTCAACAGGAATTAAGTCAGCATCTTCTATATCTAAATCATCATTTGCATTAATTTCTGTTCTTCGTTTATCACCAAATTTTTCTTTAATTTCTGTTAATTCTTTTATAATGATGTCTAATTTTCTCTGATGATTTTTCAATATATCTTTATAATCTAGTATATCTCTCTTTAATGATTCTAATTCTTCTTTTAGTTTATCAGTTTCTAGGCCAGTTAATCTTTGAAGTTTCATATCAAGAATAGCCTTAGTTTGAATTTCAGTTAAACCAAATTCTTTCATTAAACTTTGAGAAGCTTCTTCTGTTGTTGCAGATTTTTTGATTATTTGAATGACTAAATCAATGTTACCTAACGCAACTAGTAAACCTTCTATTATATGAGCTCTTGCTTCAGCTTTTTCCAAATCAAATTTTGTTCTTCTAGTTATAACTTCTATTTGATGTTCTAGATAACACTCAAGGATTTCTTTTAAATTTAAAACTTTAGGTTGTCCTTTGTCTATAGCAAGCATATTAATTCCATAAGAAATTTGTAGTTGTGTATGCTTGTATAAGTTATTTAGAACAACATTGGGATTTGCATCTTTTCTAAGTTCAATAACAATTTTTATTTCATCGCCAGCAGAATAATCTTGTAAATTAACTATTCCATCAATAATTTTTTCTCTTACTGTTTCTGCAATTCTCTCAAGTAATCTTGTTTTGTTAACTGTATATGGTATTTCTTTTACAACTATTTCAGTTTTACCATTACCTTTGTCAACAAACTCAGTTTTTGCACGTACAGTAATTGTTCCAGAACCAGTCAAATATGCCTTTCTAACTTGAGATAAACCTAATATGTATCCTCCAGTCGGAAAATCTGGACCTTTTATGTAGCTCATTAATCCTTCGATTGATATACTTGGATTTTTCATTAATGCCATAATTCCATCAATAACTTCGCCTAAGTTATGAGGAGGAATATTAGTAGCCATACCTACTGCAATTCCTGTAGTGCCGTTTACTAACAAGTTTGGAAATCTACATGGAAGTACAACAGGTTCTCGCTCTGTGCCATCATAGTTATCAGCAAAATCTACAGTATTTTTTCCTAAATCTCGCAAAAGTTCCATTGCAATTTTGCTCATTCTTGCTTCTGTATAACGCATTGCGGCAGCAGGGTCACCATCTATACTACCAAAATTGCCTTGACCATCTACTAATGGATATCTATAACTAAAATCTTGAGCCATTCTTACCATTGATTCGTAAATTGCTGAATCACCATGTGGGTGGAATTTACCCATTACATCTCCAACAATACGTGCCGACTTTTTATAAGGCTTATCAGAATCAACGCCTAACACATCCATTGCATATAAGATTCTTCTATGAACTGGTTTCATTCCATCTCTTACATCTGGCAAAGCACGAGCTATTATTACACTCATTGCATAGCTTAAGAATGATTCTTTCATTTTTCTAGATAAATCTACTTCTTTTACTCCACCATAATGATGACCATCTATAACATTGTCATCTGAATTTTCAATTATTTGGGGCTGAGTCTCAAATAGTTCATCTTTTTCTTTATCTATATTTTTATCCATAATTTATCCTTTTCTCTTAGTAATCTAAATTACCAACATAAACAGCATTTTCTTCAATAAATTCACGTCTTGGAGCTACATCATCTCCCATTAACATGCTAAAGACTGTATCAGCTTCAATCGCATCGCTTAATGTAACTTGAAGTAGTGTTCTATTAGCTGGGTTCATTGTTGTTTCCCAAAGTTGCTCCGCGTTCATTTCACCTAATCCTTTATATCTTTGAATAGATGGTTTAGCAGTTTTAGGGAAAGTATCTAGTATTTTTTGTAATTCTTCATCACTATAAGCGTATTCCACTCTTTTACTTTGGCTAATTTTGTAAAGCGGTGGTTGAGCTATATAAACATATCCTTTTTCAATAAGAGGTTTCATAAATCTATAGAATAATGTTAGTAATAACGTAGCGATATGAGCTCCATCGACATCAGCATCGGTCATAATTACAATTTTATGATACCTTGCAGAATCTATGTTAAATTCATCACCAATACCTGTACCAAAAGCTTGAATCATTGAAATGATTTCCTTATTGCCTAAGGCTCTATCCATTCTTGCTTTTTCTACATTTAATACTTTACCTCTTAATGGTAATATTGCTTGATATTCTGCGTCACGGCCTTTTTTTGCGGATCCACCGGCAGAATCACCTTCGACTATATATATTTCACATTTTGATGGGTCTTTAGAACGACAATCAGCAAGTTTTGATGCCATACCTAATGATTCTAGGGGGCTCTTTCTTCTAGTTGCTTCTCTTGCTTTTTTGGCAGCTAATCTTGCTCTACTTGCTAGCAATGATTTTTCAACAATATCCTTTGCAGCCTGTGGATTTTCTTTCAAAAACGCATCTAGTCCATCAGTTAAAACTTGTGATGTTATTCTACGAACTTCAGTATTACCTAATTTTGCTTTAGTTTGTCCCTCAAATTGAGGATCAGGATGTCTACAACTAATAATAGCAGTTAATCCTTCTCTAACATCATCACCTGTTAAAGATTCATCTTTTCTAAATATATTATTTGCTTTTCCATATGTATTTAAAACTCTTGTTAACGCATTTCTAAAACCTTCTTCATGAGTTCCACCTTCTGGAGTATAGATGTTGTTAATAAATGAATATATTGAACTATTATAATCATCGGTATATTGCATCGAAATTTCGACTTCAACTTTATCAAGAGTTTTATCAACATAAAAAATGTTATTATGAATTGGGTTGTTACTTTTATTACTATTTAGAAAAGCAACATATTCAATTATACCGCCTTCATAACAATAAGAAACTTTCTTAATATGCTCTGGATTACGAGAATCTGTTAAAGTCAATCTTAATCCTTTATTTAAAAAGGCGCTTTGTTGCAAATGAGAACGAATAGTTTCATATACAAATGTTGTAGTATCCCTAAATATTTCAGCATCAGGTTTAAAAATTACCTTTGTTCCGTGCTCTTCTGTCTCGCCAATCACTCTCAATTTATACAATCTTTTACCACGCTCATATTCTTGCTCGAATATTTGGCCATCTCTTTTTATAATTACATGTAATTTTTCACTTAAGGCATTAACTACACTGGCACCTACACCATGAAGGCCACCAGAAACTTTGTAAGATGAACCATCAAATTTTCCTCCAGCATGCAAAATTGTAAATACAGCTTCAGCAGCACTTTCTCCGGTTTTCTTGTGAATAGCAGTTGGTACACCTCTACCATTATCTTGCACAGAAATAAAGCCATCTGGAAGTATTTCAACTTCTATATGTGTACAAACTCCAGCTAAGCACTCATCTATTGAGTTATCCACAATTTCCCAAACCAAGTGATGCAATCCTCGTTCACCTGTTGAACCAATATACATACCTGGACGTCTTCTAACGGCTTCTAAGCCTTCTAATATTTGTATATTACCACTACTATAAGTTTCATCTTTTGGCATAGTTCCACCTCACCTTTATATTTTTATTAAATTACTTTCTTTTATTATATCATTAGTTATATATTTTAATGATGTTGTTGTAATAAATACTTGTTGTTCATTTTTAACCAATTTTATCAAATCTTGCTGGCGTTCTTCATCTAATTCACCAAATACGTCATCTAAAATCACTACAATTTCACCTTTTGACCTTGCAATAAGCTTTGCTAGAGCCATTTTTATTGTAAGTGAAACAGTTTTTTGCTGGCCTTGTGAAGCATAATCACTAGCAATTTTATTATTAACATAAATTTTAAAATCATCTCTATGTGGTCCACACGTTGTTGTTTGTGCAAACAAATCACTTTTTAATTTATTATTCATTTCTATTTCAATATCATTTTCACAAACATTAGGAATGTATTCTAATTTATCGATTTCTTTTCCTTTTGTTATTTCTTTAACGCTCTCATCAACTAAAACATTTAATGAATCTATAAATTTTTTTCTATATTTAATAATCCCTTTTGCCTTATCAGCCAAAGAGTTTGTATACAATTTTAGTAAAGTCTCGTTGTTATTTGACAAATTATGGCCATCATAATTAATATCTTTTAATAATTCATTTTTTTCCTTCAATAATCTATTATACTCCGTTAATAAAGATAAATACTCTTTACTTAGCTGTGAAATATTCACATCTAAGAATCTTCTTCTATATTTTGGATCACCATTTACCAATTTTAAATCTTCTGGACTAAAAACAACTACATTTAGATATCCAATATGTTGGCTTAAAGATTTATAGTTCACTGAGTTTTTTGTTAATTTCTTTTGACCATTATTGTAATAAAGCACAACTTTTTCTTCTTTGCCATTATTATCCAATATAGAAATAATATTATAATAATTTTTATTTTCTAATACAATTTCAGAATCAAAATTAGTACGATATGATTTACACATGCCAATCATATATATAGCTTCCATAAGTGAAGTTTTGCCTGTAGCATTGTTACCCAAAATAATATTAATTCCTTTTTTTAAAAAGAATTCCTTATTTTCATAGCATCTAAAGTTGTTTAATGTGATTTTTTTAAGATATTTCATTTACTATAACTTCTATTTCCTTAAATCTAATGTGATATCCAGGATAAATCTTTCTACCACGTCGACTTTCTTCTTCACCATTCACATAAACTTTTTCTTCTTCTAAAAAGGATTTAGCTTCTGATCCATTTGCAATTATTCCAACAAGTTTTAATAATTGTCCAAGTTTTATATACTCTGTCTTTATTGTAATATTTTTAATCATTTCATTCACCTATAACATATATATTATATCACTTTTCAATTGAAAAATCTAGTCCTTTTTATATTTTTTTGATTTTTGCCCTTTTATTTCGGTTCTGTTGCATTTTTGTGTTTTCCAACAATATTGTCGGTTTTTTATAAAAACTGCTTGTATTTGAATTTTTAATACATGAATATTTGAATTTTTCGATAAAATTCGCTAATTTTTTTAAGTGCTCTTTCTATATATTATATAGTAATAATTTTACATGTTTTTTATCATAAGTTATCAACATTTTATTTAAAGTTATCAACGTTTTATTTAAAGTTATCAACATAATAACTTTTAAAGTGCATTATATACATATTTATGTATATACATAAATATGTTTTAGTATTTATTTGTTTTTTTATTATTTGTGATAAATAAGTTGTTTTAAAGATTGTTTTTAACTAAATGTTTAATTGATAGAAATTAGCTATTTATTATAATGCCTTGGGTATTTTTTTTATTTAAGAATTTGTGGACTTTGCCTATAAATTATTATGTCACAAATAAATATAATATAAATTATTAAAATTTATCACTACTATACATAATTACATATTTACATACTAATTAGTATGATTATTTGATTATACTGTTTTTTTGATGATTCATTATGTTTTTTTTACTAGTTATTTTGAATCATATTCCAAATTGTTTTAAATATCTATTTAAATAAATATGAGTGTTTAAGTATTTTATGTTACAATGTGTAATCGTATTTACATGTTGTTCTTTTAATCGAAAGAATAAAGTTACTTAATCAATACTCTTCTAGATACGATGGTGATATTTCGTGTTATTCTATGTAAAAATTCAAGTAAAAAGATGTTATTTTATCATTAATTATACATAATTACGTAAATATGTATAATTAATCAAATAATTATATTCTTATTTTTAGCTTTGTATCTATTAATCTTAAAATATAACTTTATTTATTTTCGTTTACTTGGTATATTTGTTATTCTTTTTATTTTTTATAACAAAAAATATTATCTAATTTTATGTAGACATTAAATATATTACAATATGCAATTTGTTAACTATTCAATTTCTCGCTTAAGCATTTTCTATTTTTTTTATAATTTTCATAATTATTATCTACGATACTTAAATTTACTCCAAATACTCAAATTTGCCTTTCTTTTGGTTGATTAAATATCTATATTCAATTTATAATAACTACAAAGCATCTATAAATTTACATACACCATTGACAATAATTAGATTATTAAGAAGCACACAAGAATACATATTTACATATATACATATTTATTGTTCTTTATTACAATATTTCATTTAAAGTCATCAGATAAATAGATCAATAAATTAAATAAATTTTAAAAATAAGTATACATATTTACACATTTACATAAACTAGTAATTGTACATATAATATCTATTAATACTTATTGAGAATAAAAATCTTATTGTAGCATTTAAAACTCAAGCATATATTACATATATACATGTAAACATATGCAATTTATAAGCATCAATCAAATTAATATTTTATTTATTTGTAAACTGAATTAATTTCTGTAAACAAATATTAAAATACATACATATTTACATATATACATATAAATTTAATTGTATTCATGAATAATATACAAATTAAAAGTTCTCATTTTAGTCCTTAAAAATTAAAATAGCATACACATTTACATATATACATATTTATTGTAGCCATCAATTATATTAATCACTATAACATTTTTTAAAATTAATATAATAATATAAGGACATTAAATTTATATACACATTTACATATATACATATATATTGTAGTATATTTATTCAATCATACTAGATATAAGAATCATATTCAAACAAATAAAGACTATTCTTAAATTACATATATACATATATACATATTTATTGCAACTTCTAATTTTTCAATCTTATTAATTTTTAAAACATTTATTTATAAATTGACTAATAAGAGTCGAAAATATCAAAACATATATACATAAATACATATATACATAAATATAGAACATTTATATTCGTTAGTTTAGTAACTAAATAATAAAATATGCTACTTAATATAAAATTTTTAAAATGAATTTGTTAATTATGTATTACTTAATTAAATTAAAAACGCTAAGAAACTATTTTTTATGACCAAAAAGAACAGGTAATGACATTTTTATACATATATACATAAAAAAATAAATAAATATTTACATAAATCTATTTGATTTTGTTTTAAAGTATGTTATAATTTATAAGTAAGATATTTATTTATATAACAAATGAAAATATTTTAAGATTTAATTACGTATATACATAAATACATACATATTGTCTCGTTCAAAAGTATTGTTTATGTATTTAAATAAATATGTATATACATATGT
>HF988719.1:16813-48416 GCA_000431235.1 Coprobacillus sp. CAG:698 | reverse complement strand
ACATATGTATGTAATTATGCTTATCGAATACGTATTTATGTATTTATGTTTTTATTTATTTATGTATAAATATCTTCTATATGTATTTACATATTTATTTAAATCAATAAAACAATACTTATGGTTTTATTTAAATATTTAATTACATTTTTATTTATTTACATATATACATAAATATATATTAAAAATACGATTTTTTAGCCTTTTTTAGCCTTTTGAAATTTCGTCTACAATCGTTTTTAAATAGGTTGGTTAATTAGTTTATGTTTTTAACATCAAAATTGATTTTAGGCTAAATTTTTAGAGAAATTTTTTAAATCAAAAACACATTTTTGTTGTATGGTTTATTATTTACAAGTGGTATTCAGTTATTGTACGCTTTTGTTGCTTCAATTATAAAGCAATGCTTTCAAAAATGTGCTTTATGTCTGAAATATTTCTTATTTTGCAGATGTATTTATGTAAATATGGTTTTATGTAAAAATGTATTTATGGTTTCGAATAAAAATATAAGTTTAGTTTTATGTAAGTATGTATTTATGTATTTACACTTTTATGGTTTAAACAAGGAGGTATATATGAACACACCATTTAAGAAAAGAGATAACCCTTTATCTTTAGGTAGCAAACCTACTGTTACTCCACAAGAATCTGATGATAGGGTTAAGTACACAGCAACTATGGAAAAAGATTTGCGTGTTAGAGTTAAAATAGCTTCAGCGAAGAGTAGTTTATCATTTTCCCAATTTATTGAAGAAGCTGTTAAAGAAAAACTCGGAAGAGAGGGATTCTAATGGCTATTGTTTCAGCATTTTGTAAAAAGGGTGGAGTTGGTAAAAGTACTTTTATCGGCTTTTTGGCTCATTATTATGCAACACAAGGAAAAAAGGTCCTTATCATTAGTACCGATGACCAAAATAGTATCTTTAAAATCTTTGGAATTCAAGATGATGGTGAAGAAAACTATCTAGAATTCTTGTTAGCTAAACGTGCAGAGTTAGGAGATATCCTAATTGAGGCTCGTGAGAATCTTTATTTGATCAAATCATTGAATACTGACAATATGTCACTAAAATTAACTCTTGAAAGAAGTCAAGAAAAGGTTATTAGAAATATGTTGAAGGATTATAGTACATTCTTTGATTATATTTTTATTGATTTCCCACCATCTAGTAACCGTTTAACAGAAGTTTTATTAGATATGAGTGATGCTATCTTAATAGTTGTTGGATTAGATAGCTTAGGATTAGACGGATTCTTTAATACTATTCAATACTTTGTTGATAAAGATATTGACTTGGACAGTATTAAATACATTATCCCTAATGGTTATAGTGGTAATAGACGTGCTCCTAAAATATCATTAGAGAAGCTAAAACTACAAGCTAAAGACTTTACTCCTAACGCAGTAATTCTTGAACCATTACAAGAAAGATCTATAATTAAAAACTTGCAGGCTGGTGGCATTTCACCTTTTGATGAAGTAGAACTTGAACGTTATGACGCAAATGCTAAGGCACAATTAAAAGAAACATTAATTAATCTATTAAAACAAATTAAAATATGATAAGTATTTATGTATTTATGTAATTACTTATATATGTTCAAATAAAAAAAAGAGGTTTTATCCTCTTTTTTATTATGCTCTTAGTGGCAAAATTAATTGTATTAAATTGTAATCATATTCACCAGTAATAGTAATCGGTTTTACTTCACTAGTAAAATTAATTGAAACTTCTTTTGAATCAAATGTTCTTAATGCTTCAAGTAAATATTTTGAACTTAAAGCAACTTCTATTTTAATATTTGATGAATATGAGATAGGTGTAATTTCTTCAACAGCTCCCCCAATTTCATTAGAATTAGAGGTAAATTCTACAACGCCAGAAGGTGAGAATGATAATTTTATAACATTGGATAATTCATTAGCAACAAAAATAGATACTCTATCGATAGTTTCTAATAACTTTTCTTTATCAAATTTAACACTCAATAAATATTTATCTGGAATTAATGATTCTATGTTAGGAAATACACCATTTATTAGTCTTGTTTGGAACATTAAGTTATCATATTTAAATAGAACTTTTGTAGAAGAACAATGTATTTCAATATTACCATCGGATTCTTCAAGTATTTTATTTAGTTCATCCAACGCTTTTCCTGGGATTACAATTTTAATATCTGGCAATTCTTTATCAAAAATAATTCTTTTTCTAGATAATCTAAAACTATCAGTAGCTACAAACTCTAAAGTTTTATTAAATGTGGCTAGAGATACACCAGTTAGTACAACTCTTGATTCACTTGGAGAGATAGCAAATGATGTTTTTCTGATTATTTGTTTTAAATTTATAACTTCAATATCAAAATGTAAATTTGATTCATCAAAATTGATCTTTGGAAAGCTATCTAATGATAGTTCATTTAAAGTAAATACACTCTTTCCAGCTAATAATTTAATAGAATTTCCTTCGTATGATTTGAATTCTATTTCATCGACAGTTATTTTTTTTACAATTTCAATCAAATATTTTCCTTGAAGAACAAAATTTCCTTCTTCTTGCACTGTAAAATCTTTATTTATAGAGCATCTTATTGAAATATCGTTATTACTTGTTGTTAGAATAATTTCATTTTGTCTTACATTAAATAATATTCCTGTTAAACCTGGCATTTGTACTTTATTAGATAATGCTTTAGAAGCGTTATTTAAATTATACAAAAGAGTTTCTCTTCTTATAATAAAATTCATTGTAAATCCTCCTTTATATTATTTTTAAATATATTTTATTATTATTAGGGACTGTGGATAAGTGGATAACTTTTTTAATTAATATTTTTTGTTAAATATTCTATATCTTTCTTTACTAAATCATCATTTTTAGCCATCGCTGCGATTTTATCAACGCCATACGCTATAGTAGCGTGGTCTCTAGAGCCTAAATTAGATCCAATTGTTTGCAACGGAATATTAAAATGTACTCGTAAAATATACATTAACATTTGTCTAGCGTAAGCAACTTGTTGTTTTCGTGACGAAGAAATGATATCATGTTCGGATACTTTATAATATTTACAAAGAAGATCTTTAGTTTTATCAATAATTTGTTTGTTTGAATCAATTAATTTAACTTCTTTAGGTAAAATAGCCTCTAAAGAAATATATAAGTTTTCTTTTGTGAAAGGAACACTCATACACGTGCAATAGTTCACGAAAGTTCGAAGAGCGCCTTCAAGATCTCTTATGTTTGTAGAAAAGTTATCAGCTAGAAGAGATAAAACTTCTTCACTTACATCTTCTGGAGAGTTAATCATAAATTTTAACTTGTTTTTTAGAATATTTATTAATAATTGCTTGTCAGGTTGTTTAATATCAACGCTTATTCCCCAAGCAAATCTTGATTTTAAACGAGCCATAACGTTCTTTAGACTAGCCGCAGGCCTATCTGAAGTAATTACGATTTGTTTATTAGAAGTTGCAAGATGCTCAAAAATTTTAAAAAACTCTTCTTGAGTAGCATTTTTACCCTCTAGAAATTGGATATCATCAACAAGTAAAACGTCTGCACTATTATACTTATTATAAAATGCTTCAATTTTATTAGTGCTTCCTTTAGTTGATGTTGCAAGAAAGTAATCTTCAGCAAATTTTTGACTACTTGTATAAACAACATTTGCATTTATATCATTATCTAGGATGTAATTACCAATAGACGTCATAAGATGAGTCTTTCCAAGACCAACATCACCAAATATGTAAAGGGGATTACATATCTTTACTCCGTTTTCTGCAACTTTCATAGCAGTAACAAAAGCGTAACGGTTACTTTCACCAACTTCAAAATTATTAAATCTATATAAAGTTGATAAATTACGGCCAATTGGGCGAACATCCTCAATAGAAGTTAACTTATTTTCTTCTTCTTTTATTTCTGATTGCAATATAAATCTAAAGCCGATTTTTTTATCGCTTACATAGGGAACAAGTTCATTTATATAAGGCATTGCAAATTGTTCTATTCTAAATTTAATTAATGCGTTTGGCACAATTATGTAATAATAATTACCTTCTTCCTTATAAACAGTTTTACTATCCTTAAAATATTCGTTAAAAGTGATATCTCCTAACTTTTGTTGTAAAAGGGTAAGCATCTTATCCCAAATTTGTTGATTGCTATCCATGACAAATTCACCTCATCTATATAATAATACCACAAAATGATAAAAATATAAATAGTTTATTTAAAAAATTATCAACTTTTCCACATGTTAATAACTTTGTTGAAAAGTGTTAAAGTTATCCACATTTTATCCACATGTTAATAAGTGGAAAATGTATATATATAATATAGAAAGAGCACTTTTAAAAAAACATTATAATTAAAAAAAACATTGCAAAAAAAATAAAATATGGTAAAATATAATATAGTATAAATAAAAAATAAAAGGAGATTGTAAAATGAGTAAAAAAAATAATGAAAGTCTAAATAATACATCATTTTGGTTATTTCCTGAAAGAGTAAAACCTATTTTCTCATTCCTAATTTTAATTTTGGTTTTGGGTATAGCTATTGCTGCAGTTGTTTTACTTTATTCAAATAGAAAGTATCAATATATTCCTGATTATAGCGAAAGTCAATATTCAGAAGATGTAAATACTGCCTTATTAATTTTGTCAAATTATACAAAGGGTAGTGATTCAGATGAAGTAGTAAAAACAAATAGAATTATTGCAAGTTATGCAAAAAGCAAAAAAAATGATTCTTGCGATATCATAAATGTTAGATTTAATCTTATTGGTGCAAAAAAGGATAACATAGAATATTTATCAGAATATAATAGAACCACAAAATTAGAAAATTATCAAATGACTCATACATTTACAAGTTTAACTTCTAACAGCAAACAAGACTATGATAGAGTTTATGTAAAAACTGCATACGATTATGTTGATAACAATCAAGTTACTACAAGAAAATATCAAACATATCTTCAAAAAATTATGACTATTTCGAATGAAGAAATTAAAAACACAACAAAAGATGAAATATTAGAACAAACTAATATCTTTAGCAATCATGTAGTAAGAAGAAAATCAGATAGCGATTCTGACTATAGAGTATATGCTGATCTATATTTTAAAAAAGACAACTTTACAAAATACAAATTAGATTATCAATTATATGGTATTGATGATAATGGAGAAGTTTACACATTATTAGGATATTATAACATATCAACAAATACATATGGTTCAATATCAAGAGGTGTTACATATCCTAAAGATTTAGATATAAATACATTTATTGCTAAAGCAAATTTCTTAGATGAAAAAGGTCAAATGTATACATTCATCAGTAAAGTAGCAATAAAAGAAGA
This sequence comes from Coprobacillus sp. CAG:698, assembly GCA_000431235.1. Taxonomy (GTDB): domain Bacteria; phylum Bacillota_I; class Bacilli_A; order ML615J-28; family CAG-698; genus CAG-698. The sequence continues at coordinate 43,034 of HF988719.1, read as the reverse complement.
ATAAACTAAGATTAAAACAAAAAAATATTGACAAATTAAAGAAAATGAAGTATAATATTGAGTAGACTGTTTAAATAGGAGGTGCTCCACATGAAAAGAACATATCAACCTAACAAACGTAAACATAGCAAAACACATGGTTTTCGTGCTCGTATGGCAACTACAAATGGAAGAAATGTATTAGCTCGTAGACGTCAAAAGGGTAGAAAAGTATTAACTGCATAACAAAAAACCAAGACCACTATTTGTCACTAAAAACAATAGTGGCTTTTTGTTTATTAATATGAATAAAGCATACATATTAAAGAAAAATGAAGAAATAAAATCACTTATAAATAAAAAACAAAGTGTGGGGAATCGTTATTATGCAATTTATTATGCTAGTTCAAGTGGTTTTAAAGTAGCAGTGTCAGTGTCAAAAAAACTTGGAAAAGCTCATGATAGAAACTATTACAAAAGAGTTACTAAAGAGATAATAAGAAAAAATCTAGATAATATTGAGAAAGTAGAAATGTTGATTGTTATAAAAAAATCTTCAATTGACCTTTCTTACCAAGATAAAGAAAAGGAATTAAAGAGATTATTATATAAGATTAAGGATGGTAAAAATGAATAGCGAAAAGAAAAAATACCTTATAGTTCTTATTGTTTTTATCCTACTATTTGCTGTAGGATGTGGTCAAACAATGTTTAAAGTTGGTGATTATGATAAAGCTTTATTACCAATTGCTAAAAATGCTTATGGAAAAGGTGGGTCATGGGATTTCTTAGTATATCCAATGGCATGGCTAATGTTTGGTGTGGCAAATATTGTTGGAAAAAACTATGCTCTAACTATATTAATAACTACAATATTAATTAGATCTATTGCATGGCCAATTTATGGTAAAACAAATGATATGAGTTTAAAAATGTCATTAATTGCTCCAGAACAACAAAAAATCGAAGCAAAATATGAAGGAAAAGTTGACAAAGAAAGTCAGCAAAGGAAAAGTATGGAACTTATGCAATTGTATAAGAAATACAAAATTTCTTTTACTGGTTGTTTAATGCCATTTATTCAAATGCCTATATTTTTAGCTTTCTATGAGACATTAAGAAGGATTCCGTTCACATCTCAACAATTTATAGATAAATATGGAACAACATTTATCAACAGCAAAAAAGGTGAAGTCCAAATAGGAGAATTACTATATAATGTAGATCATTTAAATACTAAATTTTTGGGAATAAATCTTTTAGAAGATAAATCTGCAAAAGGTTGGCAAATGTGGGGAATTATTATTCTTGCTGCTCTTGTTGCTATTACACAATTAGGTACACAAATTTTATCTCAAAGAAGAACAAAGAAACAAAAAGATAAAATGGAAGGTAATATTCCTGAATATAGAAGAAAAGGTCCAAGTGATCAACAAAAACAAACAGAAATAATGATGAAAGTAATGCTTTATTCTATGCCAGTAATGATGGTTATATTTATCTTACAAAGCCCAGCAGCATTAGGTTGGTACTGGTTAGTTGGTAACCTATTTACAGCATTACAAGGATATATAAGTTCAAAACAAAGTGAAAAGAAGTTAGAAAAACTTCGTGAAAAATTTAACAATAATATAATTCGTTATTAATTGAGGTGCAAAAAAATGAAAAGAACATATGATGTTAAAACAATTGAAGAAGCTCAAAAATTAGCAGTCTTAGACTATGAATTACCAGTAGAAGCATTAAGCTTTGAAGTTTTAAGAGAATCTAAAGGTTTTTTAGGAATCGGTGCAAAACTTGAAGTAGAAGCAGATATAGCAGCTGATGGAATAGAACAAGGCAAAAAATACATCAAAACTATACTTGATTATAACGGAGTCGAAGGTTTTATTGAGAAAAAAGTAAGAGGCAACAATGTCGAATTTAACATTGATGCTGGAAAATTTAATGGTTACTTAATAGGTCGTGAATCTCATAATTTAATAGCCTTACAAATTCTTGTAAGCACTATAGTAAATAGATATTATGATGAAGATAAAAAAAAAATAGTCTTAGTTGATGTTGGAGGATACAAAAAGAAAAGAGAAAAAGCTTTAGAACACATGGCTGTTGAATGGGGAAAACAAGTAACAAGAACAAAAAAATCTGTTACAGTAACTGATCTAAACGCTTATGAAAGAAAAATCATACATAATAAATTATCAACATGGGATAGTGTTTCAACTCATTCGGAAGGAGAAACACCAAATAGAGTTTTAATAATTGAATATAAAGAAATAGAAAAAAAATAAATGTGCTAATTTAGCACATTTTTTCTTTTTCTTTTAAATAATTAATAAAAGGTTCTATATTTTTATTCACTTTAAATTCCTCAAGCAATTGGAAATAATGTTCTTTTTCAGAATAGGAAATCGTAATAGGTTTTAAACCATATTTTTGAAGTTCATAGTTTAAAATGATTCTTGCTACACGTCCATTGCCATCCAAGAAAGGATGTATTTTCATAAGTTGCAGATGCGCAAAAGCAATTGTATAATAGATATCATTTTCAGGATTATTAATTGTATCAAAATATGTCTTCATACGATTATATACTTTTAAATATGAAGGTGGAGTGTGATTTGATCCCTTTATAGATATATCAACGTTTCTATATAGACCGCCCAAACTCAACCCGTTGACAACTTTATCATGAATATCTTTTAAATCATTCTCTGTAAGAGGTTTGTTTTCTTTTAACAGGTCTACACAATGTAAAATACCTTGTAAGTAATTGTTAACAATTAAGACAGTTTTTTCATCAATTCCATTAACATTGTTAGATAGAATTTTTTGAACTATTTCTTTTGAGACTGGCATTGTTTCAAAAGAAATAGAATTAGCAATGAAGTCAACTAGAAAATCTTGAGAAATTTCTTCAAATTGATATTTTTGTTCTTCCATAATAATTCTCCTTTTTCATTATTATAACATAAAACAATGAAAAAATAAATAACAATTTAAAAACAAATGATTACATTTTTTTTAAAATATGTTATAATTTATAATAGAAAAGGTTTTGATGCTATGAAATATAAACTATTTAAGTTGAAATTTACTTTGCTTAGATATTTTCTATATATATTAATGATAATTATAATAAGTTTTTTCTTATTCCTTGCTAATGGATTAATTGAGATGAAACCTGTAGATTTAATTATTGATACATTTAAAGAAAGAGGAATCTTTGAAGAATGTATAAGTATAAATGATCAAAAAGTAAATATTTACAAAGTAATTAATGAATATGACTATGAGAAGAGCGATACGAGAGCAACATTTAGAAATATAAATGATAGTTATATGATTGGCAGCAATTTAGATATAATAATTACTAATAGAAACCCTTTAAGATTTGAGTCAACGGCAATTGTACAAGATATTGGAGCTTTTTTCTCCAAAAACTTTTATATAGGACATGCTACAATAAATATAAATGATGATGGAACAGAATTGATTGAAAGTGTTGGCAATTTACCAACTAATAATGGCGTGAGAAAGCATCAAAATGATTGGTTGAAAACAGAAATATCTAAATCAAATGATGCGCAGAAGATTATAGGCCTTAGAGTTAAAGGCTTAAACAAAGAGATAATAGGTCAAATAAACAATAGTTTAGAAGATAAAGTCGGTTTATCTTATAATTATAATTTATTAATAAAGAAAGCAAATAGCTATTATTGTACAGATTTAATAACAAGAACGTTGGAAGAATATAATATAAAAATTAACTATGATGGATTATATCCAACAGGAAATGATATGATTATTAGCAATAAAACATATCCTATCTTTTTATGTGAAAGATCAGAAAAAGGAATATTTAATATCTACTATTTATGTGAGGTGTAAAAATGGATACAATAGTTTCAATATCTACCGCTTTAGGAAAAGGAGCAATTTCAATAGTAAGATTAAGTGGCGATGATGCAATAAATATTGTGAATAAGTCATTTGAAGGAAAAGATTTAAATAATGTAGAAAGTCATACTATTCATCACGGTTATATAGTTGATGAAGGAGAAAGAATTGATGAAGTTTTAGTATCTGTGTTTAAAGCACCAAAAACATATACAAAAGAAGATGTTGTTGAAATTAACTGTCATGGTGGTATGTATGTAACTAATCGAGTTATGGAAATAATGATAAAAAATGGAGCTTTATTAGCTGAGCCAGGAGAATTTACAAAAAGAGCATTTATGAATGGGCGAATAGATTTAACACAAGCTGAAGCAGTTATGGATGTGATAAATAGTGAAACTGAAAGAAGCTTAAAGTGTGCAAATATAGGTTTACATGGTGATGTTAAAAAGTTAATAAATCAATTTAAAGAACAAATTATGGATTGTATAACTAAAATAGAAGTTAATATTGATTATCCAGAATATGATGACGAAGTCGAAATGACTAACGATATAATTAAACCTATATTGAATGATTTAGTTATAAAGCTAAAAGATATCATTTCAAAAAATAGAGATGCATCTCTTATAAAAGATGGAATTAAAACAGCTATTATTGGAAAGCCAAATGTAGGAAAATCAAGTTTATTAAATATGCTGTTAGAGGAAAATAAAGCTATAGTTACTAATATAGCTGGGACAACTAGAGATATAGTAGAAGGTAAAATAATCATTGATGGAATTGTTTTGAATTTGATCGATACAGCAGGAGTAAGAGATACGATTGATATTGTTGAAAAAATAGGTGTTGAGAAAACCAAATCAATAATAAAAGAGGCACAACTTGTTTTGTTGGTGTTAGATAATAATTCAGAACTTGATGAAACAGATGAAAAACTTATTAAATTAACTAATAATTTTCCAAGAATAATTATTATAAACAAAAATGATTTATCTAAAAAGTGTAATTACAATGGAGAAGCACTTGAAGTATCAATGCATAATCAAGATGATAGAAAATTAATAATTGATAAGATAAAGCAAAAAACAATAGCCTCAGAATTAAATGATCTTGATGCCTCTTACATAGGAAACGCAAGACAAATTGGTTTAATAAAAACAGCATTAAACAATCTTCAAGATGCATTATTAAGTATAGAAAATGGAATGCCTGTTGATATAATAAATGTTGATATAACTAATGCTTATCTTCGAATGTGTGATGTTATAGGAGAAGGAAGTCCTGAAGATATTATAAATAATCTCTTTGCAAATTTCTGCCTAGGTAAATAAAAAAAGGAAAAAATTGTGTGGTAATCCATCAAGAAAACCACACAATTTTTTAATCCTTAAAAAGGTTATTTTTAAGTAACAAGGGGCTGATACCCATTGTAATAAAAGTACCAAGAAAATAGCGAAGAAAAACGAAAAACATGTTGTTTTTAGGAAAAACAATTTTTAATCCACCAACGCATACAATAATAATCAGAAAACTAACAATAGTTCTAATTATCTTCTTCTTTATAGAAGTATTACAAGAATAATTAACATATTTATTATCTATAACAGAACCTAAAGTATATCCTAGAAATAATGAATAAACAGTATAAAAGTCTTTGTAAGGATATATTAATTCATAAGTTTCTTTGTTAAAGATAAATAGAAAAGGAAAGAATATTAATAGGAAAATTATATTTATTAAAAATTCATTCTTTCTACTAAATTTATCATAGATTGCAAAAAATATATAAACAGAAGCAATTCCGAGAATAAGGCCAACTATTACATCTTTAGGATAATGTACCGCAAGTATAATTCTTGACAAACCTACAGAAATTATTAGTGCAATTGCGATTACCCAAACAATAAATTTATCTATATTTATTTTTCTTTCTATCTTTGAACCTTTTGCAATTCCAAAGTAAAGAGTTGAAGCAGTTTGTGTATGGCCACTTGGAAATGAATATCCTGTTGCTGTATTTTTACTTAAGGGGTCAAGAGAAGGGTCATAGACAAAAGGACGAGGGTATTTTACAATACCTTTGATAACGTTATTAATTAATAACGAAGAGAAAAGTGTAAAGATAAGTTTTTTTCCAAATTGTTTATCGTACATGAAATAAATAATTACAATTATTCCAATTACAACAATAGATTCACCAAAATACGAGATGATTTGAAAAAACCCATTCCAAAAAGAAGAACTGGTTTTTCGTATTGTTTTGAGTATTTCAATTTCGAAATTTCTAATTTTTAAATCCATAAAAACCTCCTTACTTATTATTATAACAAAATTACAAAAAAAAACAATACGGAATTACCGTATTGCTTAATTTCTTATTTGTTTTCGTTATCTTTTATAATATCTTTGATAGTTGTCGCTAAAGATGCAATTCCTTGTAAATTAGAAGGAACTACAATCTTCGTAGCTTGGCCATTTGCTAATACTCCAAGAGCTTCAAGAGATTTTAAAGCAAGAACAGCGTCATCAGGTGCTGATTTTTTTATTAGTGAGATTCCTTCAGCAGTTGCTTTTTGTATTTCTAATATTGCTTCTGCATCACCTTGAGCCTTGAGAACAGCAGCAGTTTTTTCACCTTCAGCTTTTAAAATTGCAGCTTGTTTTACACCTTCTGCTTGAAGAATGGCCTCACGTCTTTCACGTTCTGCACGCATTTGTTTTTCCATTGCATCTCTAATATCTTTAGGAGGTAAAATATTCTTTAGTTCAACACGATTTACCTTAATGCCCCATGGATCTGTAGCTTCATCTAAAATAATCTTCATTTTTGAATTAATAATATCTCTACTAGTTAAGGTGCTATCTAGTTCGATTTCACCAATAATATTTCTTAAAGTTGTAGCTGTCAATTTTTCAATAGCAGTGATAGGATCACTTACACCATATGTAAAAGCTTTTGGATCAGTGATTGTGAAGAAGACAACTGTATCTATTTGCATAGTAACATTATCTTTTGTGATTACAGGTTGAGGATCAAAGTCCATAACTTGTTCTTTTAAGGAAACCTTGTTGACGATTTTATAGAGAAATGGCCATTTGAAGTGGAAACCAGTACCCCAAGTTTCATGATATGAACCTAATTTCTCAACAATATATGCATTAGATTGAGAAACAATTTTTGAACATGTAACAAATAAACCGACTAAAATTACAATAATAACGATACAAATAATCAAGATGGCAACTGTAGAGCCAGAAGTTTCAGCGCCCATTTTTAAAAATGATAAATATTTTTCCATAACTTTATTCTCCTATAATTATAAATTTTCTTTTGAATTTTCAATTTTTGATACTAATAATTTGTTACCTGAGAAAGAATTTATGATTACTTTATCTCCTTCGTTTATAACTTCTGAATCAAAAGAAATAGCCCTCCATAATTCAGAATTAACTTTTACCTCTCCAATTTCATTTGGAAGAATAGGTTTTGTTACAACTCCAACCATTTGTACAATTTTATCTGCGTTCGTTCTAACAATCTCTTTGTTCATAAATTTCTTGACGATAGGTCTTGATAGTAGAATGAATAAAATAGAAGCAGCAACAAAAACGATTAATTGAATGATAGGACTAACTTGCAAAACAGCTAAAATAAGAGATATTAAAGCAGCAAGTGCAAACCAAATAGAAGTAAGTCCTTCTGTTGAAATCTCAATAATTACAGCTAAAATGATGGCTATTGCCCAAATAATAATATAACCCCACCAAGGCATTATGCGTTATCTCCTTTCAAGTAAATAATTAATGACTTTGTCGATGCATCCCAATCACATTCGAATTTATACAAATTTTTTGCTTGAAAATCTAAAGGGTAATACTTTGAAATGTTCTTAACAATATCTTTGCCGTTAATTCTTCCATAACTAGGTTTAATTGAAATAGAATGCATTTCACAATTTGAAAATACAGAACTTAAAACATCTTCTTTTGTTAAGTGTTTAATAATTAATGTGTTATTCTTACTATTATAACCAATAATAACTTTGTATGCATCTATAAAATGAGATGCAGCAACAGTATTCAAGGTTATATTAGTTTCATAAATGGACACAACACCTTTTAAATTTTTTGAAAACCATTGAATTTCCATTAATAATCCTCCTTCTGATATCATTATACTATAAAATTTAAATAAATTCAACATTAATTCAAAAAAATTCAAAAAAAATATTTTAATGTATAGACAAAGAATTAAATGGTGATATTTAAAAAAAAGAGAAAGTATTTACAATAACTAAAAAATTATGTATAATTAAATGGTTACAGGTGTGTGTTATGGAAGAAAAAGCAAAAAAAGAAAACTTTACTAAAATATTACTATTTATTTTATTTGGCTTGTATTGGATATTTAATATTCTAAGTTGGATAACAAGTGATGGCAATGTAAAATTTATTAGCATAATAATTAAGATATTTATGTTTATGCCTTTTACGATAGTAATTGCTTTTCAAAAATATAGATACAGCATTTTATTTGTGTTAATATATAGCATATATATAATCTTAATGAGTTTTATGTCATTTATACAAGGGTTTCCTGAAGATGAAAAAGGAGTTTTGATAGAGCAAATAGGTAGCGGTTTTTCTCTAACTCTTGGAATTTTTATGCTAATAACATCTATAAGATTAATGAGAAACAAAGAAAATAAGTTTAAATATTTACTCTTAATATTAATGTGCATAGTAGTTACTGTTACAATTATTCAATTGGTTGTAACAAAAGAATTATTAATAAAAGATATTTTTAATTCTATATCTTCAATGATATTATTATTAATGATATCCATCTTTTATGCCTTTTTCCCTAAAATAGAGATTAAAATATTTAATTATTAAATTTAATTTTATAGATAAAATTGTGAAAGATAAAAATATGTTGATAAAATGGGAAAAAAGTGGTAAAATAAATATACGCTAAAAAAGGAGATAGTATTATGAACAAGAAATTAGCATTGATTTTGTCATTATTAGTTACTTTAATTGGAACATTTTTACTAGGTCTATATGCCTTTAAAATTTATTATGATCCAGATCAAACAAATGGTCAAAATACAGTAATAAAATATAAAGAATATGTTGTAAAGAAAACATTCGTCCCTAATGATGATTTAGTTGAGCAAACAGAACAAAAAATTGAATTAAACGAATTGTTTAGAAATGAATATTTATCAAAGGAACCTATTTTCAAGAAAGATGTATATAGTGCTGATAACAAAAGCAAATTATATACAATAGTAATATATAAAAATGTTGTTAAATATTCACCAAACACAGAAGTTTCAGAATGGAAGTATCGTTTTAATACATACATTTATGATGTTAATTATGAAAAAATTAAAGATTTATTTATATCTCAAGATATTCCTCAAGATAAAAATATAATAAAAGACGCAGGATATCCTAAATTTTTAATTAACTTTTATCCTAATATTGATTTGAACGATGAAGAATCATTGTATTATAAAGCTTCAAGCGAAGTAGAAAAAATCAAATTAAATGATGGAGATACAATTACAAGAGTAGAACTAAATTCAGTAACATCAATTAATCTATTTGATTATAATTCAACACCATCGTTAGATGAAAATAATAAACCATTTTATGCAAAAGCACTAACATTTAATGCTTATCCATCTAGTAGTGATAATCTTTCTTTATTTACAAGTGATGCATTTGTAAAAGTTGATTTAATAATGGAAACTAAAGATAATAATAATCAAATTAATTATATATTAAAAGATGATAAATATTCATTTAACTCAAAAGTTGAAGGCTTTAACATTAATGAAGAAATTGATTTATCAAAATATAATCTAGGATTTAACACTTCTTCAAATGTTCGTGAAGTTTTAGATAACGTAAAAATTAAAGGTGTTATGAATTATGATACATGGTTATTTACTAGATACATATGGTGGCAATGCTTGTTATGTTTCGTAGTATTTGGATTTATAGTATTTGGATTCTTCTACGCATTAACAATTGATACTAGCAAGAAGAATAAAAACAAAGGACAAAATAATAATTACAAATCAAAGAAAAAATGAAAATATTAGAAATTGAAAGAGCCTTAATAAAAAGATATCGTTCAAAACTATATCGACCTTTTGTTGAGGCGGTTGATGAATATAAATTAATAAAACCCGGAGATAAAATTGCTGTCTGCATAAGTGGTGGTAAAGATAGTTTGGTAATGGCTAAACTTTTTCAAGAAATTAAAAAACATGGAAAAGTTGATTTCGATGTTAAGTATTTAGTTATGAATCCTGGGTATAACGAAGAAAATATAGAATCGCTTAAAAAGAACGCTGAGGCATTAGGAATTCCTATACAAATAAAAGAATCAAACATTTTTAAAGTAGCATATGATTATGGAGGCGAAAGCCCTTGCTATTTATGCGCTAGAATGCGAAGAGGTTTTTTGTATGATTATGCCAAAGAAGAAGGTTGTAATAAAATAGCTTTAGGACATCATTTTAATGATGTAATCGAAACTACACTTTTGAATCTAATTTATTGTGGAGAAATTAGGACTATGCTTCCTAAACTTAAGTCAACAAATCATCCAGGAATGGAATTAATTCGTCCTATGGTAAAGATTCAAGAAAAAGATATAATAAATTTTATGGCTTTTTGTGAGATAAGTCCAATGGCTTGCGGTTGTAAAGTGGCTGCAGGAATAGTTGATTCAAAAAGAAAAGAAATGAAACAACTTGTAAAAGAATTAAAAGATAAATATCCAATAGCAGACAAATGCATTTACAAAGCAATGGAAAATGTTAATATTGAATGTGTCTTAGGATATAAAAAAGGTAAAGACAGACATAGTTTTTTAGATGACTATGATTAATAAAATTACAGGAGGATATAATGGAACAAAAGAAATTTGTTTATATGTTTACAGAAACAGATGAAACAATGAGAAATCTTTGTGGAGGTAAAGGAGCAAATTTAGGACAAATGACTAAACTTGGTTTGCCAATACCTCAAGGATTTACTGTTACAACAGAAGCGTGCACATATTATTATGATCACAATGAAAAAATTTCTGATGAAATAGTAAAAGAAATTGAAAATGCAATGACAAAACTTGAAGAAATTACTGGAAAGAAGTTTGGATGTCCTGACAACCCTTTACTTGTATCTGTACGAAGTGGTGCGCGTGTATCTATGCCTGGTATGATGGATACTATTTTGAACCTTGGTTTAAATGAAGAAGTTACCGAAGGATTGGCAAAGAAAACTGGTAATCCTAGATTTGCATATGATTCATATAGACGTTTTATTCAAATGTATTCAGATGTTGTAATGTCATTAAGCAAGAAAACATTTGAAAAAATCATTGATAAAATGAAAGATGAAAGAAATATTAAACAAGATACAGAATTTACTGCTGAAGATTTAAAAGAAATGATAAAACTCTTTAAAGAATTTTATAAAGAACAAATGCATAAAGAATTCCCTCAAGATCCTAAAGAGCAATTGTTTGGAGCAATTAATGCCGTATTTAGATCATGGGAAACAGATAGAGCAGTTTATTTCCGTAAGATGAACGGAATTCCTCACGCATGGGGAACAGCTGTAAACGTTCAATCTATGGTTTATGGTAATATGGGTAATACATCAGGAACTGGAGTTGCATTTACAAGAAATCCAGCAACTGGCGAAAACTTATTATTTGGTGAGTATTTAATTAATGCCCAAGGTGAAGATGTTGTAGCTGGAATTAGAACTCCTTCTCCAATAGCTACTCTTGAAAAAGATATGCCTGGTGTATATAAACAATTTGCGGAAACAACAAAGAAATTAGAAAATCATTTCAAAGATATGCAAGATATAGAATTTACAATCGAAGATGGTAAATTATATTTATTACAAACAAGAAGTGGTAAGCGTACTGCTCATGCTGCATTAAGAATTGCTGTAGAAATGTATGAATCAGGTTTAATAAGCAAAGAAAGAGCAATTATGCTTGTAGAGCCAAAACAATTAGACACTTTATTACATCCACAATTTGATGCTGAAGCTTTAAAGAAAACAGCAAAGATTAGTGAAGGTTTACCTGCATCTCCTGGTGCCGCAACAGGTCAAATCGTTTTCAATTTAGATCAAGCATTAGCAGAAACAAAAGCTGGTAATAAGGTAATTTTAGTTAGATTAGAAACTTCTCCTGAAGATATTGAAGGTATGGATGTTTCAGAAGGAATATTAACTGCCCGTGGAGGAATGACAAGCCATGCAGCTGTAGTTGCACGTGGAATGGGCAAATGCTGTGTTTCTGGATGTAAAGAATTAAAAGTATTCGAAGAAGAAGAAAAAATTATTATCAAAGGCATAGAATATAAAAAAGGCGATTATATTTCTCTAGATGGTTCAACAGGGGCTATTTATGGTGAGAAAATAAAAACCGTTCCTGCATCAATTTCAGGTAATTTTGAAAAATTTATGAATTGGTGTGATGAAATTAAAACATTAAAAGTAAGAACAAATGCTGACACTCCTAGAGATGCAATCCAAGCTCGTAACTTTGGTGCTGAAGGAATTGGCTTATGTCGTACTGAACATATGTTCTTTGAATCAACAAGAATTAAAGCAATGCGTGAAATGATTCTATCAGAAAATGTTGAGCAAAGAAAGAAAGCTTTAGAAAAACTATTACCTATGCAAAGAGGAGATTTCGAAAAATTATTCGAAGCAATGGGAAACTTCCCTGTTACAGTTCGTTATTTGGATCCACCTCTACATGAGTTTTTACCAACAGATCCTAAAGATATAGAAGAAATAGCTGAATCAATGGGAATAACAGTTCAACAAATTACTAACAGAGTAAATTCTTTACATGAATTCAACCCAATGATGGGTCATCGTGGATGTCGTTTAGCAGTTACATATCCAGAACTTGCAGAAATGCAAACAAAAGCCGTAATTGAGGCATATATCAATGTTAAAAAACGTAATCCTGATTATTCTCCAGTTCCAGAAATTATGATTCCTCTAGTTGGTGAAGAAAAAGAATTGGCATATGTTAAAAAAATAGTAACAGATACTGCAGACAAATTATTGAAAGAAAACAACATGTCTATTGATTATAAAGTTGGAACAATGATTGAAATTCCTAGAGCAGCTTTATTAGCTGATGAAATTGCTAAAGAAGCACAATTCTTTAGTTTTGGTACAAATGACTTAACACAAATGACATTTGGATTTAGCCGTGATGATGCAGGAGCATTCCTAAAAGATTATTATGAAAAGAGAATTTATGAGAATGATCCATTTGCTAATGTCGATCAAAAAGGTGTTGGAAAACTAATTGAAATGGCTGCAAAATTAGGTCGTCAAACAAGGAAAGATTTGAAATTAGGTGTTTGTGGAGAACATGGTGGAGATCCAAAATCAATTGAATTCTTCAATAAAGTTGGACTAGACTACGTTTCATGCTCACCATATAGAGTTCCAATCGCTAGACTTGCTGCTGCTCAAGCTGCAGTAAAGCAAAAAAAATAAAATAATGGTCATGCTATAAGCATGACCTTTTTCGTAAACATTTACAAATTTTAATTATTGCTTTAAATAATTAATAATGATATAATAGAGGTAAAGAAAAAGGTGAATATTATGAAAGGAACATTAAATATTTTATTGAAAAATAATAAACAATTAATGTTAAATGGTAATGAAGTAGACCAACAAAATTTGGACTACACTTATAAGTCCTGCTTGTATTAAATAAAGTAATACTAAAGGAGGATAAATAATGGAACAAAATTATATTGAAAAATTACTTAATTTGATTCATGAAACAAAAGACGATAATGAGTTGAAAGAAAATCTTTTGAATTTCCATGAAAACGATATTGCTAAAGTATTTCCAATGCTTTCTCAAGAAGAAAGATTTCGTTTATATAAAGTATTAGATCAAGATACAATATCAGATATATTTAGTTATTTAGATGATCCTAAAGAATATTTAAATGAAATATCTAACGAAAAAGCAGCCGATATTCTAGAAACAATGGATACTGATGATGCAATAGATGTTCTAGAAAAATTTGAAGAAGAAGAAAGAAAAGAATTAATTAAATTAATGGACAAAGATGCTGTTGATGATATTAATTTAATAACTTCTTACAGTGAGGATATGATTGGTAGTAAAATGACTACTAACTATATAGTCATAAATAAAAACGCTACTGTAAAGCAAGCAATGAAAAAAATGGTTGAAGAAGCTGCGGAAAATGATAATGTTTCAACGATATATTTTGTTGATGATAATGAGATATTCTATGGAGCTATGGACCTAAGAGATTTAATTATTGCTAGAGAAAATCAAGATTTAAAAGATTTAATTAAAACATCTTATCCTTATCTTTATGCCACAGAACTAGTGTCAGAGTGTTTAGGGAAAATACAAGATTACTCATTAGATTCTATACCTGTTGTTGATGACAAAAAAGCATTAATAGGTGTTATTACAAGTGAAGATATAGTAGAGGCAGTTCATGATGAATTAGCAGAAGATTATGCAAAACTTGCAGGTTTATCAAGCGAAGAAGATTTAGATGAATCAGTATTTAAGGCTGATAAAAAGAGAATACCTTGGCTTTTGATACTTGTTGTCTTAGATTTACTTGTTTCAATGCTTATTTCAAATTTCGAAGAAGTTGTTAAGGTATTACCAATTATTGTATTTTTCCAGAGTTTAATACTTGATATGGCTGGAAATGCAGGAACACAATCTTTAGCTGTTACAATACGCGTTTTATCTGATGAAAAAACAACAAACAAAGATATAAGAAAATTAATATTTAAAGAAATACGCATTGGATTAACTAATGGATTTTTAATTGGATTATTATCTATGATTGCTGTAAGTGTGTTTCTTTTGATCTTTAATTCACAAACACATGAGACGATATTAAAAGTTGCTTTCGTAACAGGACTTAGTATGTTAGGTTCAATGACTGTAGCAAGTTTTGGTGGAAGTCTAATTCCAACAATCTTTAAAAAATGCAAAATAGACCCGGCTGTTGCTTCGGGACCATTTATTACAACTATTAACGATTTGATAGCAATTCTAATATATTATGGATTAGCATGGATTTTATTCTTAAATTAAAAAAGACGCGTTTGCGTCTTTTATTTAAAATTCACAATTTTTTGGAGTTCTTGGATAAGGAATAACGTCACGAATGTTTTCAACACCAGTAACATACATAATTAATCTTTCAAAGCCTAATCCAAAACCAGAATGCTTAGTTCCTCCAAAGCGTCTTAAATCTAAATACCATTCCATTTCTTTTGCAGGAACATTCATATCTTTCATTCTTTGGAGTAAAACATCTAAACGTTCTTCACGTTGACTTCCTCCGACAAGTTCTCCACTTCCAGGAACAAGTAAGTCAACGGCTGCAACAGTTTCATTATCGTCATTTAAGCGCATATAAAATGCTTTAATGTCTTTAGGCCAATTTGTGACAAAAACTGGTCCTTTAAAATAGTCATCAGTTAAGTACTTTTCGTGTTCTGTAGATAAGTCATCGCCATATTCTAATCTGTTATCAAATTTTTTTCCAGATTCTTTACATATTCTAACAGCATCTTTATATTCGCAAATATGGATTTTTGAATTTAATAATTCTTGAAGTTGTTGTATCTTTCCTTTACATACAAAGTTTTCGAAGAAGTTCATTTCATCTTTTCCATTTTCGAGGATGTACTTAATAACATATTTAAGCATGTTTTCAATTAAGTTCATATCATCATAAAGATCAGCAAAGGCAATTTCAGGTTCTATCATCCAAAATTCGGATGCATGACGTTGTGTGTTTGAATTTTCTGCTCTAAAAGTTGGGCCAAAAGTATATATCTTTTTGAACGCTTGGGCAAATGTTTCACCCTCTAATTGTCCAGAAACAGTAAGGTTAGCACTTTTACCAAAGAAGTCTTTTGAATAATCAATAGGTTTATCTTTTGGAAGTTTTTCTAAATCTAAAGTTGTAACCCTAAACATTTCTCCAGCTCCTTCACAATCACTTGCAGTAATTATTGGCGTATTAACATATACAAAACCTTGTTTTTGGAAAAATTCATGTATTGCGAATGCTAACAAACTACGAGTTCTAAATACAGCATTGAATAAATTTGTGCGAGCACGAAGATGAGCTTGTTCACGTAAGAACTCACGAGTATGTCTTTTTGGTTGAATTGGATAGTTTTCCGGGCAATCTCCTTCTAGAGAAATTTTTGTAGCATGTAATTCAAATGCTTGCTTTGAATTTGGTGTTAAAACAACTTTACCATAAACGTTAAGGGCACAACCAACACGATACTTAGAAACTAAATCAAAGTTATCAAGCGTTTTATCATAAACTATTTGAACGTTGTTTACTGTTGAACCATCATTTAGATTAATAAAACCAAATTCTTTTTGGTCACGATTAGTTCTAATCCATCCCTGAATTAAAACAATTTCATTTTGAAGTTTTTCAGCTTGTGATTGTAATTCTCTTACACTAATTTTCATTTTATCCCTCCATATAAAAAGTCCTTAAGAATTAATCTTAAGGACGAATATTCCGCGGTGCCACCTTAATTCAATCTAGAAGTAAATTCTAAATTGCTCTCAATTGTCGATAACGAGACTAAACGGTTGGGTCTACTATTTTTCTTCCAACAGCTCCAGTATGTTTTTCAAATAAATTCTAATAATAGTTTTCACCAAACACTATCTCTCTGAGAAAAGAATGTTATTTTACTCTTACTTTCATAGCATATAATTATTATATGAGTTATTATATCATATATTCATTGCAAATGTAAAGGAGAAGTTTTTAAAATGTTCAAAAAAGGCATAAAATAAAAAAAGAACAAGTTTTAATTGTTTATTATAAGAAAATAAAAAAGTTCTTTAAAAAAAAATAAATATATGGTAATATATATATGAACAAGAAAAAAAGGTGGGAGTTTAAAATGGCATATAAAGCATTATACAGAACGTATCGACCTCAGAAGTTTTCTGAAATTATTGGTCAAGAGACAATAGTTAGAACGCTACAAAATGAAATTAAAGAAAATAAGATATCACACGCTTATTTATTTAGTGGTCCGCGTGGAACCGGAAAAACCACTATAGCTCGTGTTTTTGCAAAAGCATTGAACTGTCCTAATGGAGTAGATGCTGAACCATGTAATGAATGTGAAGTATGCAAAGAAATTACAGAAGGAGTAAATCCGGATGTGATTGAAATCGATGCTGCAAGCAATAATGGTGTAGATGAAATTAGAGCGATGAAAGATCGTATTGGTTTTTTACCTGCAGGATCAAAATACAAAATTTATATAATAGATGAAGTTCACATGCTTAGTGCTAGTGCTTTCAATGCTCTACTTAAAACATTAGAAGAGCCACCAAAACATGTAATCTTTATTCTTGCTACAACAGAACCTCATAAGATTCTCCCAACAGTTTTATCACGTTGTCAAAGATATGATTTTAAAGCTTTATCTCCTAATGAAATCTATAATGTGCTAGAAAATGTATGTTTAAAAGAAAACGCTGCTTTTGATAAAGAAGCTCTAATGCACATTGCTAAAGCAAGTGATGGTGGATTAAGAGATGCATTAAGTTTCTTGGATCAAGCATTATCATTTTGTGATGAAAAGATAACAGATGATGATGCAGCATCTGTGACAGGAACAGTTAGTAAACAAAAACTAATTGACCTCGCTGAGGCAATGAAAGATAAAAAGTTAACAGAATCAATTAATTTAGTTAGTGAGTTACAAGATTCAGGAAAAGAAACAGGCAAGATAGTTAATGGATTATTAGAATTTTATAGAGATATTTTGATGATTAAAAATAATGCAATTGACAATCCTGATGAAAAGTATGTAATTTTCAGCAAAAAGATTAGTTTAGATGAAGTTTACTTTTATATAGATATTATAAATGATGTTCAAAATAAAATTCGATATAACAATCAAGCAGCTATCTATTTACAGGTTGCAATAATAAGAATAATTAATACTTCTTCAAGTGATTTAGATTATCAAAAGAGATTAGGTTCTCTTGAAGAAAAACTACGCAATATTGAAACTGAAGGCATTAAGAATGTTTCACCTGGTAGTATAGATGATTCTAAAATTGCTGAACTTGAAGATAAATTTAATAATTTACTTTCATATTTAAGTAAATTAGAATTACATAAAATTAATGACAAGTTAAAAGAACTTGAATCAAAAACAAGTACACAAGATTCAAAAGATATAAAAGAATTTGAAACAAAATTAAGCCAAGTAATAGAAGATTTAGAACTTTTGAAAGTTACTCAAAAATCATTGCGTAATGAAGTTGATAACGCATCAATAGGAGGTATTGATGAAAATGTACTTGATGAAAAAATTGAGGAAGCAGCAAAAAAGTATAAACCATCAATCAATTATTCTGAAATTGAAAATTTCATCAAACGTCATGTCTCAGAAATGATTGAAGGGATAAAGAATAATTATGTTTCGAATGTTGATTCAGAAGCAATAGAGGCTTTAGAAAAAAGAATTTCTGAAGTTGAATCAAATACATTTAAATTAATATCTGAAGCTTTGAGTAGACCTACACCAAAGAAATCAAAAGCAAAAGTTGATGAAAAGCAAATATCCTTCTGGGGAGGCGATGTTATAGATGTTGATAAAATAACTATTCCATCAAAGAAAAAGGCCTTTGATTTTGGAGAACTTGAAAAAGAAACAGATAACAATATTGTTCCAGAAAAAGTGGAAGAAAAGAGAAAAGAAATTATTCTTGAAACAGAAAAAGAAGAAAAACCTATTATTGACATAAATAAAGAAGAAAAGAATGTGATTGAAGAAGTTATCACAAATGAAGAAAAAGAAGTTGCTAATGATGGAGATGGTCATATCAATTTGTTTGGTTCTGATGAAGACATCAAAAAGGAAATTGTTGAAGAATCAAAAGATGAAGAACCAATTAATCTATTTAGTGGTTTAGACTCTCTAACAAAGAAAAAATATGAAGAAAAGAGAGCTGAAAAAGAAAAAGAAGTTAAAGAAATTATTGAAACTAGAAAAGAAGAAATTGGCGAATCACAAAGAAAAGCACCAAATTCAAAGGTAGATATAAACAAATTCAATTCTGATGATTTAGATGAATATGAACAATATGATGTAAAAGTATTAGAAAGAATTCTTAATGATTCTCGTGTAGAAGAATATGCGAGTGAAAAAGAAAGAATTTTAAGCCTTTGGAAAAATATTATTGATTTGGCACCAAGTGATAAACGTGGAACAGCGGAAATACTTCATGAAGGTGAAGTAAAAGCAGTTGGAAACCATGAATTTGTAATTATATATAATTCAGCTCGTATATGTAATCAAGTAATGGGAAGAAAGTTTAAAAGAAACTCACTAAGACTATTACAAGAATTATTAAATGATTATTACAATTATATGGCAATTACTAAAGAACAATGGGTTTTGAAGAGACAGGAATATGCAAATCAATATGTTATGGGGACAAAGTATCCTACTTTAACTCCATTTACTGATCCAAACTTAAAAGTTTCAATAACTGAAGATGATGAAACTGAAGCAATGAGCAAAAAAGTAATCGACATTTTTGGAGATAATGTTATATTTAAAAGGAGTGACGAATAATGAATCAACAAGCAATGATGCGTAAATTAATGAAGATGAAACAAGAAATGGAAGAAACTCAAAAGGAAATAGCTGAATCTGAATATGAAGTATCTAGTGGAGGTATTGTAACTGTAACAGCTTTAGGTACTAAGGAATTAATAAAAATTGAGATAAGCGAAGATTTTGAGGCTGAATCTAAAGAAGATATGGAATTGTTAGCAGATTCTATAGTAGCTGCTTGCAAGAAAATATATAAAGAAATTGATGATGAAACTGAAGAGAAAATGCCAAAATATAGTTCTCTTTTAGGTCTTGGTGGATTTTAAAATATGAAATACCCAAAGTCTTTACAAGATCTTATAGAGTCTTTTAAACTGCTTCCTGGCGTGGGACCAAAAACAGCTGAAAGATTTGCATTTTATACAGTTCTAAAAATGAATAAAGAAGATGTAACTAATTTCAGTAATAATTTGCAAGCAGCATATAAAAGTATAAAAAAGTGTAAAGTTTGCGGGAATTTAACTGAAAATGAAATTTGTGATGTCTGCCTTGATCAGGAAAGAGTACCAACTATTATGGTTGTTGAAAGCAGTAAAGAAGTAAATGTGTTCGAGAAAACAAATGAATATAAAGGGAGATATCATGTTCTTAATGGCTTGATATCACCTATGAATGGAATTGGTCCAGAAGACATTAATATAAAATCGTTGTTTGATAGAATCGAAAATGAAAAAATTAACAAAGTCATAATAGCGACTAGTGCAAATATTCCAGGAGAAATGACTGCGATGTATATTAAAAGTTCTCTTGAAGGCAAAAACGTGGAAACGTATAGAATTGGCTATGGTTTACCAGCTGGTGGAGACATAGAATATGCTGATGAAATAACTTTGATAAGAGCCTTAGAAGGCATTAAAAAAATATAGGTGCGTATTAGCACCTTTTTTCTTTAATAGGAAATAATTAAATGATTATTGAATAAACTTTTATAAAAAATTAAAAACTAGATAAATAAAGTATTTGAAAAATATGTAATATTATGTTATAATGTAAAAGGACATCTAAAAGGAGATTGTTATGGAAGAAAAACAAAAAACAATAACGGGTATTGATATTAGATTATCACATCTAACGAAGGAGTTTCCTTCAAGAAATGGAAACGGTGAAATGGTAGTAGCCGTAAACGATTTTGATGTAGTTATTCCAGGAGGAAAACTAGTAGGATTACTAGGACCAAGTGGCTGCGGAAAAAGTACTACACTTTATATGATAGCTGGCCTATATAGACCAACAAGTGGAGAAATTTATTTTGGTGATGAAAATGTAACAAATTATCCACCAGAAAAAAGAGGAATTGGATTAGTGTTCCAAAATTATGCGCTATATCCACATATGACTGTTAAAGAAAATATTATGTTCCCTCTAGAACAAATTAAACCTGCACTATCAAAAGAAGTAATGCTAGAAAAAACAAAAGAAGTTGCAAACCTAGTTCAAATTGGAGAACTTCTTGAAAGAAAACCTAATGAATTATCTGGTGGACAACAACAACGTGTTGCAATAGCTAGAGCGTTGGTTAAAAAACCAAAAGTATTACTTTTAGATGAACCACTTTCGAATTTGGATGCAAGATTAAGATTGCAAACTCGTGAAGAAATTAAGAGAATTCAAAGAGAAACAGGAGTTACAACTGTCTTTGTAACTCATGATCAAGAAGAAGCAATGAGTATTTCTGATGAAATAGTAGTTATGAACCATGGAATTGAACAACAAAAAGATGTTCCTCAAAAAGTATATGATGAACCAAACTGCTTATTTGTTGCTAAATTCTTAGGAAACCCACCTATTAATATTATTGATGGCGAAATTGCTAGCAATAAACTAAAACTATTAAATGGTGATGTAATTAAAGAAGTAAGCGGCATTAAAGACGGAAAAGTTAAAATTGGTTTAAGACCTGAATTCTTTGAAGTGGATGAACAAGGACCTATTCGTGCTACAATTGAAATAATTCAACATATAGGACGTGATTCAATGATTTTATGTAGATTAGAACAATATGAAAATCCAATTAGATTGATTGTTCCAAGTCTAAGAGATTATGAAGAAGGTCAACAAATAAGAATAAATTACAAGAAAATATTTGTATTTAACGATGATGAAGACGGAGGACGTATAGTTTAATGTTAGAATTTAAAAATGATACATGGAGAGCGGTTGTTGCCCTAATTGCTCCAATGGGATTATTGGCTGTCTTTACATTTTGGCCTATTATCAATGCACTAAGAATGGCCTTTATGAATGGATATACAATGTATCCAGGAACATATTATGGAATTGGATTTGAAAACTTCATTACTATATTATCTTCTACGGGTACTGATAGTTTTTGGTCTGCCCTATTGAATACACTTTATATAGTTATCATTACTGTTCCGTTAACAATAATTATTGGTTTAGCAATAGCAGTTGGATTAAACTCTATAAAAAAATTTCAAAAATTATTTCAAACAATATTCTTTCTTCCATATGTTACAAATACAATAGCATTAGGACTAGTATTTAGTGCGTTGTTTAGTAAATATGGAATTATAAATTCAATATTCGGAGTAGAAATATCTTGGACATCTGCAGGAGCTTCAAAAGCAAGTGCACTATTTGTTTTAGCATTGTATTCTATTTGGAATGGGTTAGCTTTTAAGATAATTGTTTTCTTATCAGGAATACAAGGAATAGATAAACAATACTATCAAGCTGCTCAAATAGATGCTGCATCTAAATGGCAAGTATTCAGAAGAATTACTATTCCTCTACTTTCACCAATGATTTTATATATAACAATTACATCTTTTATTGGTGCGTTTAAATGTTATTCAAGTGTTATTTCAATATTTGGAACAGGACGTTATGGTCCTCAATCTAATCCAAATCTATTGAGAACTGTTGTAGGTTACATTTATGATCAAATGGACCCAGCTTTAGGAACTCCACTAGGAATTGGAGCAGCAGGAAGTTTAATTTTATTCTTCATAATTATGCTTATAACTCTAGTGCAAATGCAAGTTTCTAAAAAGAGAGTTCACTATTAGGAGGCTTAATTATGCATGATTTAGAAGAATTATATTTAAGTTCCGAAGAAGTCAAAAAGTATAAAACTAAAATGTTAATTAATAACATATTAATGTATACATTTTTAACATTAATAGCTTTCTTTATAGTTTTTCCATTTTTGTACATGGTAACAACATCATTCAAAAGTGAAGTTGAGGTAACATCAGACAGGTTCATATTTTTCCCTTCTGATTACTTTTCAGGAAACTACAAAGAAAATGGAAAAGTCTTAGGACCATTTGCAAACTATATAAAAGTATTATCAATAAATGAAAAGAAATACTCTGTTCTTACAATGTATTATAGTACAATTTTAGTATCAATTTTTACGACGATAGGAACTGTTATTACTGTAGTTTTAGGTGCATTTGCTTTCGCAAGATTAAACTTTAAAGGACGTGAAGTTTTATTTAGTTTATTACTTGCCACAATGATGATTCCAGGTGAAATATATATCATAAGTAATTATCAATTATTAAGTGGACTTAAAAATACATATATTGTTTTGATACTGCCTTTCATGACTAGTGTATTTTACACATTCTATTTGAGGCAAACGTTTAAACAAATACCTAATGAATTATATTTAGCTGCTAAGGTTGATGGGTTAGGAGATTTCAAATACTTATTTAGAGTAATGATACCTATTGCAAAATCATCAATTATTACAATCATAATTTTAAGTATGATTGGAACATGGAACGCGTATATGTGGCCATCATTAATGACTGATGAAACTGCAGCAGATCATTATTTAATTAGTAATGGTTTAATGAACTTCTTCAGTGCTACTATCAGTACTTCAGGACCTGATAGAGTTATAAATCAACAAATGGCTATATCAACTTTAATAACAATACCATTATTAATAGCATTTATCTTATTAAGAAAATATATTATGAGTGGTGTTGGACGTAGTGGAATTAAAGGATAAAAAAATATATACAAAAGGAGAAAAAAATGAAAAAGTATTTAATGTTAATTGTTACTGTTTTATGCGGACTAATTCTTGTTGCGTGTAAACCTACTTTCAAAGGAACAACAGTAAAGTTCAGAGTTCCTAGTGGTGTTATTTCTAATGCTTTACAACAAATTCTTCCAGAATTTGAAGCACTACATGAAGGTGAAATAAAAGTTGAATTAGAACCAGTTAGTGGTGGTTATGATGGTTTGCTTACAAAAAATATTTATGATTTAAATAACAAGACTTGTCCAACAATGACAATTGGTTACCCTGACCATTTTGCAGTATATTTGTCTGGAAATGGACTAGAAAACTTAACTCCATATATGGAAAGAGATAACTTTGATTTATCTGACTTTGTAAAAGCTTATTTACCAGAAAACCAATTAGGTGATGATGGTGAAGGCGCATATTATGGATTACCTTTAAACAAATCAACAGAAGTTATGATTTATAACAAAACTGTTTTTGATATAATGGGATATAAAGTTCCTACAACATGGGCAGAAGTTGAAACATTAGGCGAGCAAATCTTAAAAGATTGCGCAGAGAAAAAACTTGATAATTTAGAATATAACGATGAACCTGTTTTAGGAAAAGACGATAAAAAACCTAGTGAATATCTAAGCAAAGGTGCATTTTATCCTATAGCATATGATTCAACTGACAATGCATTTATCACAATCTTACGTCAATGGGATGCTAAATATACAGAAAAAGTTTCTGTTTCAAAAGGATATGCAGTATTTAATGAAGAAGAAAATGTTAACGATACAGTTGAAGGATTAAAATATTTCCAAGACTTAGCAAAGAGAAAAATCTTTAGTGTTGCTGAAAGTTTTGATGAAAGCTATGCTTCAAATGCATTTAAAAACTTACAATGCTTAATCACAATCGGATCAAGTGCTGGCGTTGGATATAACGTTCCTTCTGGAGATAAATTCGAAATCGGTATTGAACCTGTTCCATATAGAGATGAAGATCATAAATATGTTATTTCTCAAGGAACTAACGTATGTATTCTTTCACAAGGTGCAACTCAAGAAGAAAAAGAAGCAGCTTGGGAACTTATTAAATTCTTAACAAGTGTTGAAAGTACAGTAAAATTCTGTATGAGTGCTGGTGGATATCTTCCAATTAGAGAAAGTGCTTACGAAGATGAAACTTACAAAAAATATTTGCAAAACCCTTTATATAAAACACATGCTGATAGTGCTAAAGCAGCTAAGAAGTATCGTGGTGAAGAGTTAGGTTACTCAATGTTTGTTGACCCTGCATTTAAAGGCTCAAGTACTATTCGTACAAGCGTAGGTTCTGCATTTAGTAGAATTATTGTTCAAAAAGAAGATATAAGAACTGTCTTAAACGAAACAATTAAAAATTTGGGACCTGCTTATCAAAGGTAATTAAAAAACTATGGAAAAAATCAAAAGATTTTTAAATAAAATCCTTGTTATTGCAATAGTTTTACTTTCTATTGTAGTAATGGGGTGTGTACAAAAAGAACTTAAAACTGAATTAACAGATAACCTAAAACTTGAAGCTTCTTATGAAGGTAAAACTTTTTTAGGAAACGGAATTGGGAAAGTAACTTTAGCTCAAAAAGTTGATGGAGATACAGCTCATTTTCGTGATACTGATGGAACTTATTTTACTGCAAGATTCCTTATGATAAATACTCCTGAATCAACGGGTAAAATTGACCCATGGGGAAAAGAAGCTAGCAGTTTTACTGCTGACAAATTATTGAATGCCAAAGAAATAGTTTGTGAAAGTGAAAAAGTAGATTCACCTGCCGTACAGGATTCAACAGGGAAACGTTACTTAGCATATGTTTGGTATCGTAATAACACAAGCGAGGACTTTAGATTATTAAATCTAGAACTTGTTGAACAATGTTACTCTGATTTTACAGATAATGAAGGCGCTGGCAAATATGGTACAACGTTTAATTTAGCTTCTGAAAATAGCGCTAAAACTAGAAGAAGAGTGTTTGGAGAAAAAGATCCTAATTTCGATTATAGTTATAGCGTTCATGAGATAACTATTGCTTATTTAAAAGAAAATATAGAAAAATACACTTCAACACAAGGAATAAAGCTAAAATTAAAGGCTCGTATAGTTCGTATTAATGGGGATAATATTTATTTAGAAGATTACGAAAAAACGTCAAGTGATGTAACTGGTGAATATGAAACTGCTGGTGTATATATGTTTGTTGGATATGGCACTACTTTTTCTAAAATACCATTAGGAACAGTTTTATCATTTCAATGTATGTGTGCAAAGAGTGACGTATATGGATTCCAATTAACTAATCCAAGCAAGTACGAAACAATTGTGGAATCTGATGGAAGTAAAGACTCTGAACATCGTGAATTTGATGGTAAAACAGAAATTGATTTTGCAAGTCTTGAGGGACTGGTAATTAAAGTTAATAGAGTTAAAGTGTTAGGTGTCGGTGCTCTTAATCCTTCAACTCATGCCTATACAATAGCTGTAGCAACAGATAGTGGACAAAAATTTAATATTCGCATTGATGGAAGCACACGT
>HF988719.1:0-16797 GCA_000431235.1 Coprobacillus sp. CAG:698 | reverse complement strand
ACACGTCCAAAATATGACCGCGAATCCGTTGTTGTTGGAGAATACTACTCAATAATTGGTGGTGTGTCTAAATATGAAGAGTCATTCCAATTAATGCTTTGTAATCAGAAAAAAGGTTTTACAAAACAAGATTTTGTGATGCTAGAAAAATAAATTATATGAGGAGAAAGTAAATGAAAAAAATATTTGGATTATTATTAGCTTTAACATTATGTTTTGTTTTTGTTGGTTGTAAAGAAAAAAAGAATCCAGTTGAAGAAGAAATTAAAGAGCTTGAAAAAATGAGCATTGTGTTAGAAAATGAACAATTCACAAAAGATACAGAATTACCTAATCAAATAAATGTAGTTTATAAAGTGACATGGAAAGTTGAAGAAAACGAGTATTGTGAAGTAAAAGTAATTGATGGAAAATATTTCTTAGTTGTTAAAAAAACTGGTGGAAAAGAAATTAAGTTAACTGCAACAATTCATGGATTAAATGAAGGTGCTTCAGTTGATAAAGAATATTTAATTTATACAAATATTATTGAATCACAAGAAACAACAATTTCTGATTTTATGGATAAATCAAAAGTTGCTAGTGGCGCAACTGTAACAATTAAAGGTACGATTTATTTAATTTGCCCTGAAGGCTATTGGATGACAGATGCAGAAAATTCATTCCTTTATGTGTATACTAAAGCAGATAAGGTAACTGATAAAACCGGAAAAGCATTAAAAGTTGGTAACGAAGTGTCTGTAAAAGGAAATAAAACATTATATCATTCAATGATTGAAATGACTGAACCAGAAACTGAAGTTTTAAATGAAGTAAGTAGTTATGATGTTTCTAAATTAGCTAAAGAATCTACTATTGAAGAAGTTAAAAAATATGCTTATATTGATGGAACAGGAGCTAGTGCTCGTTTTGGTACAGTGTTTACAATTGAAGGAATAATTATTGAAGATAAATTCAGCAGTGGATATAAATACAATATTGAAAGTATTAAAACAAAAGAATGTCTAGTGTTATATGACAAAGGAATGACTGATGAATTGTTAAAAAGTTTTGCTGACAAAGTTGGTAAATATGTAAAGGTAACTGGTATTATTTGGGATACGCATTCAAATGGTTATGAGAGATTTGTACCTATTGCACAAGCTGAAGTTACAGAAAAACCACAATTAACTGACAAAGAAATAGTTGCTGCAATAGCAAACCAACTTAACGAAATGGGCAAAGAAATTGCTAGTGATGCAGAATTTAAAACTGAAATTGATGGGGCAACTTTAACATGGGTTTCTGAAAAACCTGAAGTATTATCAAATGAAGGAAAGATTCTTAAACAAGATACTGTAGAAACATTAGAAGTTAAAGTAACTGTTACAATTAAATTAAATGATGTACAAGAAACAGTTGAATTAACATTCAAAGTTTTACCATTAACTACTAAAACTGTTTTAGAAGCAACTAAAATTGCTTTATCAGCAAAAGATGAAATAATCCAAATTAAAGCAAAAGTTATTGCTCTTGATACTGAAAAGAAAGGTTACTTCTATGTAGCAGATGAAAGTGGAGTTACATTTGTAAGATCTGAAATTTCTAAATATAATTTAGCAGTTGGCGATTCAGCAAGATTCTTAGTAAAAACAACTGTTTATTATAATAATAATAAAGAAATAACTCCTCAATTAAATGTTCAAGAAGCTGAAAAATTAACAGAAGAAATAAAAGTGTGCGCAGCAGTAGAAGCTAAAATCGAAGATTTAGCAGAAAAAGTAACAGCACAAACAACACTTACTCCTGAAGAAATTAAAGGCCTTTCTTCAAGTGCTTTCTATGGACAATTAGTTAAGTTTAAATGCTATGTTTCAGTTAGAAAAAATGGTGATTTTACTAATGTTTATTTAGGTGTCAATGAAAAAGCAGATTGCCAAGCCGCATATTATCAACATACTTCATTATATCAAAAAGAAATGAAAGCTTTAGATGGAAAATATGTTGAAATAGTTGCTCCAGTTTATGGATATTCTGCTTCAGCCGGATGGAGAATTGGAACTTATATTAGTATAAATGAAATAAAATAAGTTAATAATATATGTGAGGTTTTAAACCCTCACATATTTTTACGTAAAAATCATAAAAAAGCGAAAATTGCAGTAAAATGCATTTTTAAAGCGTTTACATTTAAAAAATATGCAACTTTTAGTTGACAAAACATATAAATATATAGTAAAATAAAACTAATCTTTTGAAAGGAGATTAAATAGATGAAAAAAGTATTAATTAAATTATTCAGTTTTATTACTGTATGTGTATTAGCATTAGTACTTGTTGCTTGTGGAAGTTGTAATCCTGATAAACCAAATCCAAACAACAAAACAGATTTCAAATATGATGCTAGTAAACCAAAAAATACAGCATTAAAAGAAGGTTACACATCATTAGATGGTGAGTATGAAAATGGACCTATTGATTCAGAAGGTTATTATACTGTTGGTGGTAAAAAAATTAAAACTAAAAACGAGTATAAAACTACTTATGTAACTGAAATTGATAACTATAAGTTAAACTATTTAACTAATACATGGACATACAACTCAGAACACTATACAAATATGGTTGATGGACTTGTAGAAAATGATAAATATGGTAACTTAAAAGGTGCTCTTGCTAAAGGTTACAAGCAATCTGCAAAGGGAGAAAAAGACGTTTGGACATTCCAATTAAAAGAAGGAGTTGCTTGGGTTGATAACAAAACTGGTGCAGAATATTCAGAAGTTGTTGCTCAAAACTTCGTTGATGGAATTAAATATGTATTAAATCCAGCTAACGCATCAGGAACAGTTGGTATCGTTATGGGTTTAATCGATGGATCTGCAGAATATTATGAAGCAAATTCAATTATTCAAGCAAAAGAAAATGCTGAAGCTAAAAAAAATGCTGGTGAGAAATTAACAGCTGATGATGAAAAAGCTTTAGCTGTTGAAATTACAGATGAAATCAAAGAAGCTGCTAAGTTTGAAAATGTTGGTGTTAAAGCAATTTCTAAATATGAAGTTGAATATACATTATACACTAAAACTCCTTACTTCTTATCAAGCTTAACTTATTCTCCATTCTTACCAGTTGATCAAGCTTACTTAGATGAAATTGGTACAGATTTTGGACAAACTGTTAACTACATTCTAGTAAATGGCGCTTTCAGAGTTGTTGAACACATTTATGAAAATAAAATAGTTTATGCTAAGAATGATAAATATTATGATATTGAACATGTATATGTTGACAAAGTAACTAAGATTTATTATGGATCAAACAATACTAAAGATACATCTCGTAAATGGTTTGAAAAAGGTGATATTGATTCATTCAGTGTAAACCTATCTGGTGATGACGTTGAAGGATATAACAAATATGTTGCTGGTGAAGATGGTAAAGGTGACGTTCTAAATCCAGCAAGTGAATTATGTAATCCAGTTTTATCAGTTGGTGATTCAACTTTTATTGGTTACTTTAACTTTGTTCGTACTACATATGAATATAATGATAATAAATTAGCTAAGAGCGATAGAGAAAAATTAGCAACAGCAACAGCTTTAGCTAATAAAAACTTCCGTAAAGGATTCCTATATGGATTAAAAGTTGAATTATTCTTACAAAACTATAATAGTTCTAAACCTTATGAATGGTTAATGAGAGGATACACTAATAGAGAATTAGTTCAATTTACTCATAACTATGATGGTGTAGAAGTAAGCGATTATGCTGACGTTGTTGACTTAGTTTATAACAAAAAACAAGGAACAACTGGTGTTACATTAACTGGTATCAACCAAAAAGGTGACCCAATCTATGATGAAACAAAAGCAAAGACATTCTTTGAACAAGCTAAGAAAGAATTAATCGAATCTGGTGCATTAACAGAAGCTGATTTCCCAATCAAAGTTGATGTTATTGGTAATAGAAATCTTACTGTTGAAAACTATCAATTGCAAATGCTTAACAATTTAGAGTCAATTGCTACTGGTATTGTAGACATTCAAAGTAATTATCCTACTGATGATACTCAAGATACAAGTTGGGGTTCAATTGTTAACAACTATGACTTCTCAATGTGGTCAGGATGGGGTCCAGATTATGCTGACCCAGCAACATTCTTACACACTATGATTGTTGGTGGAGATATGGTTAATCAATTAGGATTTGTAACTC
Organism: Coprobacillus sp. CAG:698; assembly: GCA_000431235.1. Lineage (GTDB taxonomy): Bacteria > Bacillota_I > Bacilli_A > ML615J-28 > CAG-698 > CAG-698. Next base: position 12,600 of record HF988719.1, on the reverse strand, counting down.
CTGAATCAAAAGAATTAGAAGAAAAAATCCTTGGTGATTATACTAAACTTTATAATAAAGCAGCAGCAATTACAGATTCATCTAAACTTGCTGATAGATATTATGCATTTGCAGAAGCAGAATATCATTTAATTTATGAAGATGCAATTATTATTCCATGGTTAACTCAATCAGGATATGTAGCATCTGTATCAAGAACTATTCCATGGCAAGCTGGTAGAGCTACTTATGGTTTGACAAGCGATAAACTAAAGAATGTTGTAGTTTCAGCTGATATCATTACAAAAGAAATTAGAAATGCAATTACAAAAGCTTACCATGAAGGAAAAGACAAATAAAAAATTAGAGGAGTAAGTTTCTTACTCCTCTTAATTATCTAAATAATAAAATTTTTATTTACATTCTAGAGATTTAATGATATATTAATTAATATAATCAGCGTTTGTATAATGTAAATAAAAAACACCATACGGAGGGATAAAAATGAATGATGTGCAAATTTATAAACGAAAAAGTGGTTCAGAAATTTTTGGAAAAATTTGGAAAGCATTACATAACCAAACGTTTCTTTACATTTTAAAACGTGTTCTAAGATCGCTTTTAACAGCTATTTTAATAATTGCAGTTGTTACGGCACTAATTAGACTAATACCTGATGAAAAGTTATATGATATATCTACCTATAATAAACTACTTAGTAAAAGTAGAACTGCTGCTGAAAATTTACGTAAGTTTCAGCTTGCTTCAGTGGGTAGATATGATAGAAATGGTAATAAAGTGTCTTTGATTGGAAACATATTCCAATATATTTATTGGGTATTACCTATATATAAGGAAGTTCCTTATCGATGGAATGATAAAGGTGAAGTATTAAAATATTGGACTGGTTTTTCGTATTTTGGAAGAAGTATAAAAGAAGTTGAGTTTGTTCAAGTATTATTTGCAGAAAAAGTTGGAATTTCTTTAAAAATGACTCTTTGGACATTATTCTTTACATACTTAATCGGTTATCCACTAGGTATAGCTATGGCAAAAAAACCTGGAGGAATAATTGATAAGATTGGTAATGTGTTTATAGTTTTAAATTATGCAATACCATCATTAGTATTCTATTTATTTATGAATGAAATATTTGCAGATCCAAATGGTATTTTTGGAGCCTTAAATTTTGGATATCTATATGATCCTGACAATTGGGCTTCTTTAGTCCCACCAATTTTTTGTATGGTATTCCTTTCTATTCCGGGAGTAATAATTTATTTAAGAAGATTTATGGTTGACGAGTTAACCGCAGATTATGTAAAGTTTGCCCGTTCAAAAGGTCTTTCTGAAAATAGAATAATGTATACGCATGTATTAAGAAATGCAATAGTTCCTTTAGTAAGAAATATCCCAGCAACATTTATTTTTGCAGTTGTTGGATCATACTTTGTTGAAAAGATTTGGAGTATTGATGGAACCGGTAAAATGTTAACTGATGCAATTTCAAAAATAGATATGTCAATGATTCAAGGAATGACAGTAATTTATGCACTTATGAGTATGGCTGCTTTCTTGTTAGGAGATATCATTACGGTACTCTTTGACCCAAGAATCAAATTACAAGACGACTAGGAGAATAAATATGAGAAATATAGATGATTACAAAATAACAAATGTTCTTCCACCTGAAGATAATAAAAGCTATATTGATACTGATGAAAATATAAATGAAGACGAATTATTTACATTTGTTGAATTGAATGAAAAACAATCAGAGCATTTAGCTGCTGAACCTTACTCATATTGGAAAAGTGTATTTAGAGCATTTATAAAGAAACCTGGAGCAGTTATATCTTTAATTTCATTAGTAATATTCTTACTATGCATATTAATAATTCCTTTGTTTGTTAATGAAGAATTGATATCAACTTCAAGAGAATCTATTTATAAAAACTTAGCACCATCATCTGAATACTGGTTTGGTACAGATGTAATAGGTAGGGATATGTTTTCCTTAGTGTTTATTGGCGCAAGAAAATCGCTATTTTTAGCCTTAATTAGTTCTGTAATTGTTGTAATTGTCGGAACTTTAGTTGGATTAGCGTGGGGATACTTCAAAAAGTTAGATCCACTATTTGTTGAGATATATAATTTAATTTCCAATATACCAGGATTACTTCTCTATATGTTATTAGGAACAATCTTCAGAGAGGCGTTGCCTACAACGGCTCCAGAGATTAGATTAATTGTTTCACTATCACTATTTGGATGGCTTGGTCTTGCTCGATTTATACGTAATCAAGTAATAATAATCAATAATAGAGATTATAATATAGCTTCTATTACGTTAGGTACTCCGCCGTTTAGAATGATGGTAAAGAATTTGTTACCATATATTCTTGCTGTAGTAATTACTGAAACATCTCTTATTATCCCTGGAATGGTGTCAAGCGAAGTTACAATGAGCTACTTTGGAGTAGGTTTACCATCAACAGCAATTTCAATTGGTGCTGTTTTAGAAGAAGGAACAAAAGGATTCCAACAATGCCCATGGCAATTGTTAGCTCCTGCAGCTATATTAGCGTGGATAATATTTACATTCTTTTTAATGGGAATCTCATTGTCTGACGCATTAGATCCAAAGAAACATAGATAGGTGATAATATGGTATTAAATAACATACAACAAATACAAAGTAATAGCAATTTAAAAAAAGGTGATGTAATTGTTTCTGTTAAAAACTTAATAGTACAATTTTCTGTTCGTAATAAAATACTTACAGCAATTAGAAATATATCACTTGATATATATAAAGGTGAAACAATTGCCATAGTTGGTGAAAGTGGATCAGGGAAATCTGTATTTACAAAGTGTTTAACGGGAATGCTTGAGGAAAACGGTAAAATTGCTGGTGGACAAATATTATACTCAGGAGTTGATTTAGCACAATTCAAAACTAATGAAGAATGGCAACAAATCAGAGGTAAACGTATCTCAACAATATTCCAAGACCCTATGACTTCATTAAATCCTCTGCGTAGAATTGGTTCTCAAATATCAGAAGTAATTAGAATACATAGAGGACTAGATAAGCATCAAGCTAAAGAAGAAGCCATTAAATTATTAAAAAGAGTTGGAATAAAAGATGCTGAGCTAAGATATAATGATTATCCATTCCAATATTCAGGAGGAATGAGACAAAGAGTAGTAATTGCAATTGCTTTAGCTTGCGCACCAGATATTTTAATCTGTGATGAACCTACTACCGCACTAGATGTTACTATTCAGTCTCAAATATTAGACTTAATTCAAGAATTAAAAGAAGAATATGGATTCACAGTTATATTCATTACTCACGACTTAGGAGTAGTTGCTGAAGTTGCTAATAGAGTTGCTGTTATGTATGCGGGACAAATTGTGGAATATGGAACAAGTGAAGATATATTCTATGATCCAAAACACCCTTATACTTGGGCTCTTCTTTCGTCTCTTCCTCAACTTGGAGAAAAAGGAGAAGATTTATACTCTATAACAGGTACACCACCAAGTTTATTTAATGTAATTCGCGGAGATGCTTTTGCAGAAAGAAATAAATATGCTATGAAAATAGATTTTGTAAAAGAACCTCCTATGTTTAAAGTAAGCGAGACACATTATGCTAAAACATGGTTATTAGATCCACGCGCACCAAAGGTTGAACGTCCTAAAATTATAAGTGAAATTCCTGAACGTGTTGCTAGGATTTATTCAGGAGGAAAGAAAAATGATTGATGAAAAAAAAGATATAGAAGTAGTTGATAAAACTCCTGAAAATAAAGAAGTTTTACTAAGTGTAAAAAATGTTGATGTACACTTTAAAGTAAAGAAAAATGTAGTAAAAGCATGTAATCATGTTTCATTTGATATATATAAAGGAGAAACTTTTGGGTTAGTTGGTGAAAGTGGCTCAGGAAAAACGACAATTAGTAGAGCTATTTTGGGTATTAATAAAATAACGAATGGTGAAATTATTTTTAATGGGAAATTAATTTCTACTAAACTTACTAAACAAGAAAAAAAGGAAAACAAGCGAAAAATACAAATGATATTTCAAGATCCAGCAAGTTGTTTAAATGAACGTGCAAATGTCGATTATATCATTTCAGAAGGATTATACAATTTCCATTTATTTGAAGATTCTACAGATAGATTAAATAAAGTATGTAAAATACTTGATGAAGTAGGATTGCTTCCAGAACATTTATCAAGATACCCACATGAATTTAGTGGTGGACAACGTCAAAGAATAGGTATAGCTAGAGCTTTAGTTATAGAACCAGAACTAGTGTTAGCTGATGAACCTATTTCTGCTTTGGACGTGTCTATTAGAGCACAAGTTCTAAACTTATTAAAGAAACTTCAAAAAGAAAGAAACTTAACGTATTTATTTATAGCCCATGATTTGTCTATAATTAAGTATATATCTGATAGAATTGCGGTAATGCATCAAGGGTATGTTGTTGAATTAGGTAGTGCAGATGATGTATATTCTAACCCAATACATCCTTATACGAAATCATTACTAACTGCAATTCCTCAACCGGATCCAAATTATAAGCTTAAAAAGCATCACACAATATACAATAAAGGTGATATAAATTATGACGCTTGTGAATGGATAGAAATAAAACCTGGACACTTTGTTTTAGGAACAAAAGAACTAATAAATGAATGGACAAAATAAAACCTTAGGATTTCCTAGGGTTTTTATTGTAAAAAAGAACAAAATATATTATAATATATAAGAGGTGTTATAATGAATCCTATATTGAAGAAAACAATTATAATTTTTATTTTAACTATAATTCCCATTGCTGTGGGGTTTCCTTTTGCGATAGTTTATAATAGATATGAAATTGTTGAAATAATGTTAGTCTTAATGGGTTGTTTTGAACTATTAGCTATTAATATACGTTCAAGAAGAAGAGAAAAAGAAAACTTAAAGAAATATCAAAGATATGATAGTAAAAAAACTGATGAAGGATATGAAGATTATAATAACGTTAAAAAAATATTAATCATTTCAGGATTAATAAATTTGTTAGCGTCACTTATATGGTTCTTTATTTTTTAATATGATAGTATTGAATAGAATATATAAAGATTTTCCAGTAATGATAGTTGGTTATGAACTGCAAAATGAAGAAATAACTATTTTTTTAAAAAAAATAAAGAACGAAAATGTTGAGAAAATAACTTTATTGTACTTACAGAATAAATATGTTGTTGATATATCTGAAAGTGATAATATAACAATGTATAAAATAAAAACTAATAATGCTAATGTAATTGGTGATATAAAAATAATATCAGGATTAATTGAAAGTAAAGAAAAAGAAATAGATGAAGAAATAACTATCGTAAAACCTAAATCTATTAATTTCTTAGGTAGAGAAAAGTACTTATTTATTAAGGAATTTGTAAAAAGAAATAAAGTAGATAAAGAAAAGGTTAAGTATATACCATTTAAGGGAGATGACTACTGGAATTGCTCATGTGGTGAAGTAAACTTTGAAAATGAAAAATGTGTAGAATGTGGCTTGAATAAAAATGATGTATGCAGCGTAAATACTGTCTTCAACAAGGAAGCATATGAAACAAATGAAAAATTAAAATATATGAAAGATATTTTAATGTGGATTGTAATTGGGTATATCACATCAATTTTTTTACAAATTTTATTTGGAGATTTTTTATTGAATAATGAAACTAAAAATAATTTTTTTGGTATTCTAAATCGATTTATATTACCAATTACAATGATTTTTTCAACAATCTTTGAATGGTATTTTACATCAAAATACGATGAAAAAGCTCAAAAAATATTAAGAATAATCAATTATTCTATCCTGATTTATTTTAACTTTCTAATGATGATAATTACACTAAAAATAGCATATATATTTATTTTCTTAGTTGCAATAGATGTAGTTTACGGATACACACTCATAAAGAATTATAAAAATAAAATTGTTAATAACTTTTGTGAGAAAATAATAATCTTGGGCTGTTTAATTTTAGGATTAATATCTTCTATAAAGGTCTCAATATTTTCGAAGTATGATATGACTTTATCAAGTGAAGGTCTAAGTTTAAATATAAAAACAAGTGAAGAAAATTATATTATACCAAATACCATTGATGAAAATTTAGTGTATAAAATATCTTTTGATGAAAATTATTCGTATAAAATAAAGAAATTACATATTAATAAAGCATTAAAAGTAATTAGTATCAAATCTAATAACGTATTAAGTAAATTAGAAAAGATAACTATTGATGATGACTCAATAATGACAGTTAGTAAAAATGTTTTATATAACGAAAACGGTAAAATAGTTTTAGTGCCTAAAACAGTCACTTATATTGAGATAACAAAAGACGTGGACGATTATTCGATAGCATATGCTTTGGGTTTAGAAGAAGTATATATTCATAAAGACGTAGAATCTATAGGTTTGCAAGCATTTGAAGGCTGCGAAAACTTAAAAAAAATATCTTTTGAAGAAGGAAGCAAGCTAAAAGAAATAAAGGATAAAGCATTTTACGAATGCAAAAGTTTAAAAGATTTTGTTTGCCCTATAAGCGTACAAAAAATAGGTGATGCTGCTTTAAGTGGCTGTAATGAAATAGAATACGTTAAAGTTCCTTTTACAGGTAATCAGAGGGAAGATGATCCTAAGAATGTTTTTGCACTCGATTTATTCGTTCGCTTGTTTGGTGGAACTGCCGATAAAGACTATAACGTCGTCCCTCAAAGTTTAGTAAGAATAGAAGTTTGTGATGTAAAAGTATTACATAATGGAACTTTTTATGGCTTAAAGAATGTTAAAGAAATAATATTACCTAAAACTATGGAATATATGGGTGTTAATATGTTTTATAATTGTAAATCATTAGAAAGTTTTTCTATTCCTCAGGGAATAACTATCATAAGTGAAGGAATGTTTGATGGATGCGAATCATTATCAACTATTTATATATCAAAAGCAGTGAAAGTAATTGAAAAAAATGCTTTTAGAAATTGTAAGAATTTAAAAGAGATAATTTATGAAGGAAATATAAATGATATTGAAATAAAAGAAGGTAATGAAATATTAAAATAAGGAGTATATGATGGAAACACGAAAATGGGATAAAATAAATATTGAAACATCTTTACTTGGGTTTGGATGTATGAGATTTAAAACCATTAATGGGAAGATTGATGAGAATAAAGCTTTAGAACTCATCGATAAAGCGTACAAATCAAAAATAAACTATTTTGATACTGCTATTCCGTATACAGATGGGCAGAATGAAGCATTTGTTGGCAAAGCATTAAAAAAATATCCACGCGAAAGTTTTTTTCTTGCAACAAAATTCTCGATGGCCTGTTATAAAACAAAAGAAGAAGCGATGCAAACAATAGATAAACAATTAAAAGAATTACAAACAGATTACATAGATTTTTATCTTGTTCATGCACTTTCTAAAGAAAGGTTTGCTAAATTCAAAGAATGGAATATGTATGAAGAATTATTGAAATGGAAAAATGAGGGTAAAATTAAACACATAGGTTTTTCTTTCCATGATTCTTATGAAGTATTTATGGATATTTTGAATACTTACGATTGGGAGTTTGTACAAATACAATTAAACTATATGGATATAAACATTCAACAAGGAATTAAAGGCTATTATGAATTAGAAAAAAGAAATATACCGGTAATTGTTATGGAACCTGTAAAGGGAGGTAAACTTGCATCATTCAATAAAGAAATTAGCAAAGAATTTACAGATAGAAGTAGCGCTTCTATTGCTAGTTGGGCTTTAAGATGGGTAGGATCACTTAAAGACGTCAAAGTAATTTTGAGTGGCATGAATGAAATGGAGCAACTTGATGATAATCTAAATACATTTATAGATTTTAAACCGCTTAGCGAAGATGAGCAGAAAGTTATCTCGGAAGTAAGAGAAAAACTTTTGAAAATAAATAAAGTTGGTTGCACTAATTGTAAATACTGTATGCCTTGCCCTCGAAATGTAGATATCCCAGGTGTGTTTAGGATTTATAATAATTATGCAATGTATGAAAATAAGACGAGTGCGAAGTGGGAGTATTCAGAATTTATCAAAGATAAAGAAGATATGTCCCTATGTATAAAATGTGGAACCTGTATAAAGAAATGTCCCCAAGGAATAAATCCTATAGAAGTATTTGAAAAAATTAAAGAAGAAATGGAATTTATTTTACAATGATCTCTACAAAAAATAAAACTATTGAAATACTAAATAGAAACGGAATATTTGCCAAGAAAAAATTCGGTCAAAATTTTTTAATTGACTCAAATATTGTCATGAAAATTGTGAAAACTGCGAACATAACTAAAGAAACTAATGTTATAGAAATAGGCCCAGGAATTGGTGCGATGACAGAGATTCTAGCTAAAGAAGCGGGTAAAGTTTTGTGCTTTGAAATTGACGAAGATATGGTTAATATATTAAATGAAGAAATTAAAAACGACAATGTAAAAATAGTAAATAAAGATTTCTTAAAAGTTGATTTAGATGAGGAAATGAGATACTTTATAGAACCAAAAAATATTGTTGTAGTTAGTAATCTTCCATATTATATTACTACTCCAATCATATTTAAACTCTTAGAATATTCTAAGAATATTGAAAAGATGGTGTTTATGGTACAAAAAGAAGTATCAGAAAGACTGACGGCAAAACCTGGCTCAAAGGAATATGGAAGTTTAAGTGTATTAATTGAATTAAATGGGACAATGAAAAAAGAATTTAACGTTTCTCGAAATTGCTTTTATCCTGTGCCGAATGTTGATAGTGAAATTGTATCAATGGAAATCAACAAAAACGATTCTGCCTTAAAAAACGACCCTATTTTTGGAAAATTTATACAAAACATCTTTGAAATGAAGAGAAAGACGCTTGCTAATAATATTTGTAAAAAAACAAACTTTTCTCGAGATGATTTGAATAAAATATTGCAAGAGTTAGGTTTGTCTGAGTCAGTACGTGCTGAAAGCTTATCACTTAATCAAATATCTAAAATTTATGAAGCCCTAGTAAAAGAGAACATAATTTATTAATAAACATATACTAATAATGGTGGTGCTATGCAAGTAGGGAGTTTAGTTGTAATTAAAAACGATAAGCAAAAATGTTTATATAAAATCTTTAAAATGTATACAAAGCATGAAGAAACTATATGTTTGCTTTATGGTGTATATTATCGTATAACTAGAGAAGAACTTATGCGTAATCTTATAGAAGCAGATGAAAAATTAGTTATAGAAGAAGAAAATAAAGATAAAAAGTACTACTTAAATATAATAAAGCGTAGCGAAAGATCGCCCAAACAAAAATATGTTTTAGGAAAAATATTGCATATAGATGGTGATTGTGAATACTTGAATAAGTGCTTAGAATTATATGAAGAATTAGGAATTTATGCTTATGGAAAATGTATTCCCGAGAATAGAATGAGTGAAGATATAGGAAAATACCTATTGGAAATAGATCCCGATATTGTTGTGATTACAGGTCATGATTTATATAATAATAAAGGGATTAAAGAACTAGATAATTATGTTAATACAAAAAACTTTATGAAAGTTGTAAAAGAAATACGAAAAGTTAAAGAAAACTCATGTGTAATAATTGCAGGTGCGTGTCAATCAAATTTTGAAGCATTAATTGCTTCTGGAGCTGATTTTGCGTCTTCACCTAAAAGGATTAATGTTCACACTTATGATCCTGCAATTATTGCAATAAAAGCTTCAACAACTTCATTTACAAAAATAATAAGTAGTGATGATTTGTACAAGTATATTGAAAATGGACGTGACGCTTATAGTGGATTGCAAACGTTCGGGAAAATGAGGTTAATGATTTGAAAGTAAAAAGTAATGCCAAAATAAATTTAAGTTTAAAGGTATGTGAGAAAATAGATACTTTGCATAAAATTGAGTCAATAATGGTACCTATATCAATATATGATAAAATAACTATTGAAGAGAATGAAAGTGATGTTATTTATGGGATGGATATTCCGTATAAAGAAAATATTATGTATAAGGCACTATCTATATTTAAAGGTGAATATAAAGTAAACAAATGTTACAAAATATTGATAGAAAAAGAAATACCTATAAAAGCAGGGTTAGGCGGAGGAAGCAGTAATGCTGCTTGTATTCTAAAAGCACTCGGTAAAGAACATAATATTTGTTTTGATGATTTAGTTAAACTTTCAGTAAAAATAGGTTCTGACGTTACATTTTTTATGTATAATAAACCATCTTATGTGAGTGGAACTGGAGACATGATTAAACCTTATGATTGTTTTGCAAAACTATTTGGAGTAATAATATTTGATAATGATATGTTTTCTGCGAAAGAAATGTATGAAAAATATGACTTGCTAGATGAAAAAAGTAAACTGAATAATGAAAAAAAGAATTATTTCAATGATTTAGAAAAAGGTTTATCGGCGGAAGAAAAAGAAAAAATTGAATCTATTAAAAGAGATTTAATATTAAATGGAGCAGTATATTCGCTTATGAGTGGAAGTGGTGGATCTGTGTTTGGTATCTTTAAAACAAAAGAAGATTCTCAAAGATGTGAAGAAAAGCTAAAAGAAAAATATGGCAAAGTGGTAGCGTTCGAAACAATATAAAACGTTTACTAATTTTTTTCTTTGTATTAAAATGTAAAATAATGTATAATATAGATGTCATATTGGGAGGACTATATTTATGGCGAATGTTCATGGAAAGAAAATTAAAATTTTCACTCTAAATTCTAATCCAGAATTGGCTAAAGAAATAGCTGATTATATTAAAATTGAACTATCGGAATGTAATCTAGCAAGATTTGCGGATGGGGAAGTAAACATTAACATACCAGAAACTGTAAGAGGTCATCATGTTTTTGTTGTACAGTCAACATCAGCTCCAGTTAATGAAAATTATATGGAATTATTAATAATGATTGACGCTTTGAAAAGAGCTTCTGCAAAGACAATTAATATTATAATGCCATATTATGGCTACTGTAGACAAGATAGAAAAGCATTATCTAGACAACCTATTTCAGCGAAATTGGTGGCAGATTTACTGACTGTAGCGGGAGCAACACGAGTTATAGCGATGGATTTACATGCGGCACAAATACAAGGATTTTATGATATTCCTATTGATAATTTTGAAGCTTCAACTGTTTTAGTTAACTATTTTAAAAAGAAACATCTTAAAGATATAGTGGTTGTATCTCCTGATCATGGAGGAACAACAAGAGCTAGAAAATTTGCTCTTAATTTTGATGCGCCAATTGCCATTATTGATAAGAGAAGACCTAAACCAAATGTTGCTGAAGTAATGAATGTTCTAGGTGAAGTTGAAGGCAAAAATGCCATCATAGTTGATGATATGGTTGATACTGCCGGCAGTGTAATAGCTGCTGCAAAGGCACTGAAAGAAAGAGGCGCTAAGAGTATTTATGTTGCTTGCACACATCCAGTTCTTTCAGGTGATGCAAGTCAAAGAGTACTAAATTCAGAGATTACAGAATTTGTTACTACAAATTCAATTAAACTTTCTGAAGAAAAGAAAAATGAAAAGATAGTTCAACTAAGTATTGCTGAGATACTTGGGCAAGGAGTCATAAATATTATTGATGATACATCTATAAGTTCATTATTTACTTATAAACCATCAAAAAATGAATAAGTTTGTCTTATGGGCAAACTTTTATTTTACATAAAATATAAATAAAAGAATAAATTATAATTATGTGAATATAATAAAAAGTAGAAAAAAGATTAAAAAACACTTGCAATTCGAAAGTGAATATGATATAATATATAAGACGTTGTGAACGAATATATAACTCATAAAGGTAAAAATATCATAATTTACCAAAAAAATTATAAAAAAGATTGACAACGTAAAAGAAGTGTAGTATAATATTACACGCTGCTAACGAAAGAGCAGTTAATAAGGTCTTTGAAAACTAAATAGAACAGGTGGAGAAGGATAAACTTTTTATTGAGAGTTTGATCCTGGCTCAGGATTAACGCTGGCGGCATGCCTAATACATGCAAGTCGAACGGATGTACTTGTACATCAGTGGCGAACGGGTGAGTAATATATAGGTAACTTACCCCTAAGTCTGGTATAACTACTGGAAACGGTTCGTAATACCGGGTAGGATATTTACACACATGTGTTTATATTTAAAGGTGCCTTCAAGCATCGCTTAGGGAGAGGCCTGTATCGCATTAGCTAGTTGGTGAGGTAACGGCTCACCAAGGCGACGATGCGTAACTGTGCTGAGAGGCAAAACAGTCACATTGGAACTTAGACACGGTCCAAACTCCTACGGGAGGCAGCAGTAGGGAATTTTCGGCAATGGGGGCAACCCTGACCGAGCAATGCCGCGTGAATGAAGAAGATCTTCGGATTGTAAAATTCTGTTATTGGGGAAGAAAAATATGCATAGGAAATGATGTATATCTGACGGTACCTGATGAGGAAGCCCCGGCTAACTATGTGCCAGCAGCCGCGGTAATACATA
>HF988718.1:4116-24729 GCA_000431235.1 Coprobacillus sp. CAG:698 | reverse complement strand
ATTTTTAGGAAAAAAAGCGAATTCACATGCACACATGGCTTTTTTTACTTATTAATGTCTTATATAATAAGTTAAAAAAGGAGATAGTTTTATACTATCTCACTAAATTATAAATTTATAAATACATTGTTACAAATTCTGGGAAAAAGATCATTAAGATACCAAAAATAATCATAAGTATGCCACCAACTAAATGAGCATATTTAGTAAGTACATTGCTTATAACCTTTACTTTAAGAGTTAATAGAGCAATTGTAAATACGATTATGTCATCAATCAAAAAGAAAAATACATAAAGCAACGTATACCAGAATCTTGCTTTTGTTGTGACATGACTTGCAACAAGCATATTAGAAAAAATTGCAGGCCATCCAGCTGAACAAGCTACTTCAACTAAATTTACTGTTATCGTAATTCCAATAATACCGATAACAGCAAGCCAAAGTTTTTCGTTTGCAACTATTTTCTTTAGTTTTTTTGACATTCTTCTTTGCTGTGAAGCACTTTGGACATCACATCCATCTTCTTTTTTTATACGACTCTTAATATATTTAAAAATATTATATCCTCCAAATAATAAAGCAAAGATTCCTGTAACAATTAGTAGAACCTTTGAGTCATCAAATAGACCCATCAGATTGATCCAAGCCATCATTAACGCAAAATAGAAAATCCCTGATGTTAGAATAAAAGTTCCCCCCAAAATCCAAATTTTCTTTTTGTCATTTGTAGGAATGAGAAGTGACAAAATAAATAGTAATATCCACATCCCACATGGGTTTATTCCATCTAAAAATCCTAAGATAATTGATACGAAAAACAAATTAGCATCTTTAGCTTCAACTTCACCAATTAAAGGAATATTATACTTATCTTTAATTAAGTATTCATCTTTTATTTCTTCACCATTTTGATACATTTTTATAATATCATGATAAGGTGTTTTTTGACTATAACTTTCATCAGAAAAAATAGTAATGTATTTTCTAATTGACTTTGCAATATAATCATTATAACCAATATAATATTTTCCACCAATGATTGTGAAAGGAAAACCAAAAGCTGTTCCCTTTGCAACAAAAACTTCTTTCATTTTTTCATATAAATCCTTATATTCTGCACTTTCATAATCATAATAATGAACCGAAACATAGTCTAAATTTAAACTATTTAAATATTCTTTCATTTTTGCACAGTTTTTACAGCTTTCTTGCGTAAAAACATAAATATCTATTTCATTATTATTTTGTGAAATCTTAATAGATTGTGCTTTTACATTCAAAGAAAATATACAAACAAATAAAAAGACAATTAAAATTATTAAAGTTTTAATTAAATTATTTTTTTGTTTCATATTTAGATAATTTCAATAAGATCTTCTAGTTCTTTTAAACTTTTTTCCCCAATAATCCTTGTTTTTTCTTTTCCATCTTTAATTATAATACACACAGGAAGTGTTTTACCAACATTTAATTTTTCAACTTCTTCCTCATCATCATCGAAATCAAGTTCTACACATTTTAGATTAAACTTTTCAAATAATTTTTGATATCTAGGTCTCATAATTATACAACTAGGACACCAAATTGCGGTAACAAGAATTATATTCATTTTAGAATCTCCTTTAAAGCCTTTATTAAATAATCTATGTCTTCTTTAGTTGTCAAATACGATAAACTAACTCGTATACTTGAACGGGCTCTGCTTTCATCTTTTGTTAACGAAAGCACTGAATGCGACAATTCTTTATCACTAGAACAAGCAGAATGGTTAGAAATATATATTTGTTTTTCTGATAACATATGAACAAGTTCTATACTATTATATCCTAAAACGCTAAAATTAACTATATGTGGTATAGAATATTCATTACTATTTAAATAAATATTATTTATTTTTTGTAAGCTATCTTTTAAATAATTATATATTGACAAAACTTTTTTGTTTTTCTCTTCTAAATCTGTTAAAACTAAAGATAATGCAAAACCTAAACTAAATATTAATGGATGAGCTGGGGTTCCGCTTCTATATTTTGTTGTACTTCGACCACCTTTTATTTGTGAATCAATAGAAATACTTTTTTTCTTAACTAAAGCTCCTATTCCTTTTAGACCATAAAACTTATGGGCTGAAAAACTTACAAAATCAACATTTTCAAGATTTATAGCTACTTTACCAATACTTTGAGTTGCATCAGAATGAAAGAAAACCTTAGGATATTTTTCTAACATTTGTGATATTTTTTCAATATCCTGCAATATACCTATTTCACTATTAACTGATGCTATTGATACTAAAGTGTAATCATCATCTATTAAACTCTCTAGATGTTTTAAATCAACTAATCCATTTTCTAATAAATTAACAAAATCAACCCTAACATGCTTCTTTTGCAAATATGATGATGGGGCTAAAATAGATGAATGTTCAAATGGTGTAGTTATAATATGAATATTATTAAACTTCGAAAATAAGCCATTAATAACTAGATTATTAGCCTCAGAAGATCCACTTGTATATACTACTTCATATCTTTCATCAAGATTTAATAGTTTTAAAATTAGTTTATTAGTTTTATCTATTTCATCACTGATTTTTTTTCCTAACAAATGTGATGAGTTAGCATTACCAGGATAATTAATATTATCATTATAGTATTTATCTAAAACTTCTTTAGATACAGGAGTAGTTGCTGAGAAATCTAAGTATACCATTTTATCACCCTTTAATATTATATACTAAATCCTAATTTTTTTCAATAAAAAGACGACAACAAAAAAACAATGACTACTAACTAATCATTGTTTTCATTTTTCTTCTTTTTAATTTTCAATAATTCATTTAATTTTATTTCTTTTTCTTTTAAAACTAAAAGTCCAAACCAGCATAGAATAATTATTTGCACAGGTATTGCAATAAAGAATATTAAATAAGAATTATCAAATTTAGGAACCGTGAGAAATATTGAGAGAATAATCGTCCACATCAACACAGAAACTATTAAACAATTTAACATTTTATTTCCCCAGATTGAGTTGAAAACTAATACAACAATTGATGAAACTGGAATAGCATATATAAAGACAAGCCATTGTCTCTCCTTATCTGGATTAAGCCATACTAAAAAAACAAAAACAATTGTAGCAATAAGCCAAACAAGTAAAGATGAAATAAGAGAAATAATAAATCTCATTTTTGTCTTTAGTTTCTTTGTATGATTGATTTTCACCTCTTCTGATAGAAGTTCATCAATAGTAACATTATATAATTTTGATATTTCATAAAGTATTTCAATATCTGGTAACGATTCGCCTCTTTCCCACTTTGATACTGCTTTGTCTGAGTAACTTAGCTTTTCAGCGAGTTCTGATTGGGTCATATTTGAAGCTTTTCGTAATTTAACTAAATTTTGGGCTAGTATGTTCTTTAAATTTTCCATATATATATTTTATCTTATTTTTTACATAAAATCAAGTTAATTTTTCTTTTAAAAGGAGAATTCTACTGCCAGTAGAGTTTAAAATTTAGACAAGTAGAATGACATTATTTATATGTAGACAATTATTTGAAATGTGTAGGTTGTTTTTTTGATGAAAAAGTAATATAATATCCATTGTAAATTTGAAAATATTTATATATGGAGGTTAATATGAAAATTGCAATATCCGCAGAAAGTACAATAGACTTAACAAATGAATTATTAGAAAAATATGATATAAAAGTTGTTCCATTCAGTGTCACTTTAGGTGACAAAACATATTTGGATGGACAAATCACAAGTTCAGAAATCATTAAATACGTTGAAGAAACAAACATACTACCTAAAACAAGTGCTGTTAACGTTTATCAATTTGAAAATCATTTTGAAACACTTTTAAAAGATTACGATGCAATCATTCACTTTTCTTTATCAAGTGAAATGAGTAGTGCTTATAATAACGCTGTAACAGCAAGTGAAGGTAAAGATAATATCTTTGTCGTTGATACACGTGTTTTATCTACTGGTATCGCACTTCTTGCTATTTATGCAAGTAAACTTGCAAAACAAGGAGTTGAACCAAAAGAAATATACGAACGTGTGCAAAAAAGAATTCCAAACGATCAAACAAGTTTTGTTTTAAGTCGTCTTGACTATCTATATAAAGGAGGACGTTGCAGTGGACTTAAATTCTTAGCAGCAACTCTTTTGAAAATACGCCCACAAATAGTTGTTGAGAATGGATCTATGTCTCCTAGAAAGAAATATTTAGGAAAATTCAGTAAAGCCATAATGAAATATGTTGAAGACACTTTAGAAACACACAACACACCTGACTTAGAAGAAGTTTTTATCACATACACAACTGCAAGTCCAGAAGATGTCTTAACAATTAGAAACATCCTTCTTGAAAGAGGCTTTAAAAATGTAAATATCACTTTAGCAGGTGGTACAGTAACTAGTCATTGTGGAGAAAACTGCTTAGGTATTCTTTACTTAAATGATGGTGATGAAAATGGGGAATATAAAGGATAAAAATATTACCATTTTTGGTGATTCTATTTCTAAAGGCGTCTCAATTACTGACGGAAAGATTGTAAAAGTAGAAAATAATGCTGTTAACTTATTAGAAGAGCATTATGGTATTTCTATTAACAATAAATCTGTTTTTGGCCAAACCCTAAAAAGAGTTTATGATAAAAAACTAATTGATGAATATTTAAATAATTTAGATGAAAATAAACAAAATGTATTAGTAATTTCTTTAGGAGGAAATGATAGTGATTATAACTGGGATCAAGTTGCCGCATTCCCTCTAAATGAACACCATTCAAAAACTCCTATAACAGAATTCACAAAAATACTTGAAGAAATTATCATAAAAGTTAAGCAAAAAAATGTTAGACTTATTCTAACCAACCTCTTTCCCATTGATAGTAACCGCTATTTCGATAATATCATTAGTAAAAAAAATGATAAACCTAGTATTTTACATTTCTTAAACAATGATATTTCTAATCTATCAAGGCATCAAGAAGTTTATAATGATACTATTATTAAACTGGGAAATAAATACAACGTACCTGTGTTAGATATAAGATCTATATTTCTTCTTAATACTCACTTTCTTCTAAACTTATCACTAGATGGTATTCACCCAAATGCTGATGGACAAATTGAAATTGCTAAAGTACTAATAGAACAAATAGATAATTTAAAATAGTAACTATAATTTTTAATATTTTAAAAGTTATAGTTTTTTTATTGCCATAAAAAAATAAATATGATAGAATATAAGTAGATAAGGTAATAAATTATGAGTAAATTTCAAAAATACATCTTTCCTCTTATAAGAATAATTTTCTATATCACATTTATTCTCTATTTTACAATTACTCCTACTGAAAAATTTGAAAATGGAAAACCCATTTGTTTGTTCTTTATTCTTACAAATAAAATGTGCCCTGCATGTGGTGTTACAAGAGCTTTTAGTTCTTTTCTTCATTTGCACTTTCTAAAGGCTTTTAATTATAATCCCTTTTTCACAGTATCTGTTTTTCCTATTTGTCTTTTTCTAATGATTGAAGATTCATTCACATGTTTAAAGAGAATATTTAATAAACAAGATAAAAAATCATTATTGGAGAATCTAATCGTATGATTAAAATATTTATTTATATAATTCTAGGTATTTTTATAATCACATCATACGCATCACTAATTTGTTTAATTCGTATTTCAAGAAAGAAAATGACAAACATTAACCTATTTTATTTCTTGCTTGTTTCTTCAATTATCTTACTAGTTATTTTTGGAGTATTAAGAAATATATAAAAAAGGCCATTAAAGCCTTTTTTTAATTTAAAACAAATGATAAAGCAAATATAGGCATTTCCTTTAATTTGATATCATTTATTATTTCATTATCCGATCGTATTTTCTTTGAAGGGATTTTATCATATAGTTTTATAGCATTTATTATTATATTATCTTTATTAAGCAAACTTAAGGTGCTAAAGAAACTTCTTGTATTACTATATGAAAGAGCAAAATAAGCCTCATCCTTTGTGCATAAAAAGACTAAATCCTTTTTATTCTTTAATTTTACATACTTTATATTTTCAAAATATTTGCATAGTTCATTAACTATATAATTTTCTAATAAAGCACTTTTAATAGCCTTTTTAGCTTCTTCCATAGATTTTTTGAAAAATATTTCATCGTTTTGATAATTTAATATTCCTAAATCATACATATATACTCTGAAATGTTTATTATGAGTATTATTAGATGATATATTTGCTATATTATCTATCTTTGAAACTAATGATACAATTTTATTATCTATTAAACCATTCAAAGGTATATTCATATCTCGAATTCGTAAAGTTCCCTCAAAACTAGCTGCCTTAAAGAAACTTTGGTTAAGGCTACCATAAACATTTTGAAACACTTCTACTGCATTATATGCAGATGTAACATTGAGATAATTTCTTCCAAATCCATTAATAAGTTGTTGAGAAAGCTTTTGAATTACATCTTTTGTAATACCATAGTTTTTGGTTTCAATATAAGTTACTACTACTTCTGGTAATCCTCCTATAACAAGATATTCTTTAAAGATTTCGAAAATATCTTCCTTTATAGTTTTGTTTATCCTTTTTCCATTTTCGAAATGGTTCTTTATATTTATGTAAAGATATTTATCTCTAACGAGTAAATATTCTTCAAAATCCAATGGATAAATAGTCATCTTATCAAATGAATTCATATAAGTAGTATCTTTACTAGAATAATATTTTTTAGATGTTTGAATCATAACAATGGGCATTGTCTGTAAATACTCATGAAGTTTTTCAATAACAGATATTATGGTTTTGTTTTCATCAACATTATCAAAGATTAATAACTTAATATTATTATAATTTATCGATAAATATGATAATAGTTCTTCTACTTTAATGCCTTTATTTATTAGTTTTAAAAAGGTAATATCTCTATCACAATCAATATATATGTATTGCTTATTCAAAATACTATCACCAAGTAATGTCTTTACAAGATATGTTTTTCCAGAAAATCTAGGACCTGAAATTGCTAAAGGTCTTCTATTTTCATTTTTATACCATATCTTTAATCCTTCTATATACTTGCGATACATTTCTTCACCTCATATTTTTAATTATTATGATATATTTTCTATTATAAGCAAATTGTATGAACTATTTTTTCATAACATCTCTTGTAGCATAAATATCAGCATCTAATCCGAGAATATTTTTAATTATAACTTGATGAGTTTTAATAGGAGCATAAACATAAGTTTTATTAATTTCCTTCATAACTTCAAAAATCATTTTTTTAGGTATTGGTTTTGAAGTAACGACTGGTAGTCTTGTTAAATCACCATCAAGGACTCTTACAGTCGAAGTAACCATTCTTGTAGGATTTGTTATTTCACTAATAGCATATTTCTCACCACGTGGGCAGCTATTACCAGTTACTTTATAGTTATCGTTTTCTGATGTTACTTTCAAATGACATCCTCTAGGGCAAACTATACAAATTAGTTCTCGCACTTTTCAAGTACCTCCACAGTTATTTTACCACCTTTATAATTATTTGTGTCGATAGTTATTGTTTGCATTTCAGCAGGAAGAAGATAAAGTTTATTTATTTTCTTAATAACTTCGTTATCATTTTTTATTATTATTTGGCTCTTTCCATAAGGTTTTTTTACTCTAAATTTTAAAATTACCTCTCCAGAGTTTACATAAAATGTTGATGGCAATAAATAATTTAAACCATTTCCAGGAAGTAAATCTATTTTTTCTTCCTCTGAAAGTAAATTTTTAATATATTTTGCAGCTTTTATTCCAGCTAGTTTTCCTTCTTCACTAACATAATCAACTAAATCATGGACATGTAAAGAGTTCCCACAAGCAAATATCCCTTTTGTTGACGTTTGATAATTAGAATCAACCACTGGTCCTTTTGTTTTGGCGTCAAATTTTGTCTGTAATTGATTTAAAAGTGGATTTGATGGGATTAATCCTACCGATAGTAAAAGAGTATCTACGGCAAATTCTAGCTCTGTTCCTTCGATGAAATCAAATTTATCATCTACCTTAGCAATTACAATTTTTTCTAGTCTATCCTTACCAATTATTTTCTTTACAGTATGTGATAAATAAAGAGGAATATCATAATCATTTAAACACTGAACAATGTTTCGATTTAAACCATTAGAATATGGCATTAATTCACAAACACCTAATACTTTAGCGCCTTCAAGCGTCATTCGTCTAGCCATTATTAGCCCAATATCTCCACTACCTAATATGAAGATATTTTTACCAACCAAGTATCCATCTATATTTAAATATCTTTGAGCTAATCCAGCAGTTAGAATACCTGCAGGACGACTTCCAGGAATAGCAATATTTCCTCTTGTACGTTCACTACATCCTGTTGCCATAACTATTGCTTTCCCTTTTACAATTACAATACCTTCTTTATCATTAGAATATGTTACTATCAAATCTTCAGTAATGTCTAAAACCATTGTATTCAATTTGCATATTATACTATCATTATTTTCCGAATTGCATTTATTTATCATTTCAATAAATCTGCTAGCATATTCTGGTCCTGTTAGTTCTTCTTTAAATGTATGCAATCCAAACCCATTATGAATACATTGGTTTAGAATTCCACCGAGATAAGCATCTTTTTCTAAAATAAGAATATTTCTTATGTTTTCTGAGTAAGCTCCCAAAGCACTTGCCATACCTGCAGAGCCTCCACCGATAATAATCAGATCATATATTTTCATTTTATCACCTTTGTTTCTTCTTTTAGAATATAAGAATCTTTATTTGCATATCTAATTTCTAATGGATTTTTTCCTAATTCTTTTGATAAAATTTCCAAGACTAATGGTTCACAAAAGCCTCCTTGGCACTTACCAAATCCAGGGCGACATCTTTTCTTTACGCCTTTAATAGTTGTTGCTCCACAGTTTCGTTCTATGCAATCAATAACTTCGCCTAATGATATTTTCTCGCAGCGACAAATTATACGACCATATCGAGAATCTTTTTTTATTATTTCATTTCTTTCTTCAATTGATAATTTATTCATCCTAATAACTTTTCTTCGATATGGATTATAATTTTTGTTTATCTCTAAAGGTATTAATTTACTGATCATTTGTTCACATTCCCTAGCAATTGCTGGGCTGCTAGCAAGTCCAGGTGATTGAATTCCAAGGAAATTGATAAATCCATCTACCGGCTGGTTAATCACGAAATCATTACTTTCGTGGAAGCATCTAACTCCACTAAATTCACGAATCACCTTATCTAAAGGAATATAATCAACTAATCGATAAGCTTCTTTAATGACATTATTTAAGGTTTCTTTATCTGTATCTTTATCATCTTTATCTAAGGAAAACTCACTTGATGGTCCAATCAAATAGTTACCATGTGTAGTTTTTGTAACTAAAATACCTTTTCCTTTACTACTTGGAACAGCAAATAATGTATGAGAAACATAATCTTCTAAGAAATGATCAAGAACATAATATTCACCTTTTCTTGGTAAAACCTTTTCCTTTTTAGAAGAAACAAGATTATTAATAAAATCAGAGTTTATTCCAGCAGCATTAACAACTACTTTAGCTTCATAATTTGTTTTATTAGTTTTTATTTTAAAATAATCATTATTTTTTTTGATGTCAATAACTTCTTCATTTAAAGAAAGTTTAACACCATTATCCATAGCATTTTCCATTAGAGCCACACAAAGTTCAAAAGGATTTACGATACTGGCATCAGCAGCATATAAAGCCTTCATTGCTTTTTTTGTTGCGAAAGGTTCCATTTTAAATAATTCATCTCGATCAATTATCCTTGTTTCGACACCATTGGCATCACCATTTTCTTTTAGTTCATTTAATATTTCAACTTCTTCTATTGTTGATGCAATAGTTAACGAACCAATTTTTTCAAATTCTACATCAAGTTCCTTACATAAAGTAGGAAATAATCTATTACCTAAAACATTAAATTTAGCCTTTAAAGTATGGGGATGAGGATCATATCCCGAATGAACAATTGCAGAATTTGCTGATGAAGTTTCGTCACCGACATCACTATTCTTTTCTAAAACTAAAGTATTTAAATTATATTTGCTTAAAGTTCTGGCTATACTGCATCCAATCACACCAGCACCAATAATGATTACATCAAACATATTATTTACCTATTTAAAAACTCTTGTTGCCTCAACAGCTTTTAACCATCCTTTATATTTTTTTTCACGTTCTTCATCACTCATTCTATTTAAGAATATCTTTTCAATCATGTGGTTTTTCATTATTTCTTCTTTATCTTTCCAAACTTTAACAGCAAGACCTGCAAGATATGCAGCTCCTAGAGCTGTTGTTTCTAAGCATTTAGGGCGTAATACTTTCAAATCTAAAATATCAGCTTGGAATTGCATTAAATAATTATTAGCACTCGCACCACCATCAACAGCCAAAGATTTAATTTTTATACGAGCTTCTTTTTTCATAACTTCCATTAAATCTTTTGATTCATAAGCTATAGATTCAATAGTTGCTGTAATGAAATGTTCTTTTTTAGTCGCTCTCGTCAATCCAAAAACAGCACCGCGAGCATCATTGTCCCAATAAGGTGTTCCTAACCCAACAAACGCAGGAACAACATAAACACCATCACTTGTTAGAACTCTTTTTGCATATTCTTCACAATCACTTGATTTAGCAAACATTCTCATGCCATCGCGTAACCACTGAATTGCTGAACCGGCAACAAAAACAGATCCTTCCAAAGCATACTCACAATTATCACCTATTTTCCAAGCAACCGTTGTTAATAAGCCATTACTTGAAAAAACAGCTTTGTTTTTTGTGTTCATGAGCATAAAACATCCTGTTCCGTAAGTGTTCTTTACACTTCCAACATCAAAACAACATTGACCAAAAAGTGATGCTTGTTGGTCTCCAATAATTGAGCAAATAGGTACATCAGTAGATTCATCTATTTCCCATAGTTTTGTAGCAATACCATAATTCTCACTATTACTAACTATTGTAGGAAGAATGCATTCAGGAATACCAAATATCTCTAATAGTTCTTTATCCCAAGCCAAGGTATTAATGTTAAAGAGCATTGTTCTTGAAGCATTTGATGGATCAGTAATATGAAGTTTTCCATTTGTTAGTTTCCAAACTAAATAACTATCAACAGTGCCAAATAATATTTCACCATTTTTGGCTCTTTCATATACGCCTTCAACATTTTCAAAAATCCATTTAATTTTACTTGCTGAAAAATATGGATTAATTATTAAACCTGTTTTTTTATGAATTAAATCTTCATACCCATCAGCAATTAACTTCTCACAAATATCTTGAGATTGTCTACTTTGCCAACATATTGCATTATAAACTGGTTCGCCAGTTTTCTTATCCCAAAGGATTGTTGTTTCCCTTTGGTTTGTAATTCCTATTGCTGCTATATCACGCAAACTTAAACCACTTTTAAAAAGTGATTCACGAATTACCTCATATGTAGTTTCCCAAATTTCATCAGGATTATGCTCAACCCATCCACTTTTTGGACAAATTTGGCTAAACTCCATTTGTGCTTTACCCATTATATTTGACTCTTTATCAAAAATAATAGCTCTTGTAGTAGTTGTACCTTGATCTATAGCCAATACATATTTTTTCATATTAACAATTCTCCTCATTTAGTTTTATTTATTATTTATGTAAAGTATAACATATTTTTAAAGTTTTTGGAAGTACAATAATAACTGTTTTTAAAAGGTAATGAACTCATCATCAAATTTTGTCATTAAAAAGCCCTAAAGGATTACCTTTAGAGCTATAAATTGTTAATATAAGATTCTAGTACTTCAATAAAATCTGAAGTTTCGTTTGTAGGATTGACTGTTCTTTGTAAAAATGCCAAGGCCTCTTCGAAATATTTTTTAGCTTCTTGATTGTTTTTTAAGAACTTATAATAAATTAGTCCAATACGATATCTATAATCTGCACGTTCATCAATTAACTTATCATTTTCTTCATATTTAGAAACTATCTCATCAATTTTTTTATATGTATTTATAGCTTCCTCGTAATCATTCAAACATACATAAACTTGGCCAAGATAATTATAAGTCATGCTTAAAATATTTTGTTTATTATTAAATTTATTTCTTTCGCAAAAATCAATCAATTCTTTAAAACGTGTTATAGCTTGCCCATAATTACCACTTTGATAAAAAAGGTTTGCATATGTGAAACTACTACCTGCAAATTCAAATGGTGAACACTCATTCTTTTCATATAATTCTTTTAATATATCATTAGTTGTTTTAATAAATTGATAAGCTTCATCTAGCATTTGAGCTTCAAATAGAATTTTACCAATTAGAGCATTGGCTCCGGCAAAATTATGCATCTTTTTACTATTTTTCTCACAATATTTATAAGAATTATTAATATTTTGAAAAAGTTTAAAACACTCCTCAATTTGGTTACTACAATATGCTAAATTTTGTAAAGTTATTTCTATATCAAAAATCTTAGCAGCATATTTAGTTTTAATTTCATCACTTTCTTCTTCAAGAAAACTGCAAACATCAGTTAAATAGTCCATTGCTTCAGACACTAAATTTTGTTTTAGTAAGCACTCAAGTATAGCTACATAAGCAGGAACAACGTATTCCTCTGGTAATCTCTCTTGAATCTGATTGATAGTTATTATACAGTTATTTAGTAACATTGTTTTCTTTTCTAAGCTTTTTTCCTTAGAAGCTAAATTCCAGTTTAGTTGTATTTTGGCAATTGCATCTTCCATTGTTAATGTATCACCATTATCATAGGTTGATATGTTATCCAAAGTAACAAAATAAGCATTTTTTAAGTTCTTTGTATCTTTTGTATTATTATCACTCATAGTTGTTTTCTCCTTTATTTATATATATTATAGCACTTTCTTCCTAAAAACAAACAAATATATGCAAGATTAATTGATATTTAATAAAAAGTCTTAAAGTTTATTAAAACCTTAAGACTTATTTTTATTAAATATCATACTTAGATAAAATCTGTGCTGGTGTTTGTAATAACATTAATATTACTGGAAGTAATCCGCATACCAAATTAATTCCAACAATTAATACAAAAGATATAATCCACGAATACCAAGGATAGTAAGCTGTACTAATTAGTATACTTGTTGTATTATATGTTGCCACAAGAGAACCGCTAATGAATCCTATGAATGATGATACTGACATCATAAGCAGAATCTCACATATAAAGATCTTATATATATCAACTTTACCTATACCTAAAGCTCTGTATGCGCCTATTTGATAAATTCTTG
The DNA here is from genome assembly GCA_000431235.1 of Coprobacillus sp. CAG:698. Taxonomy (GTDB): domain Bacteria; phylum Bacillota_I; class Bacilli_A; order ML615J-28; family CAG-698; genus CAG-698. The sequence goes on along the minus strand of HF988718.1, from coordinate 11,322 downwards.
AAATTAAATTAGATCTAATTGTAAATACTAAGAAAATTAAAGAAACAGAAAAGAATACGATAGTCATCACTAATGAGAAAACAGTGGAAGTTAAATTATTATTTTTATGCTGTTCTAATGCACGTTTATATGGATCATAAGTTGTATAATTTTCATCAACTTTATCAACATCATCACGGAAACAAACAAATGATTTATTTGTCTCAATGCTTGAATAATAAAAAGCATTTATTAAATTATCATTTCCAGCTATTTTTCCTAGCATATAGTTATTATCGTTATCTACAAAATAACCTTTGATTTTTATTGAAGAAAGAAATTTGAATGCTGAATTAGAAAATACTTTTTGATTTATAAAATCATTATTCATTCCTTTAGAAACAATAATTTCATTATCTTTTAAATCATTTATATCAAGTATAGTAGTTTCACCTGTTGTGATATCTACATATGACTGTATTTTACTAGCATTTTCAATTTGTAGTCCAATAATATTATTTTGCAATCCTTGATATCCTATAACATAAGAATACATATACAATTCATTTAAATACATAAGTTTATAGGCATTTTCAGTAAAGTATACATTACAACTGCCTGTGTCAGTAATTCCAACAATCGTATATTCTTTATCACTTATGTTTTTATATTTTATATATTTTAGTCCAATGAGTTGATCTAATGACTCGTATCCCAGTTTTTCAAGTTGATTACCAAGAATTGTTCTTTCAGCAACATTGTCAATAATCTTTTTATCGATTACTACTTCTTCATCACTTGATGCCTTTTTTCCAATTATAATATCTTCATCATTCAGATATTCTATTGGAAAAGGACTTGATGGACTTGTTCTTACATATCCATCTTTGTAAAAATAATTGAAATTTATCATAGAATCAAATATTTGATAATTAGCAAGTAACAAACCTTTATTTATTTTACTTTCTATTTTTCTCGAATCAAATGAATTATACTCTTCAATCACAACAATATCTTTCGAAAAACGAACTACTTGTGTTTCATCTATATGAATTAGTTTTCCTAAAGAAGCAATTGAATTAACAAACATTATCGCAGATAGAAAGAAAACAAATAGTTTTATTTTATCACCAATTCTTATCTTTTTAAAGAATAAACATGCTTCTTTAAAAGCTTCTTTAAAGGAAATTACTGATTTACGAGTGTTATTTTTATCTATTTGAGGAAACTTTATATCCTCATTCATAACATCATCAATTTGAATTACAGGTTTTTTACCTTCAATAAGTATCTCTTCACTTTTTCCAGTTAAAAACTTAAAATTAACTTTATTATCCGAACTTGCTTTTATAAAATATGTGTCATTTTTATAAACCACATCAATTTTAATATTAGGTTTTTCAGTTGTGTAAAAATATCTAATATATACATTATCGCTATTTATTTGCTTACTATTCATTTCACCAAGATATATATTTATTTCATCTTTTTCAGTTAATATACCTTTACTATCATTTATGCTATCACTAATAATTCTTCCATCTTCAATTTTTATAATTCTATCACTATAAAATGTTGCTAATCTATTTTCATGTGTAACCATAATCACTAAACATTCACGAGATAGATTTTTTATTATATCCATTACTTGCTTAGTATTTTTTTCATCTAAGTTTCCTGTAGGCTCATCAGCGATAATTAGTTTTGGACTTTTCACAAGGGCACGTGCGATGGAAACTCTTTGCATTTGTCCACCTGATAACTGTCCACAGATTCTTTTTCGATACTTAAACATATTTACAGCATTTAAAGCAAATTCAATTCTTTCCTCTTCTTCCTCTTTTGATAAATTAAACATATTTAAAACAATTTTTAAATTCTCATAAACTGTTCTATCAGGAAGAAGAATATAATTTTGAAAGACAAATCCTATATTTTGAGCTCTGTATAAATCAAGTTCTTTTTTAGTCAAATCTACTCCATCGTAACTTATAAAGCCACTACTTGGATTATCCATACCACCTATGCAATTAAGTAAAGTAGTTTTCCCACAACCACTAGGTCCTGTCAAACATACTAAACCTTTATCAGGAAATACAATGGATGTATTATTAATTGCATGAATTTCATTATTTTTGCCTTTATTATAATATTTATTAAGATTATTTATAACTATCATAATTCACCTATTCAACTTTCATTCCAGAAATAATGCTTTTTTTAACTAACATTCTTGTTAATCGACGAGATACGAAGAATCCCAACAACAAGTTAAATAATCCTATTATTGCTATCAATCCACCATTTATGTTCATAAGTATTCCTCTAACATACAAATTATCAATTCTTGGACGAACAATAAAGAAAATAATTGTTGTGAGAATAAATGCCAATAAAAAACTAAAGACTATTTCGATTTTGCATATATTAAGTACTTGCTTTACACTTAGACCAATAGTTCTTAGAATAGAATAATCTTTTTTCTTAGCAAGCATAATTGATCTAATTACAACATATCCAACAACATATATCAAAATAAAGTTTATTCCACAAGAGAATACTAAGAAAAGACCTAAAACTATTTTATACACAATTCCTAAATCAGGACTTGTGAGAAAAGGTGACATTGAATAAAAACCTATTTTATCAAGTTCACTTTTTACTTTTTCATAGTGCTCTAATGAATCTATTGTAATAGATATACTACTTCCATTTTCTATATAAGATTTACTCAAATAAATGACATTGTTTTCACTAGTTGTTTCAATCGTAAGCTTAACATCATTATATGTTAAAGTATATCCTTTATCAAGATATTTACGCATATAGCCATATATATTTTCAGAAACTATTATTTTATTTTTAGGTAAATCATCTTTTAAATGAAATTCAAATCCTAAATTATGAATAATAGTGGCTAAAGGATATTGATTTCCATCATTATCATTTAACATCATCATATACATAGAATTTGATTCTTGGAAATAAACCTTTTCGTATATACCTTTTAGTGCTCCCTCTTTAAGATACACTACCATTTCTTCTGTACCATAATGCTTATTTGTTACTCCAACTATTTCATAATCAACATTAAACCTTTCTAAAGTTATTTTTTTGCTAATTAATTCTTTTGCTTCTTTTTCTGTCATATAACTTATGGAAATTATTGCTTCGTGATCATTATTAGGCATTCTTCCTGCTACTAAATCTTTATCACTAATTATATCTATAACATTGCAATTTGCCTGTGTAGTACTAAAACCTACAGAATAATCAGAAATAGAAACATATTTATTTTCAGAATCTAAAATACTACTATAAGGTGTATATCCTCTCACATATTTAAGATTCAACACTTTATCTATCTCATCACTAGTTATATCTGATTTATCTTTTTTAGATATGACTACTCTTTCTTCATAATTATTGCGAAAGTATTCATTTGATCTTTTATAATTTTCGGAACCAAAACCCAAATCATTTATGATAAAGATTGCAAATGCAAAGATAGTCATAACAAAAGCAACTAAAAATAAGAAGAATGTTCTTTTAGGTTGGTTTTTAAGATTAAGTAAAGCAAATGATAGTAGATTAACATTATGCTTAGTTTTCTCATTTATTTTCGTATTATCAACTTGTTTATACTCCTTAATATGTCTATCTTCAACAATCTCACCATCATAAATTCTAATTTTTCTCGTAACATATTCACTTACTTCCTCATAATTGTGGGTAACAATACATACTAATTTTTCTTTAGATATTTCATACAATAGTTTTATTATTTCTTTGCCATTTTGTTTATCTAGATTACCAGTTGGTTCATCAGCAACAATAATTTCTGTATCTTTTGATAAAGCTCTTGCAATTGCTAATCTCTGTTTTTGACCACCAGAAAGTTTTGAAGCTTTATGTTTAAGAAAATTACCTAATCCTACTTTATTAAGTATTTCAATAGCATTTTTCTTAGCGTCCTTATAGCTAACTCCTTGAACTAACTTTACAGCAATTACATTTTCTAAAACAGTATAGCTATCAATTAAATTATAGTTTTGAAATATAAATCCTATTTTTTCTTTTCGATATAATTCCCAATCTTCCTTAGAGTAATAAGATGTTTCCTCACCATTAATATACATTTCACCATCTTCGTAACTATCTATTCCACTTATGACATTTAAAAGTGTTGATTTTCCTGATCCACTTTCACCTGTTATAGCAACAAATTCACCTTTATTTAGTTCTAAATTTACCTTTGATAATCCTAATACAACGCTATTCTCATCATGATAATACTTAGAAACATTTACTAACTTAATCATAAACAGATTTCCTTTCTAGCTATAATAAGTATATTATATCATAGATAATTTTCATTTAAAAGAAAAAGCGGTTATTTTCCGCTTTTTTTCTCATATGTCTCACATAATTCTTTAAATAATGCAAAATGAACAATTTCTCTTTCTCTTAAATAAATTAATGGAGCTATAACTTCTTCATTTTTGGCTAGGTCTAACAAATGTTCATAAACTGCTCGTGCTTTTTGTTCAGCTGCCATATTTTCATATAGATCAGCAATAACATCACCAGTTGCTCCTATATAAGCTGTTGTGAAAGGAACACCATTATTATCCTGAGGAAAATGATCCAAACCTCTTTGAGCATACATTTTATCTAATCCATGTGCCTTTAATTCTTCAATTGTAGCACCTTTCATTAAACCATCAATCATAGCATTAATCATTTCTACATGACTAAATTCTTCAGCTGATATATCCATTAATAGTGCTTTCCCACGACTATCAGGCATTGTAAAACTCTGATTAAAATATCTTATTGCTGCTCCTAACTCTCCATCTGGTCCACCATATTGTGTATACAACACTTTGGCCATATCTAAATCTTTCTTAGTGATATTTATAGGGAATAAAAGTTTTTTCTCATAAGTAAACATTATTTATCACCCCAAGGAAATGGTGTTGTACTCCATGGGAATGGTGTAACATCAATTTTCTTACAATTTTTTGCAAATGGAGGATACTTTTCTTCATACTTATTCTTAGCTTCCTCCCAAAGTTTTAAATAATTTTTTCGTAGTTCAACGGCTTCTTTATCAGTTGGATACACATCTAAATATAAGCCCAAATCATGACACATTATTGCATACTTCTGTACTTCTAGTAGCAATCGTTCTTTCTCATTAGCTATCTTTACATTAGCTTTTTTAAAATTTTTATATGGTTCATAAAGTGATTTAAATGCAGTCCCATAAAGCAAAGCATCGTCTGGACTAAAAAGATTACTTTGTGAACCTTTTTCATTATTCATATTTATAACCTCCACTTATAATATATGAATATTGAATATTATTGTTTGGGCAAAAAAACAAAAACTGCTAGAAATTATCTAGCAGTAGTTATTTATTGAGCTGGGTTAACCATTGAAAGTTCAACACGACCACGTTTTAAATCTACATTAACAACCCAAACTTTAATAATGTCTCCAACACTTACAACTTCAGATGGATGTTTAATATATTTCTTACTCATTCTTGATGTATGAACTAAACCATCTTCCTTTACACCACAGTCAACGAAAGCACCAAAGTCAACTACATTTCTAACTGTTCCTTGTAATTCCATTCCTGGAGCTAAGTCTTCTAAATGTAATACATCACTACGAAGAATTGGTTTATCAAATTTATCACGTGGGTCTCTAAGAGGTGCAACAAATGCATCTAAAATATCATTAAATGTATATTCACCTACATTGAATTGTTTAATAAATTCTTTACGATTAAGTTTAGCAATAGCCTTTTGTAATTTTTCTGAACCGATATCATCTTTAGTAAATCCAAGTTTAGCAAGGATTTCTTCAGCAACAGCATAACTTTCTGGGTGAATTGCTGTCATATCAAGTTTTTCAGTTCCATTTGGAATACGTAAGAAGCCTATTGCTTGTTCTAATGTTTTAGCTCCTATACCTTTAATTTTAATATCTTCACGTGTCTTAAATGGTCCATTTTCATCACGATAATTAACAATTAATTTAGCAGTTTTAGCATTCAATCCTGAAACTCTTGTAAGTAGAGGAATTGATGCACTATTAATGTTAACACCAACACTATTAACAGCAGTTTCCACAACAAAGTCTAATGAATCTCCTAATTTTGCTTGTGATACATCATATTGATATTGTCCAACACCTATTGATTTTGGATCAATCTTTACAAGTTCACTAAGTGGATCTTGTAAACGACGAGCTATTGAAACAGCTGAACGTTCTTCTACATGGTAGTCAGGGAATTCTTCCTGAGCAATTTTACTTGCTGAATAGATTGAAGCACCTGCTTCATTAACGATAATGTAGTGAACATCTTTTTTGATTTGTTTGATACAATCAGCAATAAAGCTTTCAGTTTCACGGCTTGCTGTACCATTACCTATAGCAATTACTTCAACTTTATATTTATCAATTATTGCTCTAATAGTGTTAAATGATTGTTCTGTACGAGCATCACTAACTACTTCTTCTTTATTCTTTTGGTTAGGGAAAATAACTCCTTTATCTAATACTTTACCAGTTGCATCAACAACTGCAAGTTTACAACCTGTACGATAAGCAGGGTCAACACCTAAAACAACTTTACCCTTCATTGGAGGAGTTAATAAATAGTTTTTAAGATTCAATGAGAAAATTGAAATAGCATGATCTTCAGCTTTTTCTTTCAATTCAGCTCTTATATCTCTTTCGATTGAAGGTTTGATTAATCTCTTATAACTATCTTCGATAGCATCATTAACGTAAGGAGCAGTAACAGATTCTGGATCTTTAATTACTTGCTTACGTAAGAATCTTAGTACACGTTCTACATCTTCTGAAATACTAACTTTAATTACTTTTTCAGCCTCACCACGATTTATAGCAAGAATACGATGAAGTTTAATCTCACTAATTGGTTCTTGATAATTATAATACATTTCATATGTATGCTTTGGATCTAAAGTAACATCTTTTAGTTGAGAAACTAAAGAAGATTGCATTTGGAATAAACGACGAATCCAACGACGATATTTTGGTTCATCACTTATAATTTCAGCAATAATGTCTTCAGCACCTTGTAATGCTTCATTAGCGTTTTTAACAACTAAACCTTCTTTTTCCATTTCTGGAGTAACTTCTTTAGTTACATATTTTTCAGCTTCTAAAACAACATCTCCTGTTTTA
>HF988718.1:0-4095 GCA_000431235.1 Coprobacillus sp. CAG:698 | reverse complement strand
AGGGAAAGAAAGCAAATACTCAGCAAGTCCTTCCAAGCCTTTTCTTTTGGCATCAGTTGCTCTTGTTTTTTTCTTTTCCTTAAATGGTCTATAAATATCTTCAAGTTCAGTCAATTTATTAGAAACAACAATTTGTTGTCTTAACTCATCTGTTAATTTTCCTTTTTCTTCAATTAAACGAATTATGTCTTCTTTTCTTTCAGCAAGTTTTTGACCATAATCCCATTCTTGATATATAGCTCTGATTTGATCTTCATCTAATCCACCAGTAACTTCTTTACGATATCTTGCGATAAATGGAACAGTTCCACCATCTTCAATAAGTTTTAAAACAGCTTTAATTTGTGCAATAGACACATTTAATTTTTCAGAAATCTGCTTTAATAATTCGTCATTAATATAGTTATTCTCTGCCATAATATTACTCCTTATCTTTAAAAACTACTTATATATTATATCACTTTTGCTTCCTCTTTACAAGAAAAAAATGAAGTATTTTTGATGTTAAACAGCTAAAAAAAATGAAAAATAGACTTTATTTACAAGACTATTTTCCATCTAAAAAATAACATTATTTTTTTATTAATTTGTATAAATATCTCTAATTTTTGCCTCACTATCCATTATAGGTGCAAACTCATCACGAGCTTTTACATCCATAATTAATAAATCTCGCATAATTATATTTGTTGTTACAGCCTTATCATTTTTAGGGAAAGTATCCCAATAATAAACATAATCAACAACACAAACTCTATATGTTTTATTATAAACTAAACTACTTTCATCTAATCCTTTTTTGAAACCAGTAAATATTGATGTATTTGCTAAGAACCTTGATAAATCACTTCCTAAAACCTCTACAATTATTAAGTAATTATCAAAAGGATTTATCATATACATATTTTCAATAGTTACAGGGAAACCACTAGTTATGTTTCCAGTAGACCTTAATCCACCTGTATTACAAATAGCAACATCAGCATTTGTTCCAGAAACTAAGACGTTAGCAACCCAAGGTATTAATTGGTATTTATTATTAATTGTTTCTGTAGCAATAGCATACTTTTCTTCTAGTACATCTTTTATGTTTTCTTTTGATTCTTGTAATGATTTTTCAACAGTTAAATCATAATTTTTATCTGCTTCATAAACATCATGAACACTTGAATAAGTTGTTATTACTTTTTTACTTTCCATATCAATATTTAAAACTATTTCTCCTAAAGCTGCACCATTACATCCTCCTTGTACTAATGGTAATCTAACATCTTTACGATTTATATAACCTGTTTGCTTGGTATGAGTATGACCATTTATCACAGCATCAACTAGATAATCATCTTTATATTTTATATTAGACAAATCATAATTATTATTATATGATTCTATTGAACCAGCATCACCACCATGTATTGATACAATAATTATGTCACAGCCTTTATCTTTTAACTTTGTTCCGATTTTTTCAACACTACTCTTAATATCATTATCAAAATAATAATCTTTTCGGCAGGCATATGAAATTGAGGAATAAACATTACCAATATATCCTATTATTCCTACGTTAACTCCTTCTCTCTCAAGTGTTATACTTTCATAAATATTACCATTATCAATAGTAACTAGGGTTCCATCATTATTATATACATTGGCATTTAAAAGTGGGAATGAAGATTCACCATTTTCCTTTATGCCATCAAAGTACGTTAATACTTTATCTAATTTCCAATCAAATTCATGATTTCCAATCGTCATACAATCGAATTGCATTAAATTCATGGCCTCAACAATCGCTTTTCCATAAGTTATATTAGAAATTGCTGTTCCCTGAAACATGTCACCATTACCTATTAAAATAACATCATCTCGCGGATCATCATCTCTAATTTTATTAACAAGATAGGATAAATTGCTTAACCCACTTTTACCATTTTCATCTTGCAAACAATATCCATGCAAATCATTTACTTCTAAGATATGCAAACTAAACAATTCATCATTTTTAGTTTCTTCAATTTTATTTAAACATATATTAATATATTTGCCATTAATGCTTGTAAATAAACCATATATTTTTACATTTTTACCCAAATAATCATCTATCTCAAACTCATCTAAAGGTGCATTAAGCGTAATAACGTTAGATGTACTAGTTGTCATATTATAATAACCATTATTAGAAGTTATTACCCCTTCGTATTCAACCATCATAATAGGCATTTGCTTAAGTGATGCACTATAATTTATAATACTATCACTTAAATATTGATATTCATAGTTAACATCATTATTATGACTTATAATTTCATATTTCGAACTTGCACTAAACTGTTTTGAATTTGCATACATCACTGTTTCTCCATTTACAGTAACCTTGTCACCTAGAGATAAATCACATTTCCAATTTCTAGTCATATATACCATTATATACGCTTCATCTTCACAAAGGATAAAACTTTGTTTATTAATACCTACAACTATCCCAGTAGCTTCGTATTTACCTAGTTGAGCTTTTAAAATTTCATTTATCGTTTTTGCGTTATCAGTTACTGTTTCCTCTTTACAACTAGTGCATAATAAACTTAAATATTTATTGTTTGAAATTATATTAATTACATAGCCTTCTAGTTTTACTGATTTTCCATCTAAATTAGTATACTTTGTATCATCTATTGGATATGCAATAGTTCCTAAAATATTAGATTCTTTGATTTTAAAGTTTATATAATTATTAGAAACAACTATAACTGCTTCCACTTCCACATATTCTACATTTATTAAATCACTTGATATATAATTATCAATCATTTCTTTAGTAAGTTTTATTGGTTTTTCTATTTCATTTTCACTTTTGTCAAGAACATCATAGGTTGTTGAAGAATTAAATTGTATCGTTTTGCCAAACTTTACAGTCTCACCTTTTATGTATACAATATCACCATAAGAAAGATTACAACTAACTCCTTTATATACTAGTATGTTTCCAGTATCATCACCTATTATAAAACTGTTACTATTCACAGCTTTACATGTTCCGATTAATTCATAATAACCTAATTTCCCATTAATAGCATCAATAACTTTCGTTGTTGGTATCTTATCATCCTTTAAAACTAATACTTTTTTGCTATTTTCCGAACTAAATTCATTGTATTTAAGTATAATTGTTATTGTAACTGAAACATCATTAACTTGTCTATGTACCTTTCCTTGATTATTAATTACTTTTTCATTGTCGGTTATCCAATTCACATCTATTCCATTTATTTTTCTTGGAAACAATAAATCTTCGATCACATTATCAGGTATTTTTGATAAGATTTTTACTGATTCGTTATATAAATCATCGTTACTTTTTATATTATAATTATTTTTATCACATCCGCATAGTAAAAGAACAAATATTAATATTATTATAGAAATATATATTTTTTTCATGTGCACTCCTTTAAAAAATAATAATATAAATTATACCACAAAAAAAATTAAATTAAAAGGACAAAAAGTCATATACACTTGTGATGCATATGACTTTTTATAAGTTTTTTATTTTTCAAAGTTTAAACTAATTGATGTTAAACCTAATTGTTGATTAGATGAACTATCTGCTTTAATATATAATCTTATATATTTTGCTGTAGATAAATCAACATTTGATTTTACTTCTTGGTTTGCAGCAATAGCACTAGAACCACCACTGATAGCATCATCACTTGCTTTAGTCCAAGTTGTTCCATCTTCTGAATATTCAATAATAATACTATCAAATTTTTTCTTTTCATTCCATTGTTTTAAATTAAATGTAACATCTTTTAATTTGCCTTCAAATCCACTAACAACAACTGTTTGTTCTATTCCTTTTTTGCCAACTGCAATAACAGGTCTATCTGCTATCGGTTGATCATCTTTTTGTTTATTAGCTATAGAAATAACTACTTTAATATTATTATTTAAGCCTAAATCTTTGCCGGTTATAGTTTTTGGCTCATAAGATGTACTCCAAGAACCGGCATAAGTTCCAAAGTTCTTAACGAAATCAAGAACTACATCACCAGTGATTGGTTCAGGTTCTGGTTCAATTACTGAACCACC
>HF988717.1:43972-72997 GCA_000431235.1 Coprobacillus sp. CAG:698 | reverse complement strand
ATATATAACTTCATAAGTATTTGCTTTCCACGCAGCATACAAAGTTATATCATCATATTTATAACATGTTGTTGCACTAGTACCATCAGCATTATAGTATTTTCTTCCTTGACCATTTTCTTTTTCAAAATAGCCTAAGAATGTATATCCCTTTTTAGTTGGTATAGTTATTTGTGGCATACTACTTAAATACGTTGCTTCGATAGAATTTGTTCCGTTGCTACCACCTTTTTTATCAAATGTTATCGTTAAATCTTTAGGAACACCATTTGCATAAATTTTAATATCATTAGTTATCGCTTTTCCACTGACTACAATAATACCAGTAGTTTTATCATAGGTATATTGCGTACTTTTAAGAAGACTTGAACCTACATATATTTTAACTGTACTTGGTAAATTATAACCATTTACAGTTTTTAATTTTATAGTTGCATCAGTATTATATGTTGCTTTACCTGGAACACTATAACTTAAATCTTTAATATTATTTGTATAAATACTCATATCTCTATAATATTGTATTTTTTCTGAAGTTACATCTTTATTTATTATAGTGGCATTATTTGCTTCATCGACAACTTTTAAATTATTTATACTTGCAAGATATAATTTACCAGAAGTATAAAGATCTGGTAATGCAAATATATACCTAACTTTAGATTTTCCATTTTCATGTATTATTGTTGGCTCTGAAGTACGTTTAGAACTTGTTTTACCATCAAATTTTAAAATTCCAATACCTGTATATGTGCTTGTTTTCACAATTTCAACTTTTTCATCAAAATTAACATCATATATAAGTTCATTACCATTAACAGCAACATTCTTTTCTTTATCAGTAATATTACTATTATCAAAAGTAATTGAGCTTATCTTTGGTGCTGTTTTATCAGATAAAGTACATTTTATAAGACTTATAAATGGTCTTGCTGCTAGGCTTCCCCAATTTGAAACATAATAACGAAATGATGTTGTACCTGCAGGTACTTTTCCAGTAACACTTAGTATTTGTCCACTTCTACTAATTTTTTGCTTTGTTCCAATGTTACTAATTTCATCACCAATTTCTTTTTCAAAAAATATTTGTACCGAACAGTAATGTGAAGCAGTTGCTTGTTCATAATATACTGCAGAAGCTGTAATTGTTAAATCACCTTTTTTAGCTTTTTCAATATCTGCTTCTGACAACATTATACGTTTCCAAACACCATTAGAATAATCTTTATTTCCAATGTCATCAGAAGAGGCTAATGCTTGGATTCCAAAAATGTATTTTCCTTTTTCACCATTTTCCCATCTTCCAAATTCATCTGTGACTTTCCCATCAATTGTAGTTACTGCTAAATCCTTTACTTGGTCCTTATTTATATCCCAACCTTGATCGGTTAACTTACCTTCGGTTAAAGCAACAAGGTTTTCTGTTACTCCTTTTTCTGTCCATTTTCCTTCTGTGCTATATTGGTTACTTGCCGCAACAACATTAAAAGAAAACAAACAAACAAAAATAAAAATTAATAAAGATAATGCAAAAAATTTATAAATCTTTTTTGTTTTTTCCATATAAACTTCTCCTTTTTCTATAATTATTTAGCTTATTTTAATATATATTTATAGTAAAATTATATGAAATATATGTGTAATAATATTATAAAATAAATTTTAAATATTGACATTTATATATAATCATACTATACTATATTATAACACGTTCACGAATGAACGAATCAAGAGTTAAAGGAGAAATTATGAACAAAAAGTTTGAAAATTTATTTCAAATTACTGAGGCTGCAAAAGCTTGTGGAATATCAAGAAGTACCTTAATGAGATTAGAAGAAAAAGGACTTATTAAACCTATATATGTATCTAAAGAAAGTGGCCGAAGATATTATGACAATTACAACATTACTCGCATTTTAGAAATTGAAAAGTTTAAATCAATGGGCTTATCAACTGAAGAAATTATTGAATTTTATCAATCTGGTGGACAAATTTCAAAAATTCTTCTACCGCTTGAAGAAAAACTTTCAAATTTGAAACGTAGTGTTGATGAATTAAAACTTCGTTCGCATAATGAAGGTGATATAATAGTTGAGGTAATTACTTTACCAAAAGTTATTTGTAAAATGAAAAAAGCAATTGGAAAAACACCAAAAGATAAATATGATGCAATGTATTCATTTTATACCGAATGTGTTCAAAAAGGATGTGTACTTTCAAGTGAACCACTTTTTGATATTTTGGACCGTAGTGATTTTTTAAATGGCAACTTATCTGATAAGAATTACCCATTTTATGTATGTGTACCTTTAAGAGAGGAAACAGATGATTCAGTAGTATTACCTGCTTGCAAGGCTTTATCTGTTCTTTATTATGGTGATTATGAAAATTCTGAAAAATGTTGGTTAATAATTAATGAAGAACTAAAGAAAAGAAATCTAAAACCATGTGGGCTTCCACGTGTTATCGGTATTATTGCTGCATATTCAGGTAGAGAAATTGCTGAGAAAAAATATTGTTCACGTTTTGTACTTCCAGTTGAAGATAATAATTAAAAAGAACTCGACTCCGAGTTCTTTTTAGTTTGTCTGCTTTAATTGACATTTTTCAGATATGTTTCTTAAATCATTTATTGTTAAATATCCATTACTGTATGCATCAGTCAATGAATAAAGTGTAGAATTATAGAGAGCATATATAGGGTAATAAAAACTATATGTGATACTTACATCTTCAAATGTATCAGTTACTATCCTTTCCTCATCAGTATGTTCATAGCCTTCATAAGTAACAGTAGCAACTAAACAATCATTATACTCGCCATATACATCTAACATATATATTTTTTTGTAATCATTGTCATCATATTTTTTATTAAGTTCTTGTGTTCTATATGCATCTTTAAATTCATTCATTTTTGAGTAACGCATAATATATTCATTTTTAATATTTGCATTATTATATTCAAAATTATAATTTACTATAAAATTGTTTATTTTATTGATTTTATCCTTCCATTCCTTAGGAATTAAGATTAACTCATCATAATATGATGTTGCATCGCCATTATATTCTTGATAATCTATATATGATATTGTCACATAGATTTCACCGTTTTCGATAAAGAAATCTTTATAACTTGCATCACGTATACTTTCTCTACTTATTTTTTCTTCTCTTGAAAAAAATAATGCCAAGAAGTTATCTTTTAGATATTCATCACTAAAATCACAATCAAATAAACTTGATAAGCTTTCACAGACGATATCTTCTAAACTTTCGATTGTTGAAAATATTCCATCTTTAAATGTATGATTAAAACTAAATTTTGAATTCCATTTATGCTGTGATGCATATAAAGGGTACATACTATATAATTCATTAGTGCTATATTCGCCTCGTTTTTGTTCATGTGTGGGTTGTTTAGGCATACTGCATCCAACTAAGCATAAACAAAATATAGATAAAAATATACTTAAAATAATCTTTTTCATTAGAACTTACCTCTTCTTAAAATTTATCTTTCACTTATATTTCATTAGTATTATAACATACACAAGATAATAATGTCAACGAATTAAATAATATGTCTATATATTCTTCACATTTAAATTATATGCTATGTAAGTTTATATTATAAAACAAAAAATTAGCATTTTACTAGGTTATACTATTTACTTCTTTATAAAGACATAGTATTTTGGTTTTCTTTTACCATAGGTATAATCACCATTTTTCCATTCAAAAAATAAATATTTATGGCTGTCTTTATAAACTATTCTATAAATACTTGAAGTAAAATCATAAATATCATCTATTACCCTTCCTTTGGTCCAATGTAAATTATTTATAACTCTGCCATCAATAGTTTCATAAATCAATGTTCCATCTTTGATAAAGAACATTTTTGTCACATATAGTTCTTCATTACATTTATGTATAGAATCAAGATCAATCTCATCAACAAAAGCTATAGCTTCGTAAGTGCCGATTACATCTTCATCCATTTCAAAAGTATAGCTGACATTATCTTTATTTTTTATGTCATCTTTTGTATATGCTATATGATTAATATTTTCATATTTTACAATTTTACCTACATTACCATTTAAGTCTTTAATATACAACATTAATACATCATTTTCTATTACATATTTATGATAAATATTATCGATTTTTAAATATCCTTTGGTCCAATTATCAAATACCCAATATCCATTTCCATATGGTAAAAAATATATTTCTTCGAATGGAAACTCACATTTATTTTTTATTTTCCACTTTCCTATCACTTTTTCATCATTTACAAATTCTTTGTTTATAGTGTTTTCATTTTCATTAGTTATCATTTCTAATTTATTTATATTTTTTTCTATTGTGTTAATTTTTTCTTTCAAATTAACAATTTTTTCTTTAATTATCTCTATATTTATTTTCTTTATTTCCTTAAGCGAAAATCCTAATTCTTTAAACATTAAAATTTCAAGTAATCTTGTGCAGCTCGTTTTATCATAATACCTATAGCCAGTAAATTTATCAACATATACTGGTTTTAATAAACTTTCTTTTTCATAAAACCTAATTGTTTTTACACTTACATTACATATTTCTGAAAGTTCTCCTATACGAAAATACATTATAGTTCCTCCTTTTTATATTATGATTAAATTATATCATTACACTAAAGGGGAGAGTCAAGCATTTTGATATAATTTTTATTCTTTATATCTTACGTTTAATGATTTAAACAAACTGACTTCATAAATAAGACATAAAATAAAAAATAAGTCTCATAATAAAGACTTATTGACTAGCTTTAATGGTACACCCTCGGGGATTCGAACCCCGGACCCACTGATTAAGAGTCAGTTGCTCTGCCAGCTGAGCTAAGGGTGCATCAAATACTTATATATTATACTACATATACTTATAAAATGCAAGAAAAAATTATTTTTTATATCTTATTTTATAATATACATTAAATGGATTAAACTTATCATTTATTACTTCCTCAGGAAGTGATGCTTTTATTGTTTGTTTTTCTTCCCTTGTTAAAGGGATAGGATCATATCCTCCTTTAAATAAAGGATTACATCGTAATAATCTAAATAGTGTTAGTAAAGATGCTTTAATAAAATTAAATGTCATATAACATTCTTTTGAGTACTCAGAACATGAAGGAGTATATCTACATCTTTTCTTATTATTCTTTGTTGTTTCTTGATATTTATTTATTAAATTAATTGCTATTTTATTTAGTTTTTTAAACATAATTTCACCATCAAATATTATAACATAATTATTTAATAATGACAAATAAATTATAATATTTGGGAAATAATATAAATATGATTACATTACTAATTATAATTACAGTTTTACTAATTATATTATTTATGCCTATTAAAGTGCAAATAATAAGAAATGACAAAAAGAATGATATCAATCTTTATTTTGTAAAGATATTTAATATTCGTTTTGATTTAGATGAGTTCTTTAAAAAACTTTACCAAGATAATTCAAAACCTTCTCTAACTGTTATCCTAAATAATATAAAGAATTTAAAAATCTACAAAAAACTTTTAAAAGAACTAATAGGAATGATAGTTATGCGTAAATCAACTTTATGTTATACTTCTAGTAACATATATATTTCCGTTGCGTGCTGGAACAGTATATACGCTTTAAGGAATTTTCTTAGCTATCATTTTTTGAGACTTGATAACGAGTATTATAATGTATCATTTAAAGAAAATGCTAAGACAACAATTGAATTTGAATTTGTATTCTTTATTAGGAGCATTTATTTCATATTAGCATATATTATTAGTGTAAAGGACATAATCAAAAATAAGAGAAAAGGAAGTGTTATTAATGTTGGAACATCCAATAAGTGATTTATTTAAAATTTCAATGGATAGTATTAAAGAAATGATTGATGTCAATACTGTTGTAGGAAAGATATGTAAACTAAATGATGAGGTGTCAGTTATTCCTATATCAAGAGTTAAGTGCTCTTTTCTCACTGGTGGATTAGATCAGAAAATAGAATCAATTAAAGATAATAATCAATATCCATTTGGTGGTGCAACAGGAGGAAGTGTAAATATCGTACCTGTAGCTTTTCTAGTAATTGATGGATCTGGCACTAGAATTTTACACTTAGATGATTCAGTACATTTGTACGAAAAAATTATCGATAGTGCTCCTGACGTTATTGATAAGTTCAAATCAATGATTTTCAAAGAAGAAAATAAATTTGATTTGTAGATAATTTAATTGTTGCTATTATAATTAAAATATTATATAATATTGCTATACTATTATTATTGAGGCCATTATGAAAGAAGACAAAAGAATTATAAACTCAAGGAACAAAATTGAATCATCTTTTATTAATTGTATGATGAATAAAACTATTGATGAAATTACAATTAATGAGATATGTAATGAAGCTAATATTAATCGTTCTACTTTTTATGAACATTATTTAGATAAAAATGATTTGTATAAAGAAATCGAAACAATGGTTACAAATAAAATCAGTGAGTCATTCGATGATAAATTCATGTCATTAACGCTTAATGATGGATTAAAACATCTTTACACGTTCATACATAGTCATAAACACGAATTTATTTTCGTAGCTCGTGACTACTACAAAAGTAATGCTCAGCTATCACTTTTTAAGATTTTTTCAACGTTTGTTTCTATGCATACTAAATATAATGATACATTCTTCTTACACTTTGTTTTCTGGGGATTTATAAATACTTCTTATGAATGGGTTATTTCTGACTATCAAAAATCTGTTGAAGAGATGGTTATTGACATAAGTCGTATTCTTTGCAACTAAATGGTTATTTACTTTTTAAATAAAGTATAGTATAATATTAGTATAAGCAACTCAAATTTGTTATAGAAAGGTGGTGTTTAATTATGAATATTTTGTTTAAGAAAATTAGAAGTAATTTATGGCACCATTTTTATGTAATTTAATTTACGTAAATTTGCACTTCTAGTTTTCTAGAGGTGCTTTTTTGTGCCCGAAAGGAGGATTGATAATATGTTAATTAAAAACAAAAAAATCTATTCAGAAAGGGTTATTGAAAATTGATTAGTTTTGGTGAAAACCTAAAATATCTACGTTTAAAAAAAGGATACACTCAGGAAGAGCTAGCTAATGAACTAAATATTTCTCATCAATCAGTTTCTAAATGGGAAACTAATACTTCATTGCCTAACGTTTCCTATTGTGTACCTCTCGCAAAAGCGTTAGATTGTACATTAAATGATCTATTTCAAGTAAAAGTCATCAGTTAACTGATGACTTTTATGCATAAATACTTATAATTAAATAAATTATTGGAAATATAATTATACTTAGTATACTTGATATAAAACATGCTGAAGAGGATATAAACTCTTCTTTTTGAAATTTGATTGCATATGTGTTAACAACAGCAGAAACTGGGGCAGCAAATGCAAACAGTAAACCTGCCATTTGATATGTACTTAAATTAACATTAAATACTTCTTTTGTGATAACTATTAATATAAACATAATAAGTGGTCCACCGATTGATCTCAATACAGCTAAAAGCCAAGATAACTTACTAGAAATGGCATCTTTCAAATTATATTTACCAATAGATATTCCTATTAGCATCATTGATAAAGGTGTTGTTATGTTACTAGCATATTTGATTACTGCATATAATGGTGATAGTACTTTATCAACTCTTAAAACACTTATTTTTTCTCCATCAATATTTACTTTAGGTGCTATATCTTGAGTAATCCATACAAAAATACCTATAAGCATTGATATAACTATTGGGTTTATAAAAACCTTTTTGACACGGCTCTTCACGTCTACTTCTTCTCCTGAAATGGATGAAAAGACTGCATAACTATAACCATACAAGAATATTCTAAACATTATCGATAAAATGTTAATTGGAATTAAAGCTTCATTTGTTTTGTAAATTGCATTTACTATTGGAAGTGAAAAAAGTGATACCTGGCTTAGAGCTATTATAATAGCATATACCTTTCTTGTCTGTTTTTCTTTTTTTATAAATATTAAATTACCAATTACTATTAGCAATATATATCCTATTAAAGATAAGAGTAATACAATAAAGTTTGTTTTTAATGATTCTATATCAAAATCACACATAAACGATTTAAAAACTAAAGCAGGAACACCTATATTTAAAACTAAGAATGTAATTGTCTTATCTAAACTATCTATTACTTTCTTTTTTTCAAATATATATCCGAGAATAATAAAAATTATTACTGTAATGATAGCTGCAATAAAATCTTGATTAGTAAGTATTTCAAATATTTTCATTTATTTCACCTTATATGATTTTGATAATGATACTTCTCCATAATTAATATTAATTATTTCTTTTTCCGTTTTTATAGCTATACTTCCATCATTATTCATTTTTAAAACTATTCCTTTTTGCTCTTTACCTTCATATGCAAATTCTACGGGTTTATCCTGCAAATAAAAATATTTATTAATTTCCTTAATATAAATATTTGTAGAGAGTAATTCTAAATCTTTTTCAAATTCTTCTTCAATTTCTAAAAGTAGTTTTTGATTATCAATTTCTGTATCTAAAAGATTTTTTAAACTATTTGCTTTTACTTTTAGTTCTTCAGAAAAGCTTTCTGTATTAGTATTTATACCAACACCAATTATTACACACTCTATTTTATTTTTTGTTACTGCCTCTAATAGTATTCCACAGACTTTATAATCATGAACCATTATATCATTAGGCCATTTAATAGTCACATCATTTAAATGTTTACTTAAAACTTTTCTTATTGAATAGGCAATTAATAGACTATAATTAGTTGCTAATTCTAAATCATTTTTTATAAGAATTGAAAATAACAAATCATTTCCATCTACCCATTTACGATTATTTCGTCCTCGACCTTCTGTTTGATGCCTAGCGCATATTACAGTCATATTTTCAAGTGTTTCGTAATTTTCTTTCAAGTATAGATTTGTTGAGGGAATAGTATCAAAGAATATATTTTTCATAATTAATCACCATATTACAAAAACTGTTGACATAAGCCAACAGTTTAAATTTTAATTTTATAAGAATAGTGCTAGTAAGATACCTGCAGCGATTGCTGAACCAATAACACCAGCAACATTTGGTCCCATTGCATGCATTAATAAGAAGTTTGTTGGATCTTCTCTTTGACCTTCTTTTTGAACAACACGTGCAGCCATAGGAACAGCTGAAACACCAGCGGCACCAATCATTGGGTTAACCTTACCATGTGTAGCAGCACACATTACTTTACCAAATAATACACCACCAGCAGTTGCAAATGAGAATGCAACGATACCTAAAACAATAATATAAATTGTGCTAAGTGATAAGAATGTTGAACCAACTGCAGTAGCACCTACACATGTTCCTAATAAAATAGTAACGATGTATAAAATACCATTTCCAGCAGCTTGTACTAAGTTTGGTACAACTCCTGATTCTTTAATTAAGTTACCTAGCATTAACATACCAACTAATGGAGCACATGAAGGGATAAGTAATACAACAACTAATGTTACTAAAATTGGGAAGATAATTCTTTCAGTTTTAGAAACTTCTCTTAATTGTTCCATCTTAATACGACGTTCTTTCTTAGTAGTAAGCATTCTAATAATAGGAGGTTGAATAACTGGTACTAAGGCCATATAAGAATATGCAGCAATTGATATTGCAGGAAGTAAATGTGGAGCAAGTTTTGTAGTAACTAGTATAGCAGTAGGTCCATCTGCACCACCGATAATTCCGATTGCTGAAGCTTCAGATCCAGTAAATCCTAAAAGAATAGCACCAATGAATGTAACAAAGATACCGAATTGAGCAGCAGCTCCTAATAACATACTCTTTGGATTAGCAATTAATGGTCCGAAATCTGTAGTAGCACCAATGCCTAAGAAAATTAAGCATGGATAAATTCCAGATTTAACACCAAAGTATAATGTACCAAGTAATCCACTATAGTTATTTTCTTTGGCAGTATCTAATAAAGTTCTTTGATGTTCAGTTAGAATATCAATGAATTGTGTACCATTGGATAATGTACCATTTACATTAGTTTCAACACCATATATATAATTAATAATATGTTCTAAAGTCATTTTTGAATCAGCAGTTAAACCTTTAGCCCATTCAGCATCACCAGCACTTGCAAGAATTTGTTTAAATAAATCTAATGCTTTTTCTTCACTAATATTTAAATACTCAGCAAATGTTTGATAATTATATTCTACACTTAAAGGTTTAATAAATACTTCACCTAATGGAAGGTTAACAAGTAACATACCGAATGCAATTGGAATCAAAAGGTATGGCTCTACATCCTTAAATATTGCGAAGTATAATAATACTACTGCAATAATTAACATAATGAAATTTCTCCAATCACCTTGGAAAAATTGCCATATACCACTTTGTTCACCAAAGTTTATAAATAAATCACCAATTTTTTCCATTATAAACTACCTAATTACAAACATCAAATCTTGGTTATTTACAGTTTGTCCTTTTGATATTTCAACTTTTGCGATAACTCCATCAACTGGAGAAACAATTTCGTTTTCAAGTTTCATAGCTTCAAGAATACATAAATGATCATTCTTTTTAACTTTAGTTCCAACTTCAACTAAAACTTTAAGAATAGTTCCTTGCATAGGAGCTTTGATAACAACTTCTTCACCAGTTCCTTCAGAAACTTTGTCTTCAACTTCTTCTTTTACTTCTTCTTTTTCAGCTTCGATTTTTGCTTCATTTTCAGAAACACTTTCTAATTCAACTTCATAAACTTTACCATTGACTTTAACTTTATAAACTTTCATTTTTAATTCTCCTATCTGATTTGTTTAATAGACACAAGTCTAACGTCTTTTTTAGTTTCATTTGTATAATCGATTGTAGCTATTAGGGCAGCAACCATCATATCTTCATCTTTAATTTCAGTATTTTTACCTGTCTTTTTAACACTTGTTTGTTGATTTTCTTTTTTTGTTTCTAAAGGCTTTTCATTTTTTACATCCTTTTTTGTAAATAATAATTTTTGTAATAAATTTATAATTATAATTATTAACAACAAAACAGAAAACACAATAATGATTGAGATGAGAGCAATTAAAAGAGCTTCACCAATTTTAACGTCATCATCATATAATGCTAAGAATAATAAATTTTTCATTTAATTCACCTATTTACCAATGAATAAGTTGACTTCTACAGTTTCAACTTCTTCCTCTTTTTTTACACTATATTTTTTAGTCAAGAATTTTTCGGCAACATTCTCAAATAATGCACAAGTTAATACATCTTCATCACACTTGCAAATATCTTTGTATTTTTCACGATACATATCAAGTTGTGGTGGAATGTCATCTGCAGGTCTATGAGTAATAACCTTAACATCTTCACCTTTAAATACTTTTTTACGTACTTCTTCATCAATTTTTGCAGGAGCTTTTCCATACAAACCTTTTAGATAATCAATTATTTCTTTTGGAACCATCTTGTATCTTTCACCAGTCATAACATTCATAACTGCTTGAGTACCAACCATTTGAGAAAGTGGTGTAACTAGTGGAGGATAACCTAATTCTTTACGAACACGAGGAACCTCTTGAAGAACTAAATCATATTTATCCATAGCACCTTGAGCTTTCAATTGATTCATTAAATTAGAAAGCATTCCACCAGGAACTTGGTATTTTAAAATTCCAGGGTTTACTGTAAGTGCTTTAGGGTTTAATAATCCATTTGCTAAATATTTATCTTTAATCTTTGTTAGTGTATCAGCTGCTTTCTTTAATACATCAACATTTAGTCCAGGATCAAAATCAGTTCCTTTAAATACATATTGGAATGATTCAGTTGAAGGTTGACTTGTACCACCAGAAAGTGGAGAAAGAGCTGTATCAATAATATCTACACCAGCAGCAATTGCATTGCTGTAAGTCATTTCACAAACACCAGCTGTACAATGTGAATGTAATTCAATTGGTAAGTTTGTTTCTTCTTTTAAACGGCTTATTAATTCATAAGCATCTTGAGGTAAAAGAACACCAGCCATATCCTTAATGCATAGAGAATCAGCGCCCATAGCCTCTACTTCTTTTGCAAGTTTCACATAGTAATCAATAGTATGAACAGGACTTGTTGTATAGCTTAATGCTATTTGGCAATGACCGCCATATTTTTTTGTACTATCAACAGCACACTTTAAATTTCTGATATCATTTAATGCATCAAAAATACGAATAATATCAATACCATTTTCTAATGATTTCTTTACAAACATATCAACAACATCATCAGAGTAGTGTTTATAACCTAAAATATTTTGCCCTCTGAATAACATTTGTAGTTTTGTATTTTTACAAACTGCACGCATCTTTCTAAGTCTCTCCCATGGATCTTCATCCAAGAAACGAATGCATGCGTCAAAAGTTGCTCCGCCCCAAACTTCTAGAGCATAGTAGCCAGCATTATCTAGATCTTTTAGAACACTTAAAATTTCTTCAGTGTTCATACGAGTTGCAAATAAAGATTGATGTCCATCTCGCAAACAAGTATCAACTATTTTAACGCCCATTTTATTCTCCTTTTCTAAAGCATCAAAGTCAAACAAATAATGACTTATTTAGTTTTTAATTTAAATAGCATTTAGTACATCCCTAAATGCCTACGTAGTATTTTACCATATTTTTTAAAAAAATGCAAGGGAGGATATAAGAAAAATAGAATTAATTTATATCTAATATTATTATATGATATCAAAATATATATTAACACCTAAAGACTTTTACTTCAAGTATGATAAAAGTCAACAATCTAATAAACTTACTTAAAATATCTATGATTAAATTATGACATAAGTAAACAAAAAATCTAATTGCCGCATTTACCCATCACAAAAAAACTCACCAAAACCTCCAAAATAGAATGGGAGAAACACTTCAATAATACATGAAATTTACTATTATATGATTGAAATTTATTAGTGTTTTCTATTAAACAATTAAAAACCAATTAGGCAGCATCTAATTGGTTATTTTGATTATTTGTTAATTCATTATACATTTTATTCTTAACGATTTCACTTATTTCATTTGTTTTTAAATTTTCATAGTCTTTACTTTCAATTACATCAACTACTTTCATATTAACAATATGTCTCTTAAACAATAAGTTTTTCTTAACTTTTTCTGTTCCTGTTAATACGACTATAACTAAAGGCGCTTTAGTTTTTGTTACTAGATGAAAGCATCCAGGTTTAAAGTCGAGTAATACTTTGCCTTCGAAGTTCCTTGTTCCTTCAGGTGCTATTCCGACTGAACACTCTTTTTCGTTTATATAATTAATGCCTTTTTGAATAGATACTAATTCACTACGTATATTACTTCTATCTAAACTTATATATCCAAGTTTAGTTATAATCTTACCGAAGAATGGTATTTTAAATAGTGACTTTTTGCCAACAAAAACTATAGGATAATTCTTTAATGTTACATCTATTACAAATGTATCTAAATTTGATTTATGGTTAAAGTATAAAACAAATGGCTCATCCTTTGGTAATTTTTCAAGACCTTCAGTTTTTATTTTTACACCAAATAGTGATAAAATCATTTTTGTATAACCATAAAATACTTTACGATAAAAGTTATTATAATGATTATATTCCTTTTTTGAACTTACAAATAAAGATAATACGAATGCACTTATAAAGAATAGCAAGACTTGTACTAGTATTGATGCTATTAATAGGCCAACAATTAATATAATTTTTGTTATTATTGTTTGAGGAGATACTGTTATAAATCCTAAATACGTTAATAAGAAAGATATTAAAGCAACTATTACTTTTATCATTACTATCCTCTTACAGTGTATGTTAATACATTTTTAACTGTTTCCCCATCTATTTGTAGAGCAGTTGGTTTATTGAAAACAACAGTTATTTCATGTCCTTCATATACTTTTACCATTTTTGTTTTCTTGATATGCTCACCTTTGAATATACTTGGGAACACCATTAATGCTTTAAATTTATTAGGAGCTCTATATACAACTGCACTAACTTTTCCTTTTTCATTACGATCTTGATTAGGGGCTATTTTCATTCCACCACCATAATATCTTCCTTTCATAGTAGGTGTTAACCACACTTTAGTATGCTCATATGTATTTCCATCAACAATTACTTTAGCGCGTGCTGGTTTAAAGTGAAATAATAATCCTTTTATAGCAATGCTCGTGTAATTGATTTTTTTTGTTGACTTTTCTTTTAATTTGTCTCCAACTTCACAGCAATAACCATCAATTCCAAAACCTATACCATTGATGAATTTTTTCTTTATACCATTTACTTCTACTGTTGGTAAATCTTTCAAATATGGATTTAATAGAACTTTATCAACTTCTTTTCCTTCAGTAACATCATGAAAGAAATCATTTCCTGTTCCTGATGGTATTAAGTAGATTTCATTCTTAACTTTTTCAATATCTATTGCATTTGCTAAATAGTTTATAGTTCCATCGCCACCAACTAAATAAATTACATCATTAGGATTGATTGAATTAAAGAATACTTTGTAATCAATCTTTGTTACATCAATTATATTTTCACTTTTACCTTTTTTTCTTAGTTCAACAACGTATTCTGGCTCTCTTTTATTATTTGCTAATGAATTGTATAATGTATATGTCATATTAGTTTCTTCCTTTCAATTTGTTTAATTCATCTATTTTTTCTTGCATTCTTGTTTTTATTAAATCAGCCAATTCTTTCTTTGATAAATCTTTATATTCATCATAAGTAATTTGTTTCAAATAATGTACTTCTGGATATATTTTCTTAAGGGATGAAATTGAGAACACTTTGTAAGAATCGTACAACACTATTGGTGTAATTGGACATTTGCTTTGATAAGCAGGATGTAATACTCCTGTTTTAAATTCTTGCAAAGTGTTTTCGTTATCACCATATATGCCCTCGATAAAAACTAAAAAGCTTTCTCCGTTTGCTAACCTGTCTCCCATTTGTTTCATCAGTTTAACTTGATTTCGCATATTATCAGGATCAACAACTACTCCATTTAACATTGTAAACATTTCTCTATACATTGGAAAATTTATTCTTGATTTTATTGCCAGAAGAGACATAGGATATTCTTCCATTGTTGTGAATATTCCTATTCCATCATATCTTCCTTGATGATTAGAAATATAAAGAGTTCCTTCATGAGTTAAATTTTCTTCTCCGAATTTTTGAACATAAATATTTCCAAGTTTATTAATATGCTTCATAACTTTTACACAATATCTATATTTTTCTTCAAATGATAAAGTATCATCCTTTATCATTTTTTTCATCTTATAAATATATATAAGTGGTAACGGGAACCTACACATTATTGTGTGAAAAAATCTAAACATATTTCTTTTTTTCATTGCTTTTGGTCTTTTATCATTTGGATCAGTTAAGTGGTTAAACAAACAAACAAAACCAAAAGCTATAATAAATAAAATTATGCCAATTATAAGTCCTTTGTAATCATTTGCAATGCCTATAAAATCATTATTATTTAATAAACTTTGTTTTACTATTATTATTGGTGCAATTGAAACAAAAGCAAAATTTGCAAATTTCATTTTAACTTCATGTTTTTCTTTATATTTACTTATAAATTTAGAAATTAAAAAAGCCCCTATTCCATAACTTACAAGATATACAGATAAAATAACTAAGTTTTCCCATATAATACTATCTGAGAATAAATTTAATAATCCCATTATTGCTTGATAATACCCTAATGACAATAATACCACAACATAATCCATACCTGGAATTACAAGTGTACCTGAAGTTAGTAGACCAACAATCACTAGTAGTATCCAATTTTTAAGTGGCATATCAAAGAATAATTCAACTTCATCGGCCTTAAAAAATGCAAATGTGAACGTCAAAAGCAATGCCCAAATTACTATTACTACAATCCAATTTGATGCATCTTTAATATTCGGTTTTATTTCTTTATATAACTTAGGAATTGATCCTATCACAAATCCAAGTATTAATAAGGTTATTGATAAGGGATATTTTGCAAAGAGAATACTGAAGATATTACCTGCTATTAATGCTCCTATTCCATATCCTACTAATAGTGACAATAAAAAACTTATACTCTTTTTAAAGTCTTTGAATATTTTGCTTATCGAATCTATCATTAAGTAATATATACCTAGAATAATAGCAATTGTGCTCGCACTTAGTCCAGGGATACCAACACTAGCAAAACCTATCAAAATTCCTTTCAAGATTATTTTTATATATTTCATAATTATTCCTCATTTTCTACTAAATTATACCAAACTTGTATCAAAATAAAATCAAATGAAAATCAACTTTTGTTGAGAAAAGGAGACATTTCCTCACTTATTTGAGTTAATGTCCCCTTTACTAGGTTTATATAAATAACTTTGAGTTGTAAACATTTCAAAATATTTACCTTTCTTTTCAATTAGTTCGGCATGTGTTCCTTCCTCAATAATTTTACCATATTCAATTAAAACAATTCTATCAGCATCAACTACTGTAGATAATCGATGAGCAATTAAAATAACTGCTTTATCTTTAGCTTTCTCAATTATTAAGTTATTAATTCTTTTTTCAGCTAAAGGATCAAGATTACTTGTAGGTTCATCAAGTATGAAAATATCGGCGTTACTTGCGAATGCTCTTGCAATTGCAATTCTTTGAAGCTCTCCGCCTGAGAAAACAGCACCATCGCTGCGGAATTCACGGGTACAAATTGTATTAATTCCTTGAGGTAGTTTAGTGATTTTTTCCTTCATGCCAACATATTCTAATGCTGTCCAAACTCTTTTTTCATCTTCTTCACTTACAATTTTTCTCATTAAAACATTCTCACCAATAGTAACTCCATATATGCGATAGTCTTGAAAAACAATAGCAAATTTTTTTCTCAAAGAATCTGCTTTAGCATTTTTTATACTTTTACCATTGTAAAGAATATCTCCTTCTTTGGGATTGTAAAACTTTAAAAGAAGTTTAATCAAAGTTGTTTTTCCAGCACCATTCAATCCAACTATGGCTATTTTTTCTTTGCGTTCTAATTTTAAATTTATATTTGTTAAAGCATTATTATTACTTTTAGGGTATGCAAATGATACATTTTTAACTTCTAATGACTCAAATTTATCATCTAAGTCTTCTGTTCCAATCGTTTCTAATTTTGGTTTATAATTCATATAATCTAGAATATAATCAATATATAGGGCATTGGTTTTAATGCGAATAAAGAAGTTTGCCATACTATATAGGTTTGAACTGAACTGTGAAGCAGCTGAGATAATTGCTGAAAAAGTAGATACAGCTAAACCCTTAAATAGTTTGTATGCAAGATATATATACATTCCTGCAAGTTCAAATATATTGGCAATTATCGAAGAAATAATCTTTAAAATTGTGTTTTCTTTATATATTTCAAGATAATTCTTATCTATATTATTTTGTGATTCTTTACATCTATCAATCAATAAGCTACTTATCTCTGTAGATTTCATCTCGGCTGCAAAGCGTTCTTGATAAAATGTTCTATTAACATATCCAAACATACGGCGATCTCGTTCGGTTTCTTCGTTAAACCTATGTGCGTTTTTGTTCACTTTCTGTGTGATTATAAGTCTACTAATCACGGAGATTAGAATTATAGCTATTAAAATAATATCATTAATACCAATAAATGCTCCTAACATAAACGTATTAACAAGTGAAGAAATGAACGTTGAAAAGTCTTCATATACAATTATTCCGCGACTAATCTCACGCATAGCCCATGAATATCTATCATAAAACTCTGGATTATCAAAACTTTCATAATCAACTTCTTTTGCTTTTTTGAACATTACTGTTCTCATTGATTTAATAAATATAATTCTATATTTACCTTTTATATAGTTTTGATATATAGAATTATAAATATTACAAACTATTATTATAACAATATAAATAACAATAATAGTAATTACATCTTTAATATCTGATGAATTATTTTCGATAATATTTTCAATAATCTTAACAATTCTCTCAACCAGATATACTTTAGAAAGAGTTGCTACTGCTTGAAAAACAATGTAAGCTAATGTGAAAATGGCATAAAATGGACAAAACTTAAAGACGTATTTTACAATTTCAATGTTCTTTTTAAAATCTTTAATCATTGTTATCACCTATGTATTTTTCTGCTTGTGATACAAACATTTCTTTGTATTTTCCATTTTCTATTTTCATAAGCTCTTCATGTGTTCCCTTTTCTTTTATTATACCATTTTCAAAAAGAAAAATTTTATCGCAATTAACTGCCGCACTTAACCTATGTGAAATAAAAATTAATGTTTTTCTCTCACCCATTTTAAGCATATTTTGATACATTTTAGCCTCTGCTATAGGATCTAATCTACTTGAAGGTTCATCAAGTAATAATACTTCATAATTTTGACAATAACCTCTTGCAACTGCAATTTTTTGCAATTGTCCTCCTGAAAAAACAGCACCATCACTACGGAACTCTCGCGTTACCATTGTATCAATTCCCTCAGGTAGTGTCATTATATAATCGTATATGTCAGCAAACTTTAAAGCTTCAACTACTTTTTCTCTTTCCTCTTCAGTTTCAATTTCTTTCAAAAGAACATTTTCACCTACACTTACACTATAAACTTCAGGATTTTGAAATACTGCCCCAATTTTCCTTCGTAAGGACTTAGGATTAAGTGATTTGTAATCTTTATCATTATAACAAATTACACCATTTTGAGGATCATATAATCTTAGTAACAATTTTACAAGAGTTGTTTTACCGGCACCATTAGTACCAACTATTGCTACCTTTTCTCCTTTTTTAATCTCCAAATCAATATCATTTAAAATCATTTTTTCAGTATATCCAAATGACATATTCTTTATCTCTAGTTTTTCAAATTCTTCTTGTACTTCATCACCATTAGATCCTTCAATTTTAGAATCCATATCTAAAACCTCAAAGGTTACTTTTGCTTCTAATGCATCCATTTGTATTTGTGTAATAATAGTAATAAACCTATTAATACATTGAGAAATGGTTGTTGCAGCAACTGTTAATGAAGCAAGAGCAGCAATATCTTTATTTTTTATTGTACTTAATGATATAAAGAATATCATAACTGGAAAAATAGAAGCCATAAGAACTTGGGAAATGGTATCACAAACAGCTTTTTCAGCAACTATTTTCTTATAAATCTTTAACCTTTCTTTATTGACCATCTCATGTTCTTCAAGAAGAACGTCATTTATATTAGTTGTTTTTAAATCTGGTATAGCATCTTTTACAAAGTATACTAACGATATTCCCCAATCAATACGCATAAATGGTCTCTGCTTTGTTGTTGAGATAAATTGAAGTTCACTACTTCTTCGTCTCATAAATAAATATATAATTGTTACAATTAAAGCGTATAAAACAGCAAGTTTACTTGTTGAGAAAACAATTGATAAAATAAAGATACTTTGAACTATCTCTTTTATCATATCCATTTGTTTTAAGGCAACATTATATATTTTTTCGGCTCCATTATCTAAAGCTCTTGTGTAGTTGTCTAGAAAGTTAGGGTTTTGGTGAAATTCATAATCCACACTTTTTAATTTTTCAAATAGTGTTATTGAAAAAGCAAGTTTAAAATGAGAATTAATGTAATACTTTACAAAATCGATAATTTCATAACCTATACTTGCTAAGACAAAAACTATAACATTAGTTAATATTATGTAAAGTATTTCTTTAAATGTTTGTCCTTCTTTAAAAGAAGAAACAATTTTACCAACAACATTTATGGGAATTAGTTTAGTAATAACCAGACAAATTATTTCAATTATTCCGCAAATCAAAAATGCTGGGTGTTTTTTAATTACCTCTTTTAAACATCGAAATGAGTATTTTAAGTTCTTTAGTTTTAACTTCATAAAATTCCTTTATTTTGTTATGTCAAATGATTTTATATTTATTACTTTTCTTAAGTCATTTAGTGATAATTCAATTTGGGCTCCTATTCTACCTGCACTTACAATTATTGAATCTAATTTCTCAGCCGAAATATCAATTACTGTTGGTAAAATTTTTTTCATTCCAATCGGTGAACATCCGCCATGCACATATCCTGTTAATGGTAATAATTCCTTTTGATGTATCATTTCGATATATTTTTCATTAACGCTAGATGCTGCTTTTTTTAAATCTAATTCTTTCAAAGCAGGTACAACAAAACAATAGTTTTTATTTGATTTACCAATAGTTACTAAAGTTTTATAGACATTTGTTGCCTTTTTATTTATTTTTAGTGCTACTTCTTCAGCACTTAAAGCTTTATTTGTCTCAAAGGTATAATATGTATATTTGATTTTCTTTTGATCTAATATTCTAGTTACATTTGTTTTATCATCCATAATTATTCTTTTCCTTTACATACATCAATCCACTTTTCAAAGTGAGAATATTTTTCAAGTTCAGGAATTGTTAGTTCAATAGCACTATTTATACTTCCACATGCTGGAAATACCGTTTGAAATCTTTGAAGAGAAATGTCTAAATATATTTTTACATTTTCCTTTACGGCAAATGGGCACACTCCTCCTGCAGGATGTCCTATAAATTTTATTAATTCATCGGCTGTTAACATCTTAGCTTTTACAGAAAATAAATGTTTATATTTTGAGTTGTCAATTTTCATATCACCACTTGTAACGATAATAATAGGTGTATCTTTTACTAAGAACCCCATGCTCTTTGCTATTCTTCTTTCTTCAGTTCCAAGAGCTTTTGCAGCTAAGAAACAAGTTTCACTAGTTTCATCGAGTTCTTTTATTCTTCTTTCTATATTATATTGTTTAAAGTATTCTTTTACTTTTTCTAGTGACATTTATTTAACCTCCCATTTAAATATATTTTAACATATTTTATTGATAATAGCAACTACAAAAAAGTTACGCTAAATGCGTAACTTTTATTCATTCTAGTTCGAATGCTCCAGTGTATAACTGATAATATTGTCCCTTTTCTTCGATAAGCTTTTTGTGAGTTCCACGTTCGATAATACGTCCATGATCAAGAACCATTATAACATCTGCATTTCTGATTGTAGATAATCTATGTGCTATAACAAAAACAGTTCTTCCTTTCATCAAAGCATCCATACCTTTTTGAACTATTGCTTCAGTACGTGTATCTATTGAAGAAGTTGCTTCGTCAAGAATCATAACTGGAGGATTAGCCACAGCGGCTCTAGCAATTGCTATTAATTGTCTTTGACCTTGGCTAAGGTTTCCGCCATTATTTGTTAAATAAGTATTATATCCATCCTTCATCTTGCATATAAAATCATCAGCACCAGCCAATTTTGCTGCTTCGATACAATCTTCATCTGTAGCATCTAATTTACCATAGCGAATATTGTCAAGTACTGTTCCTGTAAATAGGTTTGTATCTTGAAGTACTATTCCTAAAGACTTTCTTAAATCAGCCTTTTTAATCTTATTTATATTAATTCCATCATATCTAATCTTTCCATCGGCAATGTCATAGAATCTATTAATCAAATTTGTAATTGTTGTCTTTCCAGCACCTGTTGCACCAACAAAGGCAATTTTTTGACCAGGATTTGCATACAAAGAAACATCATGTAAAACTATTTTATCCTCTGTATAGCCAAAATCAACATCAAACATTTGTACATCTCCAGCAAGTTTTGTATAAGTTACTGTTCCATCTTGATGTGGATGTTTCCATGCCCACATTCCTGTTCTTTCTTTACATTCAACAATCTCGCCATTGACTTCTTTAGCATTTACAAGAGTAACATATCCATTATCTACTTCACTTTGTTCGTCTAATAAATCAAATATTCTATTTGTTCCTGCTAGGGCCATAACAACAGAATTTACTTGGTTAGACACTTGACTAACATTTCCTGTAAATTGCTTTGTCATATTAAGAAACGCAACAACAATCTCAATACTTAATATTTCACCAGATAAACTCAAATTAAAAGCATGATTTAATAATAACAATCCCCCAACGAATGCAACAAATACATATAAGATATTTCCTATATTATTTAATATAGGCATAAGCATATTAGCATATTTATTTGCTTTTTCTGATTGATCATATAGATAATCATTAATCTTATCAAAATCTTTAATACTTTCTTCTTCATGAGTAAAGACTTTAATTACTTTTTCGCCATTCATCATTTCTTCAATGAATCCTTCAGTTTTACCAATCGCTTTTTGTTGAGAAACAAAGTACTTAGCACTCTTGCCTCCAACTGTTTTAGTTATAAGAAGTATTATACATACACCACCTATAACAACTAAAGTAAGCCATACGCTGTACCAAAGCATAATCGTAAGAACAGCAATTACAATTACTGATGAACTTAATAGTTGAGGAACACTTTGAGAAATCATTTGTCTTAGTGTATCGATATCATTTGTGTAGTAACTCATAATGTCTCCATGATTATGAGTATCAAAGTACTTTATAGGAAGTGATTGCATATGAGCAAACATTTCGCCTCTCATCTTCTTTAGAAAGCCTTGAGTAATGACTGCTAGTAATTGATTATAAACAATTCCTGCAATTAATGAAATCACATACATGATTCCCAATAATAAAACTAAACTTAATATTTTTTCAGAAACACTATTCCAATCACCAGTTTGATAACTTTCATTAACTATTCCAATAACATTTTTCATAAATACTGCTGGAATAGCTGATACAATTGCATTTATAATTATAAAAACAATTGTTATAGTCATCATTACTGGATAAAATTTAAATAGCATTTTAAATAAACGTTTTAGTTGTTTTGGTTTTTTGATAGGTTTATTCATCTTTGCCACCTACCTTATTTTGAGATTCATATACTTCTTGATATATTGCATTGCTTTTTAGAAGTTCTTCATGTGTACCAATTCCTGATATTTTTCCATTATCCATAACAATAATTTTATCTGCTTCTTCAACACTTGCAATTCTTTGGGCAATTATTAGTTTTGTTGTTTCTGGAATATATTCTTTTAGACCTTTTCTAATCATTGCATCAGTTTTTGTATCAACAGCACTTGTTGAATCGTCAAATATAATTATTTTAGGATTCTTAAGAAGAGCTCTAGCAATACATAATCTTTGTTTTTGACCACCTGATACGTTTGTTCCACCTTGTTCGATGTAACTATCATACTTGTTTGGAAATGAATTAATGAATTCATCAGCTTGAGCTAATTTACATACTTTTACAAGTTCTTCATCAGTTGCATTTTTATTTCCCCATCTTAAGTTTTCTTTAATTGTACCACTAAACAAAACATTCTTTTGAAGAACTACAGCAACTCCACTTCTTAAAACGTCTAGATCATAATCTTTAACATTAATGCCACCAACTAACACTTCTCCTTCATTTACATCATATAAGCGAGATATTAGTTGTATTAATGTACTTTTAGCACTACCTGTACCACCAATAATTCCAATTGTTTCTCCTGATTTAATGGAAATATTAATATGTTCTAATATCATTTTACTTGTAGCATATTTAAAAGAAACATCTTTAAAATCTATAGATCCATCTTTAATTTCCATCACTGGATTAGTTGGATTTTTTAGTGTGCTTTCTTCTTTTAATACTTCTACAATTCTTTCAGCCGATTCGTATGACATTGTTAGAATTACATAGATAAAAGAGATCATCATTAAGCTCATCAAAATTTGAAATCCATAAGTTAGAAGAGCTGACATTTGATGAATACCCAAATCTTTTCCAAATGAACTAATCACTGTTTTTGAGCCAAATGATAGAATTACAATCATTATACCATATAGGCAAATTTGCATAATTGGTGAGTTCCATGCTAAAATTCTTTCAGCTTTAGTAAAGTCTTTACAAACATCTGTAGCCGCTTTATCAAATTTACTTATTTCAAAATCCTCACGAACAAATGATTTTACTACACGCATACCTTTAACATCTTCTTGTATAGAATTATTTAAATCATCATATTTTTTGAATACTTTTCTAAATAAAGGCATAGCTTTACGTGAAATCATAAATAAACCGAATAATAAGAAAGGTATAACAACTACATAAATTAAAGCAACTTTTCCACCCATTATAAATCCCATAGTAAATGAGAATATCAACATAAATGGACTTCTAATGGCTGTTCTAATTAGCATCATATAAGCCATTTGGACATTGCTTATATCAGTTGTTAATCTTGTAACTAATGATGATGTTTGAAACTTATCAATATTTTCAAATGAATATGATTGTATTTTAGTAAACATATCCTTTCTCAAGTTTCTTGCAAAACCACATGAAGCTGTAGCACAGAATTTACCTGCAAGAGCACCACATAATAGCGAGACAATTGCCATTGCAATTAAAATTCCTCCGTATAAGACAATTGCATTTAATCCTTTGTTTGTTTGAATGCAATCTAAAAGCATTGAAACAACAAAAGGAATAAGGCATTCCATGATAACTTCAAAAGAAACTATTATGATTGTAAGAATTGAAGGTTTTTTAAACTCTCTAATGCTCTTAGTTAATGTTTTCAGCATTGTATCACTCCTTTGCAAAAAAGAAACCACATAATGTGGTCAACTTTCATTTACTTAATTTTATCATTAATAATTTTTATTGTCAACAAAATGTAATCGTTATCAAATTTATAATTTATCTTATTACACTTTATGTATTAAAGTATCTAAAGCATCATATTTTTCTTGCTTATCTTTAATATGTAACCTTTTCATCAGTTTCAAGGTTATTGAATTCAATATAATTATTAATAGATATTAATTTTCTTTATATTACAAATCCATCAAATGTTTAATTAAATTCCGCTTTGACGTTTATTTTTTCTTACCTCATCAATTATTGCACATACTATTCCAATTGCTGTGAATACAAATATCATGAACATATTTTTAATAAATTCCGCTTTGAATTCATTTTGAAGCATAGCCTCTTTAAATGCTTCAATGCCTGTTTTGTTTTCAATAAGTACAGATGAAACTTGAATATACATTAATAAACATGTTCCTAATAAGAAGACAAGAGTAACTCCAGAAACAATTGCATACATATATGCATTGGCTTTACCACCAAATTTCTTATATAAAAAGCATCCTAGCCAAACAGCTACTATTCCAGAAATTGTTGCAACATAACCTAATAAGAAAAGGATAAAAGTAATAATTGCACCTACAAGAGCACCAATTAAGGCACCACCTAATCCTTTTAAAATATTATTGGGTTGACTATCAAATTCCTTGTTTCTGCTTTCTATTTCTTGATTAATTTCAGAAATACATTCATTATCTAGCGTTATTCTTACACCATTAATAACACAACACTTTTTGTTTGTTTCATCGAACTTCATGGCACATACAGGACAATATTCAAAATCTAAAGCTTCAGCATTTTTCAATGTTTCAATTGCTCCTTTGATTATGTCATTTAATCTTGTCATTAACTTACCCATTGTAGTATCATTTAAACCTAAAACTAATCCATATCTATCAAATGACACATTTAATCTCTTAATATTTTTTGCATCTAGCTCAGCTTTAACTCTACTTTTTTGTTCATCTGTTATAAAAGTGGAAATGTGCACACGTACAGGATAACTATAATCTTGTTCTAAATAAATATTAACCTCATAACCATTAACAATCCCATAACCAACTTGACCATTTACATCATAGCCAAATTCCTTGCAAAAATTTTCTAATTTCTTGTTCATAACTTTCTCCTTTATTTTACTTTTATTATATAATTTTCTTTTCTTGGAAGTGCTGGTTTTATGCCACCTTCATAAGCATAACCAAGAATGCAATTACCAATACCCACATAATTTGTTGGAATATTCCATTCTTTTAATAATTCTTTTCCTTCTTCTGTCTCAAAAACCTCTTTAGCCCTAAATATATAACAAGAAGCAACTCCCACTGCTTGAGCAGCGTTCATTAAATTACCCATAACAAGGCTACCATCATACAAATATGTTCTTATGCTAGGATCTGCCAGAACAATTAAAAGAGTTGGTGCGTCATAAAATGGATCGCCATTACCTCCCATAACTTTAGCGTTCATTAAGGAAATTTTTTTTATTAACTCTTTATTTTGAATACATACAATAACCGGTGATTGTCTGCCCATTCCTGTTGGAGCATACGTACCAGCTTCCAAAATTTGGTTTAATTGCTCATCAGTTATTTGCTTATCTAAATACTTTCTACAGCTTCTTCTTTCTTTTAAATCTTTTAAAGTTTCAATCATAAAAACCTCCATCGTTAACAATTTATTTTCTTTATTTCTTTGCATGGATTGCCAGCAGCAAAAACATTTTCAGGAATATCCTTTGTTACAACCGATCCTGCTCCTATAACTGTTCCGCTACCTATAGTAACGCCACCACATATAACAACATTAGAACATATCCAAACATCATTTTCTATATTTATAGGCTTCCCCATTTCTCTATCTGTAAGTACACCCTTATCATTAACATACATTCTTCGCTCATCTTTCTTTAAGGGATGAAGCGGTGTTACTATAGATACATTAGGGCCAATAAATACATTATCGCCAATTGTTACTAAACATGTATCTAAAATTGTTAGATTAAAATTTGCATAACAAATTTTTTCAAAAGAAGTATTTATGCCATAATCTATATAAATTGGT
This sequence comes from Coprobacillus sp. CAG:698, assembly GCA_000431235.1. Lineage (GTDB taxonomy): Bacteria > Bacillota_I > Bacilli_A > ML615J-28 > CAG-698 > CAG-698. Next base: position 46,112 of record HF988717.1, on the reverse strand, counting down.
CCTTCTAAATAAACATTATTATTTTGAGGAATTAATTTATCTAAAATTCTTTTTCTTTTGCCAGTTAAATGAGTATTATTATACTTATAAAATAGTTTATGGGTTTTATCTCTCGTTTTCTTTAAAAAGTTATCACTTGGATCATAGACTTCACAATTAATCATTTTTTTGTAATTTTCATTCTCAATTTTATTCATATACTTCACTTGATTATTTATGTTTATTATACCATATTATTTCTAAAAAAGAAAGGATTTATTTATTTTAAATTAAAAAATAAGAGCTAAAGAGCTCTTAATAAAATTATTTATTTTTTGTAATTTCATAACAAATACATGTTTTTATCTCTTTTTGATATTCAAATTTTTCTTTTTTTCCTGTATTTACCATCTGACACTTTTCCATAACTTTTTGACTAGCAATATTTCCTTCAAAGAAACTTGCTTTAACTTTTTCATAACCAATACCAAAAAGGTAATCAATAAATATTTGCAGGGCTTTTGTTGCTATACCTCTATTTTGATATGTTGGTAAGATACAATACCCAACTTCGATTTCTTTATTATTCTTTGAAACTTCATTAATTAACCCTACTAGTGTTTTATCATAATATATTCCAAAAACTAGTATGTCTTCTATATATGATAGAGTTTGTAAAAAGGTTGCATATTCAAAAGCTTCTTTATTAGTTTTAAAATCATCTATCATATAAGTTTTTTTGATATTCTCACTTGTAATAATGTCATATAAGTTATTTATAGAACTATCATCAATTGATTTTAAAGTAATCGGGTAGAATTCAATTTTTTTCTCTTTAATTTTTTTAGCTGTTATTACAGTGTAACTATAAGCATTAATAGTAAACAAATAATTTTTAAAATGTACATAATAGTTCTTACCCTTTCTATATATTATAGAATTATGGATAATACTTTTGATGTAATTTATTACATCACCTTCAATACTTGTATTTTTCTTTATACGTTCTAAACCCATTGTAGTTGTATGTATTTTATTTATATTATCTAATACGATTCTATTATTATTCATCATATGTCTATCTCCTCCCCACAAGATAAATATTTTATATTTTTATTTTTAGATGATAAATATGAATAATTCTTTTTACCTGTACAGTGACACGTATAAAAACATGTCTTATAACTATTTAGTTTAGCACCTAAATTATCTAAATATAATTTATCAACACTTTGCTTTGTTATTGGATCATATAAATGAAAACCGCCAATACAAATATCAATAGGTTCTTTGGCACTTTCTAAGATATTAATTACACCATTATGCCCGCAACCCATTATCAAGACTACTTTATTTTCTTTGATTATTAAATTTTGTTCGTGGATAAATTTATCTTTGTTTTTATTTTCGTCAAGTAAGTTTTTATTCATTGGTGAAGGTAGTTCATTACCTTTAGAAGTAAAAAGGCGTATGTTTTCATCAATTTTATAATCTCCATTTATCATAACTATACGATTATTTGTGATATTCTTTAGACCTATATTTATATATATAAATAAAAACTTAGAATAGTATTTTCTAAATGCTGATTCTTGAATATAAATTTTAGCTTTTGAATTAATTTTCAAAAAAGACTTTAACCCTCCCCCATGGTCAATGTGGCCATGAGAGATAATAACTATATCTATTTCCTCTAAATCAATTTTCTTTAGTTTAGCATTTTTGATATATGTTTCATCAGGTCCAAGATCAAATAAAATCTTATGTTTTAATGTTTCTATATAAAGACATAACCCATGTTTAGGCTTTAAGTTTGTATTTGATGTGTTTTCTAAAAGTGAAATAATTTTCATTTATATTTAACCTCCATAAAAAAATATGATATGCAAGCATATCATAATTAATTGTCAATGGAGCAGGTAACGAGAATCGAACTCGCACTAGCAGCTTGGAAGGCTGTTGTTCTACCATTAAACCATACCTGCAATGGTCGGGAAAACAGGATTCGAACCTGCGACATCTTGGTCCCAAACCAAGCGCTCTACCAAGCTGAGCTATTTCCCGAAGAACGATATAAATTATATATCATTTTGTTTAAAAAGTCAAGAAGACTTTTATTTTTTTAAAATGGCGTGCCCAAGAGGACTTGAACCCCCAGCCT
>HF988717.1:0-43876 GCA_000431235.1 Coprobacillus sp. CAG:698 | reverse complement strand
GATCTCCAGTGTGACAGACTGGCATGTTAACCACTACACCATGGAACCATTGCTACAATATTATAGCACAACCGATATAAATACGCAAGAGTTTTTTTATTTTTTTCATTATTTTTACATAAAAAAGGTATGTTTACCTTTTTTTTCTAAACATACCCTTGATTAAGCTATAATCCTAATTCCTTTTTTAAATTCTCAATAAGAATAGCTGTGTCTTTTCCACCCTTATTAGTTAGTAGAATAAATTCATATTTAATTTTTTCGTTTTTCTTAACGTATCCAATAATCGTATTTGTTCCTATCGTATCACCGCAGTGATAAATTAGGTCCATATCTCCTAATTTCTTTACCCTCAAGCCTAAACCATATTCGATGCTAATTCCGTTGATTGTGTGTGCTTTAATCATTTGCGAGTAAGGTTCTTTAAGATTTTCAATTACTTTTAACCATTTTTTTAAATCAGGAATTGATGAATATATACCACCATCACCTAAAGTAGCACTACACCAATATTGATCCTTTAAGACTAGTTTCCCATTTTGTTCAATATGGCCATATGCCCTTGGCTTGATAACAGTTACTTTTTCTAAATTAAGTTTTGTATTTAATAAACCATTCTTTTCGAAAACTTCTTTTCGTAGGTATTCTTCTAACCTTTCATTGGCTACTTTTTGAATTATTAGACCAAGTAGTACGTAAGCAGTATTGCTATATTGATATTTTTCTCCTGTTTTAAAATATTGTCTATCAGTATTTCTTACAAATTCTAAAACTTCTTCATCTGATACTTGTTTGTAGTTTTCATCTGTTTCTTCGTAGTGAGGCATATCTTCATAATCTAATAACCCAGAAGTATGATTAAGTAAATTCTTTATTGTAATTTCTTTTGTATATTCTGGCATATTAGGAAAAAAATCATATAAAGTATCTTCAAGAGATATTTTATTTTTTTCTACTAATGTCATAATAGCGTAAGCAATAAATTGTTTTGTTACACTAGCTAATCTAAAATTAGTATTTTCTCTTATTGCTTCACATGTATTTATATTTGCAAAACCACTATACTCTTCTACTTCTTCATTTTCACTTTTGAAATAGAATCCATATCCTTGATAGGCATCATCAATTAAACCTTTCAATAAATTTGGCTTTTGTGTCATTACAAATGAATTTGTAAAACTTTCTTCATATGTAGGAGGATAAATATTCTCTCCATAAGATTTAATAACATCCACAGGTAAATACAATTCCCCTTTTTGAGTATTTCTTTTTTCTACTCTTTTTATACATTCTTTATAATTTGTTGGAAAATAATAACCATAGATTTGATAATCTTTAATATATAAGTTTACATTTTCTTTGAAACGATCCCTTACTTTTTTTGTTGTGTTTGTAGCATCAAAAATACAATTATCTTTTTCTAAAAGAATATCACCAATCATTTTATAAACAGTTGGCCATACATCTTTTTCGTCCATTTGTGGATGATTAGCTCTAACGATATCTGTTGAAACAACATCGTATCCTTTTTCACTTGCTAGTTTTTTTACAAAAGTAGTTTTACCACTGCCTGGAATACCTATCATCATGTGTATTGTTTTCATTTTTACCTTCCGTTGTTTATCATTAATATTTCTGCTGACATTGTTCTTAGTAAAGTTCCTGTAGCATCAGAACCATAATCCCAGAACATTATGCCTCCTAAGTTATATTGTTCAGTCATACGACATTTTGTTATAATTGCTTGTGAATCATCATATGTTATGAAATACTCACCATCTGATAAATAGTATGCTCCAGTTGATTGGTCAAATACTTTTACATACTTGCTATCTTTCATCATCTCTACAATTGCAGTATAGTGAATTGTTGTGGCACTTTCAGTGGCTTTGTTTAGAGCTTGTTCTGGAGTAGTTGGAGTTTTAAGTTTTGAAATTTTACCATAGAAAGCAGCACCAATAACTATTTTATTATAATCCATTCCGCCATCATGATATGTATCCATCGCTGATTTAGCCGAGTATGCTCTATTTCCCTTGAACGGATTGCTATGATGTGAAGCAACTCCACTATTGTTTAAATCATATGTCATAATGTGAGCAAAATCTAAGTATTTATTTATTTCACTTACCTCATAAAATCTATCTACGTTAACTCCACCAATTAGGCCAGCAGTTAGTAATAATCCTTCTTTATAGTTATCTAAAGCTTCTCTTAATTCTTTAAGCAACAGTGTAAAATTAGCTTTGTCAACAGGTTTTGAATCGCCTAAGCCTTCCCAACTTGGATATTCCCAGTCAATATCAAATCCATCAAGATTATATTTCTTTAAAATTTCCATCATTGAGTCTATAAATACTTTACGACTTTCCTGTGTTAGGCAGGCATCACTAAATCCATAAGTATCTTTTCCACCGCCACCAATAGAAAGTACCATTCTTACACCGGTGCTACGACGTAATTTTATATTTTCATTCAAATATTTTAATTCACTTATATCACATATTCCATTTCTCACTCTTGCAAAGCAGTAATTGATTACATCTATTCTGCGAGCATCATCTTCTGTCATTAGATGTGATGTTCCTTCATAGAAGTATCCAAATATGTGTTTTTTACTATTATCCCATGGCCTTAAAATAACAGGTCCTAAACCTTTTATTAAAACATCCCATGTGTATGTTTTTTCTAAATACTCATTTTTAATTGTTAGTGTAATAGTTACAACTTTGTCATCATCAAATCTTGTTACGTTACCAGTAGGACTTAAAACATCAGCATTTGATGAAGAATATAACAAAGTAAATTTATATCCATAATCCTTTGAAGATGGTAGATTAATTTTTTCTGTAGCTTCCGTTGGAATGATATCACATAAATCTTGATATATCTTCTCGCTAAGTTCTAATGATTCAAGCATACCAACATATTCTTCATAACCCCATTCAGAATAAACATTTACTGTAAATGTTACTGTTAATGTTTTATCGCCTTCAACATAAGTTCCTGTTATAACAGTTTCAATTGGTTCATCAGTTATATTTTCTTCAAAAGAAGTTGGAGTGCAATTTCCTTTTTCTAATTTAACATCTTTTGTAGTTCCATCGCTATATGTTACTGTAAAAATATAATCTGTTAGATCCAACTCATATTCATATGTATAATAATCTTTTCCAACTTGTTTAACTTCTATTTTTACTGGTTCAATTGCCTTAACATTTATTTTTACCTGTGCAGTTTTTGTTACATCTTCACTTGTATATGATATTGTTATTATTTTTTCACCAGTTTCTTTGAATTCATCTACATAGTCAATCATATCAAGAGTAACTGTTTTCTCTTCTTTTGATTTATCTGAATATATACACTCAATAACATATCCATTAACATCGAACTTTTCCCCAACTAAATACTCTGTTTTACCTTTTTCTTTTACACTTATACTTTCAAGTGTTATTTTTTCTAATGGTTTTACCATAACAATTATTGTCGTTTTTAGTATTACACCATTTTCTTTATATTCAACGTAAATCTTTTTTTCGCCTTCGCTTTGAAACTTATCCACATTAATCATTGTTTCATCTAGATTTACTTCTTTAGTTTTCCCATCTATAGTTACAAGTAAAGTATATCCTTCACATGAAAACCTTTCACCAACATAATATTCTTCTTTACCTTTTTCTTTTAATTCTATTGAATTATTTTTACTCACACATCCTAATAAACTAACCACTAAGGCCATTATTAAAACTAATAGTATCTTTTTCATTAGCTTCACCTCGTTATAATTTTATATACGTTTATTTTATCATATTATTCTCTTTTTTAAAAGATATTTTTTGAAATAACAAATTCCATTTTTTAATAATTTATTGATTAGTATTCTTCAATTGTGATATAATAATTATACAAACTTCTAGGAGGTACTTAATGAATAAATTAAATGTCTTTTCAGAAATTGGACCATTAAAAACTGTTCTTCTGCATGAACCTGGGGAAGAGCTTGAAAATTTAACTCCAACTATCTTATCTGATCTTTTATTTGATGATATTCCCTGGCTGCCACTAGCTATTGAGGAACATCGAAGTTTTGCTAAGGTCTTACGAGAAAATGGTGTTGAAGTTGTCTATTTAACTGATTTAGTTACTGAAAGCTTAGACACAAATCCAAGAGTAAAAAATGAATTTATTAAAGAATTCATTCAAGAAGCAAATATTGCTAGCGAAACATTATCATTTTACACAGAAGAATATTTAAAATCATTTACAAATACAAAGGAAATGGTTAAAAAGACTATGTCTGGTATTAGAAAAGATGAAATACCTAACTTTTCAAAACGTACATTAAGTGATTATATTTCTGATTATCCTTTTGTAACTGATCCAATGCCAAATCTTTATTTTACAAGAGATCCATTTGCAATCATAGGCAATGGTGTATCTTTAAACAAAATGAAAACTACAACAAGATCTCGCGAAACAATCTATGGTAAATATATTTTCAAATATCATCCAATTTATAAAACTAATAATTTATTTTATAATCGCGATTATAAAACAAGTATTGAAGGTGGAGATATAATAGTTTTAAATAGTAAAATTATTTGTGTTGGCATTAGTGAAAGGACACATCCTTCATCAATTGAAAAGCTTGCAAAGAATATTTTTGAAAGATCAGCATTTGAAATTGTCTTGGCTTTTGATTTGCCTAAACGTAGATCATTTATGCATCTTGATACTGTCTTTACACAAGTTGATTATAATAAATTTACTGTTCATTCACATTGTACTAATAATTTTAAAGTTTTTGACCTAACTAAAAATAAAACAGAAGAAAATAAGCTTATTGTTAGAGAAATTAACGATACCATTTCTAATATTCTTTCTAATTATTTAGGAAATGATGTAGTTTTAATCAAATGCGGTGGAGAAGATTCTATTTCTTCTGATCGTGAGCAATGGAGTGATGGTGCTAATACACTAGCTATTGCTCCTGGAAAAGTAATTGTTTACAATCGTAATCATATTACTAATACAATTCTTAAAGAAAATAACGTAGATGTAATCCCAATCCCTTCTAGTGAATTGTCACGAGGACGTGGCGGTCCTAGATGTATGTGTATGCCATTATATAGAAAATAACATGGAGGATAATTATGAATTTATACAATCGCAATCTGCTTACATTACTTGATTATAGTCCTGAAGAAGTTATGTATCTTTTAAACCTTTCTTCAGAACTTAAGAAAATGAAAAAAGAAGGTAAAGAAACCCATGTTCTTAAAAACAAAAACATCGCCTTGCTCTTTGAAAAAGATAGTACTCGTACTCGTTGCTCTTTTGAAGTTGCCGCATATGACCTTGGTATGCATGTTACATACTTAGGTCCTACTGGATCACAAATGGGTAAAAAAGAGAGTATCAAAGATACTGCTAGAGTTTTAGGAAGAATGTTTGATGGAATTGAATTTCGAGGATTCAAACATGAAACTGTAGAAGAATTAGCAGCCTATGCTAATGTACCTGTTTGGAATGGATTAACTGATAGGTATCACCCAACCCAAGTGCTTGCTGATGCCTTAACTATTCTTGAACATAAAGGAAAATTAAAGGGTATTAAAATGGCTTACCTTGGTGATGCTCGTTATAATATGGGTAATTCTTTAATGATTATGAGTGCTAAACTTGGTTTAGATTTCCGTGCTGTTGGCCCAAAAAGTCTAATGCCATCTAAAGAACTTGTAGAAAAGTGTTTAGAAGTATGTAAAGAAACATCTGGGAAAATTACTCTTACTGAATCAATTGAGGAAGGTGTAAAAGATGTAGATGTTGTTGTAACTGATGTATGGGTATCTATGGGTGAACCAGATAGCGTTTGGAAAGAACGTATTGAAATGCTTTTACCTTATCAAGTTAATAAAAACGTTATGGCCCTTGCTAAAGATGATGCCATCTTTCTTCACTGCTTACCTTCCTTCCATAATCTTGAAACAAAAATCGGAATGGAAATCTATGAAAAATACGGGTTAAATGGATTAGAAGTAACCGAAGACGTTTTTGAAAGCGAGCAATCTGTCGTTTTTGATGAGGCTGAAAATAGACTTCACACAATTAAAGCCGTTATATACGCAACAATGGTGAAAGATGAGTAGAGTAGTAATTGCTTTAGGAGGAAATGCTTTAGGTAATACTCCAACTGAACAAATCGAAAGAGCCCATGCTACTGCAAAATCTCTTATTCCTATAATTAAAGCAGGATACAAAGTTGTTTTAACTCATGGAAATGGTCCTCAAGTTGGTTTAATAAATTTAGCTTTTGAAGAAGGTAATAAAATCAATAAAAAAATATCAGAAATGCCTTTTCCTGAGTGTGGCGCTATGAGTCAGGGATACATTGGATATCATTTACAAAATGCTTTATATGATGCTCTCACAAATGAAGGTATTCAAAAAAATGTCGTTCCTTTGATTACACGTGTTGTTGTGTCTGAAAATGATCCCGCCTTTGAGAATCCAACAAAACCTATAGGTTCATTTTATACATACGAAGAAGCAATTACAAAACCATTTCCAACTAAAGAAGATGCTGGAAGAGGTTATCGTCGTGTTGTTCCTAGTCCTAAGCCTATTGATATTCTTGAAGCTAATTCTATCAAATATCTAATGGATTATGCAATTGTTATTTGTACTGGTGGTGGAGGTATTCCTGTCATTAAAAAGAATAATAGTTACTTAGGCATCCCTTCTGTCATAGATAAAGATTTTGCTTCAAGCAAACTTGGCGAACTAATTGATGCCGATATTCTTTTAATTCTTACTGCAGTTAGTAATGTTTGTTTACACTTCAACAAAGAAAATCAAACTGAACTTAAAGAAGTATCCGTAAGTGAATTAATTAACTACAATAACCAAAATGAATTTTCAGAAGGAAGCATGAAACCAAAAGTCGAAGCAGCAATCAAATTTGTTCAAGGTGCAGATCATAGAATAGCAATAATAACTTCAATTGAAAATGCCTATGAATCTCTACTTGGCTTAAAAGGTACAATAATAAAAAAATAAAATGATGTGGCAAAAGTCACATCCTTTATTTTATTCTTAAACTCCCTTTCCCCGAATTAAGAACAATACTCTTTATTCCTATCTCTTTATATGTTTTAAGTAGACATAGCATTAGCTTATCATTATCAACTTCTTCTGATAACTTATCAATTGATATTGTTAATTCATCACCTTGTAGATTAATTTCTTTAACTTCTGTACAGAAAACTAAAGGACTAGTAAGATGAGTTTCAACACTATTCATTTTTTCATTATATAAGCTAAATATTTCGCGATAATCATTCTTATTGGCAATTGATACCTTAACAGCTTTAATCTCCTTTTCTTCATCTAAGAGGTAAAGATCTATTTCCTCTGAATCTGCTAACTTATCAATATAAAAAACATTATAGTTAGGTTCTTTATCATAATAAACAACAAAAATAAAGATTCCCAAACTAAAAAGTAAAATTAATAATAAATAAACATTTTTTAAGTTACCCATAGTAAATTATATTATGTTCATTAAATTATTATGTTATTTCTTTTCATGAAGTTTTTTTGTTAATTCTTTTGAGCATTTAAAAGAAATGCGAAAATATTCATTATTTGATTTACTTCCATCTATTGGAGAAAATTGGTTTTTAGCTTTTATAAATGATTTTTGAAATGTACCAAAACTAGAAATATTTGTTTTCTCATTAGATGCAATTTCATCACTTAATAATTCTATAAACTCATCTATTACATTTTGAACAATATATTTAGGAACGTTTGTTTTTTCACTAATTATTTTTGCATATTCACTTTTTATCATTATATCACCCAATACAATTATAAATAATTTTTTCAAAAATATCAAGATACAATATTATTTAATTATAGAATTTAAAAATATTAGCATATTTTGTATAATATTTATTTGTTATAATCATCTTTAATCATTCATAGTAAAGAATCGGTAAAAAAGCACATTCTTATCTTGAGGAATTAATCATGCACTTCTTTTCCGTTACAATAATCCTATTCGCACAGACTTGTTTATCAAATATTATCATATCCGATTTTAGGTAACTTTAACTTATATTATAAATAACCTTAGAATAATATAATTTTAAAAGTTCATTATATTAAAACCATTATTTTAATGTTCATTTGTTTAAGGAAACTTATTAGATTTTAAACCAAAAAGGAGCTAATCACTCCTTTTATTTTACAGGTACGCATATTACAGGAACAACTCTACTAGTTAAGTTGTTGTACTTAACATTGCAACTGTAGTACACGTTCCAAAGCGATTATCACTTTCATCATTTTCTCACTCCTTATAAATTTAAATATATATTCTTTATATTTTGTTTAGTATTTATAAATTAAACATCGCTATGGCAGTAAATGAAATAGAATCCACTCCATCATATTCTTTATTATCTTTCATTGTTATTAAATTTATATATTTTCTTTTTTCTTTTATTGCTGGAACAAATTCACCAGAATGTCTAGGTTTGCGTGCAAGATAGCATTTTACATCATCGGCAACATTTGCTTCCTCAAACGGGCTACTGTAACGTAATACCTTGTTTCCATCCTTATCTGTTTCATATTTAGCAACTTTTTCTTTGTCTATCCTTACATACATTCCCCTTGTCCATACTCTTTTTTCAAGTCTTCCTCGTCTCGATACTGAATTAATATCTTTTGTATAAAGAGAGTTACTGAATAATAATGACATATCCTTTTCTTGTATTTCTATATAAAAGAATGTATTAAACTCTTCGCTAAAAAAATCAACAACAAAATAAGCTAGTTTATCTTCTTCATTGTAAAGAGGCCTTAATTTATAAGTTACTCCTTCCTTTAAATAGTTTTCTTCTATTATTTTAGATACATTTTTTATATGTTCTTCATCTGTATAATTACTTGCTTTTTTACATCCCATTAAACTTGTAATTAATAATAAAACTATAATTATTAAACTTATTTTTTTCATACTTTTCTTTCCTTTCTTTATATTTACATTACTTTTTGCTTATTTGATTAGTATAAATTATATACTAATCATAAAGACTCTTTGATGATTCTTTTCAAAAACAAATAAATCTTCATTTTGATTCCTCCTCGTATAATATTTTATTATTTCATAAACTAAATAATTAACAAATACGCGAAAAAACCCTTTACCTAAAAAGAGTATAGATTGTGCTACGTATATTGCTGCGGATATTATTACGTGTTTAAGGTGTTTTTTATAGTGTATTATTAATTATTACAACCATATTTTACCATATATTTTTATATAAGGTAAGAAATATTTAATTAAATGTTTAAAAATGCGGTTTCCCGCATCTTATATGTTCTCATCATGGGTTTCTTCGTTTGTATCTACTTCTTCTTTAGGTTTTTCCACACTAACTATTTCTTCTTTGCTTTTATTTCTTATTTTAAGTAAATATTTAATTAAGAAGTAAACAGGAACAGCACCTAAAACCATAATAATTGACCAAAATTGTGATGGTGTTAATCCGGGGATAAATTCTCCACGATAATCATCTCTTAAAAACTCAAGGAAAAATCTCCAAATACCATAAGCACCTAAATATATTGAAAAACCATATTTAAAGTTTTTCTTTAAAACAAGTAATAGTAACACTCCAAATAATACAAATAAGAAGAATGCTTCAAAAAGTTGTGTTGGATAAACTAAGCCTTCCTCTGGAAACTTCATAGCAAGGAAATAGAAGAAATCGCCTTCGACTGCTTTTCTTCCTCCGCAACATCCAGCAAAGAAACATCCAATTCTACCAAACGCATGTGCTACAGTTATACAACATGGAACTATAGGTAATACATCAACGATTCTACCTGTAAGTTTTTTTCTAAATATCATATAGATAACAATAAATGTTCCAGCTCCGCCGATTAATCCTCCAATAAAAGTGATTCCAGCATTCATAAAGTCAAATTTTCCACTATCTATAAAGTCATATACTGCTTGGAATAATTTTGCAAAGAAGAATCCTAACAAAATAGCAACATAAGCAGTTGTCTCTACAAAATCTAGAAATTTTTTGTCAACATTTGTTTTCTTACCTAGCCACCTTAAAACAACGATACATACTAATATGCCTATAGCGATACATATTCCGTATAAGGTAACAAAATCACCAATTAATGGTTTACTATACATTTATTTTCCTCCTTTGCCTTTCTTTAGAAGGTCATCTTTTATATCCCATAGTTTTTGTGATAAATCTACATAATAATTGTGAGGATTTTCAAATCTTTTTACTTCATCCCATAATTCTTTAACTTGAGATTTACAATATTCTTGTATATCTTTCATACTTGGAGTTTCATAGATTACTTCTCCGTCTTTTACAACTTGAACTAGTAATTCTTGAACATGATAATTATCTACCATTTGTCTTTTCCAAGTTACTTCTGGGTCAAATATTTCTATTGGACCTTCTGGAGCTTTTTCATCATATACTGTTATTAAATCAGCAATTGCTTTATTTGTATCATTTGATATTAGTCTATAAACTTTTTTAAAGTGAGGGTTAGTTATTTTTTCTACATTCTCACTTATTTTAATCTTTGGAATGATAATATTATTTTTCTCAACAGCAGCAAGTTTATACACTCCATCAAACACAGGACTATTTTTACTAGTGATTAGTCTTTCACCAACACCAAAAGAGTCAACTTTTGCATCTTGGAAAAATAAATCTCTAATTATGTATTCATCTAATGAATTTGAAGCAACAATCTTACAATCTTCATATCCAGCTTTGTCAAGCATTTCACGAGCTTTACGTGAATAATAAGCAATATCACCAGAGTCAATTCTAATTCCTTTAGGTCTTTTACCTAATGGTTTTAAAACTTCATTGAAAGCTTTTATAGCATTTGGTACACCGCTTCGCAAAATATCAAATGTGTCAACTAATAAAACTACATCATCTGGATATACTTCACAGTATTTTTTAAATGCTAAATACTCAGTGTCAAACATTTGCACCCAAGAATGTGCCATTGTTCCTGTAACAGGAACATTAAACAAATAATCAGTTAATACATTTGATGTACCAACGCAGCCTCCAATATAAGCTGCACGAGCACCATATGTTGCCGCAAGTGGTCCGTGGGCTCTTCTAGCACCGAATTCTGAAATTGCATGTTTATTTGAAGCTCTAACAATTCGATTAGCTTTTGTGGCAATTAGTGAATTATGATTTAGTGCTGATAAAACAAATGTTTCTAGAAATTGTGCTTCAATAGCATTACCTCTAACAATCATAATTGGTTCTTTAGGGAAAATAACTGTTCCTTCTTTTACAGCATAAATGTCACCAGTAAACCTAAATGTTTTCAGATATTCTAAAAACTCTTCAGAAAAACATTTTTTGCTTCTTAAATATGCTATTTCATCATCTGTAAAATGAATATTCTTTATGTATTCTAAAACTTGTTCAAGACCAGCGGCAATAGCAAAACCTCCACCATCAGGAATAGTTCTAAAAAAGACATCAAAGTAACAAATTTGATCTTTTATATCACTTTGAAAATAACCATTTGCCATAGTTAATTCATAGAAATCACACATTAGAGTAAAATTATAATCAGTCATCTTTTTAACCTTCCTTCATTTTATTTATTGATTATGTATATTATACACTATTTCAATGATTATTAAAAGTTTTTTATTTTTTATCTTATAATTGGAAATGTTTTCATACACATTTTGTCTAAAAAAGTAATATAATATTTGTTGGGTGATTTTATGATACTATTAACAAACATATTTCAAAATATTGACACAAATAGTCCGTACTACTATCTGACTATGTTATGTCTTATGATTCTTTTAGGACTTGTGCTTGGTAAACTTGCTGAGAAAATAGGTATTCCTGCAGTTACTGGATACATTTTAGCTGGTGTAATTGTTGGTCCAGTTTTAAAACTGGTTACTGAGAAGGTTGTTGACGGACTAGAAATTATTTCAAACATTGCTATCGGTTTTATTGCATTCTCAATTGGAATGGAACTTTGGTTTCCAAAATATAAAAATAGTTCAAAACAAATATTAATTATTACTGCTGTACAGGCAATAACTACAACCCTTGTTGTTATTGGAGCAACATATATTTTTAAACAAGACTTGCCATTATCACTTATGCTTGGTGCAATAGCTTGTGCTACTGCTCCTGCCCCTATAATGATGATTGTAAAAAGATACAAGGCTTCTGGACCTGTTACAGATACACTACTTCCTGTAGTCGGCTTAGATGATGGCGTTGGAATTATTATCTTTGGTGTTTGCTTGTCAGTTTCTAAGGCTCTAATTGGTGGCGGAGAAGTTAAAATTGGCGAAGCTATCCTTAAACCTTTATTAGAACTAGGACTTTCAATAGTTTTAGGAGCAGTTATTGGTTTTATCTTAGGTATACTTTCTAACAAACTAATTAAAAAACTTGGAAAACACGAAAGAAATGATACTTACTTAACCGTTTCCTTAATTAGTGTTTTTATAAGTGTTACTGCTGCACATACTTTCAATCTTTCTTCAATACTTGTACCGATGACAATAGGTATTGTATTTACGAATATGATAGATAAGGAATCTTTCAAAACTGAGTCTAAAGTCGTTGATAAATTTACTCCTCCACTAATGATTGCTTTCTTTACTCTTGCTGGTGCCGAGTTAGACTTTAAAATTCTAATAAGTGCAGGATTAATTGGTATCGTATATATTATTGCGAGAATTATTGGTAAGTTTGGCGGTGCATACATTGGATCAGCAATTTCTAAAAGTGACAAAGTAATTAGAAATAACTTAGGTTTTACCTTACTACCTCAAGGTGGTGTTGCTATAGGTATGGTATTCTCTGCTGGTAGTGAACTTGGTGATTTAGGAAGAACTATTCAAACTATTGTTTTAGCAGGTATTTTCATTTATGAATTATTTGGGCCAGTACTTGTAAAATACATCTTAACAAAAATTGGGGAAACACATGACAAAGATGTTGCTTGTGATGAAACGATTACCCCAGTAGAAGCAAAATAAAAATCTCTTTCACAGAGATTTTTTATTTTTCTTTATTTGGCAGAGTATAATCTAAAATTAATGCCACAGCAAAAATCATAATAATATAACTATTTCCAAGTGATTTAATTATATCTGGAGCTTTATCGAAGCAATTAACTAGTGGTAAACCAATGCCTATTACTATTGATAGTGATATAATAATGAGATTTCTATTTGTAAATTTACACTCGCTTATCATCTTTATTCCTGTTACAATAATTGAACCAAAAAGCATTAACATTGATCCACCAATAACAGCACTAGGTATAGTTCTAAACACTGAGCCTATAGCAGGAAAGAAAGAAGCTATTATGACAATTATTCCACACCACAAAAAACATTTTTTATTGATAACTTTTGTATTGTTCATAAGAGCAACATTTTCCCCATATGGAGTAAGCGGAAAAGCTCCAAATAGAGCTGCTACTGAACTTAATAATCCTGTTGCCATAATACTTCCACCAATTTGCTGCGGAGTAGTTTCTTCATTTAATATACCTTTGTTTATTGTATATGTATTACCAACACTATCAGTTGTCCCTGCAATGTATATAATTAATATTGATAGAATACTTGCAAAGTCAAAACTAATTAATGAAAAATCAACTAATTTTGGATATGTTATTACAGAAACATTTTCCATACTTGAAAAATCAACAATACCTAATATTAATGAAAATATATACCCAACAATTATTCCAAAAAGAACATTTAATTCTTTTATCATGCCTTTACCTAAGGTGTGAACTAAAAGGCACGTTATTAGTGATATTGTTCCAACTAAGATATTTTTCCAAGATCCAAAGTCGCTACTTCCCTCTCCACCAGCAAATGAACTAGCCCCAACTTTTAAAAGTGTGAACCCTATACCCAAAACTACTAGGCCAGAAACAATAGGACTTACTAAATTTTTCCAGAACTTTCCAAAAAGCCCTAATATGCCTATTATTAATCCACCGACAATACAAGAACCAATTGCAGTCCCATAACCATTTGTTTTTCCAATTGAAACAACAATGGCAATATATGCAAAGCCTGTCCCCATAACAAGTGGAAGTCTAGCTCCTATCTTCCAAAGACCATATACTTGTACTATCGTACATATCCCAGCAACAAATAATGAGTTTTGAATGATATCTATTGTATTCACTTCTTCAGCATTGATTTGACTTAATATAATAATAATTGCACTAATATTTGATATTATCATTGTCATTGCATGTTCAATTCCAAATGGAAAGGCTTTTTTAAAGCCTATTTTTTCATTTAGAGTATATATGCCATCGACTTTGTTTTCGTTTTCCATGTTCATACCTCATTTCATTCTTTAAAGTAGGAATAGTATTATATCACAAATCATCTTAAAAGTATAGAATTTTTTTAAAAAAGGCTCATTAAATAAGCCTTTAAATCATTTTATTCTTAACAATATATTGAGCTATTTGAACAGCATTTGCAGCTGCACCCTTTCTAACGTTATCAGCAACACAGTATAAAAGTAATCCATTTTCGGTGCTTAAATCTTTTCGTATGCGCCCAACATATATTAAATTATTTCCTGTAGATAGAATAGAAACTGGATATTTATGGTTCTTTAAATCATCAACTAAGATAAGTCCTGGATAACTTGCAATTTTCTTTCTAACATCTTCTATTGAAAATTCTTTTTCTAGTTCAACTTGAATAGAAACTCCATGAGAATTACGAACAGGAACACGAACACAAGTTGCTGAAACAGGTAAATTAGGCATATGCAACATTTTTCTAGTTTCATTCACCATTTTCATTTCTTCTTTTGTATAACCATTTTCTAGCCAGGAATCTATTTCAGGAATACATGTTTGGGAAATTGGATATGGATAGAATTCATTTTTCTTTCCTTCAAGAGTGTTTTCTAAATCTTTTATTCCTTTCATACCACTTCCACTTACTGCTTGATAAGTTGTATAGTTTACCCTTTTAATTCCATATTCTTCTAAAGCCTTTAAAGGGACAATTGATTGAATTGTAGAACAGTTAGGATTTGAAATAATTCCATGATTACGAATATCTTCAGGATTTACTTCTGGAACAACTAAAGGCAAATCTGGATAGTTTCTAAAAGTCGATGAATTATCAATAACTATAGCCCCTTTAGCTGCTGCAATTGGACAATATTCTAACGATACTTTACCTCCTGCACTAAATAAAGCTATATCTATATTTTCAAAAGAATCTTTGTTTAATTCTTCAACTATATATTCTTTGCCATCATATATTATTTTTTTGCCCGCACTTTTGCTACTTGCAAGTAATCTTAAATTATTAATGGGGAACTTTTCTTCTTCGAGCACTTTTAAAAAAGTACTTCCGACTAATCCAGTTGCCCCTACAATTGCTACATTATATTTTTTCATTTTACTCTCCTATTCTTGCGTAAAAATAAACATCTTTCAATAAGTCTTTTATTACGCTAAAATTTACTAATTTTGTTATGATTTGATTATTTTCTATTGTTTCTATTATATCTTTGTTAACTAAATTAATATTTTTTACTCTGATATAATATCTATTTTTTTCTTTACTATCTTTATATGTTTTTTTGCTATTTTCATAAAAACTATAGTTTTTATCATTATTCTTTATCATTATTAAGTCATTAACTATTGCATTTGCAGTAGGATATCTTCCAGCTCCTTTTCCAAAGAATGACAATTTATCATTTATTGATGCATTAACCTCAATTATATTATTTTCATCATTTACATGTGATAATAAATTAGATTTAGAGATAAATGTTGGCTCGACTTTTAATTCTATATTTTCATTGACATTTGTTGATGAAGCAATAAACTTAATTACATAACCATATCTATCAGCAAATAAAATGTCATTTTCTGATATAGTACTTATTCCGTAATGCCAAATTTTTTCAATAGGTATTTCTGTTTTATAAGCTATACTAGATAATATACTAATTTTTCTAACCATATCAAGACCTTCTAAATCAGCTGTTGGGTCACTTTCTGCGAAGCCTAACTTTTGAGCCATTTTCAATGCTTCTAAGAAAGTCATTTTTTCACTTGTCATTTTCGATAAAATATAATTTGTGGTACCATTTATTATACCTTTAATTGAATCAACTTCATTTGTTTCAGCAACCATAAACAAGTTTTTGATTATTGGAATTCCTCCACCAACACTTGCTTCGTAGTATAAACTTACTCCCATTTCATTTTTAATTTTAGTTAATTCTTTTATATGTTCAGCAACAACTTCTTTATTTGCTGTAATAACATTTTTTTTGTGTTCTAAAGCTTCTTTTATGCATTTATAGGAAAAATCTTTAGCACCCATGCATTCAACAACTGTATCTATATCATTACTATTTAGTATATCAATAAATGAATTTGTCACTTTTTCAGGAATAATTCTTTGTAACTCTAAATTTCTATCTAATATATATTTTATTTCGATATCTTTCAAAACTTCTGTTGTTTTGATTATATCATATACACCATATCCAACTGTTCCCAATCCTAAAATTGCTATTTTCATAATTATCACTCCTATTCTATAGCGATAAGTTCAGCACTTATTACTCCTTCAGCACCTCTTAATTTCTTTAACAACTCATCAATGTTCATCTGCATATCAAGAACATCAACTGATATATTTACATATGCTAAGTTATTTATAGGCATTTCTTGATTTATTGATAATATATTGCCAGACTCATTTGCTATGTGATTTAAAAGATTTGAGAGAACACCTTTTTTGTTATTTAAAGTAAATGTAAGAATTGCTCTTTTTCCAAGCTCTGATGATGGCTCAAAAACATAATCTTTATACTTGTAATAAGTACCTCTACTTATACCCATTTTCTCACAGGCTTCAGAAATACTCATTTTTTGGGCATTTATTAGCCTTCTTGCTTCAATTACTTGTTCATAATTTTCTCCGCATATTTTTTTGTGTACTACTAAGAAATCATTCTTCATATATTTTACCACCTTTTATTGATGCTTTTAATTCTAAAACTTCATATTCTTTATTTATATCAGTGATTTTTTCTATAATAGAATTTTCAGAGATAAAAAGCATGCATGAACCACTTCCACTAATACAGAATGGTATTTTGTTTATTCTTGAATATTGTAAATATTTTTCACTATCAGGTATTAAAGGGAAACGATATGGTTGATGAATTTTATCTTTAAGCAATTCATATAACATTTCAATGCTTCCTTTTCCTATTGCCTTCGGAAGATTTATTGCTCTACTTAAGCTATATATGGCATCTTCTAAAGGTAATTCTTTAGGTAATACTTTTCTTGCTTCACTCGTTTCTAATTTTACTTCTGGTACTACAATAGTAAAGATTAATTTAGGGTTAACGTAATATTTATTTGTTATTATTTTATCACAATTAACTGTACCCACAAGTGCACCTAATACCGCTGGAGCAATATTGTCTGGATGCCCTTCTATCTCTGTACCAATCTTAATAATTTCTTCTGGCAATAATTTTTTTTCTGAGAAGTAACTAGCAATGATTATTCCTGCTACAATACATGTTGCACTGCTTCCAAGCCCTCTAGTAGAAGGAATGTTACTTTTTATTTCTAGAGTATATTTTACTGGTTTAATATTTAAATATTCATATGTTTTAAGTGATGCCCTTATAACAAGATTGTCTGTATTAGAATACTTTTTAGGCATATTAACAAACGCAAACTCATTAGATTTTTGAAAATAAAATTCATTATATAATGTTAATGCTATACCTAATGAGTCAAAACCTGGTCCTAAATTTGCTGAAGTTGCTGGGACTACTACTTTAACCATTATTACACTCCTTTATTATACTTTTTATTTTTTTTGAAGCATCGTCTATACTTAATATAGTTTTTTTATTTTCTTTTAAATTTTTAAGTTGTTCTGGTTTTTTTACTTTAAGTTCCTTTTCTAAAAAATCAATTGCTTCATTTTCATCTTCAAAATCAAATCCAAAAACCTTAGAAACTGTTTTCGAAAACTTCATTGGATGTGCTGTAGAAAGAATTAATGTTTTAACCTTATTCTTCTCCCTGTTATGTTCAGTCTGATATTTTCTAAAAGAGCCATAAGCAACTGACGTATGTGGATCTATCACATAATCATAATAATCATAAACTGATCTGATTCCAGAGAAAGTTTCAAGTTCAGAAATGCTTTCGCCAACAAATTCATCCATATCTAAATGAACTTCATATACCTTTTTATTTTTTAAATCATTCATTAATTCTTTGATAACTTTGCAATCTTTTAACTTATAATATAAAAGTCTTTCTAAGTTTGAAGAAATTAGTATATCCATTGATGGTGATATTGACTTTTTAAAAGGTCTATTAATATCATACACACCTGTTCTGATAAAGTCTTCCAAAACATTATTTTGATTTGAAGCACAAATTAATTTTTCTATTGGAAGTCCCATTTCTTTAGCTATATAACCTGCAAGTATGTCTCCAAAATTCCCTGTAGGAACAACAACATTTATTTTTTCTTTTTTTCTTGCTATTCTAAAATATGCATAGAAATAATAAACTATTTGAGGAATTAAACGTCCAATATTAATAGAATTTGCTGAGGATAAATTTTTATTATTCTCCTCACTAAATATTTTTTTAACTAAATTCTGACAGTCATCAAAGTTTCCCTCGACAGCATATATATGCCTTGTTTTACTTTCATATTGCAACATTTGTTTTTCTTGGATTTCACTTACTCCTTGATTAGGATATAAAACAATCATTTCTACGTCTTCTTTACCTTCAAAACCTGCTAGAGCAGCACTACCAGTGTCTCCTGAAGTTGCGGTGAGAATAATTGTTTTCTCATTTATGTTATTTTTTTTCTTACTTACTGATAACAAGTTTGGAAGTACCTGAAGAGCAACATCTTTAAAAGCTAGTGTTTTTCCGTGAAATAGTTCTAAAAAATAAATTTTATCTTTTGCTTTTTTCACATTTACGATACTATCAATATCAAAGGTTTTATCGTATGACTTATATACAATATCGGTTATTTCTTCTTTTGTAAAATCATCTAAGAACTTTTCTAATATTTCTACTGCTAAATCTTTGTATGATAATTTCTTTAATCTGTCAAAATCCTTTTGACTATATGAAAAATCTATATCTGTAACATATAATCCGCCATCACTAGCAATTCCATCAATAATTGCCTTACTAGCATGAATGCCTTCTAATCCTCTTGTACTTTTATACATGTTCATCACTCCTATACATTTGTTTATAAATATTATACAATACTTTTAAAAACAATGCAATAAAAAAATAAAATAAGTGTCATAAAATTAACACTTATTTTGAAATAACTATTTTTTTATTCTATCACAAATTACTCGAGCAACCTTTACACCATTAGCACCAGCTTGAGCTAAACCTCTAGTAATACCTGCACCATCTCCACCAACAAATAGATTTTTGATTTGTGTTTCAAACTGATTATTTACATCTACTCTATCAGAATAAAATTTAGCTTCTACTCCATAGAAAAGTGTATGAGCGTTAGCTATACCAGGAGTGACATAATTTAATGCTTCTATCATTTCTATTAATGATTTCATTGTATTATATGGCAAAATTAATCCGAGATCACCTGGAACAGCTTCTTTTAAAGTTGGCTTAACAAATCCTTCATCAATACGTTTTTTTGTTGATCTTCTACCTTTCAAAATATCTCCATATTTTTGTACAATTACACCACCATTAGATAATTTATTAGCTAAATGAGCTATTGATGTAGCATATTCATTAGGATTCTTAAAAGGATCATCAAATTCATGTGAAACAAGTAGTGCGAAATTTGTGTTTTTTGATCCTAAATTTGAATCATGATATGAATGACCATTACATACCATAATTCCTTCATGATTCTCAACAACAACATGACCACTAGGATTAGAACAAAATGTTCTTACTGTTGTTCCAACACTTGTATTATATATGAATTTTCCTTCATAAAGGTTTTTGTTAATATTATCCATTATTATGTCATTAGTTTCTACACGAACACCAATGTCAACACGATTATTTTTAAAATTAACTCCAAATTTTGTTAGTGTCTCATTTAACCACTCCGAGCCGCCTCTTCCGACACCAAGAACAGTGCATGTAGCATATATTTTATCGCCATTCTCACAAATGACACCTTTACATACTCCATCTTCAATTATTAAGTCTTTTACGAGAGTTTCAAATTGTAAATCCATATGTTCTTTTAATTTTTTATTTATACTTGTCAATACTTGCAAATTAATTTCTGTTCCTAAATGTCTAACTTGACTTTTAAGAAGTTTTAATCCTACGCTAATACCTTTTCTTTCTATTTCATATACTTCTTTTGTAGTTGGATCAGTTAATTCTTTTGGTGCCCCATGCAACAAATTAATATTGTCTACGTATTTAATTAATTCAAGAACCTCTTCATCTTCGATATATTGATTCATCCATCCACCAAATTCATCTGTTATATTAAATTTACCATCTGAATATGCACCACATCCACCAAATCCACTTGTCATAGAGCAGCTAGGGTGGCAACCACTGTGACCACTTGCATCTTTAGGACATTTTTTGATTTTTTTATTTAGTATTGGACAATTACGATTCATTATGTCATGTCCCTTATCTACTAATAAAACTTTTAAATCAGGTCTTTTAAGCATTAATTCATAGCATGCATAAATTCCAGTTGGGCCTGCACCAACTATTACACAATCATAATATTTATTCATAAGGTTAAACCTCCTTACTCTTAAATATTATATCATACTTATAATAATTTGTAAATTTTTTTATTTTCCTATTGCAATTTTAAAAATATGTGGTATAATATTAGGGCAATTGCGGGTATGGCGAAATTGGCAGACGCGCTAGACTTAGGCTCTAGTTCTTACGAGTGCAGGTTCGACTCCTGTTACCCGCACCATTTGTTTGATTATTTAAACTTGTATAAAACAAGTTTTTTATTTTACATAATTACTCATACAATAAAAAAGGATGCCACTATGGATAAAAAATGGAATGAACTTTATGAAGCAGCACTTGATGTTTTAAATCCTCACGTAATCTCAGAATGGATGGAAGCAGGTGGAGTAGCCGCTGCCATTGAATCTGTGTCAGGAAAGATTTATGTCGGTGTTTGTATTGATGGTGCTTGCACTTTAGGAATATGTGCAGAAAGAAATGCTATTTTCAATATGATTACAAATGGTGAGAATAGTATAAAAAAAGTTATTGCTGTAAACTGCGATAAAAAAGTATTACCTCCTTGTGGTAGTTGCCGTGAGTTGATGACTCAATTAATGCCACATGATTACCATAAAATTGAAATAATGCTTGATTATGAAAAGGAAATCATTACAACTTTAGATAAGCTTACACCTAATTGGTGGATTTAATTTAAAAAAGGCCCGAATAGGCCTTTTTGTTTTACTCTTCTGTCATTTTTGCAATTTCATCACTTATTACAGAACATAAATTATTTTTTTCCATTTCATATGCTTGTAAGATACAATTCTTTATAGCTTTTGTTTTACTACTTCCATGTCCTTTTACGATAATTTTTTTCGTTCCAAGCATTACTCCTCCACCATAATTGTTATAGTCCATCATATCTTTAATATCATATAAAGATTTCTTTAATAGAAGTCCTCCAAGTTTATTTTTAAATGAACTATTAATTGTTTTCTTCACAAGTTTAAGCATTTCTAAGCATGCGCCTTCAGTCGACTTAATTAAAACATTGCCATCGAATCCATCACAGACAACTAAATCATAGTTTCCAGAAAGTAAGTCCCTACTTTCCATATTACCAACAAAATTAATTTGTTCTGTTTCTTTTAATAATTGATATGCTTCTTTACTTAATTTGTTTCCTTTTTCTTCTTCTGTGCCTATATTTAGTAAAGCAACTCTTGGTTTTTTGATACCATATGCCTTTTCTAAGTATAAACTGCCCATGATAGCAAATTGCTTTAAATTTATAGGATCACAATCAACATTAGCTCCACTATCACAAATACCAACTATTCCTCCATTCATTGTAGGTAGAATAGGGCAAAATGCTGGCCTTTGAACTCCTTTAATTCTTCCAATTCGTAAAACAGCCCCAACTAAAACTGCACCTGTAGAACCTACACTAACTAATCCATGTACATCATCATTATCATGCAAGTGAATTAAAGCCTTCACAAGGGAACTTTCTTTTCGATTTCTTATAGCCTCTGTAGGTTTTTCATTACACGAAACAACTTCTTTAGCATCAATTATTTTAAGTCTATTTTCATCATAAGTGTATTTTTTAAGTTCTTCTTTGATTTTATCCTCATCACCAGTTATTATTACTTCTAAGTCTTTTTTTTCATTTAGTGCTAATACAGAGCCTTCAACGTTAACTTGTGGACTATTATCTCCACCAAATCCATCAACAATTATTTTTATCATATTATTATTCTCCTCATATAGTTTAAATTCCCATTTCTTTTATTCCTATATTTATTTTAAACCTTTTTTAATCTTTTTTCAACAATTTTCTATACAATAACTCATTTAAACCTTTTTGATTTGACTTTTAGATAAAAAAAATATATAATTAATACATCTAAATATTAAAAGGAGGCTATAATGATTAAATTATTTACTGACTCTGATACTGATTTAACTTTATTAGAAGCAAAAAAATATGGCTATGAATTAATTAGTATGCCATACGTAATTGATGATAAAATATATTATCCATATAAAGAGTACGAAGTTTTTGATTATAAACCATTTTACGAAATGTTAAGAAATGGTGTTATACCAAAAACATGTGCTCTAAACATTGAAGATTATCGCAACTATTTTGAAAAAGTATTTCAAAATGGTGATGATATCTTATATGTTCATTTTTCTCGAGCAATGACAGCAACTTTTGATTCTATGGATGCTCTTATTTCTGAATTAAAAGAAAAATATCCCGAAAGAAAATTTTATGCTATAGACACTAAAGCTATTACCATTGGAAGTAATATTATAGTTAAAGAAATCGGTGACATGTACTTAAAGGGCGAATCAATCGAAAATATTATGAAATGGGCTGAAAAAGAAGTTGACAAATTTGCTTGCTACTTCTATGCTGACGACTTAAAATTCTTTAAGGCTAGTGGAAGAGTTAGTAACTTAGCTGCTGTCTTCGGTTCATTGATTGGTATTAAACCAATTATTTATATTGGTGCAGATGGAAAAATGACTAATATAGGTAAAGAGCATGGACGAACAAAAGCCCTTAAAAAACTTGTTGATACAATGGAAGAAATTGGTGATGATATTAAAAACCACAGAATCGTAATTGGACATTCTGATGCTTTAGATATAGCTTTAGAATTAGGAAAGATGATTACAGAAAAATTTGGTGAAGGATTAAACATTGAGTATGTTGTTGTTAACCCTACTGCAGGAAGCCATTGCGGCCCTAGTGGTGTAGGTGTTGCTTTTCACTCAATGCATAGATAATTTATGATTACAATAAAAGAAGTAACAACAAGAAAAGAGCAAAAAGAATTTGTTAACTTTCCATTAGATTTATATAAAAACAATCCTTACTTTGTTCCTCCTCTTTATGGCGATGAATTAAAGATTTTTAAGAAAAATTATATATATAATGATACTTGTGATTCCATCTTCTTTTTAGCTTATGATGGCGAAAAAGTTGTTGGTAGAATTCAAGGTATTCTTCAAAGAGCATCAAATGCAAAAAGAATAGAAAAAAGAGTTCGTTTCACAAGATTTGATGCCATAAATAATAGAGAAGTCTCATCAAAACTTTTTGAAGCTTTAGAAAATTGGGCTTTGGAAAAAGGTATGGATACTGTTTGTGGGCCATTAGGTTATTCTGATTTAGAACGTGAAGGTCTTTTAATTGATGGTTTTAATGAACTTGCTACATTTGAAGAACAATATAATTACCCTTATTACCAAAGTTTAATTGAAAGTTTGGGATATACTAAAGAAGTTGATTGGATAGAAAGCAAAATTTATGCACCTGATGTTTATGATGAAAAATTAGAACGTGTAAGTGGACTTATGCTCCAAAAATACAACTTGAAATTTGCTGAATTCAAAACAACAAATGAATTATTAAAAAAATATGGCAAAAAGATTTTTGCACTACTTGACGAAACATATGAAAACTTATATGGAACTGTTCCATTTACTGACAAAATGATCAAAAACACTTTAAAGACTTTTAAGTTAGTCATTAAACCTAATAATGTTGGACTAATTGTTGATGAATATGACAATCCTATTTGTTTTGCACTATGCTTCCCTTCTCTTGCAAAAGCCGTTCAAAAATCAAGAGGTCATTTAACTCCTCTAGCTCTTATAAAAATATTACATGCCCTTAACAAGCCTAAAATCATTGACTTTTGTTTATTCGGTATTAAACCTGAATATATGAACAAGGGTATTAGTTCAGCAATCACTGCTTACGCAATGAAGATGCTTATGGATCCAAGGGTTGAGTACGCAGAGACTAATCTTAATCTCGAAGATAATCATGCAATTCTTAATCAGTGGAAACGATTTAAAACTATTCAACACAAACGTCGCCGTGCTTTTGTGAAGAAATTAAAATAAAAAGCCCTTTTGAGGCTTTTTTACTTTTTTACTAATATTATATCTAAGAAAGATACATTTATTATTGATAGTTTATAATATTCATTATTCTAATGTTTCACGAATAAAACGAGCCTGAATTTGACTTTCTGTAACTAAAACTGATTCTTGGTGAAAAAAAGCACACAAATCTTTTGCAATATCGTCAACAATACTTTTTTTTGCATCAATAAGTGTAAGAACGAGACTTGTTTCACGTGCATACTCTCCACTTTCATAAATATATCCTCCTTCTTGTATACTGAATGAAAAAGGAACTTTGTATGAATAGCAAACATTTCTCAGTATCTTTATATACCTTTCGTTCTCAAAAAGTTGAGTGTTAGTTGTTAGATCATTTAATCCAATATATATTTTGACTCAATCATATTTATTCTCCTCATATATTA
The DNA here is from genome assembly GCA_000431235.1 of Coprobacillus sp. CAG:698. GTDB lineage: Bacteria > Bacillota_I > Bacilli_A > ML615J-28 > CAG-698 > CAG-698. The sequence goes on along the minus strand of HF988717.1, from coordinate 18,650 downwards.
TTATAATTTATCTTTGCTAGTTTTTTCAAGAAATTCATCAACCGTTTGAACGTATTTATCTTTATCATATAAATAACTTGTTCCATGACCTGCATTAGGAATAGTTAATAATGTTCCATTTTTATTAGCATATTGATAATTTAGTCTTCCCATGCTCGAAGGAACCATTTTATCGTTTTCGCCATGAATAATTAAAATAGGAACTTTATTATTTTTAAGAGAATTTAATGTGTTCATTGATTTAAGAGATTCACCATTTTTTGTTATGAAAATCAAACTAACCATCGGTAGTAATAGTTTTCCCAGGCCTTTTGCCTTTTTTGAAGCCATGTATTTTAGTTCATCATAAGGCACTGTATACCCACAATCACAAAGTGCTGCAGAAACATTTGTTGGAAGGTCTAATCCTAATGTATACATAACTGTACTAGCACCCATAGATATTCCGCATAAAATAATATTTTTTTTAAAAGAAAATCTCATATTTATATAATCAATCCAATTTTTTAAATCCAATCTTTCCTTTATTCCAAAAGTTGTGTATTTACCTTCACTTTTTTGATGAGCTCTTTGGTCAATAAAAAGAAGATTATATCCTTTTTCATAAAAATCTACTCCACTTAGTGAAAAATCAAATTTGTATGAAGAGTGAAATCCATGGCAAAAGATAATTATTTTATTGTTATTTTCATTTTTTATGTTTTTGTTAATGCATAAATATCCTTGTAATCGAAAATTATCATAACTACTAATCATAACTTCTTCTTTGGAAATATGTTCTAATCTATTGATATTATTTTTGATTTCTTCTCTGAAAGTTTCATTTTTGATTTTTTCTAACCATAAATTAATATCTTTATCTTGTAAATTACTACGTCCAAATATTTTTTTGAAAACAACCATAGCTATTAAGTAGTACAAAATAAGAATAATCGATAATACTAAAAGACATACTACATACCATTTCATATAATCACCTTTGTAAATATTTAATATTTGATTCAATACTTTATTTTACACTATTTGAAAAATAAAGTAAATAATTTATATTATAAAAATTTTTAAAAAAATAACTTGCAATATTCAATAAAATCTAGTATAATATATGAGCGTACTCGTAGGGGTATAGTTCAATGGTAGAGCAGCGGTCTCCAAAACCGTAGATGAGGGTTCGAATCCTTCTACCCCTGCCATTATAATTATATGGCGAATATGGCGAAGTGGTTAACGCACCGGATTGTGGCTCCGGCACGCAAGGGTTCGATCCCCTTTATTCGCCCCATTTCGGAACAATAGGTTTGAATATTATTTCAAGCCTTTTATTTTATTTAAAAAACTAACCCTGTTTTAAGGATTAGTTTTTATTTTTTATTTGAAAGTCATTAGCATTATATATAATTGTTTGATTTGCTTCTATTGATTTAGTTATAAAAGCATTACAGCCAATAATAACATTATCATTAATTACAGTATTACCACCTAATATGCAGGCTCCACTATAAATAGTGACATTATTTTTTATAGTTGGATGCCTTTTTACACCTTTTAGTTTTTCCGCATCATTTATGGCTATTGCTCCAAGAGTTACTCCTTGATACACTTTTACATGGCTTCCAATTGATGTAGTTTCACCTATTACAATACCTGTTCCATGATCTATAAAAAAGTGATCTTCGATAGATGCTCCTGGATGAATATCTATTCCTGTTTTTGTATGAGCTTCTTCTGTCATTATTCTTGGTATATTAGGAACATTAAGTTTGTATAATTCATGAGCAATGCGATAAACACTTATTGCATATAATCCTGGATATGATAGAATTATTTCTTCTGCCGATTCTGCTGCAGGATCACTTTTTAAGTATGTCTCTACATCCATCTCTAAATATTTTTTTATCGTTGGAATGCTTTTTATAAATTCTTCAATTTTAGATTCACGATCATCTGTTGCATCCATATTACATCTCAAAAGCATTTTTATTGTTAGTAATTTTCTTAAAAAATAATCTTCTTCGTCTTCAATTATTTTTTCATAAAAATTAGGAAAAAGAACATATCTTACTTGATTTAATAAATCAATTACTTCATCTCTTTTAGCTTTTGAAGTTCTTTTAAAATTTGTTTCTTTAAGTTCGTTAATTATTTCTTTCATTTTACACATCCATTTTTGATAAATATTTGATTCCTGAGTCAGGGCTCAAAATTACGATATTTTCGTTTTTACATCTGGTACTACTAATTAACTGTTTAACTGCGCCAAATGCAGCACCGCTCGAAAATCCGATAAAAAACGCCTCTTTACGAAGTAGTTCGTCACAATTTTTCTTTGCATCACTTGTTGAAACCATAAATACTTTGTCAACAACATTTAAGTCAAGAATTTTTGGGATAAACCCTGCCCCTATTCCTTCTATTCCATGAAGACCTTTTTCTCCCTTATTTATTACCGGACTTTCCTTAGGTTCCGCTCCAATAATTAAAGTTTTTCTATTTTTCTCCTTGAAATATTTACCGATACCAGTGATTGTTCCACCAGTACCTATACCTGCACAGATTGCATATATATTATCTAATTCTTCATCAATTTCTCGTGCAGTAGTTTCATAATGTGCTAAAACATTACTTTCATTTTCAAATTGCGAAGGAATAAAATAGTCAGTCATATCTTTAGTTAATTCCTTAACTTTATCAATTGAGCCTTGCATACCCTTTTCTTTTGGAGTTAAGTAAACTATGGCTTTGTACGCCTTCATTATTTTTATTCTCTCAACTGATGCACTTTCAGGCATAACAATTATTAACTTTAAACCTTTATACAAACAAACACCAGCTAAACCTATTCCTGTGTTTCCGCTTGTTGCTTCAATAATAGTTGTATTTTTATTTATCTTTCCCTTTTTTTCAGCATCTTCAATCATTTTTAAACTTACACGATCTTTTACACTTCCAAAAGGATTTTCGCCTTCAACTTTTATATATATGTTATTATTATATAGTTCACTAATTCTTTTTAAATGGACAAGGCTTGTTTTACCTATCATTTCCAAAACATTTTCTTTAATCATTTTCTCACCTTCTGTAGGTATTATACACTATTTTCCTTTATTATTCAAATTAAATGTTTCTTTTTATCATAATATATGATAGAATATATCCTATTAGAACACAAAAAGGATATTTATATTATGAAAGAAACAAAAAAATATAAACTACTAACAACAATTCGGTATTTAGGTGATGCTTTTTTTTATCCCTTTTTTGCTTTATACTTAAAAAGCATAGGGCTTATAGAAAATAAAATAGGATTCATTTTATCTATTTCCCCTATTTTATCTATATTATTAAATCCTATATATTCTTATCTTTGTAAAGAAATTAATAAAACTAAAACAGTTTTAGAAATCATTACTATTCTTGAGGGAATAATTATTATTCTAATTTCCTTTTCTAGTAACTTCTATCTTGTTTCCTTTCTAACAATATTACTTGCCATATTTGGATCATGCCATTATGGTATTCTTGACTCTATAACATCATTTTATGCTTGTAATACTAATATTAACTATTCAAGTATAAGAATATTTGGCTCATGCGCATACATTGTTGGAACAACGCTTGGCGGCTATGTAACAAAATTCTTTGATTTTAAGGTTTGTTTTATAATTGCTGGTATTTTGTTTATTATTTGTGGAGGAATTTATAAATCTTTACTAAAATTTGATAATGAAGAAATTGTTTCTAAAAAGGTAGATATTAAAAACACTTTAAAGTATTTATTCAAAAATAAATCTTTCATCTTTTTCATTATCTTCTATTGTCTTCTTATGGGAACACAAGCTACAACCGATTCATTCTTTTCTTTGTATTTAGAATCAAGAGGAATTAGCTCCGATCAATATGGCTTAATTTATTCATTCTTTGTTTTATTTGAAGTTGTTACTCTTTTTATCTTAAACAAAACATTTAAAGAAAGTAAAACTAAACTAACTTATCCGCTTTTGTTCGTTTCAAGCGTTCTTCTTTCAATTAGAATGCTCGTTAACTTTTTAGATTTAAACATATATGTTGTTATCATCTTGTCATCTTTTAGAGGAATAGGTTATGCCTTTATTTTGCACACAGCCTTCCCATACGTTCAAAAAATTGTTAAGAAAGAAGCCGCAAGTGTTGCTGTTATGATGCTTACATTTTTCTATTCCATCTACTTAGCTTTATGGAATAACATAAATGGAATCATTATAAAAACTTATTCCTATAATACCTTCTATTTTGTCTCACTTGTTTTAGCAGTATTTGCTATAGCATTAAGTTTATTTAAATTATTTAAAAAGGAGTCTACCAATGAATATTAAAAAATATATCGGTAATAAAACATTTTATAAATCTATCTTTGCATTAATCATCCCAATCATGCTTCAACAGCTTCTTATTTCTGTTGCTGGATATATTGATAATATAATGATTAATAATTATACACCGAATTCCATTGCTTATAATGGTGTTTCAGCTGCAAATCGCTTAACTTTCGTACTTAATTTCATTTGGCTTGGCTTTGCCACAGTATCAAGTATTTTTATTGCACAATTTTTTGGATCTGGAAATCGCAAGAAAAACGAAGAAACGTTTAGACTTGGATTTTACATTTCCATTATTGTTGGTATTCTTTCAACTCTTGTAATTATATTCTTTGGTAATAATGTCGTTGACGCCTATATCGAATCTAGTGAATCACGAGCTTATGGTTATGAATATTTGAAATATATTAAATACGGAACAATTATTACAGTTCTCAATATTTTCTTTGCTAATTGTTTTCGAACAATTGAAAAAGCAAAAATTGCCCTTGCCTCTTCAACAATAGGTATTATTACGAATATATTCTTTAATTATTGTTTTATATATGGTAATCTCGGATTCCCTGAACTTGGTGCTGGTGGAGCTGCTATTGCGACAACAATCTCTCGTGTTTTTGAATTATTGGTATTTGTTTACTTTTTATTCATTAATAAAAATTCTTATTTTAGAAATTCTTTCAAAGCGTTCTTTGTAACAAAATTATTATTTATTGATTATATAAAAAAGGGAATTCCCCTTGTTCTTAATGAAGTATTTTGGTCAATGGGAATGGTACTTCTTGCAAAATTCTACACTTATAAAAATGATATTTGGTATGCTGCTTATAGTTACTCACAAAATATTAGTGATTTATTCTTCATTATCTTTGCAGGCTTGGGCAGTGGAACTGCTATTGTTATTGGAGCTGACTTAGGTCAAGATAATTTTGATAAAGCTTTAGATGATTTTAATAAACTTAAAGGTTTATCAGTTTTCTTAGGTGTTACTTTGGGATTATTAATGATTGCTTTAAGTCCACTAATAATTAAATTATTTAATCCAACCGAAGAAATTAGAAGATTGACTATTTATCTTGTGATGATTACTGGAATATTTACAGGCATTTATTGCTATAACTCTGTTTCTTTCTTTACAATGCGTGCTGGTGGTGATAGCATAAGAGCTTTTATTCTTGATGAAACACCAACATATTTGATTAGTTTACCATTAGCTATTTTCTTTGGGATGAATGCAGAGAAGTTTGGGTTAAATGTCGTTACTGTATATTTAATATCACACTCAGCTGATTTATTTAAACTATGGCTTTCAAATTTCTTTACTTCAAAGAAGAAATGGCTTGTTAATCTAACATTAAAACATAAAAATGTTGAAGAATGAAAAAGGTTTCTTTAACCTTTTTTCTTTTTTTATTGTTTCTATCAGAAAAATGTGATAAAATAATCTTAAATTTGAGGTGATATTCATGAAAAACATTTCCTTTAACAATAATATGTATTTGAAACTTCAAAGTGAAAAAATTCTTGAAAGAGTATCAATGTTTGAAAACAAATTATATCTAGAATTTGGTGGTAAACTTTCTTGTGACTATCATGCTTCTAGAGTATTAAGAGGTTTTGAAATTGATTCAAAAGTTAAAGTTCTTTCAAAGTTAAAGAATAAACTTGAAGTTGTTATCGTAGTAAGTGCTGAAGATATTAAAAACTCGAAGACAAGAAGTGACACAGGCTTAACATATGAAAATGATTGCCTGCAACAAATAGATTTTTTTAAGAAAAATGATTTGCTTGTTGGAAGTGTTTGTATTACTAAATATAATAATCAAAGTCAAGCAAATGAATTTATAACTAAATTATCAAATCTAAACATTAAAACATACAAACATTATGCTATCGAAAACTACCCATATGATGTTAATAAAGTATTAAGTGATGACGGATTTGGTAAGGACGATTACATTGAAACTACTAAACCAATAGTTATTGTAACTGCTCCTGGACCTGGAAGCGGTAAAATGGCTGTATGTTTATCACAACTATATAATGAAAATAAGCATGGAATTAAAGCTGGTTATGCAAAATACGAAACTTTCCCAATTTGGAATTTACCTCTTAAGCACCCTGTAAACTTAGCTTATGAGGCTGCAACTACTAATCTTAATGATGTTAACATGATAGATTATTTTCACTTAGAAGCATATGGGATAAGTAGTGTTAACTATAATCGTGACCTTGAAGTTTTTCCAGTTTTGAAACAAATGTTTGAACAAATATATGGCAAAAGCCCTTATCTTTCACCAACAGATATGGGAGTTAATATGGTTGGTTTTGCTATTACAAATAATGAGAACGCTGAAAAAACAAGTAAAGATGAAATTATTAGAAGATATTTAGATGCAAAATGTTCTTTAAAATTAGGAAAAGATAGTAATGAATCTGTTGATAAACTTCTTCTAATTATGAATAGCTTATCAATTTCTGTTGATGATCGCAAATGTGTTGCCGCTTGTTTACAAAAAGCAAAAGAAACTAATGTTCATTGTGTTGCTATTGAACTTGATAATGGAAAAATAATAACTGGTAAAAAATCAGATTTGTTAGATGCTACAAGTGCAGCAATTATTAATGCTTTAAAGTACTATGCCAAAATAAATGATAGTATCCCATTACTTTCTCCAGGGATTATTGAGCCTTTACAGAATTTAAAAACAACTTATTTAAATAACCAATCAAATATACTTACGCTTGATGACGTTTTAATTTGCCTTGCTATTACCGCAAAAACAAATGCAATGGCCGAAAAAGCCTTATCCCAAATATCAAAATTAAAGGGAGCACAAATGCATTCAAGCGTTATGCTTAACCCTGATGTTATTTCTATTCTTAAAAAGCTACGAATAGATGTAACTACTGAAACTGAACAAGACACTATGTTACTATAAGGAGGATTTATGTATAATTTTAATGTCAGTGATGCTACAAACAAATGCATTGAATGGATCAAAGAATGGTTTGAAAAAAATGGAAAAGATTGTAATGTAATAATCGGTATTTCTGGTGGTAAAGATAGTAGCGTATGCGCAAGTCTTTGCGTAAAAGCTTTAGGAAAAGATCGTGTATTTGGAGTTTTGATGCCCCAAGGTGAACAACATGATATTGAATACGCCTATGAACTTTGCAATAATCTTGGTATTAAATATAAGGTTGTTAATATTAAAAACACTGTCGAAGCATATTATGATGCTTTAGGAAGTGATTTTGAACTAACAAAGCAAACAAAAACAAATCTTCCTTCTCGTGTAAGAATGGTTACTCTTTATGCTATCTCACAATCGATGAATGGACGTGTTGCTAATACATGTAATATGTCTGAAGATTGGGTAGGCTATTCAACAAAATATGGAGATGCTGCTGGTGACTTTAGCCCTCTTTCAACATTCACAGTTACTGAAGTTAAAAAAATAGGTGAGTATTTAGGCTTACCTCACAGACTAACACATAAAGTTCCTATTGATGGCTTATGTGGAAAGACCGATGAAGACAATCTAGGTTTTACATATGATGTATTAGATAAATACATTCGTGAAGGTATTGAACCTGAAAAAGAAATTAAAGAAAAAATTGATGATATGCATGTTCGTAATCTTTTTAAATTACAACTTATGCCAAGTTTCAAGTATGATCCATATATCTAATATACAAAAGAGGTATTTTCCTCTTTTTTTTATAAAAAAAATCACAGATAAATATAAAATCTATCTATGATTTATTTATTCTTTTCTAATTATTTATTCTTTTCTAATGCTAAAGCAACTTCAACTGCTACTGCTACTGTTGCTCCAACCATTGGGTTATTACCCATACCGATTAATCCCATCATTTCTACGTGAGCAGGAACTGATGAAGAACCAGCAAATTGAGCATCTGAATGCATTCTACCCATAGTATCTGTCATACCATAAGAAGCAGGACCTGCTGCCATATTATCTGGATGAAGAGTTCTTCCTGTACCACCACCAGATGCTACAGAGAAATACTTCTTACCTTTTTCGATACATTCTTTTTTATATGTTCCAGCAACTGGATGTTGGAATCTTGTTGGGTTTGTTGAATTACCAGTAATAGATACGTCAACATCTTCTAAATGCATAATTGCAACACCTTCACGAACATCATTTGCACCATAGCAACGAACTAATCCTCTTTCACCATCAGAGTATTTAGTTTCACTTATGATATTAACTTTTCCAGTCATATAATCGAATAATGTTTCTACATATGTGAATCCATTAATACGAGAAATAATTTTTGCAGCGTCTTTGCCTAAACCATTTAAAATAACTCTTAAAGGTTCATGACGTACTTTGTTAGCTTTTTTAACTATACCAATTGCGCCTTCAGCAGCTGCAAATGATTCATGTCCAGCTAAGAATGCGAAACATTTTGTTGAATCTGATAATAGCATTGCTCCAAGATTTCCATGTCCTAAACCAACCTTACGATCATCAGCAACACTTCCAGGAATACAGAATGATTGTAAACCAACACCTATGTACTTACTTGCTTCAGCAGCAGTTTTTGCTTTATTCTTTAATGCGATAGCTGCACCTACAGTATATGCCCAACATGCATTTTCAAAGCAGATAGGTTGAATGCTCTTAACTAAATTATATACATCGATTCCATATGAATCACATAAAGCTTTAGCAGCTTCAATTGACTCTATGCCATTTTCTTTTAATGTTTTATTGATTTGATCAATTCTACGTTCATAACTTTCAAATAGTGCCATAATTTTGCCTCCTACTCTTTACGAGGATCAATATAACGTTTAGCTTCACTAAATCTACCATATTGTCCTTTAGCTTTTTCTAATGCTTCTTCAGCAGGAATTCCTTGTTTTAAGAAGTCCATAAATTTACCTAAACTTAAATATTGATATCCAATAATTTCATCATTTTCATCTAGAGCTATTTTTAGAATATAACCTTCTGTTAATTCTAAATAACGAGGTCCTTTTGCTAATGTGCTATAGCATGTACCTACTTGACTTCTTAAGCCTTTTCCTAAATCTTCAAGGCCAGCACCAATTGGTAAACCATTTTCAGAAAATGCTGATTGTGTACGGCCATAAACTATTTGTAAGAATAACTCTCTCATAGCAGTATTGATAGCATCACAAACTAAATCTGTGTTTAATGCTTCAAGAACAGTTCTTCCAACGATTGCCTCACTTGCCATTGCAGCTGAATGAGTCATTCCAGAGCATCCAATTGTTTCAACTAATGCTTCTTGAATAATTCCATTTTTAACGTTAAGAGTTAATTTACATGCGCCTTGTTGAGGAGCACACCAACCGATACCATGTGTTAAACCATTGATGTCTTTAATTTCTTTAGAATATGTCCATTTACCTTCTTGAGGAATTGGAGCACAACCAAAATTTCCACCTTGTCTAACACTGCACATTTTTTTTACATCATTTGTGTATTCCATATTCTTATCCTTTCATATATTTTAATACGTTGCCTAACGTGTTTTTTTATATGGTGCTGGAGGGGAGAATCGAACTCCCGACTTGCGCATTACGAGTGCGCTACTCTTCCAAGCTGAGTTACGCCAGCAATACCTTATATATTATACTCTATTTTTTTACATTTCTCAACATAAAAATTGAATTTATTATAATTTTTTTAAAAATGGGACTACTTTATAATTTATATTTATCCTAAAAAATGCAAAAAAAAATGGCGTCCCAGAAGCGACTCGAACGCCCGACACACGGCTTAGAAGGCCGTTGCTCTATCCAACTGAGCTACTGGGACACAATTTAGCATATTTATTATATTACAAAGTGATTTAAAATGCAAGAGTTTTTTTAAAGTTTTACTTTGTTTATCAAAATAAAGGTCAAGACTTTACTTTTTACTAGCCTTGACCTTTAGTATTAATCTATTGATTTTTTCATTTGTTCGTTGATAAACTGATTTTTATATAGTGAATAGTACTCACCTTTAAGCTTCAATAACTCTTTATGATTACCTTTTTCTAAAATCTTTCCATCTTTAATTACAAGAATTAAATCGGCATTTATGATAGTACTTAATCTATGTGCAACAATAAAACTAGTTCTATTTTCCATCATCTTATCCATTGCCTTTTGAATAATTACTTCAGTTTGGGTGTCAATTGAAGATGTTGCTTCATCTAAAACTAGAATACGAGGATTGATAAGAACGGCTCTCGCAAATGAAATTAATTGTCTTTGACCTAAAGATAGTCTTGAGCCACCATCACCAACTTCTGTATCATATCCTTTTTCAAGTTTTACAATAAATTCGTGAGCACTTACCTTTTTACATGCTTCCATAGTCTCTTCATCGGTTGCATCTAGCTTACTATATCTCACATTGTCTTTTATTGTTCCCTGAAACAAATGTGGAGTTTGCAAAACATAACCAATCTTTTCATGAAGCCAAGTTATTGATCTATCTTTATAATCAACTCCATCAATAAGTATATGTCCTTTTGTCGGTTCATAGAAACGACACAATAAATTAACAATTGTAGATTTTCCTGAACCAGTAGCCCCAACTAGAGCAACACTTGTACCACTCTTTACATCTAAACAAAAGTCATCAAGAACAATTTCATTATCTAAATAACTAAACGTTACATGGTCAAATTTGATATCACCTTTTATGTCTTCCCAATTTTCTCGTTTTGGATTAGCAATATCACCATATTTTTCGATAACATCTTTTCTATCTACTACGTCAGATTTTGTTTCAATCAAACCAATTATTCTCTCTGCAGCTGCCTGTGCTTGTTGCAACTCAGCTAAAGTACTAGAAATATTTAATATAGGATCAAAAAATAGAGTAGTATAATTAATAAATAAATATAGTACTGGACCAGTTATAGCAACTCCTCCTATGACACCTAAAACTGATGCCGAACCAATTCCTAGTGTTAAGGATACTCCTATATAAGCGATTACTAAAACCGTTGGCCATAGAATTGCCGATCTAATAATAGCTCTAATTGATTGGGTTTTCATATCTTTACATGTTTCTTTAAATTCTTTGTACTTTTTATCTTCCAAAACTAATGTTTTTGTTGTTTTAGATCCTTGAATACATTCATTAAAAGAACCAGTTATTTTTGAATTAGTTTTTCTAACACTACGATATGCTTCTAAAATGTTCTTTCGGAAATACATACATATTATAAATAGAATTGGAATTAATACTGTAATAATTAATGACAATAAAGGATTTTTAATATATAACATAATTAAAATTCCTGCCATAGTGGCTAATCCCCATACCATATCAACTACACCCCAAGAAATTATTTCTGCTAATTTTCTTGAGTCACTTGTCAATCTTGCCATTATCCAACCGGCTGCATTTTTATCATAGTATGATAATGATAATTCTTGCAAATGCGTAAATGCTTCTTTTCTGATTTCATATGAAACTTCTGCTTCAATATCACCTGCTTTTTTTATAAACAAATAGATTACTATTGTATATAAAATAGCGATAATAACATAAATCATTATAAATGTCCAAATTAAATTATATCTTGGATTATCTCCAAAAAATACTTCTAAAGCTTTTGAGCTAACATATGGAGTTGCAATATCAAGGACTGCTAGAAATACTAAACATATCATAAGTACTATTGTATTTTTCTTTGATTTTAAAACAATCTTTAATATTTTTTTCCATACTGATAAACTTATTTTTTCGGACTTTTCATTTTCTAATTCGAAATCTTCGTTTTCGTTCATATCTTGCTCCTTTCTACTCACTTACTGTTTTATTAACCATATTTACAAATTCATGTTCTAAATCACCTTGAATATCCCATAAATCTTTGTATAAACCTGGTTTAGAAGCAAGTTCATCATGTTTTCCAATGGCACTTATTGAACCATTTTCTAAAACGATTATTTTGTCAGCTTCTTTTGCTGTTGTTATTCGATGAGTTATAATAATCGAAGTTAATGATTGATCACGATCATGTAGTGCGTTACGAATCTGTAAGTCTGTTTTTGTATCTACAGCACTTAAGCTATCATCAAAAATCATTATTGGTTTGTTTAAAACAAGCATTCTTGAAATTGATAGTCTTTGTTTTTGCCCTCCTGAAAGGGTTGTTCCTTTTTCACCAACTTCTGTTTCATAACCTTTTTCAAACCCTAATATGTCTTTATGAATTGCTGCTATTTTAGCTGCCTTAAATACTTCTTCCTTAGATAAATTATCCTTAGCAATAGCAATATTCTCATAAATAGTTTTCTGATATAAGAATGGTTCTTGAAGGATTATTCCTACATTTTCGCGAACCCATTTTTTATCTATATCTTTAAGTTCTACGCCATCTAGTAAAACACTACCTTTATCATAATCAAGCATTCTTACAAGTATCGAAGCAATTGTTGATTTTCCTGTACCTGTTTTTCCAACAATAGCTACTGTCTCACCTGCTTTAATATTGAAACTTATATCATTCAAAAGATGATCATTTGTATCATCAAATTTAAATGATACATTTTTAAATTCAATATTACCCTTAATTTCTGGTTTTAATGTTCCATTTACTTTATATTCATCGTCTAGTAAAAGTATTTCATCTATACGTTTGCTGGCTACACTTGCTTTACCAAAATCACTAATTATTCTTCCTAAGTTTCTTATAGGATAAACAAGCATTGAAATATAAGATATACAAACAATCATATCACTTGATTTCAATCCACTTTGGGCTAGGTAAATACAATATCCTAAAGTTAAAGCATATTGCAATGATACAAATCCATCGCTAAAGCCCCAATATAAACCCATAATGCGATTTAATTTTTTATTTTCGTTTGATAGTGTATAACTCTTTTTATTAAATCTATCAATTTCATATTTTTCTTTCGCAAATGCTTTAACAACTCTAACACCATTAATACTTCCTTCAAGGACACTTGTCATTTGTGCTTCATGTTCTTCAATTTCTTCGAATTTTTTACTTACATATCTAAAGAAGAAAATTGAAGCCACTATTTCGATAGGTATGCAAATCATTGTAATTAACATAATGCCTACATTTATTGAAGCCATTTGAAATGCCCCCATTAATATTGATGTTAATATATATAGTATGTTAGGTAATTGATTACTGATAAATGCTCTTATAGTATCTATATCTGATGTGCACCTTTGAATTAAATCTCCAGTATCAGAATTATTATAATATGATGCTGGAAGATTTTGCAATTTGTGATATAATTTTAATCTCATATTAAAAGAAACTCCTTCGGAAAGTTTTCCTTTGATATAGCCATTTAGAAACATAAACACTCCTCTTAACCCTTGGTAAATAATTAGGGTTAAGCAAACGACAATTACACATTTAATTCCTGTATAGCTCCCAAAAAAGTTAAGTAAAAATACAGGTAATGTATTTTCACCATCTTGCACTTCACCAATTATATCAAACACATATCTTATAAACTGGGGAACATAAGAATATGTAAGTGGTAAAAATATTGCAAAGAAGGACACAAGCAGAAATACGGGAATATGTGGTTTTATCCATTTTAGTAACATTTTTATTTTTTTCATAAAAACTCCTTATATTACTTAATTACATCATATGGTGTAATCATTCCTAAAACTTTATCGCTTCGTGAACCACTAACTGTTAAAAATACAATAGCAACACGAATTGCTTTATGATAATTCTCTTCAAATATATCTTTCACTTTATCTAATTTGTCATCATATCGAGCAAATTTATAACATTCAGAATTATTGCCAAAAGGACTAATAAATTCCTTAATGTCTTTGAATTTTAACTCTTTTTCTAAAGAAAATTTCCTTTTACTGATCATATAATTAAATAGTGATGTCTTTGAAAAAACACCTTCTAAAACACCATTTTCAATAATTGGAATATGAGAATATTTTAAATGATCCATATTAATAATAGAATCTAAAACTTTATCTTCCATTTTACAATAATACATATCTTTCATTCTAATAGCAACTCTAGAACACCTAAGTGGATTTTCAATATAATCAATAATATAATCTATTAATTCAATCATTTCTTTACTTGGTGTCACAGCAAAACTATTGTTAATCTTTGGTTCGTGTTGGAGAAAATTTCTCACTTCACGGCAATATTTAAGTTTATCAGATATTGAAGAAAATTCACTTTTAGCTTCTAAAAATGCAACAGCACTTGTCCCTTTTTTTAGTTTGTATTTATTCTCGATAACATCTTCTAGTTTTTTATATTTCTCTATAAATTCTTCTGATAAATTCACTATTTTCACCTTCTTTTTATTCATTTATTTTTCCTAATAATAATATATATTATTGAGGTATGAACAATGCATAATATTTATTCTTTCTTTACAAAGGTTTTTGTAATATTTTTTTCTCTTTTAATTATCTTTTTCTTTTTTTCTAAAAACAGTCTATTTACATATGAAATCATAAGTACTTTAAAGTTATGGCTCAATAAGATTGTCCCATCACTCATTACAATGTATGTTATTTCATCGGCACTAATAAGTACAAAGGCAATTAACAACATTATTTTCATTTTAAAACCATTAAGAAAAATACTCAAGTTCGAAACAAAAAATGCTTTTAATTTATTTATTGTAAGTATTTTTGTTGGTAACCCTTCAACAGTAACATATATTACCGAATATCTATCTAAAGAATACATTACATCTAAAGATGCGGAAGTTTTACTTCTATCATCATCATTTATAAATCCTCTATTTATATATGCTATTTCAAAGAATATAAATACTTTTTTCTTCATCTATTTGATTCATATCATAACTAATATTATTATTGCCATTTTCTTTACTCGTAAAAATATTATTATTAATAAGGAAAATGAAACCAATGTTAATTTTTTGGAACTAATAAACAAATTACCATTTTTACTTCTTTTAATAGCTTTGTATATGGTTATCTCTTCAATGTTAATTTTTGCTTTGAATTCTTTAGGGATTTCAAAAATTTATTTATCTTTTATTGAACTATCTAATGGCTGTAATATTCTAATTAATAGTTTCTCACAGATAAGTTATTTGTTACTAGTTTTACTTATTTCATTTAATGGTTTTTGTATTCATATGCAAGTAGCAACAATTCTTAATAATCAAAAAATGTACAAGACATTTTTTTACGGGAGATTTTTATCAATGATTATCACTTTTATTATTTATTTCTTCGCTATCTTTTTTTTGAAATATACATAATTCGCTTGTTGCAAAATTGTAATTCTTTATTATTTTTAAATACATATTTTCCTGAGGAACAAAATTACCTCTAACATATTGAGCGACAATTATTCCTTTTTCATTTAATAGATTATTATCTAAAATTGTATTTATTAACTCTTCACATATATTTAATCGATAAGGAGGATCAAGGAAAATGATATCAAATTGCTTCTTATCATTTATAAATTTATTTAATGCTACTTTATAATCTGAATTATATACACGAACATTACTTTCTTCATTTAAAAGTTTTACATTATTAGTTATAACTTTAAAAGCCTGATAGTTTTTCTCAACGATATATGCAAAACTACATCCTCGTGATATTGATTCTAAAGCTAGGGCACCACTTCCTCCAAATAAGTCTAATACGATGTCATTTTCAAAATAAGGTCCTATTGTATTGAAAACTGACTCTTTCATTCTATCAGTCATAGGTCTTGTATTTTGACCTTCTAATGTAGTGAGTTGTCTACTTTTATGTTTCCCTGAAATAATTCTCATTTTTTTCACCTTTTTTATGTATAATTATTTTATTATGAGTAATAATAATATTGCAAGCAAATATGCTTGCTTGAAGAATCCCCTATTCTTCTATCATACTTCTCCTCTCCCTTTCACATATATATCAATTTTTAAAAAATAGAGTTTATCACAACTCTATTTTTTTAGATAAAACCACCATCATCATTACTAGTTTTTTCAATATAATAAAAATCTTCTTTATCATCATAAACTATTTTATATGTTTTATTCATGATTTGAAATTCAGGGTAGTTAAGACCTTTTTCTTCTAAAGTTGTATGATGCATTATGATTGTGTTACCATCATAATCTTTGCCACCTAATTCAAGTGGTTTCATATAACCTACAACCCATCCGACTTGATTTTCTTTATTATAATCATCCTTTTTAATTTTTCTTCCGGAAAAGTCATAGGCATACTCTTTATCTTTCATTTCGAGTTTCCATAATTCTAGTGCTTTATTCTTATCCATTGTATTCTCCATTTATATATTTTTTTGTGTCTTTGCCTTTCTCTTTGGTGCAAAGATTCTTATATGATTATGTAAATTTTCAATAGTAATTGGTCCACTTGGACCTTTTTCACCGTCAACACACCATGTTGAATCGTTATCAACTTCGATTACGAATTTATCACTTTGGATTGATATCGAATGCCTTTTACCTCTTCTAAATCCTAATAATCCTAAGATAAAGAAGCCAATCATATTTAATCTTCCATGACCTGGTCCATTATTTATTAAAACAACATCAAATTTTCCATCATTTAAATGCCCATATCGATTAAAAGGCATTCCTCCAACTGATACTGTATTCATTATAAGAATAAGTGGAACTGTTGTATCTATTGTGCTGCCATTAGCATGTATTCTTACCTTTTTCACATTAGGAGAGAAAAACTCATTTATTCCATCTTGTGCATAGGCTAATCTGCCTAAAATTTTTTTTGCTTTTTGTTTGGTTGTATAAGGTGTTCCTGTACAAGCACCTAACGCAACAACATACACAAAATAACTATCATTAATTTTTCCTATATCATGATAAATTGTTTTTGCATCAAGAATAACCTTTAGAGCTCCTCTAACATTTCTTGGAATTTTTAAATTACGTGAATTATCATTTCCAGTTCCTAAAGGTATGTATCCTAATGGAGGTCTAATATTACTTTTTGATACACCACAAACTATATCATTAAACGTTCCATCACCACCACTGAAAATGATTGAATCAAATTCCTTACAACTTTCGTAAGCTACTTTTTTTATATCATCTGATGATTTAGAACGATACATAACAACTTCATCATATTTTTTCTTAAGTGTTTCTTCTATATAATTAAGATGTCTAAGTACTTTACCTCTTCCGCTTACGGGATTATAAATGAATATACATCTCATTCTAATCACCATGATCCTTTCAAAATATTTTAATTTTCTTGATTAGTATTCATGTCTATGCAATCACGGAAATACTTTACAAGAAGTGACCAGTAGTTTCCATTATATTTCTCAACATCGTATCTATCAGTTGAGTTTCTGTCTACGCTATGATTTATTTTATCAGAAACATTATTATCATAGTTAAACATTATAAGACTTGGTTCTTCATAAATAACTTTTTCTAAATCTAAATCAATTCTTAAATATGATTTATCTTCATCTTTGAGATATGAAGAATCAAGCACATAGATAGTTGTTTCTTCTTCATTTTCGCCTTTTAAAGTTTTAGCAATATCATCAACACAATATATGTAATAATCAGCATCGTGTTGACCTTTATTTATAAATAATACTTGGAATTTTTCTTTATTATTAATTTTTGTTTTTAATTCCTTCATATCTATAATTTCAAATACATTGTCACTGCTTAATGAAGGATATTTCCTTGCAAGTACGTTTTTGTCTCCTCCAGTACCGATATTAGCAATTATAACTATTATTAATAGAATTACTGTTAAACTAATTACAGAGTAAACAAATATTTTTTCAAACTTGCTCATCTCTTCTTTTGGTTGTTTTTCTACTACCTGCTTATCATTATTATTTCTATTAGTTTTATCTTTTTTCATATTCATACTCCTTTCTATTATTATACTATAAAATCAAATATCTTTCAATATTAAAAATAGTATTTCTTTATACATTTTTAATTCTTTTATTCTATTTATATTTATTTTTCCCTTTTTATGTTTATTTATTTACAAAATATTGTTTTTTACATATGATAAAAAAGAAAAAAATCTGTTATTCAAGTAACAGATAAGTTTCAAAAATGGTGACCTTTACGGGATTTGAACCCGTGAATGCATGCGTGAAAGGCATGTGAGTTAAACCGCTTCTCCAAAAGGCCAAGAATGGCGCCCCCAATAGGACTCGAACCTATGACCCCATGATTAACAGTCATGTGCTCTAACCAACTGAGCTACGGAGGCTTCATAATTAAATAGAAAGGAACTTGGCAACGCC
>HF988716.1 GCA_000431235.1 Coprobacillus sp. CAG:698 | reverse complement strand
GTTATAACATTAAAAAAGGTACCTAATTATCCCTGTTATAACATAATTATTAATTTTTTGTTGACTTTTATAATTATAGATGTAAAATATTGAGGTAATAAAAAAGAGGTGAAAAAAATGGCATTAAGTAAAGAATATTTAGAATTTATTTTAGAACAGCTTTCTGAGTTAGATGATATATCATATCGTAAAATGATGGGTGAATATATTATATATAATCATGGCAAAGTAATAGGAGGAATATATGATGATCGTTTCTTAGTGAAACCAACAAAAACATCCATGATAATGATGCCAAGTGCTGCTTTAGAATCGCCATATGATGGTGCAAAAAAGATGCTGTTAGTTGATGAAGTTGAAAATAAAAACTTTTTAAAAACATTAATAGAAGCTATTTCTGAAGAATTACCAAATCTTAAATAATAAATGCATATTTTTAAGACATTAAACATATTTATCAATTATTGATGATTCAGAAGTTATAAAAATGATTTTTAAAGATAATGGTAAAATCTTTAATCCTCTTTTAAAACCTGAACTTGATGTTGATAAACCTCTTGAGGAAAGAGAAATTGGTGGACTTGGAATTTACATGGTCAAAAAAATTGCATCTTCAGTCGATTATGAAACCATTGACGGACAAAATGTATTAACTGTTACTTTTAATAAAGAATAAAATATATGTTGGGGAGTGTAAAATATGAGTTTAAAAATTAATAAAAATCTTAATAATAAAACATTAACTATATCTCTTTGCGGACGTTTAGATACAATTACAGTACCAGAGTTAGAAGGAGAACTTAATGATTTAAACTTTGATGCTCTTATTATTGATATGAAGGAATTAGACTATATATCTTCTGCAGGCTTAAGAATTATTTTAAAACTACACAAAAAATTTGCAAGAAGTGGTGGTCTAAAACTTATTAATCTAAAAGAAGAAGTTCGTGAAGTATTCGATATTACGGGATTTACTGATTTTTTATGCATTGAATAATTGTTACTTTAAAGCTCTATTTACAAGAAATATGTAAATAGAGTTTTTATTTTAATAAAAATGATTGAGACAAAATGTCATTATTTTAAAAATGTATTGACAACGTATTGATAATAAAGTATAATTACATCGTGAGGTGTTATTATGGGTTTTATTCAAGTGAGAATTGATGAAGAATTAAAAGAAGAAGCGATAAAATTATTTAATGAATTAGGTTTAGATCTATCTACAGCAATACGTTTATTTTTAAAGAAAAGTGTGGAAGATAAAAAATTACCTTTTAAATTAAAAGTAAAAGAACATGATAATTCAAAAGATCTAGAATATAGATTAAAAGCTGATGTACTAGTGCCACCAGGTACTAATCCGTTTGAATTGATGGATGAATTTATAAATGTATGTAAAGATAATGGATGGCACTGTCTTGGTGGAGGTGTTCAGTACCCCAATAAAGTATTAACACTATCTAAAAAAGATGAAGGCATTTATTATTATGGCTCTTTATATAGAATCGAAAAGTTAGCAGAAAATTGCGATTTTACCCCATTTAAAGAACTTGCAATTGCTTTTGGAAGTAAACCTTCACATTTATCTATTAGTGAAGGAAAAGTAATTCACGATGGTGTTAAATATCCAGTATATTTATATCAAATAGATGAAAAAATAGAAATCGATAAAGATTTTATTAATCATCCTAACTCAGCATTTGAAGTTGGTATGGAATTTCGTACAAAAAGAGATTTAAAACTTAAATTAATTGATGTGATTAATGAGTGAAAAAAAGTTATATATAAATATAGTAATATACTTATGTGTTAATTATGGTAGTGATAATAGATTTAAAGAAAAGTTAAAAAAATTAGATTTATAGATAATAACCATACACTTATGGCTAACAAGTCAATAAGTGACTTAATAGAAGTAGAAATTGTATTGAAAAATTTGTGTAAAAGATATGTGAGTTGAATAAACTTACAAATAAAGGTATAATTATATAGTATATGGAGTAATAAAAATGAAAAAAATTATTTTATTGTTATTAGTTTTTGTTTCAATTTTGACGTTTAGTAGTGGATGTGATGCAAAAAGTAATAGTACAAGTTTAGAGTTTAAGGAATTTAAAAAAACTGCTACTAGATTGGATTTTAATAAATTTTATAAAATTGATTCTTATGTAGATTTGCAAGATTTATCAGAAATAGAAGAAATTGAATTACCTTATGATGAAAAATACTTTGAAAGTAATGGGTTAATTGTTTTCGTATTTTCTGAAGGCAGTGGTGGTAATAGACATAAACTAAAAGTTAAAGCAAATTCTAATGAAGTTTATGTTGATTATAAAAGAACAAGTACAGGTATGACATGTGATATGTCATTTTGGCTAGTTACTTGCGAAACTAGTTTGGAAAAACTAGATAAAATAAATAAGCTTTCCGATGATTACAGAACTTTAAAACAATATAAGGAAACAGAAGTAGTAAAGCTAGTTTTTATTAAACCTAATTTTCCTAATAAAATAATTGAAACACTAGAAAATGAAGAAATGCAGTTAACATTTGATGTTAAACCTCGAAATGCAAAATATTCTAAAGTGCTTTGGACATCATCTGATCCGAATATTGCTATTGTTTCTAATGATGGAAAAGTTACATTCTTAAAAGAAGGCAGATGTAAAATTGATGTTAATGTTGACGAAGTTATTGATTCTATATATGTAATAGTAAGTAACTCACCTAAAGATATAGATGGTGAGTATTGTGGTAATATGCATTATAGTGATCCAAGCATTATATTTATGTAAAAAAATACATATTTCAAATTTGAAGATGATAAATTATTAACAGGTCTTGAATGTAATAAATTTGATTTATATGAAAAAGAATTTAAACCTGAATATGCTGGTAAGTTGAGTTTTTACTTAACAGCAATTGATGAGCAAGTTAAAGAAACAAATGACAATCCAACAATTGGTTTACTACTTTGTAGAAGCAAAAATAATGTTATTGCTGAATACACCCTAAGAGATATGAATAAACCAATGGGAGTAAGTGAATATAGAATTAAAGATTACTTACCAGAAAATTTACAAAATGAATTACCTTCGATTGAAGAATTAATTAAAATTGTGAAAAAAGAAGTATAATAGTCATTTGAGGGTACTCGTAATAACCATGTTAAGAGAAATTTATACTATGTAATACAAGATATTATGATTAAGCTATATATCAATGGGAAGTACTGATTCAGGAACTCAAAGAGTTGCTACTGGTGTTTCATTGCTAGCATATGGTTCTATTGGTTGGATTTTTGGTGGAACTGCGGTTCTGTAGAATATTGTATGAACAATATTAATAAATTGGTTAAATAATCTTAAAACTAAATAATTTAAAACTTTTATTTGAGGTGTTTATAATGAAAATAAAACAACAAAAACTAATTAAAAAATTCTTAATAGATGAATTTGGAGAAGAAAAAGGCTATAAGATATTTGATGAAGAGCAGAAGATGTTTTCTTGTTTACAAAAAAATACAAAAGATAAATCTGAGAAACAAATGAAAACACTTAACCAGACAATTCTACCTCGTATAGCTTTATATAAGGTTTTAATGGAAACAGGATTTTCAAAAGAAGAAGCATATGAACATATGCGTAAATATATGATTGAAATAATTGGTTCGAAAAAACATGCTTCAATGGTGAAAATGGAATTAGTTCCAGGATTCTATAATATTTACAGCAAAATATTCCTTAAAATCATGCGTAAAACTGATTTACAGGAGAGTACGCAAAAACATGATAAGAATAGTTTTGATGTAACCATTACTAAATGCTTATGGCATACTGCTTGCGTAGAAAATCAGTGCCCAGAATTATGTAAGCTATTTTGTGATGTTGATGATGTTACATATGGTGGTTTGAAAAAAATAGGTTTTTCGAGAACTAAAACATTAGGTTATGGTGGAGACTGCTGTGATTTTCATTTATTTAAAAAGTAATATATTATTAATGGTTTAATGATTTTATCATAAACCATTTTTTAATGTTATCATTAAAATATTTAGATAATGTTGTATTAATTATTATGTTTAGAAAGAAATGGTTATATATTGACTTTTCATAATTAATATTATATAATGGCAATAGTTATTTAGATTCATTTTGATTAAACTCTTTGTGATTATGAAATATATATTTTAAGTTAAAAATATTACCATTATGGAGGTGCTTATGAAACTATTAAAGTGTTTACCTTGTTTTTTACTGATATTTATGTTTCTTGTTTCATGTAATAATACATATGAAGTGTCTTTTATAGATTTTAATGGTGATATTATTAGTATTCAAGAAGTAACAAGCGATGATAAACTTGTATTCCCTGATGCCCCTATTAGAGAAGGTTATTTGTTCGTGTCGTGGAAGAAAATAGATTCTGGTAACATGTATATAGCGACATATGAACAAACTAATGAACTATATACAATAACATTTTCGGGTGAGGGAGGAGAACTGGTGTTTGGTTCTGAAAACCAATATTTAAAAAAGGGCGAAAAACCAGTATGCCCTGTTTACGAAAAGTATATGTATGAATTTATTGGATTTGATAAAGAAGTAGATATTGTGACTAAAAATGAAACTTATAAAGCAATATATAATCCTCTAACAATAAGAGATATAAAATCGAAGGAATTAATAAAAGAATTTTCTTTAGGCTGGAATTATGTAGCTTGTATGGACGAAAACAATGATGATGAAAAAATCATTGATTTACTATTGGAAAAAGGCATTAATGTATTAACTATCCCTACTATATGGATGAAATATGCTAATGATGATTATACGATTAAAAATGAATATTTAGAAAAGTTAAAAAGAATTGTTGATTTGGCTGTTTCCAAAAATATGTTTGTAGTTATCTGTAGTTATGATGCTTATAACATTGAATGGAGTAGTTTGACATATAAAAATTATGATAGAATTTTAGATATAGTTAATGTACAATGGGGACAATTAGGTAATCTATTTAAAGACTATGATGAAAAGGTAATATTTTCATTTTTAAATGAACCTCGTAATTATGATACCAATGAGGTGGATGGTGAAGCTTTTCATATTCTTAACGAATTAAATGAGTATTTTGTGAACTTAATAAGAGCTCAAGGAGGAAATAACCAATATAGGCATTTATTTATAACTACAGGGTGGACGAGAACTGATACTGACTCGTATGTTTATTTTAAGATGCCTAAAGATGATTATGTTATGGTAAGTTTGCATGCTTATAATCCTTTTGGACTAGTACATGAGCCTTCAATGGATGAATCAAGTTTTACTGAAAAAGAAGAAGTATATAAATCTGAAATCCTTAAAGTAATGCATACAATCGATAAAAACTATACCCAAAAAGGTATACCAGCAGTAATAACTGAATTTGCCTTTCGTGACAAACAAAATGATACTGAAAGAGCTAAATGGTTAGAGTATTATTTATCAGTAGCTAATAGTGTTAATTTAAAATGCTTCCTTTGGGATTGTGCTAAAGCACATTTAGATAAAGATTATTCATTTGGTTTGATTGATAGAGTAAATAATCAATGGGTATATAAAGAATATACTGATAAAATTGGTGAAATAATTAATGACAATAAATACTTAGACTTCTATAAAGAAATCAAAAATGTTAAGATGTCTATTAATTCTAAAATAATACTACCAAATAAATTTACAAACATTAAAACTAATGAAATAATTACTGATTTCGAATTGTTCTATGATAAATCATTAGTTACACAAAAAGATGATGGTTTATATGCTAATAAGCCAGGTGTTATTTATATAGGTATAAAACTTAATGATTATATGTATTATTATAAAATAGAAGTATTTCCTGATTATTTAACATATAAGACTGATTTTGAGTTGTCAGTAAAAGAAAATGATGCGAAAGTCTTACAATGTTACATCGAAACTAAATTCTTCTCGAAAATGAGAGTGGATTATGATTGGTACAGTTTTGATGAAAATATTTGTTCTGTAAGTAAGTATTCAACACTTACTCTCAAAAACGATGGTACTGTAGCTATTATGGCAGTTCATAAGGAAACTAAAAAAATAGGTATTGTTGTTCTTGAAATAAAGGATAAGAAGTTAATAAGTTATTCTAGTACTTTTCAAGAAGGAATTGAATAAATGCATTTAGAACTTAGTTTAAGCTAAGTTCTTTTTATAAAAAAATAGGAATTGTTTTTGATAAAATAACAAAAAACTAACAATTGTAAAAAAAAGGAAAATAGTGTATAATTATACTATGTTTAATAAGGGTGGAAGCAATTATGGGATTATTTTTTAATAAAAACAAAAAAACTGATAATGTGCAGTATAATGAGTTTAAAAATTTTGATGATTCATTAAATAAATTATTAGATGAAGATATATATTTATCAAAAAAATTTGTTTCTTCAAAATGCATTTTATCTAAGGATACCTATGAATCTATAAAAGTTCTTTCTGAAAGTGACTTATTGAGATCATATTGTAAGAAGAATAAATTAGATTACAATTCACTTCTTAAATATTATAATAATTATGAGAAAATGAATGAGCTAATTAGCGAGCACAATAATAATTATATAAGTAAACATTTAGTAAGTGATAAGGATTATTTAGATTCAATTTTAAAAGAAGATGATCCTAATATTTTATTAGATGAAGAACAAAGAAGAGTTGTTTTATCTGATGATGATTATACTTTGGTAGTAGCTGGTGCTGGTTCTGGAAAGACTACAACAATAGAAGCAAAGGTAAAGTTTTTGATTGATAAACAGGTAGTATCTCCTGAAGATATTTTAATCATAGCTTTTACAAGAAAAGCAACTGGTGAGCTTAAATCTAGATTTAAGAAGTTAAATATCAATGTTAATATAAATACCTTTCATTCAATTGGTAATACAATAATAAAAAATGATGAACAAATAAGACACAGAATTGTTACACCATCATATAAATATGATGTAATAAAGAATTTTTTATCTAAAAAGATTGATGATGAAGTTTTTCTAGGAAAAATATTACTATTTTTTGCTTCATATTTATCAATACCATTTAATGAATCTGATACAGTTAGTTTATATAATGCTTTAAGCAATGATAGTTTTTATACGATGAAAAGTGATTTGGAACAAACTATTAAAAATTATCAAGAAGAACAAACAAAAGCAAGAAGAACAATAAATAATGAAAAAGTAAGGTCAATTGACGAATGTCGTATAGCTAATTATCTTTATATTAATGGTATAGATTATGAATATGAACCAATTTATAGGTACGGATTCAGTGATTCAATTAAAGTATATACTCCTGATTTTTTAATTAAACAAAATGGTAAAGAAATTTATCTCGAACATTTTGGTATATCTCAAGATGGTAAAAATCCACGTTTTACAGCTGAAGAATTAGAAAAATATAAAAACAGTGTTAATAAAAAGATTTTATTACATCGTGAACATGGGACAAAACTAATTTATACTTTTTCTAAGTATAATGATAAACGTGATTTAATAACACATTTAAAAGAAGAACTAGAAAAAGCTGGAATAACATTTTGTAATCGTGATAAAAAAGAAATATATAAGCAAATAATTAATAGCGCTCAGGAAAAATATTTTAATAAATTTATAATATTAATTTGTGATTTTATTTCTAAAATGAAAATTGATAATTATTCTTTATTAAAGTTCAATGAATGGAAGAAAACAATCAATGACGAAAGAACAAAGTTGTTTTTAAATATTGCATATCAGTGTGCTTTGGAATATGATAACAAATTAAAAGACGATACTGCTATAGATTTTGAGGATATGATAAATGATGCTTTAATTGTCTTAGATAAAAAAATAGAGAATAATGAGATGTTAACATATAAATATATTTTAGTAGATGAATATCAAGATATTTCCTTACAAAGATATGATTTATGTGAAAAACTTGTTAAGGTGTCTGATGCTAAAATAATTGCAGTTGGTGATGATTGGCAATCAATATATGCGTTTAGCGGCTCGAGAATTGATTTGTTTACTAGATTCAAAGAAATTGTGAAAGATGCTAATGTTTTAAAGATTACTAAAACATATCGTAATTCACAGGAATTAATTAACATAGCAGGTGATTTTATTATGAAAAATGATATTCAAATTAAAAAATCACTAAGATCTGATAAAAAACTTGATGATCCTGTTGTACTTGTGTCTTATGATGATTCGTACAAACAATTGCCTAATGTTTCACCATTTCATAATTTAGGTTTGGCAATTGAAAAATGTTTAGAACTTATATGTACTGAATTTCCTGAAAAGAAAGATGTATTATTAATTGGAAGATATGGATTTGAATTTTATAAAATAGGTATGCTTGATGATTTATTTGATTCTTCAAAAAAACAAATAAAATCAAGAAAATTCCCACAACTAAATCTACACTATTTAACTGCTCATAGTAGTAAAGGTCTAGGATATGATAATGTGGTAATTATTAATGGTAAAGATAATATTTTAGGTTTTCCATCAAAAATAGATGATGATCCTATAATGAAATTAGTAATAAAAGAAGATGAATCAATGAATTATGCTGAGGAAAGAAGATTATTTTATGTCGCTTTAACAAGAACTAAAAATAAGGTGTATATTGTTTCTCCAATGCATCATACTTCAGAGTTCATTTTAGAGTTAAAAGATGCACACCCTAATATTCCATTATATGGTGATGCTTTATCACCTACAAGAGAAAATGAAATAAAATATAAATGTCCTATATGTGGGTATCCATTACAAAAGAGAAAGAGTAAATTAAAGAAATTTGATGATAAATCTCTATGGATATGTTCAAATGATCCAGAAATATGTGGATTTGTTACTAATGATTTAATGGGTGGAAAAATGGCCATTTGCAAGTGCCCAGAGTGTGAAGATGGATATTTAGTTGTAAAGAGAATAAAAGATAAATATGGCGTTGATTCGGGTAGAAGAATGCTCGGGTGCACAAACTACAAAGAGGATAAAACAGGTTGCATGTATTCTGTTTTTCCTGATTGCTATGAAAATGAATTCAATACAATTGAATTTGCAGAGGAAAATCAATCACTAGATACAATTACTCTAATGAGTTATCCAGTAAAGAAATTGATACTATCTATAGTTAGTATTGTGGAATGCAGTGAGAAGAAATATAAATTCAAATTTAATATATATTCATTAAAGAATTTCCTATGTGGTCTTAAGGATAAATCTTTAGAAGCATTTAAAATGAATAAAGATGAAGATTATGGCATGATAGAAAATAAGTATTCAAAACATATTGCAAGACTAATAAATATATTGATTGAAAAAGGTATATTTAAAGTTGATACAAATGACTATAATTCTCTTAGTGTTTTAAAGAAGGAAATCTCAGATAACAATATAAAAATAATTTATTCAGAAATAGTTAATTAAGAAAATACAATAAAAATGTAAATAAAGGAGAAGCAAAACATGAAAAAAATAGTATTTATTGGTGATTCAATTACAGATATGAAGAGAAATAGAGAATGTTCAGATCATCCATCAAGTTATGGCTTTTCTCATGTTTTTCTTACTGAAGCATTTTTATCAACTAATTATCCACACGAATATAAACTTGTGAATAAAGGTATTTCTGGAAGTCGTATAGTCGATGTTTATGCACGCATTAAAAGTGATGTATGGAACGAAAATCCTGATTATGTAGTTGTTTTAATTGGTATTAATGATATATGGCATGAGATTTACAATCAAAATGGTGTAGATATTAAAAGATTTATTAATATTTATAAAATGATGATTGAGGAAACACTTGAAAGACTACCTAATGTTAAGTTTATTGTTATGGAGCCTTTCTTTTTAGAAGGTAAAGAAACAATTGAAAATATTGATAAGTTTAAAGAAATCTATACATATTCTGATAAAATACGTATAATGTGCTGTGAAAGGGATATTCCTTTTATACCATTACAAGTAAAACTTGACAAGTTAGGAAAGGTAAATGGTAATGATTATTACTTATATGATGGCGTTCATCCTACTATTTGTGGGAGTGAAGTGATTAGTTCTAGTTTTTTAGAAACATTTCTTAAATTAGAAAATAAAACGAAAGGTAATTAATATATGAATAAAGTCTTAAAAGATAATTATATATATACATTTTCAAAAAACAACAAACCTGCTTTGTATTGTGATGATAATGATACTATTGATGTTTATACATTAGATTGTTATTCTAATATGTATAGATCTGAAAATGATAGATGCAAATTAGCATCTATACATTCAAATCCAGCTACAGGTCCTATATATGTTAATGATGCTAAACCTGGAGATGTTTTAAAAGTTGAAATACTCAACATAAAAGTTGATAATGTTGGTTTTGTTTGTACTTTTAAAGGCTGTGGAGCCTTAAGAGACAAAACAGAGCTGAGAACTAAAACTTTTGAAGTTAAAGATGATAAAGTTAAATTCAATGATCTAACAATAGACATTAATCCGATGATTGGAGTAATAGGTACTGCTCATGAGTCATTAGAAATTAGTTCAGGTAAGTCTTTTGATTGTGGTGGTAACATGGATTCGAATATAATCACTAAAGGTAGTACAGTGTATTTTCCTGTAAGAGTGGATGGAGCATTGCTTGCAATGGGTGATATTCATGCACTTATGGGTGATGGAGAAATAAGTGGTACTGGAATTGAAATATCAGGAGTTATTACTATTAAAGTTAGTATAATAAAGAATTTTGAGTTGAATTATCCTGTGACTGAGACAAAGGATGCTTGGTTTGTTAATACTTTTGGTGATTGTGCTAATCAGGCAATAATTAGAGGCTATAATGAATTACAAAGATTAATTTCAAAAGCATATTCATGGGATTATACTGATACATGTTTGTACATGTCAGTTCAAGCAATACTTTCAGCAAATCAAGCTTGTTTAACTCATGATAAATATGAAGATGAATATAATGGTCCAACCTTTAGAGTTGGATGTCCAAAGATTTTGGGTAAGGATTTAATTAAATAACATAAAGTGATAACTCATCACAATAACATGTTGTGAGAGGGTATAACATATCCTGAGAGGAGGTTTGTGCGATGAAAGATATTCTAATAACTAACAATACAGAAATAAAATTTTTAGATAAAATTAAAGATTCTTTTAAACACTGCAAAATGTGTTATATTTCAGTTAGTTTTATAAAAAAAGCTGGATTATCTCTATTTGAAAAAGAACTTGAAGAATGTTTAAAAAGAGGTGCAATAGTAAGTTTTATTACCTCAACATATCAAAATTTTACTGATATTCCATCTTTAAATAAGTTTTTATTATGGCAAAAAGAGTACAAAAACTTTGAATGCCATTTAGATTATAAATGTTTTGGTGATAGCGGTTTTCACACAAAAGGTTATATTTTTGTATATGATGATGTAACAGAAGTCATCATAGGAAGTACAAATATAACTAGATATGCAATACTAAAAAATATTGAATGGAATGTTTCTTTATATAGAAATAATGATGTTACAATTATTGGTGAAGTGATAAATGAATTTAATAAACTATATTCTAATACATTTCCTTTAACATCTGATTTGATTGAAAAATATAAAAAAGCTCTGATGTATTCTATTGTAAAATGGGATATGGATTATTTTAATGATGATATCTCTCCTGTAGTTCCTAATGTTATGCAAAGAACAGCCCTAAAAGAGATAAGAAGATATCGTGATTTAGGCACTAACAAAGCTTTAGTTGTAGCAGCTACTGGATCAGGTAAAACTTATCTAGCAGCTTTAGATGCAAGAAATTTTAATCCTAGAAAACTTTTATATGTTGTTCACAGGGATGCAATTTTAAAGGGTGCAATATCAACTTTTAAAAATGTATTCGGCTTTAATCGTACATATGGGTATTATACAGGTGAAACTCAAGAAATAAATTGTGATTTCATTTTTGCAACATCAATAATGCTTGCTAAGCATTTAGATGAATTCGATAAAAATGAATTTGAGTATATAGTATATGATGAAGTTCATCATATAATGGCAGATACAGGTATGAAAATTTTCTCATATTTTACTCCATCTTTCTTACTTGGATTAACAGCAACTCCTGAGAGAATGGATAACAAAGATGTAATGGGATTATTTGAAAATAACATTCCTTTTGAACTTAGATTACGTGATGCTATATTATATGATTTGGTTGTACCATTTCATTACTATGGTATTCGTGATACGTATGCTGATTATAGCAGTAATGATAAAGCAAAAATATCTCGTGAAATCGCAAAATCAGTAAACATTGACTTTATAATTTCTCAGATAATAAAACACAAAAAAGAAAATACAAAGTTAAAAGCATTAGCTTTTTGTAATACTGTAGAGCATTGT
Source organism: Coprobacillus sp. CAG:698 (assembly GCA_000431235.1). Taxonomy (GTDB): domain Bacteria; phylum Bacillota_I; class Bacilli_A; order ML615J-28; family CAG-698; genus CAG-698. The sequence continues at coordinate 27,710 of HF988716.1, read as the reverse complement.
CAAATGATGGCTAATGGTTTTAATGAAATGGGATATAGTGCGGTAGCATTAACAGGTAATAACGATTTAGGTGAAAGAATAAAGGCATTTGATGATTTACAAAATGATTTATCTCAGTTACAGATAATATGTGCTGTAGATATATTAAATGAAGGAATAGATATTCCATCTGTAAATATGGTTTTATTTTTGAGACCAACTGAATCGCAAACAGTTTTCTTGCAACAACTAGGAAGAGGATTAAGAAAATATCCTCAAAAAGAATATGTTACAGTTCTTGACTTTATTGGTAATAATTATGATAGATCTGTTCAAATTGCTGTGGCCCTAGGAACATTAGGTAAAGCATCATATATGGAGAAAAAGTATTTAGCTGATTTAGTTGGATCGAATTTCGCAAATTTAAATATACCTGGTGTAGAAATCTTTTTTGATAATCTTTCAAAAATTGAAATAATTGATTATATAAATAAACAAAACTTTAATAAAGTTAATATTTTGAAGGCTGATTATGATAACTTTAAAAAGTTTATGCAAATTGATACATATCCATCACATATGGATTATATTGATTCAGAATTAGCACCAGACTTGATAAGATTTATAAAATCAAAAGTTTATAATAAGAAAAATAGATCTTATTATTGTTTCTTAAAGAAAATAGGTGAAGATAATATTCCTTATTTCAATGACAATGAAATTGAATTAATTAATGAAATATCTGATCTTCTTCCAATAGTTAGATATGATGAAATGTTAATATTAAGAGATCTAGTAAATTCAAATGAAGTAAATTTAGATAGCTTAGTAGATGAATCTAAAAAAGTTACTTTAGATACATTAAATCATGCATTGACAATGTTAATAAAAGATAAAGTCTTGACCGCAAACAATAAATTAAATATAAGTATTTTAAGTAATGACTTAAAATCATATTTAAATGATTTAATTGATTATGCTATCACAAAATATGAGAATGACTTTGGAGAATTTGAAGGATCCTTTAAATTGATGGGTAATTATTACAAAGAACAAATATTTAGAATTTTGTTAGAAGATAGTTTACTATATCAATTAGGAACAAAAACTTATGATAATGGAGTTACTTATCTTTTTGTAGGGCTAAAAAAAGATAAAAGTAAAGAAGAAAAATTAAATTATAAGGATAAATTCTTATCAAGTAAAGTTTTCCAATGGGAAAGTGTAAATGGAACAACAACATCAAATACTTCTGGCAAGAAGCTTATAAATACAAAAATTGTTCATTTATTTGTTAGAAAAATGGATGAACAGGATGGTATTACCTTACCATTTACTTACTTTGGTACTGGTAAATTTACTAATATGAGAGAAACTAAAAATGGTGAAAGTAGTACAATGACATTTGATGTATTATTGGATAACAAAGTTGATAAAGAATATTACTTGGATTTTGAAATACCAGATGAGGAGTAAAAGTGGATAAAAAATATTATGAAGTTGTAGCTGCTGTAATTGAAAAGAATGGACTAATTTTCTGCTGCCAAAGAGGTCCTAAAGGTGAATGTGCTTTTAAATGGGAATTTCCAGGCGGAAAAGTTGAAACTGGTGAAACCGATGAAGAGGCACTTATACGTGAGATTAAAGAAGAACTAAATGGGACAATAAGAGTCGATAAGTATTTACTTACAGTTGAGCACGAATACAATACTTTTAAGATAAAAATGAAAGTTTATAAATGCACACTTTTTGATGAATTAATTCTTAGTGAACACATAGATTGTAAGTGGCTTGCCAAAGATCAACTACAAGAAATTGATTTTGCTGAGGCGGATAAAAAGATTGTTAATTATATTATAAAATAGAACTTAGTTGCAATATACTAAGTTTTTCTTATGCAAAAAAAAATAATAATTTGTATTAATTACAAATAAAAGGTTGGACTTTTTTGTATTAATGTAATATAATAAATATTAAGGATAATGAAATAATACTTAATTTTATTAACCAAAATATTTTATTTTACAAAAAAGATATAATAGAAGAGGGCAAATTAATGAATGATAACAAGTTAAAGAAATGGGCAGATTTATTATTAGATACTGGTAAAAGAAACAATTTAATTAATTTCAAGAATACAAAATATGGTACAGTAGAAGTTGTATATCCTGACATTTATACATTATTTTCGAAGGTTGAACATTCTAAGACACTTGAAATATATGATTCGAAAATAAGTGATGAGTTTGACGACGATTTTGATGATCAAAATGAAGAATTAGAAGAAGAACATCTAACAAAAGATGATTTTATTGAAAAGTATTCTAATAAAGTCAAAAAGTGTAATCAGATTCTTATTTATAATAGTTCGATTGAGCCTAGTGTTAGTTTGCAGAAAATAAGCAAAAAAGCGAAAGATATGCTTGAAGAAACAGGTGTAAATATTGCTTATATGGCATTTGGATTTATAAACTGGACTGAAAGTGATTCTTCAAATGAAATAATGCATGCTCCGATTTTACTTGTTCCCATTTCTATTGAAAGAGAGACAACAATTGATCCTTTTGAAATTAAGATTACTGATAATGATATGATTCTGAACCCAACCTTTTCGTTTAAGTTAAAGAATGATTATGGAATAGAACTCGCACAATTTGATGAAGATGAAAGTATTGAAAGGTATTTTGATGCTATAGAAAAAGCTATTGAAAAGCTTAATTGAACTATTTCAAGAGAATGTAAAATTGGAACTTTTTCTTTCTTGAAAATTAATATGTATGAAGACATAATGGAAAATAGTTCTAAAATACTTGAGAATAATTGTGTACGTTTATTATTAGGTGAAGATGTTAAGGATTCATTTTCTAATGAAGTTGACAATAATCTGCCTATTGAACTAAGTAATGTTGTTGATGCTGACTCAAGTCAAGAAGAGGCTATTGAATTAGCTCATAAGGGTAAGAGTTTTGTCTTACAAGGTCCTCCAGGGACAGGAAAAAGTCAGACAATTACTAACATAATTTCTGAGTGCCTTGCGTGTGGTAAAAAGGTTTTGTTTGTTTCTGAGAAGTTAGCAGCTCTTAATGTTGTTTATGATAAACTTAAGAAAGCTGGGCTAGATGAATTTTGTTTAGAACTTCATAGTCATAAGGCTAATAAAAAAGATATAATAGAAGAACTTTGGCATACAATTAACTTAGATAAGAAAGTGTTAAATCCTGCTGCGAAAAAGGAAATTGAAAGTAAGATTTTTTCTCAAAGGCTATTAGATCAATATGTTAATGAATTACATGAAATTAGACCAGTAATTAATAAATCACTTTATCAATTGTTTGAGGAAGTATCATTATATCGAAAATTACCTGATGTTGATTTTTTAATTAAAGATATAGATCATAAACATGAGTATTATTTAACTAATGCTGAGAATAAATTAAATTATTTTATTAATTATATTCCTTCAATAGGTGCTGATTATCATCAAAATCCATGGTATGGATTTACACATTTTAATTATTCTTATCAAGAAGTTTCAAAGCTTCGAACTGATTTAGAAAATGTAATATCATTGTGCGAAAATCTTGAAAAACTAAATGATTTATTTAGTGAAGAGTTTAAAATAATTGTTGAGAATGTTAATCAAGCATATGCTTTAGATAGATTCTTTAAGCTTACGGAAAAGAGTAACTTTATTACTCCATTATTACTAAAGAAAACAGATTTTGGTGAGTTTATTAATAAATGTAAACAAATGTATGAACTTTCAAAGATTATTTTAGATAATAAAAATAAACTTGATGAAGTATTTGATGAAGATGTGTATAAAGTAGATGGATCTTTAACTTATAAAAAGCTTACAAGACAGTTTTCTAATTTCTTCTCTAGACTATTTAGCGGAGAGTATAGGAGAATACTTAAAGAGTTAAGGTTATGCAAAAAAGATGGTAAGAAGCTAAAATATAAATTTGCTGCCTCATATATGGAATTTTTAAGTATTTATCAAGAAAAGTTACAAGAGTTTATGTTAATTGAAAAAGATATTAAAGATAAGCTTGGCAAAGCATATAAAGGTGTTAATACGGATTTTGATATTTTACTTTCTGAGGTAAAAGAGTTACAAAGTATTTATACTTTTGAAATAGATTTTTCTTTCTTAGCTAATCTATCACTAAATGATTATGAGAATAAAAAAGAAGAGTTTGCAAGTGCTTCAGGTTTATTAAATGGTAAGATTAACATTTATAAAGATTCTGAAGAATCAATTTGTAATAAATTTGACTTGAGTGAGTATAATGTTAGGACAGCTAAGACTAATCTTTTACACAGAAAATATCAGGATTGTTTAGATAACATTGATAATATTGATAACTGGTGTGAATTTGTAAAATTATTAAGTGATTTAAAAGACTTAGAGTTAAGAGAGTTTATTGATTATCTTATAAACAATAACTTTAATGTTGAGAAAGTTACTTTGTTATATAAAAAGGCCTTTTACACACAATGGGCACATTATATTTTGCATTCATCAAATGTTTTGCAATCTTTATCTCGTGTTAAACACGATGAACTTGTAAATACTTTTATGAGTAAAGATGCAATCAACTTTGAAATAAATAAAGTAAAAATTAAAGAGTTTTTGTCAGCTCAAAGACCTAATATGGATATGATAGCTCAGGGAAGTGCAGTTTCGATTCTAGCTCGTGAAAGAGAAAAGAAACGTAAGCAAAAACCAATCCGCACGCTTTTTAGTGAGATAGGAGATTTAGTGCAAACATTAAAACCTTGTTTTTTGATGTCTCCTCTTAGTGTTAGTACATATTTAGATAAAAACATTGAATTTGATGTTGTTGTTTTCGATGAGGCTTCGCAGATTTTCCCTCAAGATGCGTTAGGTGCAATTTATAGAGGTAAGCAGTTAATTGTTGTTGGTGATTCAAAACAAATGCCTCCTAGCAATTTCTTTAATAGCATGAGTATGCAGGATGATACAGATGAAGATGATGACATTAGTAATTTTGAATCAATTCTTGATATATGTGCAACTGTTCTCCCTCAAAAGAGACTAAAGTGGCATTATCGAAGTAGATATGAGCAATTAATTGCTTTTTCAAATAAGAACTTTTATGATAATGATTTAATTACTTTTCCTTCATCAAAAAAAGAAGGATCAGGAACAGGTGTAAATTATTATTATGTTGCTGGTGTTTTTGATCGTAAAAGCCGACAAAACCTTGTAGAGGCGGAAAAGATTGTTGATTTGGTTTTTGAAAACATTGAAAAATATCCCGAACGCAGTTTGGGAGTAGTTGCTTTCAGCATCTCTCAACAAAACTTAATAGATAGATTGATATCAAAAAGAAGGAAAAAGGATCCATCTAAGGAATCATTTTTCAGATATGATAAAAACGAACCATTCTTTGTAAAAAACCTAGAAACTGTTCAAGGTGATGAAAGGGATACGATTATATTCAGTATAGCATATGGTAAAGATTCTCAAGGAAGATTATTACTTAACTTTGGTCCTTTAAATCGTGAAGGTGGAGAACGTAGATTAAATGTGGCAATTACTCGTGCAAAAGTTAATGTACAGGTTGTTTCCTCAATGCATTATACGGATATTGATTTAACGAAAGCACAATCTAACGGAGCAAGATTATTACGTGAGTATTTAGATTATGCTGAGAATGGAACAATAGCCCTTGAAAGAAGTATATCGGTTAGTAAATTTGATAAATATGATTCTGAGTTTGAAACAGAAGTATGTGAGTTCTTGCGAGAAAATGGTTATAGTGTTGATACACAGGTAGGGTGTTCATCTTTTAAAATTGATTTGGGATTGAAATTACCTAATTCTTCAAACTATGTTTTGGCTATAGAATGTGATGGAGCATCATATCACTCTTCTAAGAGTTCAAGAGATAGAGATCGCTTGCGTCAAGAAATACTAGAAAATATGGGTTGGAAGTTTTATCGCATATGGTCAACAGATTGGTTCAGAAATAACAAAATCGAAAAAAAGAACTTATTAGATGCTGCAAAAAAAGCTATTGAAAATGTTAATGTGAAAGTTAATAACAAAATTACTTTAGATGAAGTGTTTGAGGAAAATGCTGAAGTAAAATCATTTGCATTTCCTAAATATGAGAAAGTAGACGAAGAAATACTTTCAGTAAAATACAAAAGAAATGCCTTTAGAGTAATAAAAGAAATAGTTGAGACTGAAGCACCAATATCTGAAGAATGGTTATTAAGGCGTATTTCGTTTCTTTTCAATAGAGAAAAAGTAACTAGTGTAGTTAAAGATGAATGTAACAGGTTATTGAAAAATTGCTTTGGCGATAAAATTATAAAACTTGATGGCTTTATATATAAGAAAGATGAAGCGATACCTATGCTTCGTGTACCTCAAAATAAAGACGCTAGAGACATCAAATACATAGCACTAGAAGAAATTGCTTTAGGAATCAAAGAAGTAATCAAACAAAATATTACAGTAAATAAAAATGGTTTATTTAGATTATTAGCACAACAATTAGGATTTAGTCGTTTAGGAGATGCAATCATAGAACGATTCGAAGATTCTTTAAAAACAATAGCGAAAGAAATTGTTGTTGAGAATGATAATATATCACTAAATAATAGATAATAAGTGTTATTTATAAGAATAGTTTTTATAAAGTTATATTTATAAAAATTATTCTTTTTTTCTATTTTATTTATGTTTTTATTTCATTTTTTATAAAATAATGATATAATTAGCATATGAGGTTAATGAAATGATAAATGATTATATAAATAAATGGATAACAGTCATAGAACAAATGAATAATGATAATACTTATAAGTTAGCTTGGGGTAGAGCAATTCTTGAGTGCATATCATTTAATAAATATAAATTCGAAAGTGAAAATGTAGTAATATGTTTTAATGATATTTCCGAATGTATGATTAAATATTATTGGAACCAGTTATTTTTCTTTAATCTAAAACAAGCTCCTTATAAAGATAAATATCCTAAGATATGTCAATATACTATGGAATTAATAGATTTATATAAAAAAACATCAAATACTACTATTCCAATTTGGTTCGATGAAGCAAGACCAAAACTTAATAAAGATTATTATAATAAAGTAGTGTCTAATGTATCTAAAACATTACATGAGAATGTTAGCTGGCGTTTTAAAAGAGTTGGGAAAGATGAACTTAATTTATATAGATATTGCAAAGATGAAGGCTCTTTTATATCTATCAATAAAAATGAGTTGGAATTGTTAAAAGAATATAGTGTCATTTTATCTAAACTTCTTAACTATAAATGGGCTCAACTGCTAGAAAAGTTTAATTTCTGTCCTAAAATTGTTAACAAAGTAAACGGAATATCTGAAGCAAAGTTATGTCGTAATAGCTTATCTAAATATAAAGATGAATTATTAAAAGAGTTTAAAGATGGAAAAGTTATTGATTTCTATACAGGAGAAGAATTAGAAAATGATAATATTTCAATAGATCATGTTATTCCTTGGAGTTTTATGTATTCAGATGATATATGGAATTTAGTTGTAACATCAAAATCATATAACTCTTCAAAATCTAATAGTATACCTAGCGAAGAAGTAATTAGTAAACTAAAACAAAGAAATGAAAAATTAGTTAATTTGTTAAATGGTAAATATAAAGATGACTTATTATTATCAATTGAAAATAATTATTTAGAAAAATTTTATTATGAGTGTAGGTTATAATATGAGTAATTATTATGATGCTAACTCAAAAGAATATATTGAAAACACAATTAATTGTGATATGAAAATGCATTACCAAAAGTTTTTGAAATATTTACCTGAAAAAGGTAAAATCTTAGACATTGGTTTTGGCAGTGGCAGAGATATGATTTATTTTAAATCTCTAGGATATGAAGTTTATGGTATCGATACTTCTATAGAGTTTGTAAATAATATGAAGTTAAAAGGTTTTAATGTAAAAGAAGAAGCAGTAGAACAAATTAATGATGATAATATATATGATGGCATATGGGCTTGTGCTTCACTTATACATGTAAGAAGAGAAAATTTAGAAGAAGTTATAAAGAAATGTATTAAAGCATTAAATAAAAATGGAATACTTTATTGTTCTTTTAAGTATGGTGATAAGGAAATAAAAGGTGAAAGATATTTTAATTATATAAATGAAAATATAATTAATAAAATAATAGATAAAAATAACCTGAGTATTCTTGAAATGTATAAGTCATTTGATGTAAGGAAAGATAGAAGCACTGAAGAATGGCTTAATATTATAATTAAAAGCAAAGATTAATTTGTATTTAACTAGTACTATAATAGTGCTAGTTTTTTTGTTATTAGTAAAAATATCAAAAAATGTAAAAATAAATCGTAAAATGTTGGACTTTTTTCCAGTTATGTTATATAATATAAGTACAACGCATTCAAACTATATAAATAAAGTAAATGGGAGGACTTTATTTATGCATAGAATAATCTAATTTATTAATTAACACTATTTCATAAATAGTATTTTTAGTTGTAAAAAATTATTTAAAAAGGGGAATAAATTATGGCTTGTATAAGTTCTACTTCTTATTCAAAAGGATTTAATATTTTTAATAAAGTTTCAGAAGAAGAGTTTGATATTTTGAATAAAAATTTTCTTCGTATGTTTATGTTGAATACTTCGAATAAGTTGTTTAATTACGATGAAATGTATGAATACATTTTACCAAATGTTGCTAAATATGTATTTTCTCGCAAAAGGTTTTCTCAAATAGAAAAGGATGATTCAAAATATATAACAATTATTCTTGAAGCTTTGGACCACCTTAGAAAAATCTATAATGATACTGATGATGGAGCTGGCGGAGAACTTGGTGAAATTTTGTTGTATTTATTTTTAGAGTGCCACTTAAAAGCACCGAAGTTATTAAGCAAAGTTCAACTAAAGACGAATTCACAAGATTATGTTAAATGATGTGATGGTATCCATTGTAAATTCCGCATAAACAACGAAGGTGAAAAAATTTTACAAATTGTTATAGGAGAAGCAAAGATTCAAAATGATCTTAAAAAAGCTATTGAGAATGCTTTATCTTCTATCGATAGATATTTATCAAATAATACACAAGATATAAATCTTTTAAATACTCACTTAATGGATCAAATTTTCGATAAAGAAGAAGCTGAACTTCTTAAAGGTTATATTCTTCAGAAACCACGAAAACCTACAGAAACTATTTTTGGTATATTTATTGGATACACTATTACTTATGATGGAACATCAGATACAAATGATGTATACGCTAAAAAAGTAATTGAAGAAAATATAAAACAGGTTATGGAATTAAAAGCTTATATAATAAAAAAAATTAAGGAATACAGAATTAGCAATTATGAATTTAATTTTTATTTTTTACCATTTCATAATGCAGCGCGCGATAGAAAAGTAATAATGAAATCTTTAACATCTGGAAAATCAAAACTTGAATGGGGAGAGATTAGAAATGGATAAGCATAATTTATCATATTATTTACTTGATGAAATAAATAATGATTTGTTTTTTAGGAAAAAATACAATGATCTGTTAGTCGCTTATTCAAAATCACTATTTAATAACTGTTTTGAAATATATGAAAATGAATATGCTATGTTACTTCGTTATGCTGATATATTATCTCTTTCTGATAATGAAAAACATCAAAATATGGCACAACAAATTGTTATTTTGTTATCATATTTATTTCCTAATGAAAAAGAAGTGAGTTTTTTTAAGCATAGTATATATATAAATGTTTCAAATTTTGCATCAGTTAGTTCCTTTAATGTTGAAAATGAACAATACTGTTATGCTGACATATTAAGGACTATAGAAATAGAATCTCATAAAATAATGAACAAAATTCCTAACACAGATAAAGAGTTTTTTGATGCTCAACGTATAGTTTTTAATGAAATAGAAAGTAATCAATTCTATAGTTTTTCTGCTCCAACTTCTATGGGAAAAACTTTTGTAATCACAAATTATATTCATAATAAAATAAAGAATGGAAGTAAAGACAATTTTGTCATAGTTGTTCCAACAAGAGCATTACTTTTTGAAATTGCAAATAAAGTTATACATGAGTTTTCAGATGTCTTGGGTGTTGGTAAGCATAAAATTGTTACTGCAATTGCGTCACTGCAAAGCAAAGAGCGTTTTATAGCAATACTAACTCCAGAACGATTTTATTATGCACTTTTAAAACACCCAGAATTTCAATATGGTTTTGTGTTTATTGATGAAGCACATAAGATTTCTGATAAAGATAAGCGAAGCATAATATATTATAAAATCTTGGATATGCTGAAAGAGAGAAACAATGTTAGGATTTATTTTTCTTCTCCAGTTATTCCAAATCCTGATATTTATCTTGAATTGACAAATTTTTATTCATTGTCTACTAATGATGCGACTGGACAAGCATTTGAATTTTCACCGGTTTTGCAGAATAAGATATGCATAGATTTAACAAATAAAAAGTACAGTATTTATAATAACCTATCAAATGATATTGTTGAATGTGGTGATTTGCCTAGTGAGATTACTAATAAAATGTCTGCTTTGCTATTAATAGGTAAAGGAAAACGAAATCTTGTATATGTGTCTTCGGCAAAAAAAGCTATTAATTATGCTATGCAATTGAGTAAATTGGTTTTACTAGATGAAAGTAAATGTGACAAGAATGAATTAGAGAAAGTTGCAAAACTTATTGAACAAAAAATACATAAGGAATATTATTTAGCAAAACTAATTAGGAAAGGAATTGCATATCATATAGGCGCATTACCGGCTGAAATACGTTTAAATATTGAGCATCTCATTAGAGATAAAAAAATTCAATATTGTTTTTGTACAAGTACACTACTAGAAGGTGTAAATGTACCAATTGATAATTTATTTATATTTGATTACAAAAAGGCAAGTTCAAAAATGTCTAAAATTGACGCTTTTAATTTGATGGGGAGAGTAGGACGAATTACTCTTAATGAACTTGGTAATGTTTTCTTGTTTATAGGTGAAAAAAATGAAAAAACTTACTATGAACAAGTTCTGCTTAATCCACTTCCAAATCAAACATTGTTACCTTCTGATGCTTTAAAACTACATCATAAAAGCGATATTGTAAAAATTTTACTTGAAGGCAAAACTAATCTTTTGCATTCTGACGAAAAATTTAAAGATAAAAAATTTAATGAATCAACATATGAATATGCCACAAAATGCCTTAATATGCTTTTGTATGATATTTGTAGCCAAAATGATAGCTATATCGTAAGAGATTTCCGAAAAAATAAAGTATTATCACCACAAAATATCATTGATATTAGAGAACGTTTCAAATCAATTGTAAGTAAAAATGATGATATTAATTTATCTGCTATGCAAAAGAAATCCTTATATATAGAGATTAAAGAACATAATTTAAATTATCCTGATTCATTTGTTTATGATGATTGCTTAGAATTTATGAGAAAATTATCTCGTATATTTCAATGGAATATTTATGAAAAAGGAACATTAGGAAAAGGTGAAAGTATTAATTATTATACTGTTATACTAATTAAATGGATGCAAAGTAGTGGGCTTTGTGAAATAATAAGAGATACTATTAAATATTATCAAAGTCATGGTGGAAATTTAGTTTTTTACGAACCAATATATCATTTAGAACAATATGATGATTCTGAAAAGCACAAAAATCAATTAATAAACGATGTAATGACAGATCTTGAACAAGTAATTAATTATAAGTTATCTATTTATTTTCTTTGTTTGTCGGAAGCAATAGTGGAAATTCATGGGAAAGATGCTTTAATAAATGATTGGCACGAATATGTTGAATATGGAACTTGTAATGAATATATAATTTTATTGCAAAAATATGGTTTTTTGAGAGAAGAAGCACTTGTGCTTCTAAAATCAATATATAAAGAATATATAAAATGCGAAAATAAGTCGATTCATATTAGTAAAAAAATTTTAGAAATGACGAATGATGAATTGAATTATAGTTTAAAAACGGTTCTAATAAATTACCCTGAAATTTTCGTAGACTAATAAATTATATTATAAATTCTATCATATTTTAAATTAAGCATTTATAATGATTTAAAAATAACACAATTTATTAGTGTGTTAAAATATGTTGATAGCTATAGAAATGATCATGTTTTCACTTGCTAGTATAAAAACATTTGCACTTTTATGCAATATGATGTATAATATAGGTACAGCATAACATTACACCCTCTTTAATAAGAGGGGTAATTTTTTAGCTAATTATTTGAGGAGAAAACAATGGATAAACTTAATGAATTACTTAAAAGAATTGATACATTTAATAAAGAAAGAGATTGGGATCAATTTCATTCACCTACAAATCTTTCAAAATCAATTTCTATTGAAGCTGCTGAACTACTTGAATGCTTTCAGTGGAGTGATGATTATAATATAGAAAGAGTAGAAGAAGAACTTGCTGATGTACTTAATTACTGCTTACAAATGTGTTTAGTTTTGAATCTTGATCCTGTTGATATAGTCAATAAGAAAATGGATAAGAATGCTATTAAATACCCTGTTTCTAAGGCTAAAAGTAGTTCTAAGAAGTATGATGAATTTTAATAAGGATATTATGTCCTTATTTTTATTTGTGATTAATACGTTTAAAAACAATTGCATTATTGTCTTTTTTATTGTATAATTTATATATAATATTTACTGTGACATAGTTTAAATAAGTACATTATGCATTAATATAAGAGGCTAAAAATGATAAGTAAATTTGGACAATACATAAGAAAAATACGTAGTACTGATTCTTTAAGTCAAATGGCTAATAAACTTGGCATTACAATTGTTGAATTGAGTGCTATGGAAGTTGGTAGGCAGGAAATCACTAGTGATGTGATAAACAAAATAATTAGTGCTTACACTCTCTCAACAAGCGAAGAAAATGAGCTTACAAAGGCAAGTAGTGAGACTAATAAATTTGTTGAAGAAGAAGTTATGAAGATGAATCTTAATTCATCTGATTCTTCTTTAAAGTTTTCTCGTAAGATTAACACTGATTCTAATGAGTTAATTGATAGATTAAGGAAGGTTCTTCAAGATGATTAAAACCAATCCTTTATCTGTTAAGAATATTGAAAGAATTGCTCTTGAACTTCGTGATGAATTTAATGTAAAAGAAACAGAATTCTTTCCAATAATAAAAGTATTAGATACTTTTTTTGAAAAGAAACTACTATCTTATCAAATAGTAGATAATGATACAAAATTAATGGATGAGTCCTGTGTAGCAATTTATAATGCTAAAGAGAACTTTATATATATAAAGAGGTCAGTTATTGAAGAGTATGAGCAAGGAATCTATCGTTCCGCATTTACTTTGTGCCATGAATTGTTTCACTTTATTCAAAATATTGCTTTGAGATTTGAGTTTGAAGAATGTGATAAATGTAAGTACTATGAAGATGTTGATTGGCAAGCAAATGAATTTGCCGGTCAAGTTCTTATACCAACTAAATATTTAGCTTTAGATGAAGATACAATGCAAAAAATGTATCATGTTAGTTTAGAATGTGCACTAACAAGGAAGGCTAAAGCTAAGAAAAGATCAAAAAAATAAAAGTATTAGGAGATAAATAATGAAGGTATATAGAGAGTTTCATGGAGAAATTAGAAAAGAAAATATAGGCAAAGTCTTAAGGAGTATTGTAAAAACGGAAAAAGATAACTTTAAAATATTAACTGGTTATGGTTCCTCAGGTGTTGTTTCTTTTTCGAAATTACAAGCTATTAAGTCATTAAAGAAAATGCAAAAAGAAGGATTAATAAAAGGATATTTACCTGGTGAAGTTAAGAACACTTTAGTAACTGAAACATCAGATTTATATGAAAACAAAAACAATTTTTCAAAGATAATCAAAGATGATCCTGACTATGGAAATGATGGAATAATCTTTATTTTTGTAAAATAAAGTTTATTTCTTTGCTTAAATTGTTATTTTTGTTAAACGATTATTTCATACTATGAGTTAATTTAGGAGGCTAAAATGAAATATAAAATTATTGGTTGGACAAGTTTTGATGATGACCTTTTCCCAAAAATGAAGTTTATAAGTGATAATGCATATATTACTTTACTTCGCGAAATCAGGGAAAAAGACTTAATAATATCAGGATATGATCATCAAGAAAATGGTTGGGTTCCTGTATTTAACACAGGTGAAGTGGTTAAATACTCAAGCCGAGGATGGGGCCAAGTAATGGCAGATGCTCTAGAATATGAACAAAAAACAGGATACGAGTATTCATACTATGGAGTTGGAGGATCAGTTATTGGCTATAATAAAGATGAAATTTATTTTCGAGATAATATTAAACTTCCTAAACTTGAAGATATATGTGATTATTATAAAATATATATTGGCGAACAAACATTAAAAAATTATGAAAAAGGTGATGAAATCTTTCCAATGTACATAAATACCGAATTAAATTCTGTTGATAGTTTAGATAGAATTATCTTTGACCATAAAGGCAAAACTATAGAAACTGAAGTAATTGGTAAATTTACCTCTAAACCAGAAGCTAAAGAAAAAGAAATTATCGATTTTCTAAATTCATATATTAGTGATGAAAAAGAATCACTTGAAGAAGAGGCTAAAAATGAAACTTTAAAATATGATGACTATGAAATCGAAGAAATAAATAAGAAAATAAAAATGCGATATATTTCATTACTAGAACCACAGACAACAATGATTTCAAATCCTGAACGTAAAGCCTTAGTTCTTAGAGTTTTGAAAGAAAACTTAAAATAATACATAAAAGTTATGATCTTAGGAAACTAAGGTCATTTTAATTTATATTTTATACCTATTAAAAACCTCCTAAGTTTATTATCCTTAGGAGATTTTATTTTAATAATGGGGAAAACTTTAGTGTTTATAGTAATTGGTATGGATGCTTGAAAAAAATAATGTCAATGACAAAGATACTAATTTATGTTGACAAAATGAGTCTGGGGGGGTATAATATATTTACTCATACATAAGGAGGTTTTTATATGAGTTATATAGAGAACAATGTTTTATCAAATGAAGAAGTAATTATTGAAAGGGTTAGTCTCCATCCATTAAAATTAGTAATGGCATGGATATGGGGAGTACTTGGCTTTTGGTTATTATTAATTCCTTTAATTAAAGCGATTAAACTAACTATTTATTATAATACTACAGAAATGGTGATTACTAATAGAAAGGTAATTGAAAAGTATGGATGGATTAGTGTTCACTGTGATGAGATGAGTTTGAATAAAATTGAAAACATTACAGTTGAGTCTTCATTTTGGGGTGGACTTTTTGGCTATGGTGATGTAATTATTCAAGGTGCTAATAGAAATAATATTAATTTTAAAGGTGTTAGTAAACCTGAACAAATTAGAAAAATCATTGATAATTCTAGGTATCAATGATTATTCCAGTAAATCGAGGTAAAAGAATGAAAGTTTTATATAAATTATTATTACTTATTTTATTGAGCGTTTTATTTGTAAGTTGTAAAGAAGAAAATGTAATTGAAAATCCTAAGGAAAAGGTAGAAATTACTTTTTTAGATGAAGAAGGAAATCTATTAAAAACACAAGAATACGAGAAAGGAGCAGAAGTAACTTACGATTATGCGAAAGAATCTACTCCTGAATGGAAATATACTTTTTTAGGCTGGAGCTTAACAAAGAATGGTGAAGTTGTTGATACATTAACAGCCACACAAAAACAAAGTTATTATGCTATTATAAAGAAAGAAAAACAAACATATACAATTACTTTTGAGTGCATGGGTGGAAGTGATATAGCAACAATAACTAAAGAATATGGGGAAATGGTTACAGAATTAGAACCTACTCAAAAAGAAGGTTTTCGTTTTATTTGTTGGTGTACAGATAAAGAACTTACTTCAAAGGCTGTTTTACCATTTGAAGTAACTGAAAATATAACTTTATATGCTTCTTTTAATGAAAAAGTAAAAACTGGTGAATATTTAAAAACACTATTAAGTGGTTATAAACTAAACCCTTATAGTTATATTCCTAACTCAATGTTACCTGAAAATCATTTAGGTAAAAATGATTTTGATTATACACAAGGTGTAGACATTAATAAAATTAACTATAATAGTTTTGGTGAACAATGGAATATGATTATAACAAATATCAATGAATCAATTATTTTCTTTAATTCATTGCAAGTTATTGAAAACTTAGCAACAACATCTGTAGCTAGTTTTAATAACTATTTAGATAGTAATCCAAGTGATACAGCAAGCTATGAATTTGCTAGTGGCATATACAATGTGAAAATCAACTTTGATGGAAAGATAATAAGCTATAAACTTGATTATACGAAAGAAATTCCTATGTTTGGTGTTCAAACAGTTGCAATATCAATGAGTATGGATATCGTAACAGGTGAAAGAGATGTTTACCTTCAAATAGGAAGTGGAAACAAACTTCATTATGTAATTAAAAATGATTCTTATACGTTTGCTATAAAATATTTAGGTGTTCGTAGAGCATACTTTAGTGTGAGTCGTAATGATGATGGTGAAGTAGAAGGTCATATTAGTGAGTATTTAACTATAAGCGGAAAAGGAATCAAAAGTGCTGCTGATTTTTATGTTAAAGATGGGTATGTATCTTGTGTAGGCAACAAAGCAAGCTCGATGATTGGCTTTACTGGTTATATAAATGAATTATACGATTTAGAAACTGGATCATTTATTGGATATGAAATCAAAGAAGTACTTTCTAAAATCACATATAATACTTTATGGTTTAATTTATCTACTATAAGTGGAATAAATAAAATACAAAGTATTACTAACCCAGAAACAGAAAAAGAAGAACTTTTTGTTAATGGCTTAGCATATGCTTTTGCTTCAAAAAAAGTTGGTGGACTTAGTACAAAAACATTATCACGTAGATATGATATTGAATTTAGAAAACAATATTTATATGAATATGATGAAGAAAATCAAAAATATATAATTAATGAATGTTTAGTTCCAATGTTATTTGTTCAAGATGAGTTTTATGATTCTTTAGCAAATGATGTTAAAGCCGAAAATAAAGATTTAACTATTGAATCTAAAATAAAGAGTAAAGATTTAGAAAAAATAAGAGATGATTATAAAACATTAATTGATATTTTTGTTAAGGAAAAGATAACAGAAGAGGAAATTGAAAAGTTCCTTGAAATCAATTAATACAAATGTATCGATATAACTATATCAATATATCAGTTACAATTTAGATATTTGTTTTTTGCTTATGTTTATATTACAATAAATGTGTAATAATAAATATGGAGGTACAAAAATGGAATTTCTAAATAAAGTTATTGTTGTTACTGGTGCAAGTAGTGGTATGGGTCGTGAGATCTCATTACAATTTGCAAAAGAAGGTGCAAAAGTTATTGCTGTAGCTAGAAGAGAAGAAAGATTAAATGAAATCAGAGATTTAGCTAAAAGTGAAGGCTACAAAGGTGAAATCATACCTTACGTTGGTGATTTATCAAAAGAAGAAACTAATGAAAAGATTATTGAATTCACATTTGAAAAATATAATACATTAGATATTTTAGTTAACAATGCTGGCGTATTAGATAATTTTGCTCCTGTTGGTGAAGTAACAGATGAATGCATTAATAAAGTTGTAGCAGTTGATATGATGGCTCCATTCTATTCAACAAGAAAAGCTGTTAATATGTTTATGGAACATAATATTAAAGGTAATATTATTAATATTGCTTCAATCGCTGGATTATGCGGTGGAAAAGCAGGTACTGCTTACACAATGGCAAAACATGCTGTTGTTGGATTAACAAAGAATACAGGATTTATCTATCGTGAAAATGGTATTAGATGTAATTGTGTATGTCCTGGTGGAATTCATACAGAAATGACTGAACCAAGTGCATTTGCAAATGCTTCACAAAGAGGTTTAGCAAACGCAATGTTAGCTACTGCTTTTAAGATTCCTAGTGGATATGTTACTGATGTTGCAAGTTTAGTTTTATTCTTAGCTAGTGAAAAATCTAGTTATATAAGCGGACAAGCAATCGCCCTAGATGGTGCTTTAACTTCATACTAAAAAATTTAATTAATACAAGATAAATATAATTATAAAGATTAAACTAAACTATATAATTTTTATAATCACTAAACTAGCTGTAATGGCTAGTTTTTTTGTATATGCTTTAAATAGATTAATATATAATAGTAGTAAGAATAAAAAGCAAAAATAACTGTTTTAAATGCAATATTTGCGTAAAAATCACAAATCTATAGAATAAAACCCCAAAAAATTAGTTTTGATTTAAAACAGGAAAATAATAGCTTTAAAAAGGTTATCCTTTTTGTTTGCATATTTTTCGAAAATAGTTTATAATAATATAGTTATATCTAGGAGCTTAAAGTTATGAATAAAGAACTATTTTTATTATTCTCATTATTAATATTAATCCCTATCTTTGGCTGTAATAAAGAATGTAAGCACGAGTTTTTAGAAGCAACTTGCGTCAACAAAGAAAAGTGCATCAAATGTGGCTTAGAACAAGGGTTTCCTTTAGGGCATGATTTTCTTGAGGCAACAATTGACAAACCAATGACTTGTAAAAGATGTGGTATAACTAGTGGTGAGCCTATAAAAAAGCATGAACATGTGTTTTTAGAACCTACTTGCATCCTTCCTAAAAGGTGTGAGTGTGGATACGAAGAAGGTGAGGCTTTAGGGCATATCGAGAAAACTATTTTTCCTGATGATGCTGAATGTTTAATACCAGTTATGGCTATGATTAAGTGTGAACGCTGTCATGAGGTGTTAGAAGAAAAGGAAATTGAAAAACCTCATAATATGTATGAAGAAACAATTGAACCAACGTGTACAGAACATGGAAAAATATACACTAAATGCGATGACTGTGGATATTATAAACAAAAAGTTTTATTAGCTTTAGGACATAAATATGAATATGTTATAGATAAAGAAGCTAGTAAGTCTAGTTATGGAGTAAGACATAAAGAATGTATGAATTGTCATAAAAGTGAAAATAAAGTTGCTTATGTTTTAAATGGATTTTCTTCACATGGGAAATTGAGCGTTAAAGGTGCAGATTTAGTTGATAAGAATGGTGATAAGTTTCAGCTTGTTGGTTTATCAACTCATGGATTACAATGGTTTGGAAAATATGTAAACTATGAAACCTTTGAGTCATTACGTAATGGATTTGGAATTAATGTAATTCGTTTATCTCTATATACGAGCGAAGATGGGTATTGTGTCGTAAGCAAAGCTAGAAAAGAAGAACTATTTGAACTAGTTTGTCGAGGAATAGATTTTGCTACTAAACTTGATATGTATGTTGTAGTAGATTGGCATATGTTAGGTGCAGAAGATCCTAACGATCGCAATCCTCTTTACTATATGCAAGAAGCTTTAGAATTCTTTAAGAGAATAACTAGTAAATATAGTCAAAATGAAAACATTCTTTTTGACATTATGAATGAACCATCAGGACCAGTAAGTTGGGATGATTGCAAGAAGTATGCGGAAAATGTCATAACAGAGATTAGGAAAAATTCCGATGGTATTGTAATTGTTGGCAACCCTAAATGGTCAGCTGATTTAGAAAGTGTTATGGCCAGTCCCTTAGAAGGATTTAATAATATTATGTATAGTTACCATTTTTATGCGGGTGATAAAACTAATGCTAGCTCCATAATAAAAGCATACGAAAAAGGTTTTCCAGTTTTTGTCTCTGAACATGGAGGAATGGAAAATACTGGTGATGGAATGATATATTATGATTATATAAATAAATGGTATGAAGATTTAAATAAACTTAACATAAGTTATATTGCGTGGAATATCTCATCAAGCAAAGGAAGTGCTTCAATATTCAAATATAATTCTAATGATTATATTTCTGTAGATGATGATAATTTGAAGGAATGGGGTATCTTTTATCGAGATTATGTACGAAAGTTATTTAATTTACCTTCGTATGGTGTTTTATTATGAATGAAAATGTTAGACTAAATACTAATGATTTCCAAGATAACTATCATTTGCAAATCATTTCTAATGATAATGAAACTTTAAAGGAAATATATGTTAATGAATTTAATGATGGGCTAATGGTTACTATTAAAAACATTAATAACAAATATTCTAAAGAAAGTTTAAAGAAAATATGTGATTTTCTATTTAATAAGACTAACATAATATATATGAAAATGAATAGTGATTATGATAAACAAATAGCTCTAGACTTAGGGTTTGAATATTTTAAAAATGATAACAAATGTATATATTTGTTATCAAATGAAAGATATAATAAAATACTTTCGAAGAAAACTAAAAACACTGAAAGAGTTATAAATAAAGAAACTAACGTTTGCGATAATCACTGGGATGGAGCTTAATTAATAAAAATTAAGGAGTAAAATAATGCATAAAATTTTATTTGTATGCCATGGAAATATATGCCGTTCCCCTATGGCAGAATATATTATGAAATACCTAACAAAAAATCGTGATGATTTTTTGATTGAATCAAAAGCAACTTCGTTTGAAGAAGTCGGAAACTCTATGTACTATCTTGCTAAGGAAGTTCTTGATAAACACAAAATACCTTATGGTACTCATAAAGCAAGAAGAATTACTAAAGAAGATTATGATAAATTTGATTTTATTATTGTAATGGATGAAGAAAATTTATACAATGTTAGAAGAGTAATGAGTACTGATAATGAAAATAAAATAAAAAAACTATTATACTTTATTAATAGTGATAAAGATGTTGATGATCCTTGGTACACAAGAGATTTTGATAAATGTTATCAAGAAATATATGAAGGCTGCAAAGCACTTTTAGATTATATTGATGGTAAATAAAAAGGCTATGTTTGCACATAACCTAACTAGCTAAGTGTTTCTTAGCTTTTTTCTTTTCGATAAATGATCCTGTAAAGACAACTATTGAGAAGATAATCATTAGAGGAACATATACTGCACTAATTATCAAAATAACTTCAACAACTTTAAAAAGAGGAATTCTTTCGATAATTGGTTTATATTTTTGAGAAAAACCAGGAAAAGAGATAATTATTTTTTTTCCCTTTACTTGAAGATCTTCAGTGATTTTTTGGTGGCTAGCAAGTTTATATCCTTCAGGTATCGAAAGTGTCGAATTGGGAATAGAATTAATTACTATGAAACCTTGGAAGTCATCAAACTCTTCAAAGGTAACGTTGTAGTAGTGCATTTTAATTTTTAAATTTAATTTATCTAAACTATTTAATGAAAAATAGCTTGATGAAGTAGTTTTTTCAGTAATAGGCACATCAATACCATTTATATAGATATTAGTTATTTTGTAAGAATCATCATTACGACTATCGTATTGATAAAGGTTGATTGCTTTATTTAAAGTGATATCACCTGTGTACTCTACAAGTAGCTCTTTTTTATCAAGATTTGCTTCTGTGATATTGATTTGTACATTTTCGAAAGAATCATAATAAATACTGTCAATAGGTAGAGCAAGGGTTGTATAATCCTTTGGGCTCCACATGGAACCGGCAATGACCACCAATAATAAAAAGAATACAACACCGAGAGCCAAAATGGATAGCAAAATGACAAAAAAAGTTAAATAAAATAAAACTTTAAACGTGATTGATTTTCTGATTTTTGTAAATAGATACATATTTTTCCTTACCTTTCATATTTTTCATATATAAGACTTTTATTATAATAAAAAGGTGACTTTGTTGCCACCTTTATTTATTCAATTTTTTCTATAGCTTTCTTTTCCTTATGGCTTTTCACAAATACAATTATTGCAAAGGTAATTCCTCCAACTGTATAAATGATTGTGAAATAGAAGAATACAGTATAAAATTGGTAGAATGGAATTCTTTCACTAGGTGTATAGTATTTAAGAGAAGAAGTTTTAGTGACGATGTTTATTTTTTCGTCTTGTTTAACTAGATCTTCAGCATTTTTGATTTTGAAGTTGACAGATAATTTAAGAGTAGAAGAAGGAATATTATTTATAACAAAGAATCCTTCGTACCTTCTATATTTATCGATTTTAATTTCATAGATTAATTCTAGTTTTATATCGTGTTTTCCCGTAGCATTAATGACATACGAACCTGAATCAGTTGTTTGTTTGATTCCATCTACTTCCAGGTAATTAATTTTGTACATACTTGAATTTGTATAGAAATACACTTCGCCAGCTAAATCCGCATCTGTTTCGTAGATAACATAAATATGACTTTTTTCATCATCAAGTCTATCTAGTGTTATAGTAGTATTCTCTTTGATGGCAATTTGTGAGAAAGGGTTTTGTAATTCAATATCAAATTCTTTTGAAATACCTCCAAAGCCATCAGCAATAGCAATTAGCAAAACAACAATTAATCCTAAGACAACACAAATAGCTATGAAGATAGGTATAAAAATTAATAATAACTTAAACCAAATTGATTTTTTTATTCTTGTAAACATTATAATTAGTCTCCTTTCTAATTATCATATTTTTATTATATCTTATCATATTTTTAATGTATCTTATTATATTTTTATTATATCTTTTAATTTATTATATCCTTTTATTAACATTTTTATACTTTAAGTTTTATATAAACCAAAGCACCTATATTATAGCATACATTAGTTTATAAAACAAATAAAAATAATAAATTAGCTTTTATATCTTTCTATTTATACAAAAATTTTCTATGTAATGAGTTAAATTAATGAAAATGTATAATTAATCGTTTGCAAGAAAAAATCAAGACAGCTTAAATTTACAAGTCTTGATATAATCTAGAATGTATGATAAAATTATGCTTAAAGTATGGAATATGTTATGAAAAAGTTACTGATTGTTTTAAATCTATTATTACTATGTTTACTAGTTAGCTGCCAGAAGAAAGAATTACTTATAGATATTAAAGAGAAAATCGAAGTAGGGGAAATCATAAATTTAAATGCTAATTATGAAAATGTTACCTGGGAATCTAGTGATGATAGTGTGTGTGAGGTTGTTCAAAATACTCTTAAGGGAATTAGTGAGGGAAATGCGATAATTACTTGTAAATATAAAGACTTAGAGGCAAAACATAAAGTTGAGGTAATCGAGAAAAAGTATGAAATATCGATTAAAGGTATAAGTAGTATGCTTGTTGGGGAAACGTATACTTTTTCAGCTACATCTAAACCTGATGGGGATGTTTTGTTTAAATCATCTGATGAATCTATTCTCGAGGTTTCTAGTGAAGGTGTAGCGAAGGCGAAAAAAGTAGGAACAGCCAAAGTAATTGCGTATATAGGAACTAATAATAGTGAATATGAAGTAATAGTAAAAGAAAATGTGAAAAAGGCTGTGAAAATTAAGACTTTAAATAGTGTTGAAGTGGGAAAATCTATTCCTTTTGAAATAGAAACAATTCCTCAAAATTTAAATACTATAATTGAAATAAGCGATGAATCTATAATAACCATTAAAGAAGGATTTATTGTTGGTTTAAAAGAAGGAATAACTACTATAAAAGTCTATCTTGAAGCTGAAAAAGATATATTTGAGGAAATTCAAATAACGTGTTTGCCTAATAGTGATAGAGATTTTACACTTTCAGGTAAAGAAGAACTTAAAACAGGTGAAATTGGTTTTATAGAGGTTAAATATAATAGTAACATTAGAAAGGATCTTGAATGGGAAGTTAGTGACAAAACAAAAGCTATTATAAATAATGGTTATATCTTAGCTCTTGCTTGTGGGGAGGTTACAGTAAAAGCCACATTAAAAGATAACCAAGAAATATTTTCGGAAATAAAGATAAACATTTCCGAAAAAGAAAATGTTATAGATGAAAAAAGTATAGCTAAAGCTAATGAACTACTTAGCAAAATGACTTTAAATCAGAAATTAGGACAAATGTTTGTTACTGGGTTTACAGGAACATACTGCTCAGATGAGTTAATTAGTGCAATTAATGAGTATAATTTTGGCAATATTATTTACATGGGCTATAATGTAAATAATCCAGAAACAATTCTTGGTATGTCACAAATAATACAAGAGTGTATGATTCAAAATAATCTAATTAGAGCCTTTATTGCTACTGATCAAGAAGGCGGAAGAGTTGCTCGCCTAACTAATGGAGCTACACATTTTATTTCCAATATGGCTTTAGGAGCTACAGGAAATTATAAGAATTCCTATAATGTTGGTCTAATTATGGGCAAGGAGCTTTTAAGCTATGGGATTAATACTGATTTTGCTCCTGTGCTTGATGTTAATAATAACTATTTAAATCCCGTAATCGGGGTTAGAAGTTATTCGGATAATCCAATAGAAGTTGCTTTATATGGTACTAATATGATTAAAGGCTTAAAAGAAGCTAACGTCTTAGCAGCTAGTAAGCATTTCCCAGGTCATGGTAATACATCGGTTGACTCTCATTATGGTTTGCCAATGATTGAATCGACCTATGAAGAATTATTGCAAATGGAACTAGCTCCATTTATTAGTGCGATAAATGCAGGGATTGATTCAATTATGACAACACATATAATTTTTAGTAAAATTGATAGTGAGTACCCTGCGACACTATCACAAGAAATATTACAAAATATTTTACGTGAAAAATTAGGATTTGAAGGTCTAATCATAACTGATTCTATGGAGATGAATGCGATAGCAAAATATTTTGGTTCATATGATGAAACTAGTGTTAAAGCTGTTCTAGCTGGGGCTGATATTTTGACTTATACAGGACTAGGTAATGCCAAGAAGGCTTATCAAGGGTTATATAATGCTGTTATAGATGGTGTAATCAGTACTGAAAGAATTGATGAATCAGTTCGAAGAATTCTTCTTAAAAAAATCAAACAAGGTTTACTTGAGGAAAAAGAATATTCTCCTCTTACGCAAGAAGAACTTTTAGAAAATGAAATGTTTAATAATGAACTGGCGATGGAAAGTTTAACCTTGCTTAAAGGTGATTTTAAGGGCTTAGATAAAACAAAGAAAACACTAATTGTTTCTAGCAATTGTAGTTTTGATTTGTCTACATCTAGTACTAATACCTTAGGTTCGTTTTGTAAAGATTATTTTGCTGAAAAAGGTTATATGGTTGATACGTTTGATATAAATAAAGTAAATCAGAATGTTATTAGTGAATTAAATACTTTAGTTAAAAAATATGATGCTATTGTTTTAGCATTTTCGAACGTACAAACTAAAAATGAGACTCAGATTATAAATTTAGTTAATACGATAACAAAAAATAATAAAGAATTTATAGTTATAGGGCTTGATTCACCTTATGATATTATGTGCTATGACAATATATCTATTTATATAAATGTATATGGATACCAAAAAGCAAGTTGCTACGCTATTAGTAGATTTTTAAATGGTGAGTTTAAAGCGTGTGGTAAAAGTCCTATTAAAATTAATTATTGAGTATAAAATTAATCTTTTGTTTGTAATAAAAAAATATAAAAATTAGAAAATATGCTTAAAAATAACGAAAACGCTTAAAAAAGTTATCAAGTTTTAAAAAATAATTGTAATTATTTGGGAACTGTGGTATACTATAGAAGGTAAAGAAAACCAAATATAAGGTAATAAACCAAAAAGGAGAAATGAATTATGGCTGTAAAAGTAGCTATTAATGGCTTTGGCCGTATTGGCCGTTTAGCTTTTAGACAAATGTTTAATGATGACAGATACGAAATCGTTGCCATCAATGATTTAACATCTCCAGAGATGTTAGCACACTTATTAAAATACGATTCTGCACAAGGAAGATATGAATTAGGCGACAAAGTTGTTGCTAAAGAATCTTCAATCGTTGTTGACGGAAAAGAAATTACTATTTATGCTGAAAAAGATGCAGCTAACTGCCCATGGAAAGAATTAGGCGTTGATGTAGTATTAGAATGTACTGGTTTCTATACTTCTAAAGAAAAATCAATGGCTCATATCAATGCTGGCGCTAAGAAAGTTGTTATTTCTGCTCCTGCTGGAAAAGATTTAAAGACTATCGTTTACAATGTTAATCATGAAACTTTAACTGCTGAAGATCAAATTATCTCTGCAGCTTCATGTACAACAAACTGCTTAGCTCCTATGACTAAGGCATTAAATGATGCATTTCCAATTCAAACTGGTATTATGACAACTGTTCATGCTTATACTGGTGATCAAATGGTTCTTGATGGCCCACATAGAAAAGGCGATTTAAGAAGAGCAAGAGCAGCAGCTGTTAACATCGTTCCTAATTCAACAGGTGCAGCAAAAGCTATCGGTTTAGTTATTCCTGAATTAAATGGAAAATTAATCGGATCTGCTCAACGTGTTCCAGTTCCAACAGGATCTACAACAATTTTAGTAGCAGTTGTAAAATCTGATAAAGAAGTTACAGTTGAAGCTGTTAACGCAGCAATGAAAGCACAAGCTTCTGAATCATTTGGATATACTGAAGAACCATTAGTATCAAGTGATATTATCGGAATCAGATATGGTTCATTATTTGATGCAACTCAAACAATGGTTATCAAAGTTAGTGAAGGATTATATCAAGTTCAAGTTGTTGCTTGGTATGATAATGAAAATTCATATACTTCACAAATGGTTAGAACTATTAAATACTTTGCTGAATTAAAATAGTTTCTATTTAAGGTAATAAACTCTGTAGTGAAAACTATAGAGTTTTTATTATGCAATATTTACAAAATAAGCTTAATATAGTATAATATTTTTATAATTATACGAGGAGGAAACAAATGAAATATAGTAATGATGCAAGTGGATTTGTTATTCTATCGGAATATGTTCCTGATATAATTGAAGAAGTTAGATACCATACAACATATAATTTTATTGGTGATAAAATAGATGGTTATGATGATCCTATTATTCTTGTTGTTTTAGAAGCGGCCCTTGCTTTACAAAAAGCTAATGAAGAAGCAAAAAAACTAGGATATGCGTTTAAAGTATATGATGCGTATCGCCCACAAACTGCTGTTGATCATTTTGTGAGATGGGCAAAAGATATAAATGATACGAGAATGAAAGAAATCTTTTACCCAGAAACAAAAAAAGAAGAACTATTCGAAAAAGGTTTTATTGCTAGCAAGTCAGGGCACACTCGAGGAAGTTCTATAGATTTAACATTATTTAATTTAAAAACAGGAAAAGAAGTTGACATGGGTGGAGTATTTGATAACTTCGGTGATGTATCTCATTCAAGCTATACTGAAGGCTTAACAGAAGAGCAAATTAATAATCGAAAATTATTACACAAGATAATGATTGAAAA
The DNA here is from genome assembly GCA_000431235.1 of Coprobacillus sp. CAG:698. Lineage (GTDB taxonomy): Bacteria > Bacillota_I > Bacilli_A > ML615J-28 > CAG-698 > CAG-698. The sequence continues at coordinate 268 of HF988716.1, read as the reverse complement.
TGGCTTTAAAGGAATAAACTCGGAATGGTGGCATTTTAATTTGATAGATGAACCTTATCCAGATACATATTTTACTTTTCCTATTGATAAGAATCTTATAAATAAACAAAAATGATATCTATGTTCTTAACATAGATATTTTTTTTAAAAAAATTTAACTTTTTTAGCACTTACCTATTGACACTGCTAAAAATTGTGGTATAATATTATTAGCACTTGAGATAGAAGAGTGCTAATAAAGTATTAAATAATTAAAAGGAGTGAATGA
>HF988715.1 GCA_000431235.1 Coprobacillus sp. CAG:698 | reverse complement strand
ATAAATACTTATTTACTTGATATGAAAAAGGTTGATTAATGAAAGATGAGTATTTTTTACTTATCTAATATTGTTGTTGGTGCTAAGGAAAAAATTATTATTTTATTTAAGAAATAATATGTTTTTGTATGCCATAATATGCTAACATATTAAACATTAAATCATATGAAATCACATATTATTATATTAATTTTTTCTAATAATTATTTCCTATTTCGTACTATAATTTGAATAGTATTTTATTCATTGTTTGTTTAAAATAAAAGAAAAAGCAGTGAAAAAATTGTAAAAAAATACAAAATACATTTAAAAAATATCTTTTTCTATTGAAATAAAGTTAAAAAAGTGGTATAATATGTTTGAATATCTAGGTATATATTAGATATCAAATGTTTTATATAAAAAACAAAATCGAAAGGAGACATTTCTATGAACGAAACTCAAGTTAAAGAAACTCAAGTTGAAGAAAAAGAAGAACTTAAAGAAGAAAAAGAAAATTCTTTTAAAGACTTGATGCTTAAAAAAGTATCAACTTTAGTTGGCGGAATTTTAATTGGTGGAGTTACATTGATTTTCTTACTAACATTACTAATTATCTGGTTAGCTAAGTAAAAAAAATTGATAACAAAGGTAGAGTTTTAGAGATAGTCATCATATATACACAAAGTAAAGTATTACGAAAGGAGGGATACTAGTTATGCTTTGGCTAATAGTTTACTTCTTAGTTAGTGTAGTAATCGCTAGATGGCTCGAAAAGAAGATGCGTATTGCCGCTGTATTTCATAGCATTATGTTCACCATCATAACTATGTATTTACTTCTGGTCAGTAATGTTTCAGTAATTTCTAATATGTTTAAATACTTTATGGGAGATTCTGAATATGAAATATTTAGGAGTGCTTTACTTGACAAATATCGTATTAATTCTTATGAAATAAGTGTATTTATTATACTAGAATTTATATTACTCGTACTGAGTGTTTTGGTTTTAGCTGTTTCTGCAGTAGTGATCATTAAAGATTCACTAGAAATAGTTAAACGCAAACTTGGCTTCTTTAAAAAACAAGAAGCACATACAAAATATATTTTGGTTGAATGGCACTACGCCGAAAAAATATATTTACATTTTTGTCGGTTACTTAATTGATAATCGTAGTTGGAACTAAATCTAAAAAATAGATTAAACTGGGAAATAAATGTGTATTGCATGTAAAATAATACATATGATACACATAGAAGATATATATTTTAAAATAAAATGAAAAGGAGATTTAAAAATGAAAAATAGTAAACGAGCTTTTACAATTGTAGAACTTGTTATTGTTATTGCAGTTATTGCAATATTGGCTGCAGTGTTGATTCCAACATTCTCAGGATTAATTGAAAAGGCTAATGTCAATTCTGACCAAGCCGCTGTAAAACAAATGAATACTTATTTAGCTTCTGATGAACAAATTAATGGTAAATGTTCAGGTTGGGAAGAAGCTGTTAAAGTATTAAACAAATCTAATCTAGATGCACAAAATTATATGGCTCTAGCAGATGGATATCAAATCGTTTATGCTCAGGATATTAACAGAGTACTTTATGTAAAAGGTAGTGAAGTTATTTATCCAGAAGAATATAAAGATGTTAGCAAATGGTTAAAGAGTAATGTCGCATGGGTTTACCTAAGCGGTAAATATGTACCAGATGATTCTTGGAGATCTACAACTTATACTAATTTACCTAAGTATGAAGCAACTACAAACAGTTCAGGTGAAACTATTTATAAGAGTGGAGAAAAAGAATATAAAGAATCTGAATTAGATGATTTAGCATATGTAGATTATACATCTTCAGCTAAAGATGTGAATTTAGCTGCTATGGAATTCAAAAATAATTCTTCTATTAAATCTGGTTCTGCAGAATTTGTAGGTAACGATGGAAAAACTTATAAATTCTCAAAAATTTCAAATGCTGCTGAGTTAATTGACTACAATACACAAATTAACAAAAAGAGCAAAGATACAGTTTTAAAAGAAACTGAAAGAGAAACATTATTAATTGCAAAAGATATGGATTTAGGCAATACTGAATGGACACCAATCAATACTTTCGGTGGAAATGTTGATGGCTCTCATTTAAATCCTGAAACTGGAAAAGTTGAAAAAAGTAAAGTTGAAAGTTTAATATTAAATGCTGGTGTTGCACAAATAGATGTATACGAAGGATCAAATAGTAAAAACTTCTATTATGGATTTATTTCAATTTTCAGCGGAAGCTATTTAGGAAATTTAACATTCACTGCTCATAATGTTGAAAAACCAGGATATGAACAAATTTCAAGTAACTATGGAACTACATATCAACGTGGTGGACAATATGCAGCTGTTGTTTGCGGATTAGTAAGACCTCAACAAGGAACTCCTACTGCTTATACAAAAGTTCTTATTGAAAACATTACGGTTGAAGGTGGAGAAGTTGTTTCTGCACAAAGAGCTTCATCATTATTTGGTGCTATTGGTGAACCAACTAAGTATGGTGATAATTATGTTCAACATGGTTATTATGAATTAACAGTTAGAAATTGTACTAACAAAGCTAATGTTACTTCACTTGTTGATAACGATGGTGTTACAGGTACTGGTTATGGTACAGCTGGTGGATTCGTTTCAAAGATTGCTTCTTATTCAGATGATAGTAAAGTTATTTTCGAAAATTGCGTTAATGAAGGTAATATCACTGGATTATATTCAGCAGGATTTGTAGCATGTGCATGTGGTATGGATGGCTCTGGCTCAATTATCTTTAATAATTGTAAGAACACTGGAACTATTACTTCTGAAATTGGTAATTCATTAAAAGAAAGATCATTTACTTCTCAAGCTGCAGGATTTATTAATATTTGCAATAAAATCGTTGAAACAATTGAATTTAATAACTGTAATTTAGAAGGCAATATCGTTATTAATCAAAAAGGTGATATTAAATTCAAAACAGCTAATTATTATATTGGTGCTTTCCATGCTGATCCAAAAGTTAAAGATGGCTACCAAACAATTGGAGATGTTAAAAAGCAAATCAATGTAAGTATTAATAATTGTGAATATTCAAAAGTTAAATACATTATTAATGTAGATTATGCTAATGAAGTATGGTTAGCAGATGGAAATGAATATGTAAATGCTAAAACTGCTTCAAATTCAAAAGCAACAATTAATGGTAGTTTCTTTAATTAATTTAAAGAAAGGAAGCCTATAGGCTATAAAATAAAAATGAAAAAACTATTAAATAAAAAAGGTTTTACAATTGTAGAACTAGTTATCGTTATCGCAGTTATCGCAATCTTAGCTGCAGTATTAATTCCAACATTCTCAAATGTTGTTGACAGTGCAAAAGAAACAGCTACTTTACAAGAAGCAAAAGGTACTTTAGATTCATACATTGATGTTATGAGTTCTAATGGTGATTCACTTCCTGATGGAACTGTATTTATTGTTTACGAAAATGACACTGCTGCAGAAACAAACCAAACTTTAGTTGATAAGAAAAACGTTTCTGGTGCA
>HF988714.1:14601-19096 GCA_000431235.1 Coprobacillus sp. CAG:698 | reverse complement strand
AAAAACATCCAATTTACCTAAATAGAAAACCTTAAATAAGCCCACATATTCTCCTATAAACTTATCTTCGCATTTGCACTTATCGCAAACTAGACCACCAGCAGAAACAGAGAAATTGTATGCACTGCTCGAACCACATAAAGTACAGTTTTTGAAATTAGGTCCCACACCAAACAAATATAATAATTTAGTATAAAATAATAATTTATACATTTTAATTAAATTGATATCAAAATTGTTAAGACAAATATTATTAATTTTTCCAATTATGTATTTTATAAGATAATACAAATTAGAGATATTGGTTATATGATCATGAAATTTATAAATGATATTATACATATCCATTATTATCATTAAAGCTTCATAATTACTTTTTATATATTTGTAATTATCAAGTATTTCATATGATTTTAAAACAGAAAAACTATTTTTTTTACTTTCTGCAATATCAAAGTTTAATAATATTAACTCTTGAGCAGCTTGAAAGTTCTTACTTTCATATTTGCAAGATGCACGAACTAAAAGTGTAATAAATTTATCATTTGTTATAACATATATTAATTTAGAATTTTCTTGATATTTATGAGTATTTATTACTATTCCTTCCGTTTGTGTCATTACTTCTTCCTCTTTTTTGTAAATAATCTTTTTTTACTTTTGCATATTCTAGATAATCACTTATTTTACCAGTTTCCGTAAATTTACGAAATAGTTTTGTTACATTTGTTTTATTCATATTATCACCATTATTATTGTTTCAATAATAATAGAAATAATACTTTTTAATAATTGTTAAAATATCCTAATTTCTTTAATTTGTTAGAATTTTCACGCCATTTTTCTTCAACACGAACCCATATTTCTAGGTAAACTTTCATACCTAAAAACATTACAATATCTTTTCTAGCAAGGGTGCCTATTTCTTTTATCATTTTACCAGATTTACCGATAATTATCTTTTTTTGAGAATCACGCTCAACAACTATTACGGCATTAATATTAACTAAATTAGGATTTTCCTCGTCAACTTTAAAATTTTCAATGACACAAGCAATTGAATGCGGAACTTCTTCTTTAGTAAGCATTAGAACTTTTTCACGAATTATTTCAGAAATTATAAATTGTTCTGGGTGATCAGATAATTGATCTTTAGGATAGTACATAGGTCCTTCATCTAATTTAGTATATAAGTATGATAAAAGTTCATTAATATTATCACCTGTTACCGAACTAATTTTAATTACCTTATCAAAATTTAAATAATCCGTAAATTTATTTACATTTTCATCAATATTTTTCTTTACTAAATCCATTTTATTACAAACAAGTACTTTAGGAGCATTTGATTTTTTTAATAAATCAAGAACAAACTTGTCACCAGTTCCAAATTCTTGTGTTGAATCAGTTAATAACATTACAACATCAGCATCATTCAACGTTGAAAAAGCTTCATTATTCATAAAATCACCAAGCTTATTTTGTGGTTTATGAATACCAGGTGTATCAATAAAGATAATTTGCATGTCATCTGTAGTATAAATACCTTGAAGTCGATTTCTAGTCGTTTGCGGTTTAGGGCTAATTATTGATACTTTTTTGCCTAAAACATAATTTAAAAATGTTGATTTACCAACATTAGGACGACCTAATATCGCAACAAAACCTGATTTGAATTTATTCATTAAAAACGTCTCCTGTAAACATATATGGTAAAAGTCCTTCAACAGTTGTTTCGTAAATATCTTTATTTAAATTAGTTAAGTACACAGGAGTTTTAGGATTCAAAAGTTCGCTCATAACTTGACGACAAGCACCGCATGGACTTACTGGTTTACTTGTATTAGCAATGATAAGAAAAGCAACAAAATCATCTTTTTTGTACCCTTCAGAAACAGCTTTAAAAAGAGTAGTTCTTTCTGCACAATTAGAGAGACCAAATGATGAATTTTCTACGTTACATCCATAAATAACTTCACCATTTTTCAAAAGTACACTAGCTCCAACTTTGAATTTTGAATAAGGGGCAAAAGCGTTATTATAGCCCTTTAAAGCATATTTATATAATTTTTCAACTGTTTCATTCATAATTATAACTCCTTTATCGTTTATAATTTAATTTATTTAATATTTCATCTTGTTTTGCAAACATAACTTTTTCATCTTCTTCAGTCATATGATCATATCCATGTAAATGTAATACTCCATGAACTAACAAAAAAGCAAATTCTCTTTCATTAGAGTGTTCATAGAGTTTAGCTTGTTCATAAACTTTATCAACACATAAGAAAATTTCTCCACGATAGTTTTCATCTTCTTCATCATCTGATTCAAAAGAAATTACATCAGTTGGGTAATCTTTATGACGGTATTCTTTATTTATTTTATGAATTTCATCAATATCGACAAGTATTAAAGCTATTTCCGCATTGCTATCTAACGTTTCAACGTCTTTAATTATTTTTTCAAAATCAAAATTAATTTCTTTTTGGTAATTATTATATAATTCTATTTTCATATTTATCTTTTGTTATCGTATCTTTCTATAATTTTAAATACTAATGGATGTCTCATAACATCTTCTCTTTGGAATTTTATCATCTTAATTCCTTCTATATCATTTAATAAATCTATTGCTTCAACCATACCCGAAACACTTTTATTTGGTAAATCAATTTGTGATAAATCTCCGGTAACAATCATTTTAGAGCCAAATCCTAAACGAGTTAAAAACATCTTCATTTGTGTTAGAGTGGCATTTTGGGCCTCATCAAGAATTATAATAGCATTATCAAGAGTTCGACCACGCATATAAGCAAGGGGTGCTACTTCAATCGTGCCTCTTTCAATTAACTTTTCAACTTGTTCTTTTCCAATTGCATCGTTTAAAGCATCATAAATAGGAATTAAATAAGGGTCAATTTTTTCTTTTAAATCACCTGGTAGAAATCCTAATTTTTCACCTGCCTCAACAATTGGTCTAACTAAAACAATACGTCTTACCTTGAAAGATTTTAAATACTTTAAAGCAAACATGACACCTAAAAAGGTTTTTCCGGTTCCAGCTGGACCTATAGCAAATACTATATCATTATCTTCTAGTGATTTGATATATAATTTTTGATTTAGTGTTTTAGGATAAATTGGTTTCCCATAAACATTAGTAATTAAAACATCTTTCTTTAAATACAATGATACAATAGATTTAACATTATTATCATCAATATTATTTATTAAAGCATGCACATCACTTAAATTCAAAACTATATTATTTATGAGTAGTGTCTCCATAGCTTCAAAAATATTACATACTCTTTTTTCATAGACTAGATCTTCTTCCTTTAAGAAAACTTTACGATCGTCTATGACAATTTCAATTTTCAAACATGATTCTATAGCGTTAATAAATGAATCATTAGGACCCCTTACATCAAGGTCTTGTACTTCTTCATTTAAACTATAGATTTCTTTGTAATTATTCATATATTTTAATCACCTAACTTTATATATATTATAGCATAGTTTTTTATAATTTCATACATTTTTTATTAATTAGTTATATCTTTTATCATATTAACTAAAAAACTTATTGTGTAATAATTATCACTTGTATCTGTATATTGAATATCAATTGAAAGAATTTTTTCAAAATCATACTTTTTCTTTTTAGAAAAATTATTATAAATTAAACTTTTGCCATAAGTTATTGCATCATTTAAAGTATAAACAATATTTTCATTAACCACTTCATAATAATATATATCATATACTTTTAATAACTTATTTAATGAAAATATTTCCTTTATTTCAATATCATATTCTTCATAACCACACTTATGGTTAATATTTTTTCCAAACCAGACATATTTTCTAATCTTATTAACTTTTCCACTTCGTTTTCTTTGTTTTTTTTCTTTTTCTAAAGTTAATTTTTCATAATAACTTACTTCTCCAATAACGTAACCACTAGGTCGAACTTTTATAATTTTATCACCATAAGATGGTACTAAGCCTGTAATCAGCGCATCTCCACTTGACACACTGGAATTATTAGTTACTAGAATTTTACCACTTCTCACATAATAACCCCTTACAAAAGCATTGTATTTTGAATAAATAATATCTTGGTCTGAATATTCAGGGTTAACGTAATCAGAATTAACTTTTGAAATATTTATAATTAAATAAACTCCTTTTTTCTCAACATTTATCCACTCATACATATAAAAGTCTTTCTTTATGGCTTTATTGATTTCATGAATATTTTCTTTTAGAAAACCTATTTTGCCATAATATTTAAGCTTTTCATTAATGTAATTGTAAACTTTCTCTGTTTCTTGTTCATTAGAAATTTCACTATTTATTTCAATATAAATTACAGATTTATTAATAATAAATATAACAAATAAAAAAAATATAATACCTATTAAAGTTACAATATATCTACGTGTCAAAATCTTTATTTTATTTATAAATATATTTTCAATTAAAAAAC
>HF988714.1:0-14596 GCA_000431235.1 Coprobacillus sp. CAG:698 | reverse complement strand
ATATATTTTCAATTAAAAAACTATCATCAAGATTTTTTATCGTATTAGTATAAAATATTGTTTTTTCACCATCAACTTTTATATTATATACTTTTGTATCTTTGACCTTTTCAAAATCAGAATTACTACATTGGACTTTATATTTATTCACTAAGTTTAACCTCTCTAATTTTTCCTGATATAACTACAAAATAATCATCCATTTCTTGTATGCGTAAATCATTTCCTATGATTTCATAAAAATCTATTATAATTTTCTCATCTGATAATTCTTTTAAATCAGTATAACTAAAAATAGATAATTTATTATTTGCATATATTATTTTACGATCATCAAACATTTTATCACCACTTAATTATATGATTACAAACATAAAAAAAGCATAAAAAAACAGGGTATTTAACCCAAGTTTTTTTATTGAATTTGCTATTAGAATATATCTTAGTAATTATTACGACGATATTGATTCTTTTTAGCTGCTCTTTTTTTCATCTTTTTAATGTCACTAGGCTTTAAAAAGTGTTCTCTTTTACGTGCTTCTTGAAGGGTACCACTTCTTGACACATCACGTTTGAAACGTTTAAGAGTATCTTCAATTGATTCGTTTTCTCTAACTATGGTTTTAGGCATTTTTGTCCCTCCTTTCACACACATAAGTCTGTAATATTATACACTATAAAAGAAAAAAATGCAAGATAATTTTTTATTTTCTTTTAATTTTTTACTTTTTTCTCATTTTAATATTTTTCAGATTCAGATAAATGTTTCTTTGAAAGATTTAAAAACATTGATGCAACATCTTTAAAGTTTATTTTTAATGTTTCACTCATACCACTTAAATCTTTAAAACTAGCAACTAAATACCATTGTAAGCATTGAAATGCACGCCACAAATTTAGTCTTTTTAACTTATCATTCCAATTTGTTTTATCATCATAAACTTCAAGTAATTTAAGAGCATCATTAAAATCAATATTACCATAACAAGCAATGTCATATAAACAATCATTATTACCTATAAATTCAAAATCAACTATTTTTAATTCTTTACCATTATAGATAAAATTAGATGGTTGGGAATCATTATGGCAAAAGACTTTTTTTTGACTTTCTAAATATTCTTTATATTTTAAAAATTTATTTTTTGTATCTAAATATTCATCATTAATATAATTCTTATCTTGGTTTAAATAGCTTTCATAAGTATCTAAACGCATAAATGGATTATAATCTATATCACATTTGATATTGTTATCATGTATCTTATGAAGGATTTGGGCAACCTCTTCGTAATGTCTTTCATTAGTTTCGTTTAAACTTACGCCTTCGATGTATTTTGAAATCTTAATACCACTATTTACATCAAAATATACTGTTTTGTTTGTAAGATTTAATGATTCAAAAATATCTAAACCAACTTTTTCTTCTTCTCTATTAGTAAATAATTCGCAGTTTTCACCAGGAATTCTTACAGTTAGTTTCTCACGACAGTGTTTGATTACATAAGTGTAATTACTCATTCCACCAAGTAATCGGCAATCAATTTTATATTTTTTCTTTAATATGATCTCAGCAATTTCTAATACTTTATTTTCCATTTAAATACTCCTTTAATAGCTTAAGTGCTCTTCCTCGATGTGATACTTTATCTTTTTCTTCGTTTGTTGCTTCCCCAAATGTTTTATTCAAATCATTTGAAAAGAAAAGAGAATCATATCCAAATCCATTATCACCATATGGTTTTAAAGTTATATGTCCAAACGTTTGTCCTAAAAAGAATGATGTTTTTCCACTTTCTTCAATTAAACAAATCACACAATCAAAGTGAGCATTTCGATTTGGTTTATCGTGTAGTTCTCTTAATAGTTTTAATCTATTTAGATTATCATCATGAAATGGACTACCTGTTCCTAGACTTGCATACCTTGCTGAAAAGATGCCAGGCATTCCATCTAAACTTTCTACAATCAGCCCCGTATCATCAGCTATAACTGCTTTGTGAAATTTATCATAATAATACTTAGCTTTTATATAAGCATTTTCATATAAATCTTTGCCATTTTCTTCAGGTTCTTCTAATTCATTTATACTTGACAAAGAAACAATATCTATGTCATTAAGTATCATTTTTATTTCATTAACTTTATGTTCGTTATGTGAAGCTAGTATGATTTTATCCACCATATAATCATTCCTTTCATTATTACATATTCTATCACTTTTTATGAAAAAAAGCAATCAAAAAATATGCTAATTACTCATCTATATTTACTTTAAAAAATGAAAAAAGTCAACTAGCACTCATATTAAAAGTACTAATTAACTTTAAAAATTGATGGTAATATTATAGTTATTTTATACTATATATTCTTTTAAGAAAAAAGCATAAAATTTATAAACAAAAAAGGCAAAAAATGCCTTCTTTCTTCTATAATATTATTGCTAATAATCCTCCATGACCTTTATTAACTACTTTTTCTAAACTTTCACGGAATTTAAATTGTGTTTGTTCATTTAATAGATAAAGCTTACCTTTAATACCATCATTAACTACATCACATAATTTTCGGCCAAAAATTTCACTATTCCAAATTGTTTCTGGTGATTTTTCATAATCTGCCATTATTTTTTCTAATAAAATCTTTGATTGTTCTTCTGTTCCAATGATTGGCTCAAACGTTGATTCAACATCTACTTTTATCATATGAATAGATGACGCAATAGCTTTTAATTTAACACCATATCTTCCGCTTTGTTTAATTATTTCTGGTGTTCCTAAAGTCATTTCCTCAACTTGAGGTACTGATATTCCATAACCAGTCTTTTTAACACTTTCTAAAGCATCTTTATAATGATGATATTCTTTATTAGAAATAATTGACTCTTGAATGAATTTTATGAATGAACTTCTATCATTCATTATGTCACCTAACAAGTTTTGCAAACAATCATTAAATAAATCATCGCTACATGTAAGTTCAATGACTACTTCTCCAGTTCCACTATTTAATTCTGTTATTACAACACTTTCAAATAAATTAGATTCTTTTAAAGCATCTCTTAGTTTATCAACATGTTTAAATTTTCGATATTCTAAAGTTACATTATCTAAAACGTCATTAAATTGTTTTTTGATTTCTAAGGAATTGTCTAATTCTTTTATCCAATTAGGAACATTTAAATCAAGTTTTGTAATGTCAAATTCTTCTAAAGCATTTTTTAGAATGTTATCAATATCATCTTCACTTAATTCTAAGGCATTAATAGCAACGACATTAACATCATATTTGACAATTAATTGCTCTTTTAAATTAATTGCTTCCTGTGAATTAGGATTTGCTGTGTTTAATACTATTACAAATGGTTTATCAAGTTCTTTCAGTTCATCTACAAGTTTTTCTTCAACAAGTTCATATTCTTTTCTTGAAAACTCACCAAATGATCCATCACTTGTAAATAATATTCCAATATGAGAATGATTCTCCATAACTTTTCTTGTGCCTAAAGCTGCGGCTTCTTCGAAAGGGATACTTTCTAATTTCCAAGGAGTCTTCACAAGTCTTGGAGTTCCATCTTCATTTATGTATCCTTTTGCTGAAGGAATTACATAACCAACACAATCTACTAATCTTACATTAAGATTAATTTCTTCATCTACACTTATATAAACTGGATTAGAGGGAACAAACTTAGGTTCAACTGTCATAATGGTTTTACCATCACTACTTTGAGGTAAATCATCGGTAAGTTTATTCTTTAACTCTTCATCATTTACATAAGGCGATACTTTAGTTTCAATAAACTTTCTAATGAAAGTTGATTTTCCAGATCTAACTGAACCAACAACACCAATATAAAGTTCTCCATTTGTTCTAAAAACAACGTCACGTATCACATCATTTTTCATTTTCTTCACCTTTACTCCATTCATTAAAGCATATTCACATCATTACAAAAATATGACTTATTTAAATCATATTTATTAAATCTTCATTTAAACCATCTGATAGTATTTTCTTAACAAGTGCATTTTCTTTCTCAGCATCAATTGGTTTATTGTCTATTTTAGAAACTTCATGAATTACATCGCGGATGTTATCTTCATTTTTTAAATCCATTGTTTTAACTTTGTCAACAAGTTTAAAAACATCTTCCGGATTAATATTGTTTTCAGTTATCAAATTTAATACTTTTCCTAAATTCAAAAAAATCACCTCATAAATATATATGAGGTGAATGTTAAGATTATATATCTTTTTTTCGTAATGTGAATTTTATTGGAGTTCCCGTAAATTCAAAGTTCTCACGAATTTTATTTTCTAAATATCTTAAATAAGAAAAATGCATATGTCGTTCATCGTTAACGAAAAGAACAAATGAAGGAGGGCAAATGTCTTCTTGTGTGCAATAGTTAACTTTTAATCTATTACCATTAAAAATAGGAGGTTGATTAAGAAGAATTGCATCCATAATGACATCATTAAGAACACTTGTACTTACTCTACGTGTATAATTTTGATATACAAAATCAATCTCATCGAGAAGTTTACCAACTCTAGATGATTGTAAAGCTGACAAGAAAATCACAGGAGCAAAATCTAAAAACGGCATTTGCGTTTTTATTTTTTCTTCTAACTTTTTCATAGTTTTATCATCTTTATTAACAATATCCCATTTGTTTATAACAATGATCATAGGACGGTTATTTTCTCTTGCATATCCGGCAATACGTTTATCTTGTTCATTTAGTTCTTGTGTGCCATCTAGAACAAGCACAGCAATATCACTTCGTTCTAAGGCTTTTAAAGCTCTCAATACACTATATTTTTCCGCATTTTCGTATATTTTTCCTTGCTTACGGATTCCAGCAGTATCTATTACAACATATTTTTTTTCATTACGTGTAAATACGGAATCAATAGCATCTCTAGTAGTTCCTGGAATATTTGATATTATCGAACGATTCTCACCAACTATTGCATTTGATAATGTTGATTTACCAACATTAGGTTGGCCAATAAGGCAAAACTTAATCGTTCCATCTTCGTAATCTTTCTTTTTATTCTCTGGCAAAAGAGCTATTACTCTATCGAGTAAATCTCCAACACCTATTCCATGTAGTGCACTAACAGGAACAACTTCTTCACATCCTAAAGAATAGAAATCATATATTTCGTCTTTATAAGAATTATCATCAACTTTATTTGCGGCAACGATAATAGGTTTTCCTGATTTTACAAGAATATTAAATACATCTTCATCTTCTCTAGTCACAGAATTTCTAACATTTACAACCATTATAATGACATCAGCTTCATCAATCGCTAAATAAGCTTGAGCACGAATTTCTTTAGAAAAGGGCTCATCTTTTAAGATGATCCCTCCTGTATCAATAATTCTAAAATCTTGATTTAGCCATGAAGCTTTCGCATAAATACGATCTCTAGTAATTCCACTGACATCATCTGTGATTGACTTTCTTTCACCGGCAATTCTATTAAATAAACTTGATTTGCCGACGTTTGGTCTACCTACAATAGCTACAACTCCACGCATATTATCTAGTATCCTTTTTATTTTTTCTTAAGGTCGTTTAGATAATCACCAAAAGTATTGCTCATTTTATCAGTGCTTTTATATTTATTAAAGTTTTCTTTTTCTTCTTTTTCTTCAGCATCTCTCATGCTAACGATAAATTTTTGTTTATCAGCATCAAATGCACGAACTTTAACTTTAATAACAGCGTCAACGACAACTTTATCAGCTTCAGAAGGTTTAACAGCACCTTTTGACATATATCCTTTAATGCCTTGGTATCCTACTTTATATCCATTTTCAGCAACTTCAAGAATCTTAACTTCTAAAATATCACCTGTAGCAACTTTAACTTCAGTCCAAGGATTTACAGCAAGTTGTTTAACAGATAAAATAATACGTCTTTTACCTTTGTCAGTTTCGATAATTTTACAACTTAATTCATCACCGACTTTAACTTCTTTTTCTACATCTGCATCACGATCCCAAGAATATTCACTTCTAGGAATAAATCCTTCTAATTCAGGAGCTAATTCAACGCGAACACCTGAACTTTTAACATCAGTTGCTTTTACAGTTACAACATCACCAAGTTGTTTCTCAGCAAAGTAATTTGCCCAATGATTAGGAAGTAGTGCTTTACGAGATAATCCAATGTGATCTTTTTCAATTTTTATAACTTGTACTTTTACAGTATCACCAGTATTTAGAACTTTTTCAGGTTTAGCAACACGATTATGATCAAATTCAGAAATATGTAATAAGCCTTCAACGCCTTCATGTAATTCTACGAAAGCTCCATAAGATTCAACGTTTTTAACAACGCCTTCATAAACTTGTCCAACTTCTAATTGACTTAAGAATTGTTTTCTATCAGCTTTTTGTTGTTTTCTAACTGCATGAAGTTGTGAAACAATAATTCTAATTCTTGTTAAGTCAACTCTAATAGGAACAACTTCGATTTCTTTTCCAATTAAAGAATCAAATTCTTCTTTTGGTGCAGTTGCTAATTGAGAAGGTAATAAGCAAGTGAAGTCTTCATATTTCATTAGTAAACCAAATTCACCAACTTTTTTGATAACTTTAGCTAATAAAACTGGATGTTCCTTGATTGTATTTTCAAACTCTTTTAATTTGTCATATTTTTCTACAAGTATTGTAGAGAAAATAAATTTTCCACCATCAGGGAATATTTTTTTAATTGCAACTCTAACTTCGTCGCCTTCAATAAATTGATCGAATAAAGCTTCATCTTTATCGATATTAGCACAATCTTTACGGAATAAGAATCCTTGTTGTCCATCAGGAAGTTCAATTAAAACACGTTCTTCTCTTGCTTTAATTACTTTGTTTCCAAATTTCTTTTCGTCTTGTGCTTCTTGTACTTCAACAACAGTTCCTGTACAAATTTGCATTTCTTTGTAACCTTCTTTTGTTTCTAAAGGTTCTTCAGGTAGTTTTTCCTCTACCTTTTCAACTTCTGTTAAATCTTTAGTTTCTTTAACTTCTTCTTTAACTTCAGTTTCTTTTTTTTCTTCTTCAACGTTTACGTTCTTTTGTTCTAAATCTTCCATACTGTAACCTCTTTTCAATGCTAGTGTAGTGATTTTTTCAATCACCTGTTCAACGGTAAACTCTGATGTGTCTATAAATATTGCATCATCAGCTTGTTTTAAAGGGCTTATTTCACGATGGCTATCATTATAATCGCGAACTTCTAATTCTTTGATTGTTTCCTCGAGAGATAAATTGCTGCCATCACCTTCACGCTCTTTCATTCTTCTTAATGCTCTAGTTTTGCTATTGGCATAAAGAAAGATTTTAAGATTGGCATTAGGTAAAACAACAGTTCCAATATCTCTACCATCAAGAATAATATTCTTACTCATTGATAGTTTTCTTTGAAAAGCAACCATTTTTTCTCTTACATATTTAAATTTAGAAACAAACGATGCCGCATTAGAAACCTCAATAGTTCGAATTGATTTACTAACGTCAACACCATCTAAATAAATAGCTCCATTTACAAAATCAATTGTTGTTGTTTCTAAAAACTTATATTCATCTTCGTTTTCTAAGTTTATGTGAGAGTTAAGAGCTTTTAAAGCTACAGCTCTATACATGGCTCCTGTATCAAGATATTCTAAGCCTAATTTTAATGCTAAACCTTTCGCAACTGTACTTTTACCACTTGCGGCTGGTCCATCGATTGCAATTTGCCATCCCATACAAACACCTCAAAACACAATAATAATTATACCATAAACAATTTTTAATATCAAATACTTTTTATTAATAATTACAACTTTTTTGTTATTTATTTATTTTTCCATACTTTTGGACTAAAAAGTAATAATAATGGGTATATTTCTAGTCTTCCTATTAACATTGCGATAGAAAGAATTATTTTCGAAAAGTCCGAATAAAAGCCGTAACTTCCCGAAGGTCCAACCAAATTTAATCCCGGACCTATATTGTTAATGCATGAAGCAGCAGCTGTAAAGTTTGTTGTAAACTTATTGATGCCTTCTATAGGTATCATATTAGCAGGAACATTAAATGGATCAAGTGATAATAATAATACACAAAAAGCAAATAAAATTATCATTAAAGCAAAATAATTACTTGTTCCAGAAATTGTTTCTTCATCTAATATTCCTGACTCAAAAGAAATATTTGAAATTGATTTCGGATGTAACATTTTCTTGATATTTCTTTTTATACTTTTGATAAGAATAATAAATCTACTAACTTTAATTCCTCCGCACGTTGATCCTGCACAAGCCCCAACAAACATAAGAATAATTAAAATCATTCTACTAAATTCAGGCCACAAATTAAAATCTGTGTTTGAAAAGCCTGTTGTTGTGATAATTGATGAAACTTGGAAAAATGAATCTTTCAAAATGATTGCCAGTGAATTACCGGTAACGATAAATAAATTAATCGCAATAGCTACTGTTGAGAAAACAACAATACCTATATAAGTAAACACTTCTTCCATCTTAAAAGCTTGTTTGAATTTTCCCATAAGAAGTAAGAAAAAGAAATTAAAATTAATTCCAAATAACATCATGAAAACAGCAATAACAACTTGACAAAAGTTATTATATCCAGCAATTCCATCAGCTTTAATAGCGAATCCTCCAGTTCCCGCAGTTGCAAAAGAATTTACAATAGCATCGAATAAATCCATTCCCCCACAAACTAAAATTATTATTTGCAATAGTGTTAACCCTAAATAGATTATATAAAGTATTCTTGCTGAGAAATTAATTTTTGAAACTAATTTACCAAATTGGGGTCCTGGTGATTCAGCTCTCATAATAAAAATATTTTTACCATCAGAAGGTATAAATATTAGAACAAATACTAATATTCCCATACCTCCAATCCAATGCGTAAAGCTACGCCAGAAAAGCATACCATGAGATAAAGTTTCAATCTCATCACCATTTAATATGCTAGCACCTGTTGTTGTAAATCCAGAAACAGTTTCAAAAAAAGCATCGAAAAAAGATTTTATCTCGCCAGATATAACGAATGGGAGAGCCCCAAATATCGAAATAATTATCCACGATAAGCCAACTAGAACAAATCCTTCTCTAGCAAATATATTGTTATCTTTAGGTTTTTTAAAAGAAAGAAAAAAACCTAATCCAACTAATAATGCCATAGGAATAACAAATGCTAAAAGATTTAGATTTTCACCATTTGTAAAGTGATAAATAATTGATGCAATTAAAGGTAAAACCATTAAGAGAGCAACAGCAATTAATAATTTACCAATAATATAAAGAATCATTCGTTTGTTCATCTTAATATATCCTTTACATCTTTAATATATGGATTTGTTGTGAAAATAATAATTCTATCATAACGACTGATATAATCTTTACCTTGAGGAATTATTACTTTATTATCACGAATAATACATGCTAGTAAAATGTTATCTTTAAAACTCAAATCTTTTATTGGAATATTTGTATAATTAGTTTCCGTTTGAATAAAAAACTCTAGTGCTTCTACTTTGTTATCTACAAATCTATGTAAAGTTAGGAACTCACTACCTTGACTAGATTCTAAGCCTCTAACAAATCTGACAATGTTATTAGATGATATTTCTTTTGGAGAAACTACACTATTTAAACCAATTTGTTCAATAATTAAATTATAATTTGAATTATTAACTTTTGTAATTATTTTTTCAACATTACAAGTTTTTGCATAAGATGAAATAATAATATTTGTTTCATCCATTCCTGTTAAAGAAATTAAAGCATCCATTGTTGTTATGCCTTCCTCAAGTAATAATTTTTGATTAGTGGCATCACCATTAATAATTGTTAATTGAGGAAATAAATTACTTAAACTCTTACAAGTATCTCTATTTATATCTATAACTTTAACGTATAAGCCTAAATCATTTAAATCTTTAGTTAGATATTGAGCTATTTTGCTACCTCCAACTATTAATATTCTCTTTGATCTCTCTTTACTTAAGTTTAAATATTTAAAGAATTTAATAATTTCTTTAGCTTCAGCTGTAACGTATATATTATCAAAAGCATTAATTTGAAATTCACCATTAGGAATTATAACTTCATCATTTCTTTTAACAGCACAAACTAATATATCAATTTTTGTTTTATTACGAATATTCATTAGTGTACTTCCAACAAGTGGCGAATTTTCAGAAACTTTAATTTCGATTAATTCAACTTTACCATTAGCAAAAGTTTCAACTTTTAAAGCACTTGGAAAACGAAGCATTCTTGATATTTCTTCGGCTGTGTCAAGTTCAGGATTAATTACTAAGTTAATTCCTAATTCTTGATTCATAAAACTTATTTGTTTAGCATATTCAGGATTTCTAACACGAGCAATTGTATGTTTAGCCCCAATTTTTTTGGCAACTAAACAGGCAAAGATATTAAGTTCATCAAGTGAAACTACAGAAATAACTAGATCAGCTAAACCAACACCTGCTTCAATTTGAGTATCATAATTAGCTCCATTGCCATAATAGCCTTTAACATCGTACTCGCTCACAAGTTCATCAACAACTTGCGAATTTTTATCAATTATTACAACATCATGGTTTTCTTGCGACAAATGTTTTGTAAGAAGGGTGCCCAATTTCCCAGCACCAATAATTACAACATTCATATTATTCTTCTCCTCCATTTGCTAAAGCATAAAGCCTTTTTATTTGATGAATACTAAGTTCCTTTACTCCACCTTCGGGGATATCCTTTGTATCTATATCACCAAATCTTACTCTTGTTAATCTTTTTACTCTAAATCCTAAAGCATCAAACATTCTTTTAACTTGATGATATCTACCTTCTTTAATAATCAAACCAACTAAAGAAGAGTTATTTTCTTTATCATATCCAGAAATATAACCTCGACATTTTCTAGTTGTATAATCACCAATATTTACACCTAAGCATATTTTCTTTAAGTCTTCTTTAGAAAAAATACCTTCTACTCTAGCCAAATATTCTTTTTCAATCTTTGATTGAGGACCAACTAATTTATTCATAAAATCACCATCATTAGTTAGTAAAATTACTCCTTTAGTATCATAATCTAATCTACCAATTGGAAACAATCTTTTATCTTTATATTTTTCGTCTAAGATTGAAATTACTGTCTTACGACCACGATCATCAGATGAACTAGATAAAACACCTCGAGGCTTATTCATAACAAGATATATATGTTCTGGACTAGAAATAATCTTTCCATCAACCATAACTTCATCTTTATTTGTTACTTTAGTGCCTAATTCCTTAATAGTAATACCATTAACTTTTACTCTGCCTGAAGTAATTAGTTCTTCTGCTTTACGTCGTGATGTAATTCCACAACTAGCTATATATTTCTGTAATCTTTCCATAATTGCACCTCAACTTATAATATTCTATCACTTATTTATAAAAAATTAAATAGTTTTTGTTTTTATTTTATTTCGCATATACAACTTGCTTTTTGATATGGAATTGTTAATACAAGTTCTTTTTTTACAATATCTACAATTGTTATATTGTTACTATCTAAATTACAAGATAATAGATATTTACCATCATTTGTTCTAATCATATGTCTGCTATTTTTACCATAAAGACTAAATTCTGACACTAACTCAAGTTTATTATCAGTAGAAAATACACTCACAGTACTTTCCTTTTCATTTAATCGATTAGATACATATATTTTATCTAATAATGCAAAGAGAGTAGCTCCATTCGAACTTTCATATGTACTTAAACATTTAGATAATATTTTACCATCATAATTAAGCATATAAACTTCATTCGTATATTCACAAATAACAAATATATTTTTACTAGTTACAATTGTATGTCTAGGACCAGAACCTTTATCTAAATGATATACTTCTAAAAAATTTAAATATTCATCATATACATATAAAGCATCATTATTAATATCTGTACAAATAATTTCATTGTTTTTAAATAAGGTTACGCAATGACATTTACTATTTTCTATTCTTTTTATATTTAAATTAGAAAACTTATTATTTTTAAAAACAACTGAATATAATGCCCCATCTAAATAACTAGCACCATAAAGGGTATTATTATTCGAATTATAGCATAAATGCGTTGATGACAGTAAGTTAATTTCTATTTCATCAATTAGATTAAGATTATAATCATAAGCTATAAGCTTTAAAGGATTTTTAGAAAATGTAAATATATATTTATAATCTGCAATTACAAATGATGGTGTAAATAAATTGTAATTCTTTAAAAAAGCATATTTATTCCTTTCAAAATCGATTTCTAATAGAGAAAGTGAATTAGTTACTCCATAGCTTGAAACAACAAATCTAGCCATATTTTAAACCTCAAAAAATAATTTACAATATTTTACCATCAATAAAATATAATTTCAATAAAAAATAAAACAATCTTAAGAAATAAACTTAAGACTATTTACAAAATAAAATTAAATAAAACAATAACAATTATAACAACTATATAACTAAATACATTGACAATAATACCTAAAACTAATAACTTATCATATTTTTTAAAATCAATAAGTGAGCAATAAAAAGGTATAATGTATAATGATGCATCACTCACATAATGTATTCCTGTACTTAATAATCCTATCAAACTATCAACGCCATAAGATTCATAGCATTGCATCATAATCGAAAGTGATGAAGATGATGAAATAGGTCTTATAATCATTTGGATTAAAATTAAACCATATTCAAAATCAAACTTTTCTTCTAAAAATTCTATTATTCCAGAAGAAAACAAAAAACTAATTGCGACTGAAAAAGTTAACAAACTCCCAAACATATTTACAGTTGTATAAAGTCCTTCTTTTGCACCAATCATAAATTCTGAAAAACAATTTACTTTTTTTATACTGCCTATAACTAGAATAATAAAGAATATGAAAACTATTAAATATTCACTCATTACGATAAATCACCTTACAAATAATAATTGCAAAAGTTGTTGTAACGAGTGAAGCAATAAATAAAATAAATACAAAAGGAATATTAATTTTTGCAAAAAAAGTACTACGCAGTGTCAGTAAACTTAAAGGCATAAGACAAAGCGAAGAAATGTTAATAAGTAAATACATTGAAAGATTATAATTTGCTTTCGGCAGTGTATTAATTTGATTAACTACTTTTATAGCAATAGTCATATTTGCAGGTCCTAATCCTAAAAGATTACATACGATTGACGTAGAAATCATTTTTTTACATTCTTCATTTAAGTTTTTAAATATTTTGTTAATTATACGTAAGAAAATAATTGATATTTTATCAATTACTTTCGCTTTCAATGCTATTTTAAAAAGACCATTATAGATGACTAACATACTCCCAATTTTCATCAAATTCTTTAAAACATTTTCAGGAACCATAAACAAGTTATTAATCATTTTGTCAGTATTGCCATAAATTAAACCAAAAACTAAAGAAACAAATATTATAAATAACCATACTTTATTCATTAATAATACCTGTATATGTTTTCCCTATAAATATTAGTTTTATCGATATAAATTTTTAACTCACCGATGACTTCTTTTGTTGGATTATTCAACAAATATATATTAATAGTAGCTTTTTCACTTTTCTTCATCGGCAAAATAATATTAGTTTTTAAATATGGAGTTACTTTATAATCTTTGTCAACTTTGATAATTCCTTGAGAAATAACATTTTCCATTTTATATTCATTAAAACCATTATTTAATAAACTTATGTGTTCATTCCAATCATTACCAGATTTAAAAGTAACACATACTAACTCCATACTATCTTTTGATGCATAAGTAATTAACGTTCTTCCTGACTTTTCAGTATATCCAGTTTTACCACCAATAACATACTCATATCTTTGCACTAGTTTATGCTTATTATAAAAATATAATTTTTGTTTATCTGTCGTTTCGGTAAAATAATTTTTAGAAGAAACTATCGAACGAAAAACATTATTTTTCATCGCATAACTCATTAGAAGCGCCATATCATATGGAGTTGAATAATTTAAACTATCAGAATCTAAACCTGAAGGATTAGAAAATGTGGAATTTTTCATACCTATTTCTTTAGCATATTTATTCATAAGCATTGCAAATGTTTTTTCACTACCACAAGTATAATTAGCCAATAAATAAGCACAATCATTACCACTTCTTAATAATAATCCATATAACAAATCCCTTACAGTTATCATATCATTTAAACTCAAATATATTTTTGATCCTTCCTGAGAAATTGCTTCTTTTGTTACTAAAACATAATCATCAATATTACAATTTTCAATCACAATTATTCCCGTTAGAACTTTGCATATGGAAGCAGTAAGATACCTCTTATCAATGTTTTTACCTTCTAAAACTCTTTTACTGCTAGCCTCCATTAAAATATATCCATCAGCATAAATCACTGTTTTAGCACTAACAATAACAAACGAAAAACATAAAAGAACTAAAATCATAATTTTTCTCAAAAACTTTATCATAAACTTCACCAATTAATCTTATAAAAAA
>HF988713.1 GCA_000431235.1 Coprobacillus sp. CAG:698 | reverse complement strand
TCATATTCACTTGATTTATAAACATAAAATTTACATTCTTCATTGCTTTCAACTTCAAATGTAAAATAAGCTTTTTGAGCCATACTTTTTATAGGTAGATTAGATACATCTACCTTAACAAACATTTGATAACCTTTCATAGATGGTTTCTTAGTCGAATAAAAATAATCACCAGGTTTAATAAATATATTATCAAAAGGAACGACTAAGCTGTGATCACCTGTACCAAAACATTTTACCATATTATTTATCTCCTATTATGTTTTTTACTTCATCTATATCGTTAAACGATGATATTTCACCATTTTCAAGACACATAACACTTCTATTACCTCTTCCAGATATAAAGATTACATTTATCTTGTCATCATCGTTTTCAATATCTATTGCTTTCTTTATTGCTTCTTTTCTATCTAAATAAAAATGAGCAGTTTCTTTATCTTTAGTAACTTTTTTCTCTAGTTCTATGAAAGGAGTTAAAATATCTCCTTTATCACTTGTTGTTATAAACACGTAGTCGGCATATTTATTTATATACTTAAAGGCAAAATCTATTGATTTTTCTTTATCTAGAGTTAGTAATTCCATACTAAATCGCCTGTCCCAGGATTTAAAGCCTAAACCTGTAGAGCCTGTAACCACTATTAATTTTCCTATTTCACCTCTTTCTTGATATCTCTTTAATATCTCAAGTTGAGGTACTAAGTTTAAACTAACTATTACTTTTTCGTGTTTATTTACATTGATAACTTCATCACGACCTGGTATCACTATATTACTTACTACTTTCTTGAATTTATCTAAATCAAATAATTCTAAAGCATTTATTATCACTACTGCACATGTTATATTTAGGGCACTATATGGCATTAATAAATTAGAATCTATTACATATTTATCCTGTTTAAAATTATCTTGCAAGGTAAACGTTATTCCTGCAATTGAATCGAATTTATCTTCGTTACTATCAATAAGATAATCAACATCAAAAAGAACTTCACGTGCTTTCTTTAGATAATTTGTTGTGTAAGTAATTACATTACAATCTTTAATCTCTTCATACAAATCGATTAAATCTTTATCGATTAATGACATAACAAAAGTTGTATCTTTACTTGCTTCTCTAAAGAAGGTTTTCTTTAAATTAACATAGTTAGGATATAATACATCATTTTGTTTAGGAATAATAGTAGTAAGTGCTCTTATAGTGAAAGGTATATCTTTTGTAAGGCCCTTGTCAATAGCTTCTTCGTTAACTTCTAATATCAACACTTGGGTATTATTATTTAAAGACTCACTCAAAGCATTTTTAACCATATTCATACTTCTCATAGGATTTTCTACAGCATCACCTTGTTTATATATTGATCCTAAGGAATATATTCCTATACTAGAGTACATACTAACTCTTATATTAATACTTTTTAAATACTTAAATAAAATGTATGCAGTGCTAGACTTACCACGACTACCAGTTATACCAATTATTTTTAACTTTTTATTATTAATTCTTTCTTGTAATAGACTATCGTTAATATTTTTTACTTCATATGCTTTTTCCATAATTTAATCTCCTACTGGTGCGTACGATGTTATGAACTCTATTACTATCATAGCATCAAATAATTTCTTATTTGTTTCCTGATCATAAAATGTAAATACAGGTTTGAAAATACAAGTATAATCATAATCAAAGTTATCCATTTTAAAGTCTATTCTTGTTTCATAATTACTTCCCTTTTTTACATTTGTTGTTTTTCCAAATACATAATGCCCATCATAACTGCTTGAACCTAAATAAAGTTTATATGGTGAGGTAATAACATATGGTGTTCTCATCGTTTGACTTTCAAAACTACTACCTACTACATTTACATAGGCATTAGATGTAACTTTTATGCTATCACGTACTATTGTGTACGTACATGTTTCTGTACAAACATCAGGAATAGTTTCTCCATTAGAATCTATTAGTTTTCTAAACACTTTTTACACCATTTGTCCTGAAGAAGTAGTTTTCTTGTAATCAAACCATAAATCTTTTGTACTTTCACCATAAACCATTCTAACCTTTTTATTTAGACTTCCATCCTCTTCTAAAAACGTTAGATGACAATAGCTTAAAATTTTAACTTCACTATCATTATGCTCTTCGCATACTTTGCTTAACAATCCCTCAAAAACTAAATACTGTTTTTCTGCTTCTTTTGTCATACTTTCATATTCGCTTAGCGTTGTAAGGCAAAACTTACTATCACTATCACTTGAAATGTATGACATTTTTGTGTTTCTTGCTTTGTCTATTGTTCTGTCCTCCTCGTATAATATTTATTAGATTATGCTAACGTATATAAATACTTAGCCAACTAATTCTTATTTATATTTTTCTTTGTAATAAATTAGTATATGTTTCATAATTTCTACTTTTAGATTCTTTAATATAATTTATTTTTTCTTTCTTATAGTAATTATTTAATTTATATAAACCTTTATGATATACTTCTTCTACTTCATTTATAGGAAGTTCTATAATATTTGATATTTCATCGTCTTCTAATTTGAAGTTATTTTTTAGAATAATAGTATCATACTCATTTGATGTTAATCTATTTTCATAACTAGCTATATATTGTGTATCTTTACAGTCTATCCTACAACTATCAGCCCACCTAAACATAATTCGATACTTAGAACAATTTTTTAAATAATTGATTATGTTTTCAGAAACCCAAATAGTAAGTTTCTTTTTATTATAATCATAATCAGATAAAAGAATATGCAGTCTAGAAATAATTTCTCTCATTACTTCATATTCATAAACTTCTTTAATACTATATCTTCTAAGTAGAATCCTAATTAAGTCAATATTCATATCTATTAAAGTATCAAATGCATTTTCATCTCCTTCAATAGCTTTCTTAGAAATCAACTTTTCAGTAGCATACCTTTTTTTAATCATCATATTAGAATAATCCTTTCGAAACCTTAAACACATCACATATTGTTATATTACTTTAGATATTTTATCTTTTACATATATATTATAGATT
>HF988712.1 GCA_000431235.1 Coprobacillus sp. CAG:698 | reverse complement strand
GTATTAATGGAATGAATATTTATTGTTACTGTGTTAACAATCCAGTCATGTTTTCCGACGGATCCGGATGTAGCCCATTACCTTGGTGGGGAAAATTGCTTATTGGTATAGGTGTCGTGATTGTTGGTGCGGTAGTTACAGCATTAACAGCGGGAACAGGCGCAGGGTTTATGGCTGCATTTGGAGCTGCACTTTTAACATCCGCTAAGGCGGTAGCGGTAAGTACGGCTATCAGTGCAGGCATAGGTCTTGCTATGGGTGGTTTAACAACCGGTACTTGGGATGGCGCTATCAATGGAATGCTTGAAGGAGCTGTTGATGGATTTATGTGGGGTGGCATTTTTGCTGGTGGTGCACAAATTTTGAGCGGAGGATTTAAGACTTTAGCTAAAATAGGCATAAACACTAGTAAACAGGGATTCTTAAAAATATTTACGCCAAATAGATTGAGAAATGCGAATGAAATTGCAAAGATAGCAAACAAAGGTCAAAAGTTCTATGAATATGGTGGAACTGTATTGAAAGTAGGCAAGAATATGATTGATATAAGCAATAAAACATTCTTGCATATGCACTTATGGTTTACAGGTGCGAAACATATTCCGCTGGGAACAATAATGGCGGGAATAATAGGGGGATTTAGATGAAAATTAAGCAAGTAATAAATAAAAAAGTAAATTCATTTGAATTTTCATTTGACTTGTTAAAAAATGACTGCCTTAAATCACTACTATTTTTATACGAAATTCGACAAGTTTACATTTGCATATTAGGTGTTGATAAAAACAAGGAGGAGCATTTTATTGACTATTTGCAAAACAGCAATATTCAAGGATGGCAAAACATAAATGGATATGAATATGCAATCAAGATAAACGTGGATGATATTTCAACCTTACTTTCGATTATTGGAAGTGATTTTGATGAATTAGTCGTCTGGAATTGCTATACGGATTGGGAAACATTCATTCAAGATGCTACTGATCTACCGGTTTTTTCGTTTAAGAAGAAACCATTATCAAAGACAGCACCATCTTTCTATCTTAGGTTGGATATCTGCGACAATAATTTTATTGAAATAATATGTGATTTGGAGTTTAATAATGGTGGCGATATAACTAAGGACGATTTATTGTCGTTAATGGAAAAATAAAAGTGGGTTTCCCACTTTAGGGTAGGCGAGTTGCCCTTTGTGGCAACTCCTTATCCTGCACTAAAAATTGCTCTTTTTGCCACAGGAAGTTTTGCCTTTTGCAAGAAACAAGACTTCCACACGTGGACAAAAAGTTTGAAAAACTGTATATTTTAAACGGATCCTTTATTTTACATCACTCCTAGTATAATAAAGTAAAGTATTTTACTTTATTATACTAGGAGAAAATAAATATGAAAGATTTTTTAAATTTGATGATAAAAGAATTATTTCAATATTGTGGATATTAATTAGTTTTTGTATTTTAATAGTATTAATATTTGCTTTAATAGTAATTGAAGTGTTTGTTGCTACATTATTTACGTTGTTTCTTACAATTTTACTTTTATATTTAATTAAGGAATACACTTTAAATAAAAAAAGAAATCTTACGCAAAGATTTATTGATACATATGATCAAGTTAACATACTTTCTAAATATGTTTATAATAAAGAATTAATAGTAAAATTTAAAAATTTTATGTGTCTTTTTTAATGGTTTTTATGGTAGCCATTTATTTATTGACAAATAATAAAAGCACAAAATATTTTATTTTAAATGATAAGGAAATTAAATTTCTTAATCAAAAATATGAAATTGATCAAGTTGGTTCTTGTGAATATTGCAATGTAAATGGTACGCCTTACCAGTAGCACTAATCTATAAGCGACAAGCAGCAAAATTAATAATTTTCAAATTTAATTCAGGCACAAGCAAAACTGGGTATGTTTATCTTTTCTATTATGTGGTATAATCGATTTTTTGTTTTAGTAGCAATTATTTTTGAAAATATTAATGAATATGTAGTCTCATCAGTAAAATAATATAAAACATCAAACATAGAAAGTGTAGCTGTCTTAACTGATAGTTACACTCTTTTTCTAAAAAAAAGTCAATTAGTACTCCAATTATTCGAGTATCAATCGACTTTTTTACATATTTGTTTGTTATAGTATGCAAGTGTTTGTTTTAAAGCTAAATCTTTATCAACACAAGCAAGGCGAAGTTTATGTGCGTATCTTAATAATTTAGTAAAATCTTTTCCGGGTTTTATACCATTATCTAGTAAATCAGATCCGGTAACATATGGTTTAGCCATTGTTTCTTTAAATATTTCTAGTCTATTATATATGTATGAAGAATTATCAACAATTGGTTTTTCGGAAATTCTCCCAAAATTATCACATATTGATAAAACGGCTAAATCGTTTGGATTTACAGATTTATCAAATAGTTTATTTGTAGCTTTAATAGAAGAATTGTTTGCTGCATACATATTGAGTGCCATATGGAGAGAAACCATATTCATAACATATTTTTTTAATTTTTTTTCATTTGCTATCCTAGTTAAGAATATTCCTGCCATTTGCGAACCGATGATATCGTGATCGTATGAACGGATAATTCCATTAACAATTGTCGTACATTTACTTTTTCCAATGTCGTGAAGTAGGCATGATAACATAAAGGCAAGAGGTTCTTGAACTTTATTAATGTATTTGTTAGCTTCGTCAATAACAAGCATTGTGTGATTCCAAACATCACCTTCTAGGTGATAATCAGATCTTTGATTAAGGCCTATTAAATCTTTTAGTTCAGGGAACCAGATATCTAGTTGATTCATTTCACGAAGAGAATTAAAGAAAATTGAAGGTTTTTTTGCTTTAAGAAGACCTTTTTTTATTTCCTCAAATATTCTTTCTTTAGGTAATGTGGAAATATCTATATTTTTGCATAGATCAATCGTTTCTTTTGCGATTTTAAAGTTAAAACGTGCGGAAAACTGAGCACATCTTAAAACTCTCAAAGGATCTTCACAGAATCTTTTATCGTCAGTATGCCTTATTATACCTTCCTTTAAATCGTCTTTTCCGTGAAAGAAATCAATTACTTCTCCAGTTAAAACATTCAACATCATAGCATTAATTGTGATATCTCTTCGCATTGATGAATCTTTTAGACTTAAGAAAGGGTCAATATCAATTTTAAAATCTTGATGACGATTTCCAGTTTTTGATTCTGTACGAGGTAAAGCGATATCAATATCATATCCTTTAATATTATAAATACCAAAGCTTTTTCCAAATTCTAATCTTCCACCTAAATCATCAAGGATGTTTTCTAATTCTATTTTCGTAATGTTGTGAACTTCTATATCATAATCTTTATTAGGTAAACCTAATAGTAGGTCACGAACATATCCACCAACAAAATAAGCTTGTCCACCTTTTTCTTTGATTCTCAAGGCAAGAGATTGAATTATTTCTTTATTTTTATTTTCATCAGTTATTTTACTCATAGATATATTATATCAATTTTATTTTTAAAAGTAAATAAAAAAGGCGCAGACGCCTTATTTTATAACAGAATATAATGATCCTAAAGCTCCAACAATAGAAACAGAAGCACCAATAATACTACCAATTCCTAAACCATAACCTAAATCTTTAAAAGTATTTGTTGTTGTTGAAGCAGATCCGAAAAGTGAACCTGTAGTTGCAATACTTGTAATAGAAGGGATTAAGAATAATAAAACAGCAGATGCTACGAAACAAGCACATGTAATAATTCCTGCTAAACCTTTATTCTTTACAAGTAAAGCGCAGATTATTGAACCTACTAAAGGAAGCATAAATCCTAGAACTGCAAGAATTGAAAAAGTGATTGATGAATTTCCACTTACTACAATCAAGTTAACTGTTCCTAAAGATTTACCAAACATTACTTCGAATCCAGTATAAGTAGTGTCACTATTTTCACTTTTTACAGCTGGTAAAAAGGCCATACATAGTGTCACAACAGCAACTAGCACTAGAATAAATTTTCCATACTTTCCAAATAAACTTTTTGATTTTCTTTTTGCCATAAATATCCTCCTCGTATAATAGTAATTATATTATATTTTTATTTTTTCTTCAAGTACTAATTTATTTTTTTAAACAAATTTAAAATATTATATATTTATCTATAAATAAATTAAAAGTAAAAAATTTGTTTTAAAAAATGCCTTTTTATGGTATACTAATATAAAAAGGAGATTATAATATGGATTTATATAATTTAAAAGCATACAAAGTTCTTGAGGAAAGATTTATCAAAGAAATTGATTCAAATGCTTTTCTTTTAGAACACAATAAAACTAAAGCCAAAGTTGTTGTTATGGCTAATGAAGATAAAAATAAAACTTTTGCAATTTCGTTTAGAACTCCACCTACTAATGATACGGGTGTACCTCATATAATTGAACATTCTGTTTTATGTGGTTCTAAAAAATTCCCTTCTAAAGAACCTTTTGTAGAATTAATGAAGGCATCATTGAATACATTTTTAAATGCAATGACTTATCCAGATAAAACAATGTATCCTGTTTCAAGTTGCAATGATAAAGATTTCCAAAATTTAATGGATGTTTATTTAGATGCTGTATTTTATCCAAATATGCATACAAATGAAAAAATATTTAAACAAGAAGGATGGCATTATGAATTAGATGACAAAGATGGTGAGTTAATTTATAATGGTGTTGTATATAATGAAATGAAGGGCGCATTTTCTTCTGCTGATCAAGTATTAATGCGTGAAATATTACATGTTATGTATAAAGATAATTGTTATACATATGAATCTGGTGGAAATCCTGAATTTATACCTACGTTATCATATCAAGAATTCCTTGATTTCCATAAAAAATATTATCATCCTTCAAATTCATATATATATCTATATGGTGATTGCGATTTTGAAGAAAAGCTTAATTGGATTGATGAAGAATACTTATCGAAGTTCGAGGAAAAGAAAATTGATTCACATATTAATGAACAATTAGATTTTGAAAAAACAATTAAACATTACGTTGAATATCCAGTAGGCACTGATGAAACACTAGAAGGTAAAACTTATATTTCTCGTAATTATTTAATGGGAAATTCAAAAGATACCCTTTTATGGATGACTCTTACTATATTATCGTATGTTTTGTTTGATGCTCCAGGAGCTAAAGTTAAACAAGCGCTATTAGATGCTAATATTGGTAAAGAAATATCTTCTTCATATGATGCAGGTTTAATACAACCATTATTCACTATTTATGCAAGTGGAACTGATAAAGACCGTGAGGATGAATTTAACCGCATAATTGAAGAAACATTGAAACAATGTGTTATCGATGGCATAGATAAAAAATCATTAAAAGCAGCTATTAATGTTTTTGAATTTAAATATCGTGAAGCTGATTTTGGTAGTGAGCCTAAAGGATTAATCTATGGATTAAATATGATGGATACATGGCTATATGATCAAAGTCCTTTCTTAAGATTAGAAACTGATAAAGTGTTTGATAAACTAAAAGAATATGTTGATACAAATTATTTTGAGGAAATTGTTTCAAAATATTTCTTAGATAATAATAATTTAGGAATTGTTGTTGTAAGTCCAAGTAACACATTAGGAAAACAAAAGGATGAAGAAACAAAGAAAAAATTAAAAGAATATAAAGAATCATTAAGTGAAGATGAAGTTCAAAGAATAATATTAGAAACTAAAGAACTTAAGGAATATCAAGCTGCTCCTTCAAAGAAAGAAGATTTGGATAAGATACCATATCTAACAAGAGAAGATTTGAAAACTGAATTAAATAAAATAAGTAATTTAGTTGTTTATGAAAATGGTGTAAAGATATTACATCATAATCACTTTACAAATGGTATTGGATACTTAAGAGTAATGTTTAATACTAAGGATTTAGACGAAGAATATCTACCTTATTTAGGAATACTTGCTAGTGTATTAGGTAAAGTTAATACAAAGAAATATACATATAGTGAAATTAATACGGAAAAGAATCTTAATACTGGTGGTATTGGGTTTGATACGTATTTAGTAAATAATAATGATGAATATAAATTATATCTTACTTGTGATAGTAGTGTTCTTTATGAAAAAATTGATTTTGCTTATGATATGATAGGTGAAATTATCAACAATTCAATATTTGATGATAAAAAGAGAATGCGTGAAATCATATTTGAATTAAAGAATCGAAAAGAAAGCACTATAGTAAGTCGAGGTCATATTTATTCATATAATAAAGCCCTTAGCTATATTGATAAAGGTTCTTATGCTAGTGATTTGTTAAGTGGAATTAGATTCTATAAGACTTTAGAGAAAATAACAAATGATTTTGATAATGAGTTTGAAAAAATGGTTTCTTATTTACAAACACTTGTAAAATACATTTTCCAAAAAGAGAATATGATGATTTCATATACTTCAAATATGGAAGGATTCGAAAGAATGCGTAAAGAAGTAAAAGAATTTTCGGAAAACTTACAAATGGAAAAAGTTGACCTTAAGACATTAGAGTATTCAATATCTCTATTAAATGAAGGAATTAAAACATCATCTAACGTTCAATATGTTTCTCGTGCAGGAAACTTTGTGAAACATGGATTTAAATACAATGGTGCAATTGTTGTTCTTAGCAATATTTTAAGTACTGAGTATTTGTGGGTTAAGGGTCGTGTTTTAGGTGGTGCATATGGATGTATGTGTACTTTTAGAAGAAATGGAAACGTTGCCTTTCTTTCATATAGAGATCCTAACTTAAGGGAAACAAATAAAATCTATGAAGAAGTGTTAGATTTTATTAAAACATTTGATGCAACAGAAGAAGAAATGACAAAATATATAATTGGAGCTGTAGGTAGCGTTGTTATTCCTCGTACACCAAGAATGGAAGGAGCATTTGACTTAACAAGTTATTTAAACAATGTAACTGACGAGGATTATGCTAAAGAACTTGAGGAAATAATTAAATGTACTGCCGAGGATATTCGCTCATTATATGATTTGGTCAAATCAGTTCTTGATGATAAAGCTTTATGTGTAATCGGAAATGAAAATAAAATTGAAGAACAAAAAGATTTATTTAATAATATATTTAGTTTGATAAACTAAAAACTACATAAATATTGAAATAAAAGACAGTTTATGCTATAATCTATAGTAATTTAATGAGGTAATTAATTATGAATTTATTTAAAGTTTTAAAAGAAAGAAATTTATTATATCAAGCAACAGATGAAGAACTTTTAGAAAAGTTACTTACAAATGAAAAGGTTACTGTATATTGTGGAACGGATCCAACAGCTGATAGCTTACATATAGGTCACTGTATTCCTTGTACTATTTTAAGAAGGTTCCAACAAGCTGGACATAAGGTTATTATTTTAGTTGGAGGAGCAACTGCTGCTATCGGTGATCCAACAGGTAAAACAGATATGAGACCAATGCTCAGCAAGGAACAACTTGAAAGCAATATTAATAGCATGAAACGAGCTTATAGTAAATTTTTAAACTTTGAAGGTGATAATCCAGCTATTATTGTTAACAATGCTGACTGGTTTAAAGGATATGATTATGTTGATTTTATGAGAAATGTTGGTGTTCATTTTAATGTAAATAAAATGATGGCTAATGAGATATATGCTAAAAGAATAAAAGAAGGTGGCTTAACTTTCTTTGAAATGGGATATATGTTGATGCAAGCTTATGACTTTGTTCACCTAAATGAAAGTTATGGATGTAATTTACAATGGGGTGGAGCAGATCAATGGGGAAACATTGTTGCTGGTGTTGAACTTGCTAGAAAACTTAATTACATAGATAACAAAAATCGTGTCATGGTTGGAGCTACAAATCCTTTACTTTTAACACCTGAAGGAAAGAAAATGGGTAAAACTGAACGTGGAGCTATTTGGATTGATAATGATAAAATATCTGCTTTTGATTTCTATCAAGGTATCTATCAAACACCAGATGCATGCGTTGAAATGATGTTTGCTTTATTTACTGATATTCCAATGGATGAAGTAAGAGAAATGATAAAAACAGACATTGTAAAATGTAAGAAGAGATTATCATTTGAAATTACAAAATTTATTCGTGGTGAAAAGGATGCTATAGAAGCAGAAAATATGACTAATAATCTATTCTATCAAGCAAATCAATCAAAAGAGAATGCTCCAGTTTATGAAATCGAATTAGAAGAAAATGACATAAATGTTATCGATTTAATTTTTGAAGCTAAATTTATAACTTCAAAGAGTGAAGCTAGAAGATTAATTGCTTCTAATGGATTATCTATGGATGGTAAATTAATTACAGATATATCTTTAAGAGTAACTAAAGAAGAACTAAAAGAAGGAATTTTGTTTAAAAAAGGCAAGAAAGCTTTCTTGAATATTAAATTAAAATAAAAGGGAGAAATTCCCTTTTAATAAATTAAGGTGAAAAAATGATTATAGATTCACATATACACTATAGTTTACCAGTTAAAGCAGAAGAAATAATTGAAATACTAGATAAAACACAAACTGATTATTGCTGCCTAGTCTCTCAGCTTGATAGCCATCGAGCATCAGAGACATTAGATTCGTTGCTTGCAAAAAGTATGTCAGATAGAATTTATGTTTTTGGAAGTTTAGATGCTACTAACTATTACAAAGATATAGATAATTTAGGCATAAATATGAGTAAACACGTGGAAGAACTAATGGCATGTGGATGCGATGGAATCAAAATGCTAGAAGGAAAACCAACAACAAGATTAAGATACCCAATACCTGATTTTGATAATAAATGTTGGGATCCTTACTTTGATTATCTTGAAAAGAAACAAATCCCGGTAGTTTGGCATGTCAATGATCCTGAAGAATTTTGGGACCGTGAAAAAGTTCCTGCTTGGGCTTTAGCTAATGGTTGGTTTTATGCTGATACAAAAATAAATAACCAAAGTCAATACAAACAGATAGAAAATGTTTTAGAAAGACACCCAATGTTAAAGATTACCTTTGCACATTTCTTTTTCTTATCTAATGATCTTAATAGATTAGGCAAATTATTTGATAAATTTCCTAACATTTGTGTTGACATTACTCCGGGTATAGAAATGTTTATTAACTTTTCAAAAAACATTGAGAAAAGCAGAGAATTCTTTATAAAGTATCAAGATCGAATACTTTATGGTACTGACATATGTGGATGTGGCTGCGAAGGAGACTTACACTTTAACGAAAAAGATTCCTTAATTAGAAGCAATTTATGTAGAAAAGTTTTATCTGAAAAAGATGATATTCTTATTAAAGGAGACAAAGAATCTTTATTTGGCGAAGAAGACTTATTGATAAAGTCATTACATTTAGACAAAGAAGTACAAGAAAAAATCTTATATAAAAACTTTTTAAGAAATGTTTCGCAAAGAAAAGAAATCAATAGTAATAAAATTCTTGAAGAGTGTCAAAGGGAAAGGAATAGAATAAAGTTTCTAGCAAAAGTATTTAATTACGAAGAAAATTACGAAGTAATTGATTATATAGAAAATATATTTAAAGATAAAAAATGAAGAATTTAAAACTTGCATTATTATTGCTGATAAGTATTTGATTAGTATCATGTGATAATGATCCTGATAATACTAATCCAAATGAAAATAAGCCTCAACAAACAGATGATGAAATTATTAATCAATTGACTGAAGTTGAGATTATGGCTAAAATTCAAGATGTAATAAATAAAAAAGATAATTACTACATAGAAACAATAGGAAAAACCAACACAAAAGTATTAATCAAATATGAACAAAAGACACAGACAAAAACATACTTTGATAAAGATTATGTGTTTTCTGATATTTCCTCAAAATCATATATTGTAAGTAGATACCATAAAGTATATTCCTCAAAGGATTTGGTTTCATATTATGATTCTGAAAAATCAAGTGATGAAAATGATATTTTACTAACAACAAGAAACGCTTATTTAGATGATTTTGGAATTATACACTCAAAAGAAAATTTTTTTGATTTAATTATTAACGATAATACAATAATTACTTCAAAAAAAGGAAAAATTGGCGATATGTTTGTTTTAGAAATAGAATTAAAAGAAGAAGCTACAGAAAAGTTAAAAATACAAATGAAAGAATTTGGTTCACTTAGAAGTTACCCAAAGTTTAAGAAGATTGTTCTTACAATAAAATTTAATAAAGATTTTGAAGTTCTATGCTATGATAGTTATCAAGAATATAGTATTAATATTGCCGTTTTAGGAACAACAAATTGTACGCAAAATCTTACATCAATTGTAAAATATGATAACTATGAAAAACCTAATATTGATATGTATATAAAAAAAACCCAAAAGGGTTTTTTATTTTACTATAATGCCTTTAGCCTTAAGTCTATCGAGAGCCTCTTGATGGCATTTAAAAGCATTATGAGTGTTACTATCAAAAGTATATACACAGTTTTCTAAAACAATTATTTTCGTTTGAAGATTATTTTTATTTATATAATTAAATAAAGAATCTGCAAATGTTTCTACGCAGATATCTGTACAGCAACCTGTAACATAAATTTCGTCAAAGTAGTTTTTGCTTATATATTCTTTAAAAGCACTTGTTTCAAAGCCATTTGTTGTATTTTTCTCGATGTCGAAAAAGTATTTTTTGTAAGGAGTAAGTTCATCTATTAATAAACTTTCATAAGTTCCTTTTAAACAATGTAATGGATAATCTTTCATTTCTGGATCATCTACACTATGAGAATCGCGGAATGTGATAATTGGTTCACCACTAGAAATGAATTCTTCTATATGAGATATTATAAACGGAGTGATTTTGTTAATTTTCTTATCACTAAGATTACCCTCTTTTACAAATCCATTAACCATATCAATAATTACTAATAATCTTTTCATAACATTCAGTCCTTTCTTTTATCTCTTTCTATAATATATATTTTATATTACTTTTATATTAACATTTTTTTAATAATTTGTCAAATTAAATAAAGAAATTATGATTTACTTTAATTAGTAAAAGTGTTATAATTACCTTATAAATCAATGAATTATGGAGGCACATTATGAAAGTAGCAATAACTTTAGGAAATAGAATTAATGATGATGGTTCATTAACTAAGATGATGATTAAAAGACTAGAAATGACATATGAACTTTACAAGCAAAATTTTTTTGATAAAATTATTGTTTCTGGTGGTGTAGCTAATCCCAAGGTTAACGCTTCTGAAGCAGATATGATGAAAAAGTATTTAATCAATAAAGGTGTACCAGAGAATATAATTTATGAAGAAAATAAATCCGACTCAACATATGAAAATGCATTGTTTTCTGTTCCAATTGCTATTGATTTGAAAGCTGATGTAATAATTGTTATATCAACAGTAGAACATTTTAGTAAGGTTAGTTATAATACAATGAAGTATTTTGCTGATGCTATTGGAAAAAGAAATATAAAGCTTATGATGTATACAGACTGTGAGGATTACTATGATTAATACAACATACGTAAAAAAAGAACATTTCCTAGAGTGTAATAAACTTATTTATAAATATTATTTTACACCTTTTATTACAATATACGAAATTCTTATGGCTCTATTTGTTCTGTTTTTAATTTATCTTGAAAAATACATTTTTATGAGTGTATTTATAGTTATAATGATTGGCTTCCCATTTCTTATTGAATTATTATCACGAAGAAAAATAAAACAAACTGTTGATGTCCTTTTCAAAAAAGAAGATGATGGTTTTATTTATGATTATGATTTTAATGAAGATTCGTTTAAGGTAAAAATTATTTATAAAGATAAAAGTAAAGAATATAATTTTAAAAATAACAAAGTTAAAAGAATAATTGAAAATGATGATTCAATATATATTTTTGTTGACAGAGAAACATGTTTTTATGTTTCAAAACTAGGTTTTGAAAAGTATGATAAATTAACATTCCAAAGTTATTTTTCTTTAAAAATAAAAAAATATGAGGTGAACAAATGACAAAGTTATTCTATATAATATATATATTATTAAGTAGTCTTGTATTGTCAAAGCCAAGCATTAATCAAACATTTGCTAAGGCATTTTCAGAAATAGAAGTAGATGATGAAACATATAATAATTTAGATATTTCAAATCATGATGTTATTGATGGAAGAGATGTTTATTATTACATAGAATCTAACAATGGATTAATTTTAAGTGATGGTGAAGTACATAGACAAGCTACCGATGAAGAGACACTGATAAAGATCACTGTGCAAATAGAAGGTGAAACAAGAAGTGTTTATCGTAAGACTATTGTTAAGGCTTGTAAACCAATTAATTTACATACAGATTTAGAAGTATTTTATTTTAATGATGCTGTTGAAATTCTAATAGGTGAAGAACTAAATCGTGATGACTATAAATTTGTTTTAAGTGATGAAAGTTGCGCAGAGATTGATGAAGATTACATTCTTATGTTTTTAAAGAAGGAAAAGTTTACTTTATATGTGTATGATGAATATGATTATTTGGTTGATTTTTTAGATTTTGATGTAAGATTAGTTAATCCATCTATTACCTTAACAAAAAAGACATTTGTTATTTCTGAAACATTTGATTATAATGTTAATAATTATAAAAAAGAAGAGTTAGAGATAACAATTGATAATAATGATGTTTTAAAATTTGAAGATGGAAGATTTGTTGCTTTAAACCCGGGAATTGCAACAATAACATTTAGTTTAAAAGAAGATAACACTTCTTATCAAGAAATAAAAATTAATGTTTACGAAAAAACACCTATTATTGAAACTGATGTTAGTGAATTTGTAATTGGTTCATCTGCAAAAATATCGGTAGTCAACTATGCATTGGGAACTGAATATAAGATAAGTGTTAACGATGAATCATTAGCCTATGTAAAAGATAATTTTATAATTGGCAAGAAGGCGGGAACAGTAATTGTTAAGGTGGCTTTAGTAGATGATGAAACAGTATTTGCAACAGTTGCCCTTAAAGTAACTAACATTATGCCAAAATTAGTTGTTTTCAATCCTAATATTCTGGCTTTGAAAACAACATATTTATCAATTAGCAATTTATCTGAGTTGTTAACAGATGATATAAATGATTTTGTTTTTTCATCATCAAATCAAGAAATTGCTACAGTTTCTAACGATTGTGTTTATGCCAAAAAGGAAGGTGTAGTAACTTTAAAATGTGAATCGAAAACATATTTAGATTTAGTTGGAGAGTGCACATTAAACATTCGCAAGAAGCCTACAGCAACAGATGATTATGGCGAAACTAGCGAAGGACCTCTTATTATATCTTTATCAGATAACAAAAGAACATATAAAGTTGGAGAAATGATAACTATAGAAGTAGAAGGTTTAAAATCATATGATAATTATAAATACACTTCGGCAAATAATAGTATGCTTAATGTTTTAGATAATGGAAAAATCATTACCAAAGAAGAAGGATTGACGAAAATAATTGTTTCTAATAAAAATGATAATACAATAAAAGGTAGTGTGTACATTGATGTTAAAGGCAGAATGGATGTTAACTACGCTGAAAGACTTATTAAAGTTGCTGAGGGTGAACTTGGATACAAAGAACTTCCAAATAAGGAAACTAAATATGGAATATGGTATGGAATTCCTGACGGCGATTGGTGTGCAATGTTTGTTACATGGTGTGCACATTATTCAGGAATAGGTACAGATGTAATCCCATTTTATTGTGGATGTACTGCAGGATGGAAATGGTTTATCGAACATGATTGTTATGGATTAAAAGGATCATATACACCTAAAGCAGGAGATATAATTTTCTTCTTAGATGATGGAGCAGGTCATACAGGAATTGTCACAGGATGCAGCGGTGGATATGTTTATACATTAGAAGGCAATACTTCTGATATGGTTGCAAGAAGATCTTATCCTCTTGATTATCATACAATTACTGGATATGGCATTCCTAAATATAAATAAAGAAAGGAAAAACTAATGAAATTTAATAAAGTTATTGTTGAGGCACATCGTGGTGCATCTGGATATGAACATCAAAACACGATGAAAGCTTTTGATAAAGCTATTGAACTTAAAGCTGACGCTATTGAATTAGATATTAGAAAGACAAAAGACGGCAAAATAGTTGTCGTTCATGATCCAACATTTCATGGTGTCAGTATTAATAAAATGACATATGAAGAACTTTTAAATGAAACAACGGAAAATGAAATTCCAATGGTTCAAGAGGAAAATTATCATTTTGATATGCACTTCACAATGCCACTTTTAGAAGACGTACTAATAAAATATAAAGGTAAAATTCTTCTTGATATTGAAATAAAAGAAGAAGGTTATGAAGAAGAAATCGTTAATTTGATTCTTTCACATTTGTCAGTAGATGAGTTTCAAATTAGATCTTTTTCAGAGTTAGTTATAAAACGTGTGAAAGAAATAAATAAAGATATTTTTGCAATACTATTAATAGGAGCAGAAAAACCAAAATATGGAATCTTTTCAAGGTTTGGGGAAATATTTCCTAATGCTAAAATTAGACGAAGTAATTGTGATGCTGTTTCTCCTCACTATCGTTTGGTTATTTTAGGATTTGTCAAGAGAATGCATAAACGCAATAAAGATGTTTATGTGTGGACTGTAAACGATGCAAAGATAATGAATAAAATGGTTTATAAGGCTAAAGTTGATGGTTTAGTTACAAACTACCCTGACTTAGCTTTAGATGTTATTAGTAACAAAAGATAAAATTAATTATAAGTGGACTTTAATGATCACTTTTTTTAAATATGTTCATAAAACATTTTCATTTATAAATAGGTTATTAACAAACATTAAAAAAAATGATATAATATAATGAAGAAAAATATTTACTAGAGGTTATAGTATGTTATTAAATGTCCATAATTTAAAATGTCACTATGGCGAAAAATTACTACTTGATGATGTATCATTTTCAATCGAAAAAGGCGATAAAATAGGTCTTATAGGAGTTAATGGTACGGGAAAGAGTACACTACTTTCAATTATTGCTTTTCAAAAGGATCCTGAAAGTGGAGACTGTGAGAAAATAGGCAATGTTAAAATTAGTTATATGCCCCAAGAATTTGCGATTGATGAAAATCAAACTATTATGCAGTTTATATCAAAAGTGATAGATAACAATGAAATTGCTTTGCATGAAGCTAAATCTATCCTTACAAAACTCGAAATAAATGATTTTGAAAAGAAAATATGTGAATTATCTGGAGGAACAAAGAGAAAGTTGTCTTTAGGTGCAGCACTTTCGAAACCATGTGATTTATTAATTCTTGATGAGCCAACTAACCATCTGGATTGTGAGATAATTGAATGGTTAGAAAAATATTTAATTAAATTGAATAAAGCAATTTTACTTGTCACTCATGATCGTTATTTTTTAGAAAAAGTAGTCAATAGAATAATTGAATTAGATCATGGGAAAATATATGAATATGAAGCTAATTATTCACGCTATTTAGAACTAAAGGCTGAACGAGAAGATTATAATAGAGCAGCAATGCGTAAAATCAATTCTTTCTTAAGAAAAGAATATGAATGGATTAAAAGAGGTCCCCAAGCTCGTGCGACTAAAGATAAAAAAAGAATTGAAAAATATGAAGAATTATCTAATATAAAAACTATTCAAGATAAAAAAATTGAAATTGATAGTAGTTATTCAAGACTTGGAAATAAAACTATTGAATTTATAAATGTCTCTTATGGCTATGAAAAACCCTTATTTGAGAATGTTTCTTTTAATTTGAATAAAGATGCCCGTATTGGTTTAATTGGTAAAAATGGTGCTGGAAAGTCTACTTTTTTGAACTTAATTTGTGGAGATATACATCCTACAAAAGGTACTATTGAAGTAGGACAAACAATAAAATTTGGTTATTTTCGTCAGGAAAATATTGAGTTAAATCCTAACATTAGGGCAATAGATTATATAAACGATATTGCTAGTGTTGTCAGAACAAAGAATGGAACTATTTCCTCAACCCAAATGTTAGAAAACTTTTTATTTGAT
The DNA here is from genome assembly GCA_000431235.1 of Coprobacillus sp. CAG:698. GTDB lineage: Bacteria > Bacillota_I > Bacilli_A > ML615J-28 > CAG-698 > CAG-698. The sequence continues at coordinate 55,920 of HF988712.1, read as the reverse complement.
CCTTACGTATATATTAAAAAGTTATCTGGTGGTGAAAAAAGACGTTTAATTTTATTAGGTGTTTTGATGAAATCACCTAATGTACTATTATTTGATGAACCAACAAATGATCTTGATATTACAACATTGACCATTTTAGAAGACTATTTGCTTTCGTTTGAAGGTATTGTAATTATTGCTAGTCATGACAGGTTTTTACTTGATAAAACTGTTGATACAATATTTGAAATTAATGATGGTAAGTTTAATATGTATAATGGTAATTACTCAAATTATCTTGAAATTATAGAAAATATTAAAGAAACTAAAATTAAAAATAAAGTAGAAAAACGTGAATCAAGTCCTAAAAAGGTAAAATTAACTTTCAAAGAAGAAAAAGAATATAGTACTATTCTTGATGAAATAAATGATCTTGAAAGCCAACTTGATAGAATAAATAATGAAATAAATATTCATTATAGTGACTATGAAAAATGTAAAAATCTAATGGAACAAAAGAAAATTATTGAGACACATTTAGAAGAAAAAATGTTACGATGGGAATATTTATCAGAAAAGGCAGATGTTTAGAATATGAAAAAATGTTTTACAATTAATTGTATGCGTACAAATGAAGATTTTGATGGCTACGAAGAAATACTTGAAAAGGGCTTATACCAAGGAATTGAATTATTTTATCCTTATAATGTATCGTTAGAACAAAAAGAATTATATAGTTCACGTGTTAAAAGATCAATCGAAAAATGTCATCCAGAGGTGGTTTTGCACTTGCCTCATGGTCATAATAATGATTTATTAGGGTCGAATAAAGGTGAGGTTTATCAAAGAATGTGTGATGCAATCGATTATGCTAACATGTTTGGCGTAAAGAAATTAACACTACATCTAGGAAGTTATCCTTTAGAAATCTCAAGAGAAAATGCTGTGAATGAAGTTATAAAAGTTGTTAAAGACCTTTGTAACTATGCTTTAAAATATGGCATGTTTATTATGATTGAAAATATGCCAGGGTATAATGAACTTGGATATAGTCCTGAAGAAATTCTTTATATTATTAAAATGATTCATTCTACTAACATCAAGTTTATTTTAGATACAGGTCATGCACATGTTAGTGATTATGAAATAATTGAATATATTGATTTATTAAGTGATTATTTATATCATATGCATTTCAGTGATAATTCTGGTAAGACCGATGAACATAAGCGCGTTAATTCAGGAACTATTGATTTTGTAAGTGTCTTTAAAGCATTGAACAAGATTTCTTATCATGAATTACATTGTATGGAAGTTTTGTTTAAAAAGTACACAGATTTAATCGAATATGCTAAAGATATTGATATTTATGATAAGTATTATAAGTAAAGGTATAGACTATGAAAAAGAATATATTTTTTGACTATGGATATAACTCTTCAATTGAAGAAAAAGCAAAGCTTATCAAAGAAACAGGTTTTGATGGAGTATTTTTATTTGCTGATTCTCTATTTGAGGAAAAATATGCTATGGCGGTTAAATATGGTTTAAACGTGGAAACAATTCATTTGCCATTTCAAAAAGTATGTAATTTACTTTGGATAGATGATGAAATGCAAAACGTTAAAGCAAGAGAATACGTGAAAACGATAAAAAAATGGATTAGAATAGCTAGCGAAAAACACATTGACAAAGTTGTCTTTCATTTATCACAATCGCTTACGCCACCACCAATTAATAAAATAGGTTTTGAGCGTATCTTAGAAATATTGAGTGAATGTGAGAAATACAATGTTTATTTAGCACTTGAAAATCTTAGATATTTAGAATATTTAGATGAAACTTTAGCAAATGTAAAATCTAAATATTTAATATGTTGTTTCGATAGTGGCCATGCAAATTGCTTCACAAAAAATATTGAAAGTTATGATTTTGAAAAATATAAAGGATTAATTAAGTGTTTGCATTTACATGATAATCATGGAGAAAATGATGAACACTTAATACCTTTTATGGGTAATATTGACTTTAAAAAGGTTATGTATAAGTTAAAGAAAATAAATTATGATGGTCAATTAACTTTAGAAATTATTAACTCTAAATCAGATTATTATTTGAATAAAACTTTAAATGAAAAAGAATATTTGCATATGGCTTTATCAGCTATTAAAAGAATTGAGGACTATTTTAATGAAGCGTAATACGGAAATATTAAGTCCTGCAGGTGATTTTGATAGCTTAAGAGCTGCCATTAGCGGTGGCTGTAATGCTGTATATTTAGCTGGCAAAATGTATGGAGCTCGTAGTTATGCAAAAAATTTTACTCCTGATGAGCTTATTGAAGCAGTAAAGTTATGTCATTTGTATAATGTGAAAGTATATGTAACATGCAATACTATTTGTTATGAAAAAGAAATAGAAGAAGTTTGTAAATATATTGATTTCTTGTATGAAAATGATGTTGATGCTGTAATCGTTCAAGACATAGGCTTAGCAAGTATTATCAAGCATCGTTATCCTAATATGGATATGCATGCATCTACACAAATTAATGCTCAAACATTAGAAGATGTAAAAGTGCTAAAAAGACTAGGATTTTCAAGAGTAATTTTAGGACGTGAAGTAACTATAGATGAAATAAAAAGAATATCTGAAAATGTCGATATCGAGTTGGAAGTGTTTATTCATGGAGCTTTGTGTATTTCTTATTCAGGTAATTGTTATTTCAGTTTGTTAGAAGGTGGAAGAAGTGGTAATAGAGGAAAATGTGCTCAACCTTGCCGAAAAATTCATACTTTTAATGGAAAAGAAAAATACTTTTTAAGCCCTAAAGATTTATGTACGATTGATTATGTGAAAGAAATATCTAAGTATGTAGATAGCTTAAAAATCGAAGGACGTATGAAAAGTAAAGAATACGTATATTATGTAACTAAAGCATACCATGATGCCTTAACTAAAAATAACTTTGACAAGGAAAAAGCAATACAACCAGTACGTATAAGTTTCAATCGCGGTTTCACTAAAGGATTTATTGAAAATGATACTAATGCTAATATAACCAATGTTTTTAGTTCTAATCATTTAGGTGAAGAAATTGGTGAAATAGTTGATGTGAACTCTAAGTATAAAGATCCATTAATTCAAGGAATTAAGTTAAAGCAAGATTTGTATTATCAAGATTCATTAAGAATTGTCGGAGAAAAACTTGATGTTGTGGTTGTTAATCAAATGTATGTGAAAGGAAGTTTAGTTAAAAAAGCTAAAGCTAATGAAATAGTATATCTTCCTTTACACAAAAAAATGAGTGTCTCTGATAAGGTATATATAACAAAAAGAGAAGAAGTTTTTGAGTTGCCTAAAATACTAATTAGTGGGAAAGGCTACTTAGAAAATGATAGCTTTGTTTTTGAAGTTAATGATGATTTAGGAAACACACTAATAAGAAAACTTAAGTACGAGATAACAGAAAAGGATTTTGAAAAAAGAATATACGAACAGTTAAATAAAACTGGAAATACATCGTTTATTTTCTCTAAGATTGATTTAAACTGTAAAAACGTATATTTGAACATTAAAGAACTAAACGAACTTAGAAGGGAAATTCTCGACTCACTAGCAAAACTAAGAGAAAAAAAGAATTTTAAGCGAAAGATAATAACTACACCATGTATACTTGATGCTTTAGAATTTAATGACAATTTTAAAAAGTTTTCTGTATGTTTTGAGGAAAATAAATCTTCTGATGGTTTAGATTACGATGTTTATTTGCGTAATTATCACTGTGAAAAAAATTGTTATTATTATTTACCACGTGTTAGTTTAAATAATTATAATAACTCTAATGTTGTTTCATCTAGTTTAGGTGTGTTAGGAAGAATATCATCTGTTTATACAAATGTTGTAAATAGTTATTCGGTTAGAGTTTTAGAGTCTTTAGGTTTTCAAAAAATAGGATTATCAATAGAACTTTCTTATTTAGATGCTAATGACTTAATAAGTGCATACCGAAAAAGATACAACCGAACTCCTGTTTTAGAAGTTATGATTTACGGATATATTCAAATGATGTATATGAAACATTGTTTCATAAATAAAGAATTTAAAATGAAAGAAATGCATTGTAATTTATGTAAGAAAGGTTATTTATTAGATGATAAATATCCAGTTTATGGTGATCAGAATTGCCATTTATCTATTCTTAGTGATACATGTCTTAACCAAATAGATAAGCTTAAGGATTACGAAAAAATAGGAATTAAACACTTTCTTATTGATTTAATTAATAATCCGATTGAATTCACATCAATCGATAATTTAATTAGCATTTTGGAAAAGAGGAATAAATGAAAAAATGGTTAAAATTAGATAATGCTGCGAAGATATTTCCTAGTGTCTCTACAAAATATCGTACAAATCTTTATCGAATCACCTTCTCACTTACAGAGTCAGTTGATCCAATTATTCTCCAAGAAGCTTTAAATGATACTATAAAAAGATTTAAAACATTTAAATTAAAATTAAAATATGGTCTTTTTTGGAATTATTTTGAAGAGAACAAATTGAATCCACTTGTATGTGAGGAAAATAGTTATCTCTTGAAACCTTTTGATACTTATGAATCGCGAGGATATTTATTTAGAATAACTTATTTTGAAAATAAAATAGGAATTGAAATGTTTCACGCGATAACTGATGGGTTTGGAGCAACGCAGTTTTTGAAAGCAGTATGTTATGATTATTTAGTTCTAAAAGGCTATACTATAAATCATGAAGGCAAAATACTTTTAGATTTAGAAAATTCATATCAAGAATCTGAAGATAGTTTTCAAAAATTATATGATCATAATACAAAAACTGATAGAAGCGAAAAAAGTGGATGTCATATAGTTGGTACCACATATTCTGATAATTACATTGGTGTTATTACGGGAATTGTAAAAAGGGCAGAACTAAAAAATCTATGTAACAAATATAACTGTAGTTATACTGAACTAATCACTGGAGTAATTAATTATATAGCTTCTCGAAATACACATATGATTAAGGGAATTAAAAAACCATTTCAAGTATTTGTTCCCGTAGATTTAAGGAAAAAATGTCCTTCGAAATCTTTACGTAATTTTTCAATGGTTGTTAGAACGTCAATTGATCTCAAAAAAGAATATGAATTAGATGATTATATAAGAATGTGTAAAGAAGAGCTTGAAGATAAGTTGAAAAATGAAAATTTACTTCCACGAGTTGCTGGAAATGTAAAAATGGAAAAAATCTTTGCTTTAAGAATTGTTCCTCTATTTCTTAAAAAAATAGCTTTTAAGATAGGCTATCATAGATTAAGTACTAAAGCTAATAGTTTTTGCTTTTCTAATCTTGGTGATATTGATATTCCATTTGATATGCAAAAATATATAACTAAGATAACATTTATCAATGGTGCATCTAAAGCAGCCCCTATAAATTTAGGTATGATATATTATAAAGATTTAGTATATATTACTTTCTCTAGTTCAATAATTGAAAGAGATTTTCAAAGAGAATTCTTTAGAAAGTTAACTAGTTTAGGACTTGATGTAACAATCGAGAATAATGATTTGGAGGAATAATATGAAGTGGTGTGAACATTGCAAAGTACATGTAGATACTGATAGAAAAATTTGTCCTCTATGTTTCAATTCTTTAGTTGAAGAAAGCAAAGAAGAAAAAACTTTTGATAATTATCCAAAAAGAATTGCGGTTAAGAAAAAATATAATATTTTTTATCGAATATTAATTTTTATCTTTTTATTAGCAATTTCTATAAGCTTACTTGTTAATTTCTTAACACATAAAGAAGTCGGAAAATGGTGGAGCCTTTATGTTGTAATTGGTGTTGTTTATGTATTTATTTTAATAAGAAATACGTTATATGCGCGAATAAATATGACAAAAAAGTTAGTTATTCAAGAATTGTTTATATCCTTATTAGTGCTAGGAGTAGATGCTTTGTCAGGAAACAAAGGATGGGCGCTGTCTATAGTTATTCCTAGTGTATGTATGGCTACTAATATAACAGGTATAATAGTAATAATTTGCAATCGCAAGAATTTTGGTGAAAGTTTAATGCCAACATTTCTAATAATGTTATTAGGTATTGTTCCTTTTATACTGCAATTATTTAATTTGATAAAGGGAGATCACCTTTGGGCTCCACTTTCTTCTTGTGCATTATCAGTTGCAATCTTGATGGGATTTATTATTTTTGCCGGAAAAGAAATAATTGAAGAATTACGAAAAAGATTACACATATAAATAAAGGAAGAAAATATGGCAAAAAAAAGAAAAAAGAAAAAAAATTCATCTTGGAAAGTAATAGTTGTTATCGCATTGTTAGTAGTAATTATTGGTGTTGGAGTTTTTCTAGGTTATCCTAGTTATAAAAAAGGTAAAGAAGCTCTGCAAGAGTTTAATAAAATTGAGGAAAAGTTTAATGAATCCATTCCTAAAGAAACCGATAAAGATTTAAATTATTTTGAAATGGAAACAAAATACTTTTCATTACTTTGGCAAAGCAACAATGAAGAATTATTAAATAATTCAGGTAAGTGCTTTAGACCTACATATAAGGAAGGTAATAAAAGTGTTCGCATAGTTTTAAATTGCAAACTAAAAGAAGATTTATCAACAATTGATAAATTTATATTCAATAGTCTTAATGTAAAAGAGAAAAACATCGAAAAAGATGTTTTGGTTTTAAGTATGCCTAAAACTGATTTAGATAAAGTTGAAGAAGTTCTTGAAAGTCTTTTACTTCCTGAAAAAGTCTTAGCAAGTTTTGAATTGCCTACAGAAATATCTTTTTATCCAGAAATGACTCTTAAGTGGGAAAGCAGTGACACAAGTGTTATAACAGAAACTGGTGAAAAGAAATCATTAGGCAGTGTCGTTTTAAAAGTAAAAGCGACTCTTAATTCGGCAGTACTTGAAAAAGAATTTTCGATGGAATCAGTTGATAAAGTTACATTTACCGAAATAAATTATGATTTTTCTGATTATGAAGATGATACATATGGTAAAACAACATATGATAATATTACTTTCAATTCATCGCTATCAGAAAATGAAATGGTAAAATTTAAAACTAATGAAAATGAAGCTTATTTTGAAACAAATACAATTATAAAGAATATGAAAACTATTAAATTTGCTTATCAATTTGTTCCTAATGATTTAGCCTTAACAAAAAACACATATGTGAAATTGTATTTATCTACAGATAAAATAAATTGGGTCGAAGCAAAACAAGAGATTCTCATAGATAAAGAAAAACATGAGTTTAATTATACAGTTGATAGTAAAGATTATTATGTGAAAGTTGAAATAACTTCTGAATATAAAAATGTTTATGTCTATGTTGATGATATAGTTATAAAAAGAAACATAACTAAAGATGATATTATATCTAGTATAGCTATACCAGAGACTATAAAAGATAATGTTGTTTTACCATTTACTTCTAGATATGGTGGTGTTGTAAAATACATATCTTCTAATGAAAACTTAACTAGTGATGGTAAAGTTACAAGATTAGATAGTTCACAAATTGCTTCACTAACAGTTGAAGTCACAGGTTTTGATTTTGAAGTAAAATTTGACAAAGATATTAAAATATCAGGAAGCAAAGAAGTAACTCCTGTAGAGATAAGATTTATAGATGTTGGTAAATATGGTCATAATGATTGTGGAGAATCAATATTAATAAAATATAACGATATAGAAGTATTAATCGATGCTGGAGATAGATATGATGATACTTTTGTCGCTATTAGAGAAGTAATTGATAGTGTGTGCCAAGATAAAGTATTAGAATATGTGATTGCAACTCACCCAGATAGTGATCATATTGGAAGTATGGATGATGTAATTAATACATATGAAGTACGTAACATTATCCGCTTTATGGGTGATGCCTCATCAGAAATATATAAAAGATTTGATGAAGCTAGTAAAAATGAAGTAGATTGTAATGTTTGTATGGTTTTAGATTCATATAATAATGTTGGATCTTGTAAAAGAGTGATAACACTTGGTGAAGAAGTTTATATTGAAATTATAAATACACAAAATTATGAACAAAAAGAAAACAATGCTCGTAGTGTTGTATGCGTATTAAACGCCTATGGTGTTAGAACGTTATTTACAGGTGATGCTGATAACAATAGTTCAGAACTTGAAAAGGCATATATGAATGTTGTTGGTGATATTGACATTTTGAAAGTAGTTCATCATGGAACACGTAATGGTACAACTAAAGAATTTTTAGAAACAGTAAAACCAGAAGTAGCTATCGTATGTAATGGAAATTATTTTGGAAATAAACATGGTCATCCAACATATGAAGCTCTCGAAAGAATATATGAATATAATTCTAACACTCAAGTGTATGCTATTGTAGGAGGCGATGCTGAGAATTGCCAAATGACTACAAGCGGATCTTACAAATGTGAACCAACTGATTATATGCTTGATAGAAACGGAACAATTTTATTGACAATCGATGGTAATGGCTATCAATTATCAAGTGAATATTATGGTACAACAATTAAAGAAGTACGTGATACTAGTTTTTGGAAGGCAAGGTCGATGATTAAATGAGAAAAGTAAAGACTAAATTTAAATTAAGCTACATAACATTAATTTTAAGCTTATTATCTTTTCTTACTGTTTTCTTAGGATTTATTAAAATCAACGATTTAACAATTTCTGGACTAGATGTTGTTTTGGCTAGAAATATAAAATATAATAGTGTTTCTAATGCAGGTATTGTGTTTAATTTTACATATATATTAGCATTTATTTTAGTATTGTTTTCTGGTATAATTTCTTTAATGGAAGATAAAGCATCATTGATTATAGCTATGATTTTTAATGCTATATCGTTAATATTTATAATCTTGATTCCTAGTAATCTTTCTGTAAAGACTGTTTTTGGAGATAATCAACTTATAAAAGATGTTTTACCTTGCATGCTATCATATGGAGGAATCATAATGATTGTTTTGATAAGTGGATGCATTATATTAGAAGGTTTAAGATTACAAAAACTCTTTAAAAATAAATAATTAAAATAATCCTTTATTGTTCTATCAATAAGGGATTTTTTAAATAAAAAGGCTCTAAATAAAAGGCTTATAAAAACGATGTTTGAAAGCGTTTATCTAATAAATTATAAGTGTTTTTATCCTTTTTAAAAAAATAAAAATATTTCTTTGAAATTTAGTAATTCTATGATATAATATGATAGTACGAAAAAAAAGAATTCCATGAGGAGGCAAAAGGAATGAAAGAATATAACACAAGTAACATTCGTAATATAGCAATTTTAGGACATTTAGGATGTGGCAAAACTAGTTTTGGTGAAGCCCTACTTTATGCCGGAAAGGCAATCGAAAAGAAAGGTGAAGTTGAGAGAAAAACTACTGTTGGTGATTATTCAGTAGAAGAACAAGCTCGTCAAACAACTCTAATTTCATCACTTTTACCAGTTGAATGGAAAGGCTATAAATTTAATTTCTTAGATACTCCAGGATCAGAAGAATTTATTGGTGATATTGAAAACGTATTATCTGCTGCTGATGCTGCTGTTGTATTAGTTGATGCTACAAAAGGTGCTGAAGTTGGTACTGAACGTGTATGGGAAGAACTTGTAAAGAGAAGTCTTCCAACTATTATCTTTGTTAATAAAATGGACAAAGAAAATGTTAAAATGGATGAAGTAATCGAATCTATACATACAAAATTAAGTAAAAAAGCTGTTCCATTTGCATTGGAAATTGGTGGAACTAATAACTTTAAAGGTTATGCAAAAGTTTTAGAGAAAGAAGCAATTTATGTTGATGGAACTAAAGGTGAAGCTCCAAGTGATTTATCAGATAAGATTGATGAAATCTATGGTGAATTGATGGAACAAGCTGCTGAAGCTGATGAAGAATTAATGATGAAATATTTTGATACAATGGAACTAGATAAAGAAGAAGTTGTAGCAGGATTAAAGATTGGTGTTCATAAAGCTGAAATGTTCCCTATTTTAGTTGGATCAGGATTAAAGAATGTTGGCGTTGAAACATTTTTAGATATGGCTATTGATTTCTTACCATCTCCAGCTGAAGCTAAAACAAAAACTGGAAAATATAAAGGTCAAGAAGTTGTTCGTCAAATTAGCGAAAGTGATTTCCTATCTGCATATTGCTTTAAGACAATTATTGACCCATTCGTTGGTACAATTAATTTCTTCAAAGTTTATAGCGGAAGTGTAAAAGTTGGTCAAGATATATATATTGCTGAAACTGATACAGTATTAAAAGTCCCTCAATTATTTACTATGATGGGAAAAACACAAATTCCTCTAAATGTAGTAAATGCAGGAGATATTGCTTGTATAGCTAAATTATCTGAAATAACTAATGGTGTTACTTTCTGTGATAAGAAGGCTCCTATTACATTCGATAAAGTTGTACATCCAACTCCAGTTATCTATGTAGGAATCCAACCAAGGAATAAACAAGATGAAGATAAAATCTCATTATCACTTCAAAAATTAAAACTTGAAGATGATACATTAGAAATAGTTAGAAATCCTGAAACTGCTCAACAATTAATCGGTGGTCAAGGAATGACTCACTTAGGATATATCTTAGAAAAGATGAAGAATATGTTCAAAGTTGAAGTTGATACTACTGAACCTCGTATCGTTTATCGTGAAACAATCAAAGCTAAAGGCGAAGCTCAAGGTAAACATAAGAAGCAATCTGGTGGAGCTGGACAATATGGTGACGTATGGATTAGATTTGAACCATGTGATGAAAAATTTATCTTTGCTGAAGAAGTTGTTGGTGGAGCTGTTCCTAAAAACTATTTCCCTGCTGTAGAAAAAGGATTAATTGAAACATTAGAAAAGGGTCCTCTTGCTGGATATCCAGTTATTGGTGTAAAAGCAACTCTTTACTATGGATCATATCATGATGTAGATTCAAATGAATTATCATTCAAATTAGCTGCAAGATTAGCATTCCAAAATGCTTGTCCAAAAATTAAACCAACAATTCTTGAACCAATTTATGAAGTTAAAGTAGTTGTTAAAGATGAATTCGTTGGAACAATTTTAGGTGATATGAACAAACGTCGTGGACGTGTATTAGGTATGGATCAAAGAGAAGGCGTACAAGAGATTACTGCTGAAGTCCCTGAAGCTGAAATTTCTAAATATGCTATCGACTTAAAAGCTATGACTCAAGCAAGTGGTCGTTTCAGTCGTAAATTCTTACGTTATGAAGAAGTTCCAGAATACTTAATTGCTAAGATTGTTGAAGAAGCTAAAAAATATAATACAAAATAGATAAATAAGGGCACTAATAATGCCCTTTTTATAATAATTATGAAAATTGATATTTTAGTTAAACATAATAGTGTTTTAAAAGATTATCTTTTGGAATATGGACTTTCAAAAAAGTTATGTCGAAAGATAAAACTTTATGGAAAAATGTATATTAATGGCGTTGAAAGTAAAAATTATTTTCCTGTAAAAAAAAATGATTTAATAACTTTAGTATATGATGAACAAGAAAATGATGATATAAAGGCAACCGAATATAAATTAGATATAGTTTATGAAGATGAACATATTCTAGTTATAAATAAACCTTATGATTTAGCTTCTCAACCATCAAAATTACACTATGAAAATAATGTAATAAGTTACGTAAAAAAATATTTCAAAGACAATAATATTAATTCAAATATTCATGTTGTTAATAGATTAGATTATCAAACATCTGGTCTTATGACCATTGCTAAAGATGGATATACTCATTATTTATTAACAAAAGAAAAAGTCATAAAAAGAAAATATTATTGCCTTGTTGAAGGAATTCTTGATCAAAAAGAAGGATTAATTAATCTTCCTATTGGCAGAAAAGAAGAAAATGGAATATTACGTGAAGTAAATTCGCAGGGAAAAGAAGCTCTTACTAAATACAAAGTTATTGCTGAATATAATAATCTTATACAATTAGATACTATTACAATAGAAAATTATTCACTTGTTGATGTGGAACTTTTGACAGGAAGAACTCATCAAATTAGGGTGCATTTTTCATACCTAAATTATCCTCTTATTGGAGATAAATTATATGGACATGCATACAAGCGCTTAATGTTACATTGCTATTATTTATCCTTTATAAATCCTTATACTGGAAAATTTATTGAAATAATTAATAAACCACAATTTATTCTTTAAAATTATATTGAAAGAATAAATAAAAAATGATAAAATATATGTGGAGGGTATGCACAATGACTATCAAAATCAAAAAATTATTTTTATTTAGTTTCTTAGCCTTTATAGCAGTTATCTATGTTGGCTGTAGAAAGACATTACCTACAGAAATTAAAATTAATAACGAAAAAATGGAATTTCTTATGGGAGAAGAAGTAACAATTTCTTACACTGTTCTTCCAGAAGAGGCAGAAGATAAAAGGGTTTCTTTTAAATCAAATAATGAAGAAATAGCCACTGTTAGCGAAAGTGGATTAGTTAAATTCTTGAAAGAAGGAAGTGTTACTATCACAGTAACAGCAAATGCAAATACAAGTGTTACTAAAGAAGTAACATTTACTATAAAAACTAGTGTTGTTATGCCAAATTCTATTGAACTTGAATGCAAAAACCAAATGAAAGTTTCTGAACAATTAGAGATTAAAGCCACTGTTAAACCTGATAATGCTACAAATAAAGAGGTAACTTGGGAAACAAGTGATTCACAAATTGCTTCTGTTAATAATGGCGTTGTTACTGCCTTAAAAACTGGTAAAGTAACAATTACTTGTAAATCAGTTGCTAATCCTGAAATTACAAAATCAGTTGAAATTGAAATTCTTGAAGATGTTTATGATGCAAGTAAATTAAGTAAAGATTTAGAAGCGTTGATTAATAGTTATTTACAAAGTACAAAAGGATCAATTGAAATTGAAACAAGAAATGGCGAAGAATTCTTAGGACATAAATATGGATTTGAATTAGAAAATGGTAACCTTGTAAAATTTTATAGGGAATTAAGCGGTGATAATGTATCATCAATATATGTTAAAGATGGTATAATTTATATGAATGCTAATGGTGTAAAAGTTCAATACGAAGGTGATGAATCTGAAATTCAAGAAATATATGATTCTTCATCAATTAGTAAAGTTTTAGGAGATGCATCAGCATTTTATTTAGAAGCAGCATTCTATGATGCTTTAAAATATGAAGGTAAGAGTGATGATGTTATTACATATTCATTAGACATTAGAAATTATAAAGGTGATAAACTTAATACACTCAATAAAGATGAAATTAAAATTCTTGTAACAATGGAGAATAATGTAATTGTAAAAGTTGAATGTGTAAGTGTTTCTGAAGGTAAAGAACAATCTCTAGTAATTAAATTCTTAGGATTAGATTTTAAATTTGAATATCCAAGTGATTTAAATGAATATCCTTTAGATTAATTATGTATAGGAATAATTAATTTGCATATAATAATAATGTAAAACTTATAAATTATCCATATAAGTGTTTACAAGTGAGTTCCTCGATTGGCTCGAGGAAGAAAACAAAAAAATGCCAGTCGAAAGACAAAGTAAAAGTCCTCTGTTTTGAGGACTTTTTGTTATATGCTTTTTTTAAGTAAATCAACAATTTTTGTTGTGATAATATCAATAGCTATATTGTTTTCTCCACCAATTGGAACAATTAAATCTGCATAAACCTTTGATGGTTCTACAAATGATAAATGCATTGGACGAACAGTTGATAAATATTGATTTATTACGTTGTCTACTGTTCTTCCACGTTTTTCGATGTCACGAGATAATCTTCTGATAAATCTAATATCATCAGGAGTGTCAACAAAAATTTTAATGTCATACATATCTCTTAGTTCTGGGATTGCAAAAGCCATAATTCCTTCAACAATGATAACATTGCATGGTTCTATTTTCTCAACAATATCACTACGAGTACTTATTGTAAAATCATATGTTGGTTTATTTATGCTAATTCCTTTTTTTAGATCATTTAAGTGTTTTACAAGCAAATCTTTGTCATAAGCACTAGGATGGTCAAAATTCGTTTTTCTTCTTTCTTCGAGAGATAAGTTGCTTTGATCTTTGTAATAATCATCAATCCTAATAACATTAACTGAGCCATATTTCTTTGTTTCTTCATATAGACGTGAAGCAACAGTTGTTTTTCCTGATGCAGTACCACCAGCAATACCTATAATTGTTGTTTTCAAGATTTATACCTCCATTTTTCAAATAATTTTATCACAAAGTTTGTAATAAATCAATGTGAAAATGTTGAAAAAAGAAATAATATAGAATAAAATAGCAAAACATATGTTTATAAGTCAATATTAAAAGATAATGAACATTAATTAAAGAATTATTATAATCATAAATTAAAGAATTATTATAAATATTTAATTGTAAAATTATGAGAAGTGTGCTAAAATATATTGAATAAGAAATTAAAAAAATAAATACGGAGGAAAATTAAGTCATTATGAAAATTATAAAAAGACTAATGGATGGTTTATTTTCACCAGGGAAAATATACTATTATAAAGATGACAAAAAGATATTGACTACTATTTATTTCTTTATATTGGTTTTAATTTACGCTATTCCGATGACAATTGGAGTTGTCTTTTCTTCTAATTTAAGTACAAATTTTATGGAAGAAGTTAGAACAGCTTTTCAGATGTCAGAAGTGATACCATATAAAATTGAAAACAATAAATTAACTTATATAAGTGATGGTGAAAACATAGAAAAGTCATATTATGTGATTAGTACTACAAATTATGATATTTATTTTAGTTCAAGCAAAACGCTGCCAGATACAGTTAATAGAGCATCAGGCTTTAGTATCACAAAAACGAGAATATTATTTACTATTGATGGAGTTTACGAATATAGAAATTATCCAACATTACTTGTAACTTATGATAAGTATAATTTAAATGGAATTGATTTTTCTAAAGCTAAAGAAAATGATTATAAATATTGGGAAAACATATTTACAAATCTTAGTTCGATTATCAACACATATAAAAATCAAACAATGTGGATAACAATAGTTAGTCTTGTACTAATTTCAAGTGGAGGCTTAGCACTTTTATCATTAATAGTTACAATATTTGGTCGTTTTTCAAAAGGTAATAATTTGAAGTTTTCTAAGTATTGGCAGATGAGTATATATTTGGTAACACCTATGGTGTTTGGTGAACTATTTGCAACTTTGTATAGTATGCAAGTATTCTATTATATTGGTTTAATTATGACATTAATATATAGTATGACATTTAATCAAGTCTGTGGAAAAGGAGATATTTAAAAATGAGCTATAATCACATTGAAATAGAAAAAAAATGGCAAAAATATTGGAAGGAAAACCATACATTTGAGACAAAATATGATCCTAATAAACCTAAATATTATGCCTTAGATATGTTTCCATATCCAAGTGGTGCCGGTTTACATGTAGGGCATCCAGAAGGATATACAGCAACTGATATCATTTCTCGTTATAAGAGAATGAGAGGGTATAATGTAATTCATCCAATGGGATGGGATGCATTCGGATTACCAGCAGAACAATATGCTATCAAAACTGGTAAGGATCCACGAGAATTTACGTACAATAATATAAATGTATTTAAGAATCAATTAGAAATTTTAGGACTTTCATATGATTGGAATCGTGAAATTGCAACATGTGATCCTAAATATTATAAGTGGACACAATGGATTTTCACAAAACTTTACGAAAAAGGCCTTGCTGAAGTAAAGAACATTGAAGTTAATTGGTGTGAAGAATTAGGTACAGTTCTTGCTAACGAAGAAGTGTTAAATGAAAATGGAAGAATGGTTTCTGAAAGAGGAGGATTTCCAGTTGTCAAAAAACCTATGAGACAATGGGTTTTAAAGATTACAAAATATGCTGAAAGACTTCTTGAAGGATTAGATAAACTTGATTGGCCTCAATCTGTAAAAGATATGCAAAGAAATTGGATAGGTAAAAGCGTTGGTGCAGAAGTAAAGTTTACTGTAAAAGGTACAGATAAATCATTTATTGTCTTCACAACAAGATGTGATACACTATTTGGAGCAACATATTGCGTTTTATCTCCTGAACACCCACTTGTAAAAGAAATAACTACAAATGCTCAAAAAGATGAAGTAAATAAATATATTGAAATTGCAAAATCAAAGAGTGACTTAGATCGTACAGATCTAAATAAAGACAAAACAGGTGTCTTCACAGGAGCATATGCAGTAAATCCAGTGAATGGCAAAGATATTCCTATTTGGATAGCTGATTATGTATTATCAAGTTATGGAACTGGTGCAATAATGGCTGTTCCTGCTCATGATGATCGTGACTATGAATTTGCTAAGAAATTTAATATTGAAATCATCCCTGTTTTAGATGGCGATATCCAAGAAAAAGCTTTTACTGGTGATGCTAAACATATCAATTCTGGATTTTTAGATGGTTTAGGTAAAGAAGAAGCCATAAATAAAATGCTTGAGTTTTTAGAAGAAAAGAATATTGGTAAGAAGAGTGTTAATTATAAACTTCGTGACTGGATCTTTTCTCGTCAAAGATATTGGGGCGAACCTTTCCCAATTATTCATTGGAATGATGGAACAACAGAGTGTTTAACTCTTGAAGATTTACCACTTGAACTTCCAGTTATGGAAAAAGTAACTTTAAGTAAAACTGGAGAATCACCACTTGTGAATGCTACGGAATGGTACAATGTTACAAGAGCTGATGGTGTTAAGGGACATCGTGAATCTAATACAATGCCTCAATGGGCTGGAAGTTGTTGGTACTATATAGGATATCTACTAAGAAATGCTAAGGATGATGAATATTTAAATCTTGATGATCCAAAAGTTCAAGAAATGGTTAATTACTGGCTTCCAGTAGATCTATATATTGGAGGTACAGAACATGCTGTTCTTCACTTATTATATTCAAGATTCTGGCATAAGGTTTTATATGATTGTGGAATAGTTAAATATGATGAACCATTCCAAAAACTATTTAATCAAGGTATGATTCTTGGTGAAGATGGCGAAAAAATGAGTAAATCAAAAGGAAATGTTATAAACCCTGATGATGTTGTTCGTGACTACGGAGCTGATACATTGAGAATGTATGAGATGTTTATGGGTCCACTTGAAGCAACAAAACCTTGGTCAACAAAAGGTGTAGAAGGTCCAAGAAGATTCTTAGAACGTGTTTATAGATTGTATAGTGAAGTTGCTGAGATAGTTGATAAGAACGATAATCTTGATAGAATTTATCATCAAACAGTTCGTAAGGTAACTGAAGATTATGAAAATCTTCGTTTCAATACAGCAATATCACAAATGATGATGTTTGTTAATGAATGTTATAAAGAAAAGAAAGTACCACTTGAGTATTTAGAAGGATTCCTAAAATTACTTAATCCTATAGCACCTCATATAACAGAAGAACTATATAGTCAAGTACTAAATCATAACGAGTCTATTGCTTATGCTAAATGGCCTGAATTTGATGAAAACAAAGTTGCTTTAGAAAAAGCTACTATAATAGTACAAGTAAATGGTAAAATGAGAGATAAATTAGAAGTTGAAATGAATGCTTCTAAAGAAACTGTGGAAAAGAAAGCTTTAGAAAGTGAAAAAGTAAAAGCATTTATAAATGGAGCAAGTGTAAAGAAAGTTATCGTTGTTCCAAATAAATTAGTTAATATAGTAATTTAAGTAAATAAAGTCAATTAGTACATAGTGTATTAGTTGGCTTTTTAAATTAATTTAGATATGTATTAATAAATAAAGGAAATAATAATTTTTTATTTTAAAAAGAAAAATAATAATAAAAAATTATAAATTATGAAATTTTAATAGTATAATTATTAATATGAAATGCAAAAGAAAAAGAACTATTTTAGACTTATTTGAAATATACACTTGTGATAACTGCCCAAACTATTGTGCCGATGAATATTTGCAAATAGCAAATACTAGGATAAATATTTATTACTTAGCAACTAGATGTTTGGATATTGATTATGATGATAATTTTATTGCTTTTAATAAGAAAACAAAAAAATTTCTTATAGAAGCATTATATACTAAATCATTTATTATTTGGTTAACAAGAGAAGAAAGAATATACATAAATAATGAGTCTTTGTATAATATAATTGAATTATCTAATGATATACATATTATTGTTTTGTAAATAATTTAATATAAAAAATTTTGTAAGCGATTTCTCTTGATTTTTTTTTTTTGTATGATATAATAATAGTGGCATAGAAATATATGAAGGAAAAATATCAATTGATATTTTTGTAATGAGAATTAATTGTATTTATTTATGAATGATGAAAAAAGTAGGTGATTATATTTGTTTTAAAAGGTTAAAAATTTATAAGGTAGTTTTAAGAAGTATATGATAATTCAATTAGAAATTTCTTCTCAAGCATTTAAGTATGATTTTACACAGATCGATTGTTTTGATTTGACGATTGGCAATATGCTTAGTTTTTACGATCCCGAACTTTTTGATCTCTATTGTGCATATTGTAGTATTTATTGTAATCATTCAAAAGCTAAAGATTACAATAGAATTATTTCTTTTAACTTTGGATATAATATGGATATAAAATGTAGTCCAATTACTGATGAAATTAACTATATCCATGATAATTTGGCAGTCAAGAGTCCTTTAATTTTTTCTATACCATGTTTTTGCTGGTATACCTCATCTGTGTATAAATTGGATTATGGTAAAAAATTGAATTATAATGTAATAATAAGCGGAATTGATACAGAACGCGAGTTAATTTATTATCATGATTCTTCTATGATTAACAATGATTTGTTACATAATTTGACGGAATCAAATATATTTATAAAAAATTCAATGACATTTGATATGTTTAGAAATATGATAAATTTATCAAAAATAAATAAACTTGAATATTTATTTATAAAATTAAGTAAATATAAGGATGTTTCATTTTCATCATTATTAGAAAAGTTAATTCCTATTTATAGAAAATTATTAATTAATGATAATTTAATTCAATATCATAACGATGGTAAATACAATAATGAATATATTATTAGACATTTTATTAATAGTTTAAATGTTATTCGTAAATATATTAAGGATAACTTTTCTATAGATTCATTTAACACTTATAATGAATATTATTTGAAGAGAAAAGAATTGATATATGATTATATATTGTTTTTAAAAAGGGGGGGAAAATTGGCGACTATAATTTTAGTAAGATAGAAGAAAACAACAAAAAATTATCAAATGATATGGAAACGTTTTCAAAAGTAAATAAGAATAATTATGTACTTTTAAATAATGTTTTTAGGTGTATAGATGCAGATAGTTTTTCTATAAATACTAATGGTTTTAAATATACACAATATAATGTAATAGATTATAATTCATTAGATTCCATTAATAGTATATGGCGAAGTGATGATTCATTATTCCACTTTATTCACATATATTTGAATGAACCAGTTTTCGATGATTTGATTGAAATAATTTTACACGATTCTATAGATTATATTTTAAAAAATATTACAATTGAAGCTTTTGAACAAAACGATTCTCATTACGAAATTTATAAAAATGATAATAACAAAAGTAATAAGCTATATATTACTGTAAGAAAAAAAATAATCTCTTTTAGAATTAACATAGATATGCGTAATTCAAAAAGAGATACTATAGCAAGAATAAAAAATATTAAATTATATAAGGAGACATTATGACAAAATTTGAAAAACCAATTATATTATGCTATACAAAAAAAGATTTAGATGAATATATATTTACATCGGCATCATGTACTCAAAGTCTTTGTGGACAAGGAAGTAGTTATACTTGTGGATCTTCAGTAAATTATACATGTTCAAAAGATGCTTATAGTAATAGTAATTGTCCAAAAGGTAATTCGTTTACATGTGGAAAAACTGTTGCACATAATGATAATATCGAAGAATGGATATAAATATAATGGATATAAATATGCTAGACAAAACATTTAAAGAAACATACTTTGATGATGGTGATGCAATGCTCTATGATGAAAAAGAAGAAAAAACATATATTTTAAACAAAACTTCTTTAATCATATATGAAAAACTAAAAACAAAAGCATTTGCTTCATTAGATGAATTATATAAAAGCATAATTGATGAATATGAAGATTATCCAAAAGAATACTTTGAAGAGGTTATAAAAAAATTTAAAGAATATGGTATTTTAAAATGAATAGTCAAAAGTTAAGTTTAGATGGTGCTTATGTAGAAATAACAGCAAAGTGTAATTTACATTGTCCATATTGCTATAATGATTCATGCATGGGTAAATATGAACTAAATGTTGATGTGATAAAGAGAATAGTTGATGAACTAGAGAAAAGGAAAAAGTATGCTATAGCTATTTCTGGTGGTGAACCTTTCTTACATCCAAATATTGATGAAATAATTGATTATTGTATTAAGAAGAAAGTTAGACCTAACATTATAACTAATTTAACACAACTAAATGATAGTAAGATACTAGATTTATTACAAAAAGACATTGCTTTTCAAATTACTTTTGATGGCCATTGCGAAGAGATACATTCTTTAACACGCGGTAAGAATGTTTTTATTAAAAATATTAATTTTATTGAAAAAGCAATTCAGATAAATAAATTAGATAATATAACGATAAGATACAATGTTCATAAATTAAATTATCAATATTTTGAAAACTTCATTTGTCTAATGAAAAAATATAATGTTAAAGAAATATATATATCTTTCATTAAAAACATAGGAAGATGCAAAAGTTGGAATTATGTTTTTGATAATCGAAATGATGCATTACTTATAAATGATATTATAAAGAGTTTTGATGAAATATCAAAAAAATATCAAGATATTAAGTTAAACTATGGTAATCCTAGCGAGTCACTTGGCTGTGTATTTTATAGTGACGAAACAATAAACTGTGTTCCTAGAATCGATTATAAAGGTAATACATATTTATGTCAACTTTTCGATGGTGATGACAACATTTTAGGAAATGTATGTAAAAACAAATTAGAAGATATATTAGCATCAAAAGAGGCTGATAGAGCATTAAACGAAATCCATAAACGGAAAAATAATCGAAATGAAGAATGTAATACATGCCCTTTTAAAAGTTATTGTTTAGGAGGATGCCCTGCTTTAATATATCAATCTAATTCTAATTTGTTAAATAATGACGGACAATGTTATTTGATTAAATACTTTACAAAAAATAAATTGATTGAGGTACTTAATGGTGGAAGAAATAAAGTTGTTTAAAAATAAAGTAATTATTAATATAAATAATTTAGATGAAAAAATTATTGATTTAATTAATAAAGTACTAAATGTGATTAATAATTCTAAGATTGTGTTACCTAGAGAGTATTGTATAAATATATCTCAAGAACAAGATGAAATTAAATTTGAATGCGATAATAAAGTTTTCAAAGCTAATAAGAAAAATTATTTGAATATTCTTATATCTTTAATTGAAAAAATAATAGGAAAATACTATTTTTCTTTGCACGGTTCATGTTGTACCAAGGATAATAAAATGTATATTTTTCTTGGGCCAAAAGAATCTGGAAAATCATCACTTGTGACCTATTTAATAATGAATGGATATACGTATGTTAGTGATGATGTTGCTATACTGGATAACAATAAATGCATTTCTTTATTCAATCCTATTTACTTAGATAGAAAAAATATGCTTTTGAGCTTAATCGATGAGAATAATTTTACTATATTCGATACAGGATGGATAAAAAAGGGACTTATTCCTAACCATTTGTTTTTAGATGACTATGAAAAAATAGTTTTTATAAGGCTTAAATATGAAAAGAATGCAAATAATAAACTGCTTAAAATTGAAAGTTCTCACGAAAAATTTGATATAATTATCAAAAACATTAAAGAGTGTAACTCATATGATAATTGTGTACTAAATAGTAAAAGAATTATTATAAATAGTGATATATATTTTTTATCTTTTAATAATTTTGCAAAAGCAATGGATGCAATAAAAAATGCATAAACCTAAGTTCTTGATTGTAAAGGGTACTAGTATGTACCCTATTATTAAAAATAATGATATAGTATTCTATGAAGAGCAATCAAGCTATAATATTGATGATATTGTTATAGTAAAGTTAAATACTTGTTTTTGTCATAGAATAATTAATCACTCTAGCAATAAAGAATTCTATTTATTAAAAGGTGATAATGTATTAAATAATGATGGATGGATTAGAAATACTTGCATAATTGGAAAGGTTATATCAATAAAACATGTTAAATGAAGTAATATTTTATTTTTGTAGAAATCTTTTTATAGATTTAAATAAAATAGACTATGTTTATATAAAAGGAGAAACTACATCCTTAATGGCTTATGATTCTATAGGATCAAGAAAAACTGGCGATATAGATTTATTAATTTCTCGTGATAATATAAAACAAGCAGAAGAAATTTTGAAGAATAATGGCTTTTCCCAGAAACTAAATTCATCATTATCAAAACTTTTTAATGAAAAGTTTTCTCATCAAACGATGCCATGGATTAAAGTAATTGGCAATTTAGTAATACAAATAGATATTAATGTCAATATATTTTGGGGAGAATATCAAGGAGATTATAGTTTTGTTAAAGATTTTATTTCTAATTACCATTATCAAAATATATACAATGTGAAGATAAAAGTATTAGATGAAAACCTAAATTTCATTTTGCTTTGTTTACATCAGTATAAAGATATGAATTCAATATATTTATTATATAAAAGAAAACAATATAATAAAAATGCATTTTACGAAATACAATCAATAATAGAATTAAATAAAATAGATTTTATTACTATTTTAAATTATTCTTTAAAATATAAGTGTGAAAAATATATTGCATATATAATCAATTGCTTAGTATATATATCGACTAATAGTAAGTTAAATATTATTTATGATCTTTTCAAAAAATATATTGATGATGAACTATTTGATTCTTATGGACTAAGTATAAATGAGAGAAAAAAAAGGCCTATTAATTTTATAAACAGGTATAATTGTAATGATTTATTTGAAATAATAAAAAGTGATTTAAATAGAAAAGATATTATGAAAATTAGAATTAATGAAAGAATATATGGATGAAGATTTTTTATATAGAAAAATAGCAAATGAAATAAAAGTTGAAATATGTAATTTACTAGAAAAAGACATACAAATAATTGATGATGCACCAATAAATATTTATGATATAGACTCATTATTATATATTGAACTTATAATTAAGCTTGAAGAAAACTATAATTGTACATTTTTATCAAATTTGATTGTTACAGATCAACTAAACACTGTAAGAAAAATAACTATGTATATAATGGGAGAAATTAATGGATAAAAAAGTTTATATTATTACAAATTTTAATCCTATGCCTTATTTGAGAAAATCTATTAATCATTATTTAAATATGAATAAGATTTTTATAATTAATTATTATAATGATATATTAATTGAAGAACATAATCTAAATAATGCTGAAAAAATAATTATTTTCTTAAGAATAGAAGAGTTTTTATATAATTGTAATAATAAAATAAGTAATTATTATATTGAACTATGTGATAATTTATATAGTGCTCATCGAAGAGCTAGACTTGGAAAAAGATGGAAAAAAGAAGTAATTGAGTTTGAAATGAATTTGTCTGAGAATTTATGGAAACTTCATTATGACTTGAAATATAAGAAATATAAACCTGATGGTTATCATACATTTAAAATATATGATCCTAAGGAAAGAGTAATTCAAGCTACTAGTTATAGGGATAGAATTCTCCAACATGCTTTATGCGATTGTTATTTATTACCTTTACTTGAAAGGCATTTAATATATGATAATTGCGCTTGTAGGAAAGGTAAAGGTACAAGACATGCGATTTGTCGTCTTAAAGAATTTATGAGAAGGTTCTTTTATTTACATCATAATAATGGTTATATTATAAAATATGATATTAAAAAGTATTTCCCAAACATAGACCATTTGTTATTAAAGAATAAACTAAAACAAATCATTCATAATGAAGATATATTGTGGGTGTTATTTACAATAATTGATAGTTTTGCAAGTGATTCTGGGAAAGGACTACCAATGGGAAATCAAACAAGTCAGTGTTTTGCTTTATTGTATCTTGATTCCTTAGATAGATATATCAAAGAAACAAAAGGAATTAAATATTATGTTAGGTATATGGACGATGGAGTTTTATTTGTTAACGATAAAAAAGAAGCCAAGAACATATTAAGTAAGATAAAAATAATAGTCGAAGAAAACAAATTATCTTTGAATCCTAAATCACAAATTATTAAATATAAAAATGGTTTCTCGTTTTTAGGGTGGACATTTTCTCAAACTGAAACAGGAAGAATAATTAGAAAAGTTAAAAGGGATTCAAAGAGGAGAATAATTAGAAAAATAGAGTACAAAAACAAGTTATTTAGAAATTTAAAAATTGATTATAAAGATTTATTAATGTCATATAATAGTTATTTATCACATTATAAAGCCATAAATTCAATTCAAAAAAGAATTAATATTATGCTTAACTTGCCTTTATGAAAGTGTTTTCAATACTATTAACATAATATAAAAAAATGTAATAAAAAAATTTAAAAAAAGGTATTGAAAAGGCTTTATTTATGGTATAATAAGGGTGTAACCTAAAAGCAAAGGAGTGATATTATGAAAGTTACAATACGTGCAAAGAACAAAACAGAAATCAATGAATCAACAAAGAAGCACATCATCGAGAAATTGTCTAAGTTAGATCAATATTTTCGTAAGTCTGAAGATTTAGAAGCTCACGTATTATGTAAAGAGTATGATGATTGCAAAGCAGTCGAAATCACTATTCCAACAAAAAACATTATTTTAAGAGCTGAGGTTAAAGAAGAAACATTTATGAATGCTGTAGATGCTGCAGTTGATAAACTAATTTCTCAACTTAGAACTCATAAGTCAAAGATTTATTCTTCAATGAAAAAAAGAGAAGGAGTTAGTGGATATTATAGCAATAATTCTGATTTTGATTTGGAGAATTTACAAGCAGAAATTATGGTTCAAAATTTAGTAAAAGATAAGAAAATTGAATTAAAACCAATGACAGTAGAAGATGCATTATTACAAATGGAAATGCTAGATCATAAATTCTTTATTTTCTTAAATAGTGAAACAGGTAAAGTTTGCGTAGTTTATTTACGTGATGACCATGATTATGGTATTATCGAAGCAAATGTCTAAAAAGGTAGCTTATGCCGCCTTTTATTGTGTTAAAAATTTACACTTTAATTAGCAAAAAACTTATATACTTTTATGCTAAAATGTGCTATAATATGAAAACAAGGAAAGTATATTATGGTGACATTAATGAAAAAAATAAAAATATTACTATTAATAGTTTTATGTATAGCTGTTTGTTTTACATTTAAAATGAAAACGCATGCACAAAATGAGGAGACATTTACTGTCGATTATAATTTGAAACGTGAAGCACGTGCTGTGTGGGTTAGTGCTTTAGTTGGTGATATTTCTAAGTTTTCATCTAAGTCTCAATATCAGGGCGAAATTGAAAGAATTTTAGATAATATGGAAAAGTTAAATCTAAATATTATGATTTTCCATATTCGTATATATAATGATGCTTTATATGAGTCAAAGTATAATTCGTGGTCTAGTTTGTATAGTACTAATCCTAGTTGGGATGCTCTTCCATGGATCATCGAGGAATGTCATAAACGGGGCATTGAATTTCATGCTTGGATGAATCCATATAGAGTTACTAGTGGATCATATGGCAGTTTATCAGATGTTGCAAAGAGATTTCCTAATTCTAATGCGGCAAGTAATCCTGCAAATTTAGTTAAGGGAAGTACAAATATAATTCTTAATCCAGGTATTCCAGCTGTACAAAACTTTTTAGTAGATGTTTGTATGGAAGTTGTTGAAAAGTATGATGTAGATGCTATACATTTCGATGATTATTTTTATGTTAAGGATGTTGATGATAGAGCAACATACTTAGAATATGGAGTTGGAGAAACTATTGAAGATTTCCGTCGTGAAAGTGTTAATAAATTTATTCGTAAGTTAAGCAAAAGTATAGCTAATTATAATGAAAAAAATAACAAAACTGTTGAACTTGGTATTTCCCCAACTGCTTCTTGGGCAAATGGAGATGGAGTAGTAACTTATGATGAAAATGGTAAAGCAATAAGTAATGGTTCCAAAGGGATTACTCAAGGACATTATGGTGATTACTTATATTGTGATACGCTTTTATGGGTAAATGAAGAATTAATAGATTATATTCTTCCTCAATGTTATATCGGAACAAGCGAAGGTAATGAACTATTTTACGGAACAGTTGATTGGTGGAGTAAAGTTTGTAAATACTCTCGAACTAAACTTTATATAGGTATTGGTATATATAGAGCCAGTTCAAGTGGCGACTGGAGCGATGTGAATGAGCTTAAAAAGCAATTTGACTTTATGTCTAAATATGATAACATTTCGGGATTCTCACTTTATAGTTATAGACATCTATTAGGAAGAAATAGTTATTGTACTAAGAATTTAGAAAATGCGAAATCATATTTTGAAGATGAAGCTTTAGCTACAGAAATAAGAATTGATTTTCAAAAAGAAATTAATCATTTAGATGAATATTATATTCTTAGTGATGGTTCTAAACATAAGATAGGATTTGAAAAACTTAAAAATGCTAAATACTATGTTTTATTTAGAAAAAATAATAACAAGTTTACATATTTAGGTACTGGTAATCCTGATGAATATTTTGAAGATAACTATGATGGATTTTGTGAATACTATATTGCTCCTGTATTTTTAGATAATAAAATTGGTGAATATGTAAAATTAACAACAGAAGATGTTTACAAAGAAGTAAAGTTTTTTGATCAAAATGGTGATTATTTATTCTCAAAATATGTGAAGAATTATGAAGATGTTAAATTAAATAAGTATATTGAAAAAGAAGGTTATAATTTCATCAGATGGGAAAAATATGGAAATGATTATAAAGCTGTATATGAAATTATTACTTTTAATGTTACATATTATGTTAATGATGAATTATACAAAACTATAACAGTAAATTATGGTGAAGATGCTCCTAACCTAGAATTTGATAGCCAATATGGAACATTTTCTGGATGGCAAGGAAATTTAAAAAATGTGACTGAAGACCGTATTATCACAAGTACATTTAAAAGACCTAGATGTATATTGTACTATTATAATGATAAAAAATTAATCAAAAAAGAAGAATACAAAAAAGGTGATGTAGTTAGTATTGATATGATACTCACCCCTGAAGAAGGATATGTATTTAACGGATTTACATTAAAAGGTGAACTTTGTAATTCATTTATAATTCTTGATAACACTTATTTATTTGCTAAATTCTCTAAAAAAACATATAAAATTACTTATGATTTGGATGGAGGAACTTTAGAAAATGGTGTTTATGAGTTTGAAAATGGTGCTGATGTAATCTTAAAAGAGCCTAAAAAAGATGGATATAAGTTTTTAGGATATTATGAAAATGATGAAAAAGTTGAAACACTAGAAAATCGAGATTATGTTTTAAAAGCAAAATATCTTAAACTTTATAGGATAACTTATCATGATGGAGATGCGATTGAATCATTTGAGTATGAAAATTTAAATGATGTTGAATTATTAAAACCTGAAAAAAAAGGGTATAAATTCTTCCATTGGATTAATAAAAATGAGGAAATAATCACTAAACTAAATAATGAAGATTATGAATTATTTGCTGTTTGGAAAAAGATATATCATATCAAATATGATCTTGATGGTGGAAAAGCAGAGGAACTAATATCAGAATTTGTCGAGGGTGATGAAGTTTCTTTGAAAGAACCAAAGAAGGATGGATACAAATTTATTGGCTATTTTGAAAATGGTATAAAGGTAGATAAAATTGAGGCAAAAGATTATGATTTGATTGCAAAATGGGAGAAAATGGGATGTAAAAATTCACTTGCAGTTTTGTATACATCTCTTTCACTTTTGCTAATATTTATTATACGAAAAAGGAGTAATCACTAATGAAAAAAATAATAACATTTATTTTACTTTTCTTTATGGCTTTTGGTATATTTACCGTGAGTGCTAAGAATGTAAATTTAGTTTTGTCAAACGGAAAGACAGTTTATTATTCAGGTACGCAAATTGCTGTGCAAATACCAGAAGAATATAAAATGCAAGACACTTATTTCCGTGGAGCTTGGGTAACACCGCTTGCAGGTTCTATTCCTGCATATAGCAGCAAAAGTCAATATCAAAAAGAAATTCTTGAGATGTTTGATATTTTAGAATATTATAATATAAACGCTTTAATATTTCATGTAAGAATAATGAATGATGCCTTATATCCTTCAAAATTAAATCCATTATCAGGATATATGAATACTAGTGAAGATTTACTTACATGGGTAATTGAAGAATGTCATAAACGTGGAATTGAATTTCATGCTTGGATGAACCCATATCGCGTACAAGCTAGTGGAAGCAAAGATTTAAGCAGAATAATTAAAAAATATAAAAACTATCCTCAAAATCCTGCTAGTAGTGCTGATAATTTATTAGTAAATAATGCAGGTGGTGTAATTTTAAATCCATGTTTAGAAAGTGTTAGACAATTTATTGTTGATACAGTTATGGAAGTTATGGAAAACTATGATATAGATGCTATTCATTTTGATGATTACTTCTATATATCTGATGTAGATGATGATAGTTATTATAATACTCTTAATCCAGATGGACTTGGTAAAAGCGATTGGCGTCGTGAGCAAGTTAATATGTTTATTAAAAAATTATCAGAAGAAATGCGCGCTTATAACAAGAAAAATAATCGTTATGTGCAATTAGGTATTTCTCCTACGGGTATTTATAATAATGGTGATGGTGTTGTAAAATACGATGAAAATGGAAATGCAATTTCATCTGGATCAAAGACAAATGGTCAAAATCACTATGAATCATATTTATATTCTGATACACTTAAGTGGATAAATATGGAATGGATAGATTATATTTGTCCTCAAAGTTATTGGGCATTTAGCCATCCTATTGCTGGTTACGCTGATGTAATGAGTTGGTGGGATAAAGTTGTAAAATACAAGAAAGTTAACTTATATTCAGGAATGGGTATATATATGGCTGAAAGAGAAGGCTATAACTATTCTTGGGGATTTGATAGTAATGAAGCTGTTAATCAAATTCTATATGCATCGACTTTAGAAAATGTTCAAGGAACTGCATTTTATAGTTATAACTATCTAGAATATACATATAAAGGTCAAAGAAATACATTATATGGTAAAGGATTAACAAGAATAAAAGATGAAATATTTACTAATCCTGCTATTTTACCTCATGTAAAATCTATGAATTGTGAAGCTAAAAAGTTAGATAAAATAGATTTAGTTGAAAAGACTGATAAAAAGATAACATTTAGCTTTAATGCAGTTGATAATGCTAAGTTCTATGTAATTTATCGTAGTGCTGGCGAATTAACATATAAACCAGAAGAAGTTTATAAAATTATTGGTGGTAGTGATAGTGTTGTCACATTTACTGATACTTATGACCAAGGTCAAGATTATAATTATTCAGTAAGAGTAATGGCAAAAGATAATTCATTAAGTGATCCAACTGATCTAATTACAATTAAATATAATGTTGTTTTCAAAGACGAAAAGGGAAACATATTAAAAACTCAAGAAGTTGGACATGGTTCTAGTGTCACTCCTCCACAAGCACCAGTAGTAGCTGGACGTGAGTTTGTTGGCTGGAGTCGTGATTTAACTAGTATTACTAGTGATTTGGTTGTATATCCAAAATACAATGATAGTTTATATAATGTAACATTCTATGATCATGAAGGAAACGTGCTAAAAGTTGACTCTGTTAAACTACATGGAACTGCTACAGCTCCGATAGCTGAACGCGTAGGATTTGTTTTTGATAAATGGGATACAGATTTTAGTGATGTAATTTATGATTTAGATGTTTATCCTATTTATAAAACTAAGTTCTGTACAGTAAAATTTATTGATTATGATGGAAAAGAATTACTTTCATACACGATTGCGTATGGTAAAGAAGGTTATTTCCCAACAACTCCAACAAGAGAAGATTATAATTTCATTGGTTGGTCAAATGATTTAAAGGAAGTTTTAGATGATATTATTGTAACTCCAATTTATGAAATTCAAAAAGTAAAAGTAACACTTGTTAGTGGAATAGATGGATCAGTAATTGATGAATTTGAAGTTGATAAAAATAGTGACGTAGTTTTACCTACTCCACCTCAAGTTTATGGATATAAATTTATTGGTTGGCAAGGAAACACAAGTAGTTTAAAATATGATACAAAAATCAAAGCTAACTACGAAGAAATATGTTACATTTTGAAATTTGTTGACATAAATGGTAATGTAGTTGAGGAAAGAGAAATGTACTGGTTTGAAGATCCTGAGTATCCAACATTACCTGATGTTGATGGATATAAATTTATTGGATGGGATACAGATTTAAGTAAATTACCAAACGATAAAGAAGAACTAATAATATCTCCAATTTATGAAAAATTAGAAATTACAATTAAATTTGTTGATGGAGATAATGTAATATTAGAAAAGAAAATAACTTCAAAAGAAGAATTAGAAAAAGAATTTACTTATCCTAATCCTTTAGAAAAAGAAGGATATGAATTTGTAAAATGGGACAAAGAAGTTGAAAATAAATGGGAAGATCAAATAATAAATGCCATTTATAAGATTAAAACATTTAAAGTTACAATAGTTGATCAAGATGGAAAAGTAATCAAAGAAGAAACTGTTGAGTATGGTAAAGATGCTAATCTAGATATTGAAATTCCTGAAGTTTCCGGATACGAATTCAAAGGATTCTCTAGTGATGGTAAAAATATCAAAGCTGATACAACAATAACTCTTGAATATGTTAAGAAAGCCAAAGAAGGCTGTAAATTATTCTCAGTTATAAATCTTCTTACAACATTATCATTTGTATTTGTTGCTATGAAAGTGTTTAAAAAACACTAATCAAATATCAATTTAAGATTTGACAGTAAGACTAGTTATAGAATAAAATCTATGCTAGTCTTTTTTGTATTATAAAATAGGAAAAAATAGACAAAATAAATATGACAATTTATTTATGCTTCGTAATAAAATATTGCTTTTTATGAGCAAATATGGTAAAATTAATATTAAGTGAAAGGATGGTATTATCTATGTCATTAAAAGGCTTATTTGATCCTGGATATAAAGAATTAAAAAGAACAGAAAAAATAGCTGATAAGGTTGATAGCCTAGCTTTAGAATATAATAAATTAACAGATGAGGAACTTAAGGATAAAACAAATCAGTTTAGAGAAAGATTAAAAAAAGGGGAAAAACTTGATGATTTACTTGTTGAGGCTTTTGCAACTGTAAGAGAAGCTTCTACAAGAGTTTTACATATGACACCTTTTAAAGTCCAAATACAAGGTGCTGTTGCTTTACATGGTGGTAACATTGCCGAGATGAAGACGGGTGAAGGTAAAACATTAACATCAACAATGGTAGCTTATTTAAATGCTTTACCTGGAGAAGGTGTTCATATTGTAACAGTAAATGAATACTTAGCAAGCCGTGATGCTGTCGAAATGGGTGAACTTTTTAAATGGTTAGGGTTAACAGTAGGTTTAAATTTAAGAGAATTAAGTTCAGATGAAAAACGCGCTGCTTATAATTGCGATATAACATATACAACTAATTCAGAATTAGGATTTGACTATTTACGTGACCATATGGTTATTTATAAAGAACAAATGGTTCAGAGACCTTTGAACTTTGCAATTGTTGATGAAGTTGACTCAATTTTAATTGATGAGGCCCGTACTCCATTAATCATAAGTGGTGGTGAAAAGAATACAGGCAATCTTTACCAACAAGCTGATTTGTTTGTTAAGAGTTTAAAGAACGATGAAGAAGGTAATGATTACGAAGTTGATGAAAAATTAAGACATTGTACTATTACTGAACGTGGAATCGAAAAAGCTGAGAGATTTTTCAAAATAGATAATTTGTATGATGTTGCTTATGTAAATATTTTACATCATATTCATAATGCTTTAAAAGCAAATTATGTAATGAAAAAAGATGTTGAATATGTTGTTAGTGATGGAAAGGTTGTTATTGTTGATTCCTTTACAGGTCGTTTAATGCATGGACGTCAATATTCTGATGGCTTGCATCAAGCATTAGAAGCAAAAGAACATGTAGAGATCAAAAAAGAAACTCGTACTATCGCCACAATAACATATCAAAATTTCTTTAGAATGTATAAGAAACTTTCTGGTATGACTGGTACTGCTAAAACAGAAGAAGAAGAGTTTAGAAACATATACAATATGTATGTTGTTGAAATACCAACAAATCTAAAGGTTATTCGTATTGATGATCCTGATTTTATGTTTCTAACTCAAAAGGCTAAATTTAAAGCTCTAACAGAAGATGTTTTAGAAAGATATAAAAAAGGTCAACCAGTGTTAATTGGTACAGTTGCTGTTGAAACAAGTGAGTTAATATCTAGTTTACTTAATAGATTACATATACCTCATAATGTTTTGAATGCTAAACAACATGAACGTGAAGCAGAAATTATTGCTATGGCTGGACAAAAAGGTGCTGTAACCATTGCTACAAATATGGCTGGACGTGGAACTGATATTAAATTAGGTGAAGGTGTTCGTGAACTTGGTGGTTTAGCTGTATTAGGTTCAGAGCGACATGAGTCAAGACGTATCGATAACCAATTAAGAGGACGTTCTGGTCGTCAAGGAGACCCTGGATATACACGTTTTTATCTTTCTGCTGAAGATGATTTATTACGTAGATTTGGTAGTGATCGTTTCAAAAGTATGTTATCTTACCTTGTTATTGATAAAAACACAAATGAAGAAGTTGCTTTAGAGTCAAAAATGTTTTCACGATTTGTCGAAAGCGCCCAAAAGAAGGTTGAAGGAAGCAACTATGATAGTCGTAAAGCAGTCTTAGAATACGATGAAGTTTTAAGAAAACAAAGAGAAATCATATATGGACAACGTGCTCAAGTTTTGTTCTTAGATGATATCTCAGAAACAATCAAAAAGATGATGCTTAATGCTATGGATAGAATATCAGCATTATGTGTAGATTCAAATAGTCGTAAGAGTCTTGTTGATCCTAAAAAAGTAATTAAAGAATTTGATGGCATTTATTTTGATAGTGATACTTTAACTGAAAGTGAATTTGTAGGTAAAACTTCTCTTGAAACAGCTGATATTTTATACAATAAATGTATTGAACTTTTAGATGATAAAAAAGAAAGATATCCTCAATTCTATAATGAGTTTTTAAAAGTTATCTTATTAAGAGTCATTGATACTTATTGGATGAATCATATTGATGATATGAGTGAATTAAGACAAGCTGTAAGATTACAAGCTTATGCTCAAGTTAATCCTCTAAGAGAATATCAAGAAATAGGATTCCAAAAGTTTGAAACAATGATTTGTAATATTGAACAAGATACTACTAAGTATTTGAATAGAGCTAAGATTCAAAGCAACACTCAACGTGAAGAGGTTGTAAAGCCAACAGGAACAAACTCAGGTGAAGCTCCTGCTAGAAGACAAGCTATCTCTAAAAAGATTGGTCGAAATGATCCATGTCCTTGTGGAAGTGGAAAAAAATATAAAAATTGTTGTGGGAGAGAATAAATGGAAAATTATGAGATTTCTAGAAATATAGATATATTTTCTAAACGTCTCAATGATTTAAAAGATGCTATAGATTTAGTTGGATTGGTTAAAAAAATAGAAAGTGATGACGATTTAATTACCAGTCCAACTTTTTATAATGACTTGGAAAAATCACAAATGATTTTAAAAAGGGTAAAAAAACAGAAAGACATCTACAATACTTTTAAATCCATTGAAATGTCATTAGATGATTTAAAATGTTTATATGAAATGCAAAAAAATGGTGAAGTTAGTGAAGAAGATAACCATAATGATGTTCTTGAAATAATAAAAGAAACAGAAAAAGAACTTTCATTATTTGAAAAGCAAATGCTTCTTAATGGTGAATATGATGATTGTGATGCTTTAATTGAATTACATCCTGGAGCAGGAGGAACAGAAGCTCAAGACTGGGCACTGATGCTTTTTAGAATGTATAAAAGATATGCGGAATCACATAATTATGATTTTGAAGTATTAGATTATCTTGATGGTGAAGAAGCAGGAATAAAAAGTGTTACCTTTGTAATTAAAGGGGAAAATGCTTATGGTTATTTAAAGAGTGAACATGGGGTTCATCGTCTTGTTCGTATCTCTCCATTTGATTCTGGTGCTAGACGACATACATCTTTTGCAGGGTGCACAGTGACACCAGTAATAACTGAAAATATTAATATTGATATAAAACCTGAAGATATTAGAATTGATACGTATCGTGCTAGTGGTGCTGGTGGACAATATATTAACAAGACAGATAGTGCTATAAGAATCACGCATTTGAAAACGGGAATTGTTGTTACTTGCCAAAACCAAAGAAGTCAAATTCAAAATCGTGAAAAAGCTATGCAAATGTTAAAGTCAAAATTATACCAAATGGAAAAAGCTGAAAACGATAAGAAGTTAAAGAATATAACTGGAGATAATTCAATTAATGGATTTGGAAGTCAAATAAGATCATACGTATTCCATCCTTACTCTTTAGTAAAAGATTTACGAACAAATTATGAAACTCCTAATGCAATAGGTGTTTTAGATGGTGAATTGGATGGTTTTATTGATGCATATTTACATTATAATAAAAAATAAGGTGATAAAATGAAAGAAAAAATACGTAGTTATTTTACAAAAGATCGTCTTAAAGCATTTTTATTTATTGCTATTGGAGTTATGATTGCGGCCTTCTCATATAGTTTTTTCTTAAAACCCAATGAGATAGTTATAGGTGGTGTATCAGGAATTGGAGTTATCGTTTCTGGAAAAAGTGATATACATAATATAGATGGAATTGTAATGGAATCAATAAATGTAGTTTTACTTATAGTATCACTACTTGTTATTGGAAAAGATTTCTTTTTGAAAACAGTATTTGGTGCTGTTACATATCCTCTTTTTACAACTTTGTTTAACTGGTTATATAATTTGATTTTAAAATATTATCCATCTTTTGATATGCAAGCTTTAGGTGAAAATCATTATATGCTTGTTATTATCTTTTCATCAATTATTATGGGTTTAGGTTTAGGCCTAGCAATGAAATATGATGGTTCAACTGGAGGTACAGAAGTAGCCCAAAAAATTATGTATGAAAAAGTTCACATACCTTATTCATTATCACTTTATCTATTTGATGGTGCTGTAATTATTGTTGGATTTTTCATTTTAGGTCAGCCAATTCATGTATTATTATATGAAATTATATTTGTATATTTATGTGGAGTAGTAATGGATATGATGATTTTTAGTGGCTTTAATAAACGTGCTGTTCATATAATATCTGATAAAGCTGATGAAATTAAATCCGTACTTCTTGATGAGTATGAAAGAGGAGTAACTAGTATCAATGTTATTGGTGAGTATTCACAAAAAAACAAAAAAATGATAGTATGTTTGCTATCATCGCTTGAATACAATAAATTAAGAGATCGCATTGAAAAAATTGATCCAACTGCCTTTTTCTATTGCATGCGTGCGAGTGAAGTTCGTGGAGAAGGATTCTCATATGCCTCAAAAAGTAGTAAAGTCAATAAAGAAGCTTAAGTCAAAAAATCTTTACCTCGTAACAATAGATGATGAAGATTACAAGGTAACTGATGATTTGATAGTTAAATATGCTTTATCAAAAGATAAAAAAATTAATGATTTCACATATGATGAATTTATAAAAGATGTAGGACTTGATTATTATTATATAAAAGTATGTAATTATATCTCATATCAATTTCGAAGTGAAAATGAAATAAGAGATTATCTTAAAAGTAGTGGTTGCAGTGAAGAAGGTATTGAAGCACTTATTACAAAACTTAAAAATGTATCTTTAATAGATGATAAGATGTTATCTCAATTCATTCTAAATAGTATGATAAATAATTTAAAAGGTCCTAAAGCTTATGCAAATAAACTTTTTGAAAGAAAAGTACTTGCCCAAGCTAATTATGACAAGGATATTGAAATAGAAGTTTTAGAAAAAAGTATTGAAAAAAACAAAGATAAATATGTAAAATATCCTCCAAAGAAACAAAAAAATTGTTTGATTCAAAAGCTTTTACGTGATGGATTTTCGGAAAACTTAGTTTTTAGAGAAGTTTCAAAACTTAAGTTTACAGATAATTCTTATGAAACATTGCAAAGAGATTATGAAAAACTAATGCGTCGTTATCAAGATTTAGATAAAGGTGAACGTAAAAGAAAAATAATTACAAGTTTATTAAATAAAGGTTATACATATTCCGAAGTAAATAAATTTGATTTTGAATAATATATTAGTAATAATAATTAATTTATAACAATAAATATTTATTGGGTGATATATTGGATAAACTAAATAAAAGAAGAGTAAAGGGTACAAATAACTCTTTAAAAAAATCATCTTTGATTGACAGCAAAGACCTAGAACGAAGTTTGAGAGAAGAAATAGCTCAGGAATTTGCTAATAAGAATAATAAAACTAATAAGAACCATAATAAATAGTAAATTATATAAATGGAGTAAAATATGGATAAAATTGTAGTTATTGGATTATCAAATATTGATTATATGGGTTTTCCTTTCAATAAACTTATTCCTAAGGATTCTAATTTAGGAACAGTCACTATTTCTTTTGGAGGAGTAGGACGAAACATATGCGAGAACTTATTAAGATTAGGTCATAAAATAACTTTTATGACTTGCATAGGAAAGGATACTAACGGAGAAAATCTAGAAAAAGAGTTAGTGTCTCTAGGTTGCAATATTATAAAACCTCTAACAGATAAACCAAGTGCAAGTTATTTATGCATAAATGATGAAAAGAATGATATGGCACTTGCGTTATGTGATGAAAGTATTGCTAGTGAATTAAACATTGATTTCTTAGATAAAAATAGAGAAGTTTTAGAAAAAAGTGAGTATATAGTTTTAGATGCTAATTTAAAAGAAGAAGTAATTGATTATATTACTAAAACATATAGCCACAAAAAACTTATTGCTGATGGAATAAGTACTGTTAAAGTAAGAAGATTTAAAAATTCTTTAAGTAGACTTTATTTGCTTAAAGTAAATTCTATGGAATATAATGAAATAAAAGAATTTGCGAAACCTCAAAATTTGATTGTTACAAAGGGAAGCAAATCAATAGATTATTATGATGGTGAAAAGTGGAATATAATTGATGTCACTCCTGCACCATATGTTGTTAGCACAACAGGATGTGGTGATGCCCTCCTTTCAGGGACAATTTCCGGACTTGTAAAAGGATATGATTTTTTCAGGGCAATTCACGAGGGACAAGAATTAGCTAAAAAAACACTTAGTGTTAGAGAAAGTGTTTATAAAGGAAATTAACAATTAAAGAGATGGTAAGATTAACTTATCACTCTTTTTTTCTATATATTGGTTATTTTTCCTTTTTTGCTATTTCGTTTACAAAACATAAAAAAAAGGTATTTAATTAGTAAGAAAAATGTGATATAATAAACATATATAAGTGTATAAGGAGATTAACTATGAAAACGATAAAAAGAACTATAATTGTCATAATGTTACTTGCGCTCTTGCTAATGGTTATCCCTGTTAGTGCAGCTCAAGTAAAAATACCCTTAGTTAAGGGAAGTGGATATGTAAAATGGGCTGATAATAGTGATTTTGTTTATATTAATACAGAGTATAATATCAAAAATTCAGATTTTCGAGGTGTTTGGGTTACTCCACTTGTTGGAGATATAGCTAAATATGAAAGTAAAGAACAATATAAAAGTGAAATAATTAGCGTTTTGGATACAATGAAAGCCTATAACTTGAATGCTATGATATTTCATATAAGAATTATGAATGACGCTTTATATGAATCAAAATATAATAATTGGTCAGTTTATTATAATGAAAATCCAGATTGGGAAGCTCTACCTTGGGTTATTGAAGAATGTCACAAGCGTGGAATCGAATTTCATGCGTGGATGAATCCTTATCGTGTTAGAAATGGTCAAAATGATTTGGTTAGTTTGGCTAAAGAATTCCCATTAAACAACATGGCAAGTGATCCAAATAATTTACTTCAAGGATCTAATAGTGTAATTTTAAATCCTGGTATACCTAAAGTAAAGAAATGGTTAGTTGATGTTTGTATGGAAGTAGTTCAAAAGTACGATGTTGATGCTATCCATTTTGATGATTACTTTTACGACTATAAAGTTGATGATACAACTACAAGAAAACTTTACAATACTGAAGGATTAAGTTTAGGTAATTTCAGACGTAAACAAGTAGATGATTTTATTGAAGATTTATCAAAAAATATAAGAGCATATAATGAACAAACAGGAAAAAGAGTTCAATTAGGAATATCACCATCAGGAGTATATCGAAGCGGTGATGGTAAAGTAACTTATGATGAAAATGGTAATGCCATAACTAATGGTTCATTAACAACTACATCATATATTCATTACGATGATTATTTGTATTCAGATACTTTAAAATGGATTAATAATGAATGGATTGATTATATATTACCTCAATGCTATTGGTCAATTGAACATCCTATGTGTCCATATGCTGATTTATTAGATTGGTGGAATAGAGTTGCCAAATACAAAAAAGTAAATGTATATTCAGGAATTGGTTTAGGAGGCTATGGCCAAGAAAAGAAATATTCGTGGATAAGTGATACAGAAGCATATCATCAAATTATGCTTGCTAATGGAATGGAAAATGTAAATGGTGCAGCTTTCTTCTCATATAAAACTTATGAAAGAGCATTATCAAATCCGAAAATGTTAACAAATGTTGATAGAATTTGGAAAGTTAGATCTTTAACTCCTGAAATACAATATGGGGATAAAATTGTTCCAAATAAGATTACAGGAGTGGAAATATATAATAATGAAAAAGGCTATACAATGCGTTGGAACAATGATTCATTAGATAAATTCTATGTAATTTATCGAAGTGAAAACAATTTGAAATTTGATCCAAGTGAAGTAATAGATGTTGTAGGCGTTAACCTTGGTAAAGATGGAAAACAAGAATATGTTGATGAAACGGCTGAAAAAGGAAAAACATATACATATGGTATTAGAAGTCAATCTAATAGCTTTACTTTAGGTGAGGGTGAAACTATTACGACTGAGAAGGCTGAAGGAACAAGAAAAGCATATTTAGGAAATATTAAATATTACTTTGTTGATGAGTTATCAAAAGGTAATAAATCTATGATTGCTTTTGATAAATTAAGTTATTTTAAAGGTACAAATATAAAATATGAATTGACATATTCTTTTGATGGAATTAATGAAACAAAAGTAACTAAATTCTTATCACGAGATGAATCATTATACACATATATAGATATACCAAGTGATGCTACAACTTTCAAAGGTACTATAAAAGCATATAATGATATGGCTGAATCAGAAGTTATGTTGGAAAAAAATATTACAGAATCATTATCTAAAATAACTAATTTTGGTTTGTTAACTGATTCTACTGATACTAATTTCTATAATGGAGAACTAGTTAATTTTGTTTTCAATATTCATGAAAATGAAGGATTGACATATACACTAGAGTATTCAAAAGATGGTTTTGAATGGAATAAATATCTTGATATTAATCAAAGTCTAAAAAATTACCGAATTACAATAATTAATTGCCGATTCCAAAGTGTTTTATTTGATAGTATAGGTAAACAATATTATCGCATTAAAGCTACTGATGGGAAATTATCTTCTTATTCAGATATTGTTTCAATTCAAGTATATAGCCATTTAAATAAGCCAAGAGGAATGAAGGTAAATAGTGCTTCTGTAAAAGATGTATATTATGTTAGTGAAAGTGACAAAATGACTTTTGAATGGATTCCTTCAAAAGTTAATGGTACAAACGTGAATGAAGCACTAATGGTTTCATCTGATGGTGTTAACTGGTCAGTTTTAAGAACTTATGCAAAAATAAAGAATTCAAGTACAGAAAATCTATATCAATATGAAATAACAATCCCTGGTTCAGATTATGAAGTACAAATTAAATTAATTCTATCAATAAATGGATTAAAATATGAATCAGAACCTATAACAATATTTGTACAAAAGTTGTTTGTGTTTTATGATGATTTAGGAGCATATATAAATACTAAGACAAGTGGATATCTAAAAAATACACAATTATTTAACTAAAGGAATGTAATATGAAACATATTAAAAAACTAACGATTATCGTTTTATTACTGGCTTTAATGATGTTTCTTTTGCCAGCTAAAGCTGTAAGTAAAGTACAATTAGAAATTAATGGTCAAAAAATTACTTACGATAACGGCGAGAAAGTTATGATAAATGCCGAATATGAGCGAAAAGGCACAGAATTTCGTGCTGTATGGGTTAGCCCTGCAACTAATGATATTGCTGGATACACAAGTATGCAACAATACAAAGAACAAATATATGATGTTCTTGATAAAATGGATTATTATAACTTGAATGTTATGATATTTCATGTTCGTATTATGAATGATGCAATCTATAAATCAAAATATAATAAATGGTCTGTATATTACAATGAAAATCCTGATTGGGATGCTCTTCCATGGATTATAGAAGAATGTCATAAGCGTGGAATTGAATTTCATGCTTGGATGAACCCTTATCGTGTAACCAATAATGTAGCCCTTAGTTTAGAAGAATTAGCTAAAAGATTCGATAGAGGCAATCCTGCAAGTAATCCCAAAAATATGCTAAGAGGATCTGCTTCAACAATTCTTAATCCAGGTCTTCCTGAAGTTCAAAGTTTTTTAGTAGATACATGTATGGAACTAATCGAAAATTACGATGTTGATGCTATTCACTTCGATGATTATTTCTATACTGCTGGTATTGATGATTCTGATACTCACCATTTGGTTAGATCAGATCAAATAGAAAATTGGAGACGTGATCAAGTAAGTGCTTTTATTGAAAAATTAAGCAAAAGCATCGATATTTATAATAATAAAAATAATCGTCGAGTTCAATTAGGAATTGCTCCTCCAGGAGTATACAAGAATGGAAATGGAGTTGTTAGTTATGATGAAAACAATAAAGTTATAACTAATGGTTCAGCAACTCGTGGTTATGCTCATTATGGTGCACCTTTATATGCGGATACATTAAAATGGATTGAAAATGAGTGGATAGATTATATCCTTCCTCAAACATATCACGCTATTACTCTTTATGCTTCTCCATATTGCGACTTAGTTAGTTGGTGGGATAAAGTAATGAAGTATAGCAGAGTAAATTTATATGCATCTATAGGTTATTATATGAATGGTGATGGTGGTGGTTCTTGGAATTATAACAAGAAAGAAGCTTATGACCAGGCTCTATTTTGTAATACAATGGAATATGTAAAAGGTACTTCAATTTATAACTTTACTGCTTATTCAGGTGGTTTAGGTACAAATACAGGATTATCTTATTTGAAGGATGCATGGGGTAAACCTGCTATTCTTCCGGAAATTCATACATCTCAGCCAATAAATGTTGAAAAAGTAAATAATTTTGAAGTAACTAAAACTCAAAAAGGTAATAAATTATCATTTGAAAAACTTGATGATGCTAAGTTCTATGTTTTATACAAGAGTACAAAACCTATTACTTTCTCTCAAAACGAAGTATTTGATATCATTGGTAATGTTTCTGATACAAATATAAATGAATATGTTGATAATCAATTAGAAGATGGAGTAACATACTACTATGGTGTTAAAGCTCAATCTTATAGCTTAAGATTAGGTCCTGGAGTTCAAGCTAAAGCAACTACAAATGAAGGTAGTGAATTAAATTTAGGCCGCATACCAGAGTTTGGAGTAACTGAAGGCTTATTACCTGGGGAAACTGTTACAGTTCATTTTCGTAAGTTATTATACCCATTTGGTGATGAAGTAAAATATGAACTAACATATAGTTTTGACGATCAAGAAGCTATTACTTCAAATCAATTCTACATGTCACGAAATAGATATAGCTTTGATATACAAGTTCCTTTGAATGCTGAGAAATTAAATGTAAAGGTTAAAGCATATAACAACTTAGGCTCAGCAACAGAAGAATATGAGGCAAAAGTAAGTGACTCACTACCTAAGATTAACAATTTTGGATATGTTGGGACACCATATTCAGATGTAGATTTGCGATTTGTATGGAATACATTACCAGATGAAGATATTACAAATATTAACTATACTATCCAATATTCATCAGATGGATATGTATGGAATAATTTAAATACCTTTAAAGCTGAAAAATACATCTTGAATATGAGAGTAAAACAAAAACCAGTTAACGGACGTTACTTCTATCGTGTGGTTGCTGAAAAGCAAGGCAAATATAGTTATTCTGATATTATAGAACTTATAACTTATGATTATTTAGGTGATTTCAATATAAAAATTAATGGTAAAGAACTTGCAGATGAATATGAATTTGCTAGTTATGAAAAAATTGATATAACTTGGAATAAACATAATGAAGATGCTGTATATACAGTTTATGCATCAAATAATCTAGCAAACTGGATATCGATTAAAAATTATGCTTCCAAAGTAATAGTTAAAGATGAAAATAACCAAATTAACAATAACATTGAGTTATCAGATAACTATTACATATTATATATTAAGATTACTGGTTTGTATAATGGTAAAAGAAACGAATCACAAATAATTAAAATAAAGATTTATAAAGATTTTATAAGTTATGATGAATTTTCAGAGTATATTAGTACTACTATAACAAATGGACTTACTAGTACTGACTTATTTAAATAAAATTAATATCAAAATCTCATTGTTTTTTCTTTTAAAAAATTGTATAATATTTAGCACAATTACCAAAGGAGGTTAATATGGATTATTTATGCATAGATTTAAAATGTTTTTATGCATCATGCGAATGCATTGATCGTCATGTTGATCCGCTAACAACTCCATTAGTAGTTGCTGATAGCACAAGAGGTAAAGGGGCAATTTGCCTAGCAGTGTCGCCTAAAATGAAAGAGTTAAA
Source organism: Coprobacillus sp. CAG:698 (assembly GCA_000431235.1). Taxonomy (GTDB): domain Bacteria; phylum Bacillota_I; class Bacilli_A; order ML615J-28; family CAG-698; genus CAG-698. The sequence goes on along the minus strand of HF988712.1, from coordinate 12,358 downwards.
TGTTAGGAATAGATGCCGTTTATTTGAAATACCTAGTAATATAAGCTACATAATTGCTAAGCCACGAATGCAAAGATATATTGATATGTCAGCATATATTTATAGCATATATTTAAAATATGTTTCTAAAGATGATATATATGTTTATTCGATAGATGAGGTTTTCATTAATATAACTTCTTATGAAAAATTGTATGGTAAAGATGCTATTGAAATAGGTAAAATGATAATTGAAGATGTGTATAAGACAACAGGTATAAAAGCTACGTGTGGAGTGGGATCCAATCTATTTCTTTGCAAAATTGCTATGGATATAATTGCTAAACATAACTGTGATAACATTGGTTATCTTGATGAAAAGTTATTCAAGGAAAAACTTTGGGATTATTCAAAGCTAACTGATTTCTGGCAAATAGGTACAGGAATTGCGAAAAGACTAAATAAACTTAATTTATATACGCTTAAAGATGTGGCTAATTGTGATAAAGATATTTTATATAAAGAATTTGGTGTAAATGCATCTTTTTTAATCGATCATAGCAATGGTATCGATAAGACAACAATAGAAGAAATAAAAAATTATATTCCTCTTTCAAAATCAATATCTTCAGGTCAAGTATTAGACAAAGATTATCCTTATGAAGACACAATTTTAGTTGTTAAAGAAATGATAGATGGTTTAGTACTAGATTTAATTAGTAAAAGATTAATTACAGGTGGTTTAAGTATTGCTATTGGATATTCTGAATCTCGAAAAACAGATACAAAACCGAAAATGAATGTTAAAAGTAAGAAATTAGTAAAGCCTACAAATTCATATAAGGAAATATCTCGAAATGCATTAGAATTATTTGCAGTAATGGCCGATAAAAGCAAATTAATAAGGCAAATTAATATATCTTTTTCAAGATTAACACTAGAAAATGAATATGTGTCTGATTTACTTGAAAATAGTGAAGAACTCGAAAAAGAAAGGAAAGCCTTAAAAGCTATTATAGATATAAAGAATAAATTTGGAAAATCAACAATTCTTAGAGGAATGAGCCTTGATGAAAAGGCAACCATGAGAAAAAGAAATAAATTAATAGGAGGACACAATGCCGAATAAACCAAGAGGAAATCAATATCAACCTTTTGCTGCTTTAAAAGGGTTTAATGAAAAATTAAGAGAAAAAGAAAGAATTACATGTGATAAAAAAATATTATCTGAAGAAAAATTAGAAGAATTAAATGGTAAAATGATGAGTATAAATAAAGGCGATTATGTAAAAGTAGTATATTATAATTATGATTCTTACGAAGAATTTGAAGGAATAATTACAAATATTGATTATGTGAATAAAAATATAAAATTTAACACTTTAAAAATATCATTTTATGATATTTATGACATAGAGCGTAATTTATAGTTTATTTGTGAAAGATAAAACAAAAATTAAAAGTTGTTTTAACTCATTACTAGGTTTTGAAAAAAATAAATTAAAAGACTAAAAATAATTTATTTATTTATATAATATAATTTGCATAGTAAGACATATTATGATAAAATAAACTAGGTTTGTTATTTACTAAAGAGAAAGGACTTTTAATGAAAAATAAAAAAGGATTCACTTTAGTGGAATTAGTTGTCGTTGTTGCCATAATAGGCATATTAGCAGGTATTTTAATACCTAATTTAGTTGGTTATATTAATAAAGCTGAAAAAGCTAGTGCTGAGCAAGAAGTAACACCCTATGTTACAGCATTTCAATCATGGCTTGTAGAAAAAGATCGCTTAGGTTATAACAAAGGTTTAACACTAACGAAGACAAGTGATACAAGTATTGATTCTTCAAAACAATATTATAAGTTAGATGAAGAAAAAAATAGATATGTGAAAGTTAAGAATCCAACATCTGGCGCTCTAAAAGATTATTATCAAGTACTAGAACCAGAAAGAAGCTTTACACAATATTGCACCGAAGAACTAGGATTAAGACTAGATGGTGATATTTATGTTTTGAGTAAATCTGGTGTATATAATGGATTTGAATATTATTCTAACAATAATTCATATTTAGTTACATATAATAATGTTGATGGTAAAATAACTGTTGCAAAAGAAAGTTAAATAAAAAAGGTCAATTAGTACTACTAACAGTACTAGTTGACTTTTATTCTTTAATTTCAAAAAAATCTTTGAGAAAGTAATATACTCCGTGTTCACTTACGCTTTTGGTTATATATTTGGCATTCTTTAAAAGATCCTTATGAGAATTTGCCATAGCTACGCTAATGTTAACATTTTCGAATAATTCGATGTCATTGTGACCATCGCCTATTGCTATGGTCTTTTCAAAAGGAATTTTGTAATAGTTAATGATTTGTTTTATACCATTTCCTTTTGTTGTTAGAGGATTGTAAACCTCACTTACACAATATTTTTCATCTTCCCAAAATCTAATTTTCAACTTTCCGTTATATGTTTTATTAATATATTTTTCAAGAATTTCTTCAGTTCCATTTTTTGAAAAAATTATTGCACCATTAGGATCTCCAGTTAAGATGTCTCGAAAATTACCGATGTGTAAATTACCACCATCTAAATGAAGATAAGGATTAATTTCATCTTCCTTTCTATACAAGAAGATTTCATCTTCAATCTCACAAAATATATTAGTTATAACATCTTTATTATCTTCTAATATCTTGATTACTATTTCCTTTGGTACAGTTATCATGTTTTTTTCAAAATTTGTATCACTTGGATGATGAACTAAAGCTCCATTGTAATTAATTATAGGTGTGTTTAAACCTAAAATATCATAATAATATTTACTAGAGCGAAATGGTCTTCCCGTAGCAATTACTATTGTATTATCTTTGGCTAGTTTTTTTAGTAGATCAAAGCTTAATTTATCGTAATTATCAAATCCTTGAATGAGCGTTCCATCTAAATCTATTGCAATTAAATATCCTTTTTTCATAATGTTTATCCTTTTCTTTTATAATATAATAACATATTCTTTTATAAAAGGAAATAAAAAAATTACAGAAAATAACAAAAACTGAATAGTGTGTGATTAAATGAAAAATGAAGTCTTTATGACTTGTTTTTTTATTGATTTTAGTGTAAAATAAATAAGAGGAAAGGAGTAATTATGATTCTAAGTTTTACAGAAAGCGTGCAAGAATATTTTCATAAATTAGGTAATGCTTCATTCGTTGATTTTATCCCTTTTATTATAGGAATAGTTATAGGATTTGCTTTATGCTTCTTGATATACTTATTAGTTTTTGTTATTTCTATAAAAAAAGATAGCAAAAATATAAGTGATAGCGAAACAAATGAAATAAGCGATGAAGAAATAAGAATAATTATTGAAAATTGTAAAAACAAATATAAAGAAGAAGTTTCTTCGAAGAAAACTAGTGAAAAGTTAACCGATCTTAAGTCAATGTCATGGGATTTAATTAATGATATTGCAAGAACATATTATCCTAATTCTCAATATCCTTTATTTGAATTGTCAATAGAAGAACTTATAAGTTTAGATTATTATATAATGAAAAGAATTGAAAAAATCTTTTCTGGTAAAGTTTTATCAAAAGTAAAGAAAATGAAGATTTCTTCGATTGCTCATTTACTTGATATGAAGAAGAAATATGATGAAAATAGGATAGTCAAGGCTACAGAAAAAATGAAGATTAAACCTGTTGCGAAAGGATTGTGGACGGCTTTGAATTTTTTAAACCCAGTTTATTGGGTCAAAAAATTAATGTTTGATATTCCCTATAATATGATTGTTAATAAAATTTCTTCAACAATTATAGAAGTTATAGGTGTAGAAACAAGTAATATATATAGTAAAAAAGCCTTTAAAGAAGAAGATATCGAAACAAATAAGGCAATAAAAGAAATTGAAAAAATGATAGGAGAAGAAAAAAATGACTAAAAAAAGAAATTTCGTAATCGCAAGAATTGATGATGAACCAGAACAAAAGAAACCCCAAAGCAAATTTGTTTCGCCATATGGAGGCTCTAAAACTAAGGATGAAGTCGTATATCCCCATGTAAGATATGGAAATGGTGGCAAACAATATGAGGGCTTGGATACAAAAAAAGATGATCTTAAAATAATTTCTCCAGATAATATTAAAGATAATAAAGAAGAGAAATATAATCCTGATAGAATACCTTCTTATTATCGACGTGAAGGTGATAGTGGAATTAAAAAATCTAACCTTGCTGATTTAAAAGGTGAAGGAGTTAATAAAGAAGAAGAACTAGAGAGAAATCGTCGTACATACGGAACATATTATCGTGATTATCAAGAAAGAATGGAAAGAGAAAGTAAAGTAATAGCTTCTAGAGAAGAGAAAACTTTCGTTAAAGAAGAAAAAAATAATGATGAAGAGATAGAAATTAAAAATCCTTTATACGAAGATTTTACAGATGATAAAGTTGTAACTCCAAAGTATGAAGAAGTGCGTAAGACTACTGTTTACCCAGAACCTCGTTTTACACATGTAGATGATGATACTAAAAAAACCGAAAATGAATATAAGCCTAATAATGTTTATAAACCTGAGGTTAAAAAAGAAAATGTTATCGAGGTTGTGAAGAACTATGAAAAACCTTCACCAAAACCTTCAAATTTATCCCCTCGTAAAAAGAGTGATTATGTATTTCCACCATTGGAACTTTTGGATCGTAATGGAACAACATCTAATAGTAATATTAATGAGATTAACTATCAAATTAGTGTTATTAACAAAGAGTTAGAAGATTTTAAAATCGGTGGAAAAGTTATAGCTTATACAAAAGGTCCTACTGTTACACAGTTCGAAGTTAAACTTGATGCTGGTGTAAATGTTAATAAAATTGGTTCAATAAATAAAAACTTACAAATGGATTTAAAATGCACACAAATCCGTATTGAAGCTCCAATTCCTGGTAAAGCTACAGTAGGTATAGAAGTTCCTAATGTAACTACTGACACAATCTTATTTGGCAATATGATAACAGAGGATCTAGAAAGAATTCGTAAAAAAGGTAGTAAAACAAGAAATGGTGGAAAACCATTAGATTGTGTATTAGGATTAAACATAAGCGGAGATCCAGTTAATATTGATATAGCTGATATGCCTCATGGAATTGTTGCCGGAACAACAGGATCTGGTAAAACAATTTGCTTGTATTCTATGATTTTAAGCATTATTTACAAAGCCACACCAGAGGAAGTTAAAATTATCCTTGTTGACCCTAAGAGAAATGAGTTTACATATTTCGAAGATATTCCACATTTAGCTACTCCAATTATAGATGACCCAAAACTTGCTACAGCTACACTTAAATGGTGTGTTGATGAAATGGATAGACGTTATGATTTCTTAAAAGCTAATCGTAAACGTACTATAGCAGATTATAATGAATATGCTCGTGAGAATGGTTTAAATATAATGCCTTATATTGTTGTTATAATTGACGAGTTTGCTGATTTAATGAATACAGCAAGTGATTCTCTAGAAGTAACTGTTCAAAGATTAACACAAAAAGCACGTAGTATTGGAATTCATTTAATAATTGCTACACAACGTCCTTCAACAGATGTTATTAGTGGAACAATAAAGAATAATATTTCTTGTAGAATAGCTTTAAAAGTTAAGAGTTATGTGGATTCGCAAACAATTCTTGACCATAGTGGTGCTGAAAAATTATTAGGTAAGGGCGATATGCTTTTAAATAAAGGCAATAACGATATACGTATTCAAGGAGCATATGTAAGTTCTAAAGAATTAGATCGCTTATCTCAATATTTTATTGATTCAAATTTCAAAACAGAATATATGTTTACACATGATGATATTCGTAAACAAGTTGAACAAACTGATAGTTCAAACGGAAGTGATGTTTTTGATGATCCAATGTTTGAGGAAATTGCAAGATTTGTTTTCCGTAATAGAAAATGTTCAGCAAATCAAATCACAACCACTTATGGAATAGGTTTTAACAGAGCCAATAAAGTTATTATCGGTTTAGCAGACTTAGGTATAGTATCTAATCAAAATATACCTGGTAAAGCTCGAGATGTAATTATTAATGATATTGAAGAATTAGAAAGTATTCTTCAAAGCAGATATGAATAATATGAAAAAAGAAAAAAATAAATGTGATTTAAATGAAATTATTATAAAGAAAACAGTCTGTTGTGTTGTATCAACAGCTGTTCTCTTTATTCTTCTAAATGTAAAATTAGGGATAAATAATGTGATAACTTATGCTTATTTTATCCTATCATTTTTGGCAATGATATCTCTTATCTTTACATTTCCTTTTCTAAAATATGAAAATGAGTATAGAAACAAAAAGATTTGTAAGGTAGCTTTTGAAATTAGTGATTTCTTTACTCTTTTTATTATCGCATGTTGTTTAATTCAAGCATTTTTTGCTTTTGGTTTCTTTAGAGCTGAAGTAGATGGACCTTCTATGGAAAAAACTTTTTATAATGGTGATGTTATAATAGGTCGTAGTACTTCAAATGTAAAAAATCGTGATGTTATTGTTTTATATTATGATGAGGATACAAATCCAGAATATAATGAATTTGGGAAAACGTCTAAGCATTGTCATAGATGTTCTTCCACAAATCTTAAGAAATATAAATCTGATAGATTAAAATGTTTAGATTGTGGATACATCCAGATCAATAATTTGAATACAGGAGATCTATTGATTAAAAGACTAATAGCTTCGGAATATGATACATTAAAAATTGAAGAAAAAGCAATAAATGAATATGAGAATGAATTATATATAGTAGTTAATGATAACTATTATGTGAAATGCGGATATAAAATAAACTTTAATTTAGATAACTTTATTGGAGAAGGTTTAACATATGACGAAAGTAAAAATAATTATGTAATCGAAAAAGGTTATTATTTCGTGATGGGAGATAACCGTGATGAAAGCTTAGATAGTCGCCGTTTAGGTCTTTTCCAAAAAAAGCATATAGTTGGTTGTATAAAATATCAAGTTAATTCTTTGTTTGATTGGAAAAAAATACTTAGTTTAGACGAACAAGATTTGGAGGAATAAAAATGAATATTCAATGGTTTCCAGGTCATATGGCCAAAGCCAGAAGAGAAATCGAGGAGAAATTAAAAGTCGTTGATATAGCTTTAGTTTTGGTTGATGCTAGAATACCTATTTCTTCACAAAACCCTATGGCTATGGAGATACTAAAAAATAAACCTCAGCTAATGATATTAACAAAATCTGACATGGCTGATAATAATATGACTAAAAAATGGGAAAAGTATTTTCTTAATCAAGGTAAAAAGGCTATTTCCATAGATTCTATTTCTGGACTAAATGTAAAAAAAATTGAAACTCTTGCGAAGGAAATCTTAAAAGAAAAGATTGAAAGAGATTTAAAAAGAGGAATGAAAATGCGTCCCATTAGAGCAATTATTGTTGGTATACCTAATGTTGGCAAATCAACTTTAATTAACAAATTAGCTGGAAAAAAAGTGGCTAATGTTGGCAATATGCCAGGTGTTACGAAGGCTCAGCAATGGATTCGCTTAAACCAAAATCTTGAACTTTTAGATACTCCAGGAGTTTTATGGCCAAAGTTTGATGATAAAAAAATAGGTATTCACTTAGCACTTACGGGAGCAATCAAAGATGAAATACTACCTAAAGAAGATCTAACTTTTTACTTAATAGATTTTCTTAAAGAGAATTATCCAGATCTATTTGAAAAAAGGTATAATGTATCAATGAACCAAGATACAGTTAGAATAATCGAAGAAGTTCTTCAAAAAAGAGGTAATAAAAAAGATGAGTATGAGAAAGGATATGATATCATTTTGAACGATTTCAAAAACGCTAGAATAGGAAAAATTACTTTAGATAAAATATGATACAAGATATATATAAGTACGAAGAAGAATTAAATAAACAAGGCTACAAGTACATTTGCGGATGCGATGAAGCAGGAAGAGGACCTATGGCAGGTCCACTAGTTGCTAGTGGTGTTATCCTTCCAGTTGGTTATAAATTAGATTATTTATATGACTCTAAAAAACTAACACCTAAAAAACGAGATGAATTATTTGATATTATAAAGAAAGATGCTTTATATTATGAAATTGAGGTTATTTCTGTTGAGGATGTTGATAGATTAAATGTCTATGAAGCTAGCAAACTAGCGATGACTAGATGCGTAGAACGCATGAAGATGACTGATTATGTGTTAACTGATTGTATGAATTTAGATGTCGATATCCCGGTTTTGAGTTTAATTAAAGGAGACCAAAAAAGTGGCTCTATTGCTGCTGCTTCAATTCTTGCCAAAGTAACGAGAGATAGAATAATGGAAGATTTAGATAAAATTTATCCTCAATATGAATTTAAAAAGCATAAAGGGTATGTTACTAAAAGGCACTTAGAGTTATTAGAAAAATATGGAGTTTGCCCTATTCATAGAAAATCATTTGCTCCTGTAAAGAAATATTTATAAAAGAGGTATATATGAAAAAATATTTAATTTTAATCATGATGGTTGTATGCTTTCTAGGAATATCGTGTAAAGAAAAAGGCTATACTCCTAAGAAACCTGAAGAAATTGAAAACTTTCAGAGAGTAAATGGAACTCATTTACTAGAATGTGAAGATGTCAGTCCTTATATAGTTATAAAGAATAAACTTTTAAATCAAGATTTATTATATTCTATGACATTATATATGAATTTTGAAAAAGGTAATCGTACTAATAGATTATATAAATATTATCAATTTGATTATTATCTAGCTAATGGTGAGTTTTTATGCGATTATCATATTTTTGATAATATCGATGGAGCACTTAGAAAGTATGGACAAAATTTTATGCCATATTATGATTTGAAAAGTATAGTCGATAAGATAATGCTTAGAGTAAAATATTCTTATGAAATCTTTGATGAAGATGCAAATGAAGGAATTGCTTATGATAAAGAATTCAGTTTAAGCGAAGATATTTTATTTTTTGATAATAAAAAAGATTATAGTGATACAAATCCTTTTGAAATATATATGACAAAAGAAAGTAATTCTGATGAAAACTATGAACGATATAAAGTAAATGCAAGTATTCCATCAGCAAAAACTGGACACATTGATATGCAAATATTTGTGAAAGGTAACGATGGAAATGTATATCCTTATTTGGGATTATATCATTATGAATTTAAAAATGGAAATTATATATCAGTTTCTGATGAAAAAATAGATAAAAAGCAAGGTATAGTTGCTGCATATTGTCAAATAAATATGCATGAAACTAATGGTAACACCACAACGAATACTTACTTTACAAGTATTGATATTAAGTAATTGAAAGGAACAAGTATGATTAAAAATATTAATGATTTCGAAAAAGTTAAAATAGATAATATGCGTGGAGGCGAAGGTAGCATATTTCTTCAAAAAGTTACTCCCGTTTTAGATGCAATGAAAATGTATGCTAAAATAACAATTCCAATGGGATCAAGTATAGGTATTCATACTCATGAAGAGGATGAAGAGATGATTTATGTTCTAAAGAATAAAGGTATTATTATCATCGATGGCAAAGAAAGTGTTATCGAAGAGGGTATGATATCGATATGCAAAAAAGGACGTAATCACTCAATTAAAAATATTTATGAGGAGGATTTAGTTCTTTTAGCAGTTGTAACAAAATAGAAATTAATGCTATATGTTAGACAAATTGTAAATTTTGCTTGCATAGTTAAAATCTTAATGTTATAATTGAATGAGAAAAGGAATTGATAAAATTATGGGTACGAAATTAGTTATTATGGAAAGCCCGGCAAAATCAAAAACCGTAGAAAAGTATTTGGGTAATGAATTTGTTGTTACATCATGCAAAGGTCATATTCGCGATTTAACAACAAGAGGTTACGGAGGTTTTGGTGTAGACATCGAAAATAATTTTCAACCTATGTATAAATTGTTGCAGGATAAACTTCCTGTAATAAGAGAATTAAAAAGTTTAGTTAAAAAAGCTGATTATGTATATTTGGCAACCGATCCTGACCGTGAGGGAGAAGCAATTAGTTGGCATTTATATGAAGTTTTAGGTTTATCACAAAAACCATTTGAAAGAATCGTTTTTAATGAAGTTACAAAGGGAGCTGTTTTAAAATCTCTTGAAAACGGAAGAGAAATAGATATAAATCTAGTTCATTCTCAAGAGTCACGACGTATTCTCGATAGAATTATTGGTTTTAGTTTGTCTAAACTTTTACAAAGAAAGATTGGTTCGAAGTCTGCTGGACGTGTACAAAGCGTAGTATTAAAACTTATCGTTGATCGTGAAAGAGAAATTCAAAAGTTTGTTCCTGAAGAATACTGGGATATATTTCTTGATTTCACAAAGAAAAATAGAAAAATTAGAGCTAAACTAGTAAGTTATAAAGATGAAAAGATTAAACTTACTAACGAAGCTGAAACTAATGAAGTATTAACAAACCTAAGTGATAGATTTATAGTTAAAGAGATTAATAACAAGGATCGTGTTAAATCTCCAAAACCTCCTTTCACAACATCTTCATTATTACAGGAATCATATAGTAAACTAGGATTCAATGCAAAGAAAACTATGATGGTTGCACAAACATTATACGAAGGTGTGGAATTAGCTAGTGAACGTGTAGGTTTAATAACTTATATGCGTACTGACTCGGTTCGTTTATCTAATGAGTTTATTAATAGTGCTAAAGATAAAATTATTTCTACATATGGGGATAATTATTATAAGGGCTATGTTCAAGCATCTTCAAAAGATAAAAATGTTCAAGATGCACATGAGGCGATTAGACCTTCTAAGTTAGATTATACACCAGAATCAATAAAGAAATACTTAACAAATGATGAGTTTAAACTATATAATTTAATATATACTAAAGCTTTAGCATCATTAATGTCACCTGCTATTATTGAGGATGAAAAAATAAAAATAGATAATAATGGTTATATTTTTGAAGCTACAGGTGAAAGAATCAAATTTGATGGTTATTTATGTATATATCATGATCCAGATGACGAAGATACAAAAAATCTTCCAGAAATGGAAATAGGTGAAGAACTTACTAAAACAAATATATCAAGTGAACAAAAATTCACAAATCCACCTACTAGATATAGTGAAGGTAGAATCATTAATAAAATGAAAGAATTAGGCATTGGTAGACCTTCTACATATGCTCAAACTGTGGAAACATTAAAAAATAGATTATATGTAAAAATACAAAGCAAAGCACTAGTGCCAACTGAACAAGGAATGCTTACTAGTGATAGATTAAATGAATATTTCAATACAATTATAAATGTTAAATATACTGCTTCAATGGAAGATGACTTAGATAAGATTGCTGAAGGCAATATGGATTGGCATAATGAAATTAGAAAATTTTATGATGATTTCATGCCTTTAGTTAAAAATGCCGATGAGAAAATGGAGAAGATTTATCCTGTTTTGCTTGAGGAAACATGCCCTGAGTGTGGTAAGCCACTAGTAAAGAGAAATGGACGTTTCGGAGAGTTTATTGCTTGTTCGGGATATCCTAATTGCCATTTCATCAAGAAAAAAGAACCAGAAGTGGTAAAAGACACAGGCATAATATGTCCTTTGTGTCATGAAGGGCATATTGTGGAAAGAATATCTAAAAAAGGGCGTAGTAAAGGAAAACTATTCTATGCTTGTGATAGATATCCAAATTGTAAGACAACATATTCGAGTTTAGATGAAATCAATAATACAGATACAAATAAATAAATATAAGGAGAATTATTCATGAAAAAATTTTTTGCTTTAATTATTGCGTTTTTTATGTTATTTGCTTTCGTTGGTTGTGACAATTCAACAGAGTTTGATTTCGAATTACGCTTTAATAAGATTTTTGAAGATGTCGATGTTGACAATGTTACAAGTGATTTAAAATTGCCTACATCAATAGGTAGTTTAACAATTGTATGGGAATCATCAAATACTGATGTATTGTCTAATGATGGAAAGATTTTTAACACTACTGGCGAAGTTATTAGTGTTACTTTAACTGCACATATGCAACATGAAAAAGAAAAAGCTGATCTATCAAAAGATTTAAAGATTGCTCCTACTGGAGGAATTAAAGACATTTTAGAAGGTGAAACTGGAACTTATAAGATTAAAGGAACAGTAGTTGCAATCAATGCTCGTAGTTTTATCATTAGTGATGGAACTAATGGCATATTAGTATTCAAAGGTGGATCATGGGCATGTGATGTAGAAATTGGTGAAGTCTTAGAACTAAGAGGCGAAACTACTAAGTATCCTACATCATT
>HF988711.1:5076-68453 GCA_000431235.1 Coprobacillus sp. CAG:698 | reverse complement strand
CTATTATATAATCTATATTATAGTTTATTTTACTTTTATTTACTCTTATTCCTCTTCTTCTCTTGATACTTTTGTAAGACCTCTTTGTGAGTATGTATATGTGACTTTATAAATACTTGAGGTAACTAGGTCATCTAGTTTTATGTTTTTTAAAAAAAGAAAAAGTAGATACACCAATTAAAGTATATCTACCTTTATTGCTAGATAAAGTTTTCGTTTATTTTATTTTGTAGTCAATATTCATAATTTTACAAATTTTTTTAATTTTTCTATATGGTAAAATTTCAACATATTCTTTTTCATTTGGTTCTTTATTTTCAATAACTTCATTTCTTTTGAATTCTTTGTTATTAGAGTCATTTAAAATTTCACATTTTTCAAACAATATAGACATTGTTGTAACGTTTGAAGTTGACAAGTTATAACCTGAAATTAAAGATATAATAAATTTTAAAAAATGTATTATATTTGCTTTTTTGATTATTATATATTTTATGTCTTTTATCTTTATCTTTAAAATAATGTTATTTCTTTTGTATTTCATTAAATATTCATCATCAATAATTTATTTATAAGAATAAAAAATTCTAACAAACATATAAACCAAAAGTGGTATAGCAGTAATTATTGCACAAGTTATAAAGAATGCGACATCAAATTCATCAAAACACATTATGATACATCCTATATCAACAATAGATACAATAAGTAAATAAAACATATACATAAAATATAAATGCATATTATTTAATGGTTTAAATGAATATTTCATTTATAAGTACCTCCTCGTATAATAGTAATAATTATAAACCTTTATTTTTTTCGTTAACACAACAAGAAAGCTAAAATCTGTTGATTTGTTATATTATGTACTTACCATACTTGTTTTTCACTTCGTTATTTATTTGACACTTTACATATATACCCTTTTCTTCATAACTTGTTGTTTCAATAATGCTTTTATTCTTTATTTTATAATAATCATTTTCCATTCCATATGGAATAAGCATTTCTACAGATTCATATTCTCCATATGTTTTCTTAAAAATAAGTTTTAGTAGTTCATCGATATTATATCCATTTAAAGCACTAATTCTAATTGCTTCTGGAAATTCATTTGGTATATACAAATAATTATCAATTTTATCAATCTTATTAAATGCATATATCACTGGTATATCTTTGACATCCAACTCATTTAATACTTCATTTGTTGCCTTTATTTGTGATAGATGTTTGCTATTTGAACCATCAACTACATGAATTATTAAATCACATTCTTTTATTTCTTCAAGCGTTGATTTAAAAGCTTCAATAAGATTATGTGGCAATTTTTCAATAAATCCTACAGTATCTGTTAATATAAAACCACCATTTTTGTAGTCAATCTTTCTTGATGATGTTTCTAAAGTTGCAAATAGCATGTCTTTTTGAAATACTTTCTTTTCATCTTTTGAGTTTGTTATTTCTAGGAATTTATTCATTAGTGTTGACTTTCCTGAATTTGTGTAGCCGACTAAACAAACTTTTGCCAAGTCACTTGCTGTTCTCTTTTCTCTTTGAACTCTTCGAACTTTTTCTAGTTCTTTTAATTCTTTCTTTAATTGACTTATTTTATCACTATTAATTCGTCTATCAAGTTCTAATTTGGTTTCCCCAGCACCTCTACCATGTGCAAATCCACCACCTGCACCTCTTTGTCTTGACAATCCTTGCCTCATCCCAGCAAGTCTTGGTAATAGATAAGTAAGAGATGCTATTTCAACTTGGAGAATTGCTTCTTTAGTTTTTGCTCTTCTTTTGAAAATCTCAAGAATCAAATAAGTTCTATCATAAATTTGAACATCAATTTTTTCTGATAATTTAGATATTTGCAATGGTGTTAATTCATCATTGCAAATTACAACATCTGCTTCATTTGCTTCGACAGACATTTTTATTTCTTCTATTTTTCCACTTCCAATATAAGTTACAGGATTAAATGAATCTAAATTTTGTTTAATTGAATCTACAACTTCTATGTCACATGCTTCACTCAAATTCTTTAATTCACTCATTTCATCCTCAAAATCATTTATCTGAATATTATCTAGTTTAACGCCAACTAATATTGCTTTCATATATTTTATCCTTTCATAAACTTAATTACTTCGTCATAAGTTGGTATAGCGTCTACTACTCCTTTTTTGGTTACTTCTAAAGCACTACAGGCATTAGCAAAATCAATTGCTTCTTCAATTGTTTTTCCTTTAGATATTTGACACACTAAACCTGCGTTAAATATATCACCGGCTCCAGTTGTGTCTATTGCTTTAACTTTATATGAGGAAAAGATCTTGTTGTCTTTTTCTAGTTTTGCCCCCTTGTTCCCAAGCGTGGTAATTACTGTAGCTTTTATTTTATTAATATTCAAAAGCGATAGTTCAAATTCATTTGGTGTTAAAATATTCACTTTTTGTAATGTTTCCACACTTAAATAATTTCTTGGGGCTGGATTAACAACAATTATTTTATCTTTTTCATATAAATAATCTATTAATTGTGTTGTTAATTCTTCATTGAATTCTAACTGCAATAATATTATTTCAGCAGAATCTAAATTCTGTTTGTAATTATTATATATATCTTCGAAAGTAATTAATTCACTTGCACCTTTGTAAACAATGACATTATTTTCACCCTTGCTATCTACAGATATAACTGCATATGAGCCTGGAATATTTTTGTATACTATACATGGTTTGACATTGTTTTCTTTTAGCACTCTAATACATTCGTCACTATAGCCATCATTTCCTAGTGCTGTAATAAAAGTTACATCACAGCCTAATTTTCCTAATGCAATTGCTTGATTGTATCCTTTTCCACCTGGCTCAGTTTTTTTATCTATTGCTTGTATTGTTTCTCCTGGTTTATTGAAGTGATCAAGGTTAAGAAAAACTGATTCACCAGATAATCCAATCACTAATATCTTTTTATTCATATATTTACCTCAATTATTTTCTCTTTTTTTGTTCATTTTATCACCTCTAAATACTAATATTTTTCTTACTTGCTTATCATCTTCATTTTATCACCTCGCATTAATTTAATTATAGCACATTTTTATATTTTCGAAAATAATATATTTATTTCTTATTCATATAAATTAAAAAAATTACGCATAGAAATATATCTATACGTAATTTGAAGGTAATTAATTATTTTATGTCATCTTTTGGATCAAATCCTAATCTCTTTAATGTTTCAACAACATAGCTTTCACGATATTCTTCTTTTGGATCTCTTCCAAGATATGATTTGAAGAATTCTTCGCATGCTTGTTCGTAAGGAATATTAGCAATGTTAGCAATAATTCTTGTACTTCTGTCAATTAGTTTTTTGTTTGTTGGAAGAACTTGAATCATCCAATTTGACCAAACACGTCCCATCTTAGCCATAGTTGCAGTACTAATAACATTGAATGCTAATTTAACCATTAAATGAGTTAATAGTTCATTAGAAGTTCTAGCAAATTTACATGGGATATGAATTTCATTTTCATATAATTTTCCTTTTGGAATTGCACCCATACGGACTACAACACCTTTTTCAAATTTAGTTACATTTTCTTTAAACCATTTCATAACTTCAGGTGTAGCACTTCCGTTTATATCTAAGCATACTAAGCAGTTTGGTTTACGTGAATATCTTGATGGATCGTCTTCGTTACCAATATAGTACATAAATACTTGTTCACTTCCTACTAGAGGAGGATTGTCAACGATTGATTGAGCTGCACCCATACGAATGTAATCTTCTTTTGTCCAATCAAGTCCTGTAATAGGTCTACGGAATACATGGTGCCATGCAACCTCTGTTGGATATAGAGGGTCTTTAATAAATGCCCAACTTAATTCTGAAGTTGTATCGTTAAAACGACGGAATGGTGGGAGAGTAAATGTAGGTTGTCTTTCTGTAGTATCAGTTAAGATATCTAATAGATAATCATGAGTAGTGTAAGTGATTAAACCTTTGTTTTCATAAACTGATTTTTCTAATTCAACTACTTGTGATAAACCTGCTAAGCCTTTTCCTGTTGCTAGTTGTTTATGCATTTTATTAAATTCTTTTACATATTCTTGAGGATCTAATGCAATAACTCCGGCAACTTCTAATTCTTTTTCAGTTAAGTTTTCTTCGCACCATTCTTTTGCTGCCATTTCTAACGCAACGCCAGCTACTAATAGTTCGATTGTAGTTACTTGCATACGAGTTGATCCAGATACAGCCATATTACCAACGTATAATGGCATTTGAATAACTGTCTTACGATCAAATACTTTACGACATCTTTCTAATGTTTCATAAAGAATCTCTTTTGGATTACAATATAAATAATATGTTGTACAGCCAATTGAATCAGCTTCGACAACTGAACCATTGATACTTGCTGAAAGTCCACATTCAGACAATCCTAATAATACATCACCAACACCCATTTTAGCATCACGAACTTGTTGTGCTCCAAATGTCATATAGTCTTCATAGTTTTCTACAGATTGTACTAATGCTCTATCTCCACCAGTTGTAAAACTTACAACTCGGTTAGCATTGTATAAAAACTTTTCAGCTTTTTCAGGTAATTTATTTGAAAGATTTGTCCAGAAATATCTCCATGCTGCATCTAATTGAATAGCCATACGACCAGATGCACCAACTGAAGAAATAACAACTCTTTTATCTTCGTACATAACTCTCTTGATGTCATCAACTAATCTTCTAAACACTTTAGTTTTGAATGTTTTTGCGGCAACCTTTGGAATATTAACATCAGCTGATAAAATCATTGCTACACCAGCTGCTGTATCTTTAGCAATTGTAGCACTCAAATTCTTTGTAAGTGGATTAGATTGCTCTGTAGGGATAACACCTAAATGAAATTGTTTTTCATTTTCAATAAAATTCTTTGCTGCTTCTTTATAATTCACGATTATACCTCCATTGATTATCATTATTCACAACAATAATATTAACGTAAACATTATAGCATATTATTATCTTTTTTGCAATATTTTATATTATTCTTATGGCTATTTTTTAAAAATATGCTATAATTTAAACATATTATAATGGAGTATTTATATGGAATGTTTTATGATTATAGCAAACCCCGGAGAAAACGCCAACACGGAAATTAATATAAGTTGGCATACTGATTTAGATAATACCAATTGCAAATTATTATTCACAAAAATAGATGATATAAACTTTGAAAAAGCAACTATAATATCTGGTACCTATGTTTATAATGATATTTTTGATAATGTTTTTTCAATAACAAAGGATAGAGTAGATTTCTATGAAAAGGTAAAAGTTCTTCATTATCATGTTTGTTTACGTAATTTACTTCCAAATACAAAATATATGTTTAAAGTTGGACAAAATGAATTAAGTGATATACATTATTTCAAAACTGGTAGTACAGATTTCTCATTTGCTTGGGTTTCTGACTTTCATGCTTATACACCTATTACTAGTCGCTTAAACAATGCCTTTAATACTACAGAGAAAATAATATCAACAGAAGGCGATGTTGATTTTATTTTTTGTGGTGGTGATGCTATTGCTTGGGGTGGTAGTTATTCGTTTTGGAAAGACTTATACGAAAAAGATTTAGTGAAGAAATATATGTGGGTTAATATTCTTGGTAACCATGATTTCATGAGCAGAAAAAATATTAAAAACACTTCTGCATATTTCTTATCAACAAGTTATTTTCCTCGAAATGGTTATGGAAAAGAACAAGGAGTTGCTTATCACTTTATATATGGAGATACTTTATTTGTTATTATAAATAACGAAGCAATGGGATTTGTTTTAGATAGTACTGAAGTACAAAAATGCCGTAAGTGGCTCTGTGATATTCTCGAAAATACAACTTGCAAATATAAAATTGATTGACAACATTATGACTGGTTTCAAGGGATTAATGGAGCTTCAAGAAATTTTGGATACTTACGTTATAAAGACATTTTCGATAAATATAATGTTATTTTAGCTCTTGCTAATAACAATCACATATATGTACGAACATATCCATTATATAATGATAATGTTTCTGTAAAAGGAACTGTATATATTCAAAGTCCATCAAGTGATAATGAAAGAGGACAAGAAATGGGTACTCTCGAATATAACAAAGAAAAAATAGCTTCAAGATTTTCAGAAGGAAATAAAACAGTAGGTATACTAACTGTTAGAAGTAATTCTAAAGAAATTACTATTACTCTTTATGACAGAGAACTTAACATAGTTGATCAATGTAAAATTAATAAATTATTATAACAAAATAAAGAAAGTCAAGTTAATTATATATATAAACAATTTAACTTGACTTTTATTACTTAAGAATTTTATCTAATTTACCTTATTACGATATACTTTATGTATTCTTTGCAATGTTTCTTGTGATATAATCTTTTTTTATATGCATATGATACCGTAGTAATTTTTCCATTATTATGTACTAAAATTTTTATTGATATATAATTATTTTTAAATAAAAAAGCCCCCTTTTAAAAGAGAGCTTAATAGTTTGTATATATTTTATTAAGAATGTTAAAAAGCAAATTTACGAAATTTTATCATAACATGCTTATATTTTTACACTACTATGGAAAATAATGCAAGTATTGTTATATTTTTTGTATCATCATTCTAAAGTATGTTTCTGGATCACTCATAGACATTTCTTTTGTAACTTTATCATTTACTATAGATAAAATCTCATATTGACTATCTTTAATTTCATTAATAGCACATACAAGAATTATTTTTCTGTCTTTTGTTCTTTTTATGATGCTAGAAATAACTTTTCCTTGCATACTTTGGCTATCAATTTTTCCTTCACCTGTAATAATTAAATCATAATCTTTATATAAATTATCATAATTTATTACATCAAGTAAATAATCTATTCCCGAAACCATCTTAGCATTTAGAAAAGTTTTTAGGCTGAATCCAACTCCACCAGCAGCACCACTACCTGGGTAATTTATGTATTCATCTTTGAATGAAGCAAAATGCTTTATATTGTTTTCTAGAATAGGCATAGTTTTTTCGGTTGAACCTTTTTGTTTACTAAAAACATATGTTGCCCCATTTGCCCCTAATAGAGGATTAGTTACGTCGCTTAAAACTGTTACGTTAATGTTTTTACATAATTCTTTAACTAAAGACAAATCTAATGATTCAATCAATGATAATTTTTCATTATTCATTCTTGTTAATTTTCCTTCATTAAATTTTGCTCCTAAAGCTTCAAGCATTCCACTTCCACAATCATTAGTTGCTGAGCCACCTATTCCAATTACTATATTTTCAACATTTTTTTTAACTGCATTATAAATCATTTCCCCGAATCCATAAGTACTTGTTATAAATGGATTTAGTTCTTCTTCTCTAAGCATATTTATTCCGCTAGCTTTGGCTAATTCGATGTATGCTGTTTTTTTGTCCTTCGAAAGCATATAATAACTTTCAACTTTTCTAAAAAGCGGATCGCAAACATTTATATAAACCTTATCTAAAGGAATATTTTGACTGATGGCATCTAAGAAACCGTCACCACCATCAGCTATAGCAATGCTTTTTACTTCATTACCTTTCTTTTCTTGTTCTTCTTTTACAAGTTCTCCAAGTCTTAATGAAGTTATTGTTCCTTTAAATGAATCTATTATTGATAATATTTTCATATTACTTATTCACATTCATTTTGCAAGTTGCATATTTAGGTCCTAAATAACCTTTGCATGTTCCTTTTTCTATAGAAAAATGCATTTGGTTTATAAGTTCATAAATGTTTCCACTTACACTAAATCCGCTTACTGGTTTTTTCTCTTTGCCATCAAAATACATTCCTAGGCGTACTTCTCCACCAAAGAAACCGCTATATAAGTCCAATTGAAATGATGAAAAATTAATACATTCAAGATATTGATTTTTTCGCATTTCTTCATCGGACAAACTTCCACCTTCTACAACAAAGTTTACGAAATTTCCTGTAGGTTTTTCGATTCCCATATAATATCCATACATTGCATTTCCAAATAACGAGATTGCTTTTCCATCTTTTATTATTTCTTTCTCACAAAGTTTTGTTCCTAAGCCATCAATAGGAGATGATGTAGCAGATCCTTTTATAAATGGTACACCTTTTATAGTCAATTTGTCGCAATTATCACCTTTTTGAATTTCATCATTTAACTTGTATGAAGCCATATTTCGATATTGCATTCCGTAAGATATTTGATTAGCAAAGAATTTACATATGCTAGATGTTTCCTCTAGACCTAAAATTACTTGGCATTCTTTTATGTCATCGATATTTGCAGCTAAACCTCTGTTTTTAGCATCTAATAACTTTTCATTGACAGTTTTTGTTATGTCTTCTAAGTCAATCGTATTTGATTCTTTTGAAAGATATAATTCTACTTCTTCTTTTTCACCTCTCCACGTAGGAATAACTTCAATCATTAGTTTATATGTATGGTACTTTATTTCTACATTTTTTGAATTTACAAATTCATTTTCAGTAACAGTTAAGAATATTTCTGTACTATTAATCCAACCCTCTTTATATACATCTGCTTTAAAGATAGCTTTAGCAACTTCAAGAGCTTGATTCTTAAGATTTTCTTTAGTGATATTTGTATCATAATTTGTGCATTCAAATGTTTCATTTTTTGGAAGTTCGTAAAATTTATTCTTTACATACTCACATCTATTATAGGCAGCGATAATTTTTTCTTCGATTTCTTTGTCAGAAAATGAGGAACTCACGCTGAAACTTGAAGATCCTTTATATTCCTCAAAGTCTTTGTATATTGTAACACTTGTATCATCAACTTCAACTTCTCTTGCTGTCTCTAATTTATTTAAAACATAGTATAATTCACATGATGTTTTAAATGTATAATGAATTTGATAATCAGTTATACCTTGAACTTTATTTATTATATTAGTAATTCTCGTAATTTCTTTATTCATCCAAGTTTCACTCTCGCTTTCAAGTGTGGTCCACCATCACTTACTCTAACCCATTCTTTGTGTCCTTTCCCACAATATCCTGCTCCTGATAGTTCAAAAGCATCTGAAACCATAGAAATTGATTTTAATACGTCTAAGACATATCCACTTAAAATAACTGGTGAGAATAATCGACCTGTGAATTTTCCATCTTTTATTTCTCTAGCATATTCACATACACATTGTATTTGCCAGTTTTTAGGATCTTCCATTCCATTGTTTGTATCACATAGATAGAAACCATAATCAATTGATTTTATCATATCTTCAACACTATCTTTTCCAGGAACAAAGAAAGTATTTGTCATACGTGTGTAAGCTTTATGAGTAAATGACTCACGTCTTCCATTTCCAGTAGGTACTGTTCCTAATTGCATAGCACTTAGCGCATCAGACATACCTGCTACTAATATGCCATCTTTGATTATCTCAGTATCATGACCTAGAACTCCATCATCGTCGAAGAAATATGATGCTACAGATAAACCAGATTTAGCTCCATCTCTCATGCTTACAATAGGAGAAGCTACATATTTTCCAAAATAATCTTTTGACTTTGCTCTATTCTTAACAATCATATCCATTTCAACTCCATGGCCAAAAGCCTCGTGAGCTATTAATCCTGTTATTGTTGGATCCGTAATTACATCATAAGTCCCAGGAACAATAGGTAAACAATCTAATAAGCCTATACTTAAATCAACTGCTTCATCGACTTTTTCGAAGGCTTGGTTAATGCAATCTTTAGAGTTTGTACTTCCGGCATCACTGCGTGCAGTTTTAATTGTGTTATCTCTTCTTGCAACAGGCATTATAAAAGTATTTACCCATGAATAGTCTTGTTCTAAATCTTTATTCTTAGAAATAAATATTTTTGAAACATTCATCTTATCAAACATTGTAAAAGCATTAATAATTAATTCACTTTTAGATAGAATTTTCTCTTTTACTTGATTTAAACTATTAACAATTTCATCAATTGTCATAGGCGATTTATCTTCTCTAGTAAAAGATTCAGTCATAATTTCATCGTTTAACATTTTTGCGTTTACGCGTTTTGATTCTTTTATTTCAAAATTCTTTATTTTTTGAGAAATTTCTTCGATATTACTATCATCTAAATTATTAAAACTATATTCTAAATATCCACTGCCATCATATACTTTGACAACAAATCCTCTTTCACATTCATTTGTTTCTGATATTGAAGTATTGAATTTGTCACATTGTACTCTTAATCCTGTCGTGTCAACACCTAAAATTGAAGCATATGGATATTTTTCAAGTAAACTATCGACTAATTTTTTACAAGCTTGTTTTTTAGATTTTAAAAATGATGTTATAGCCATTTTTTATCCTTTCATTTTAGAATTTCTTTACAGCAAATGTAACATCTTCACCATTAATATTCCATTCTTTTGTAAAGATATTTTCTTCTAATCTATCGAAAACAATTTCTTCAGCTAATAAATCCTTTTTAATTTCTGTTTCATTATTTTCGATAATTTTCTTTATATTTTCATTTCCAGTTACGAAGAAATAGATATGATCCACAACTTCAAAACCAGCATCTTTTCTCATTGTTTGAACTTTTGATACTATTTCTCTTACATATCCTTCTTCAATTAGCTCAGGAGTTAATTTTGTATCTAAAACTACATATAAGCCTTTGTCAAAGGCAACCGAATATCCTTCAGTTTTAAATGTTTCAATTAATAAATCTTCTTTTTCAAGTTCGACATTTTCGCCATTAATTGTAAGAGTGATTTTCCCATTTGTATTTAACTCTTCCATTGTTTTATGACCATCTATAGTTTGTAACTCTTTAGAAATAAATCCTAAAAGTTTACCATATTTAGCTCTTAGTGTATTAAAGTTAGGTTTAAATTTATATGTCGTGTATTTACTAACATCAGAAACAAATTCAACTTCTTTAACATTTAATTCATCTTTTATTATATCTAAATATAAATCATCTAATTTTTCACCTAAAACATACATTGTAGCAATAGGTTGACGATTCTTTACATTACCACTATTACGAGCATTACGTCCTAAAACTACTATATCTAATACTTCATCCATTTTGTTTTCTAATTCTTTATTAATATATTTTTCATTAACTTCTGGATAAGAGCATAAATGTATTGATTCAGGAGCTTCTTTATTAACACTACGAACTAAGTTTTGATATATTTCTTCAGTTATAAATGGAAGCATTGGACAAATTGCTTTACATAATGTAACTAGTGATGTATAAAGAGTCATATACGCATTAATTTTATCTTGTTCCATTCCTTTGGCCCAGAATCTTTCACGACTTCTACGAACATACCAATTACTTAAATCATCAATAAATGTTTCGATTGTTTTAGTGCATTCAAAAATCTTATATTGTCCTAAACATGTATCTACATCTTTTACTAATGTATTTAATTTTGAGATAATCCACTTATCCATTACAGTTAATTTGTCATAATCTAAAGTATATTTTGTTGGGTCAAATTCATCAATATTTGCATATAAAACATAGAAGGCATATGTATTCCATAAAGTTCCCATCACTTTTCTTTGTCCTTCAACAACTGCTTTGCTATGGAAACGATTTGGAAGCCATGGAGCACTATTTGAATAGAAGTACCATCTGATAGCGTCAGCACCAAATTCTTTTAATGCGTCGAATGGGTCTACAGCATTACCTTTTGATTTACTCATCTTTTGTCCATTTTCATCTTGAACATGTCCTAAAACAATAACATTTTTAAATGGAGCTTCGTTAAAGATTAGTGTTGAAATAGCTAGTAAAGAATAGAACCATCCTCTTGTTTGGTCAACTGCTTCACTTATGAAATCAGCAGGGAAGTTTTCTTTGAATATTTCTTCATTTTCAAATGGATAATGCCATTGTGCGAAAGGCATTGAACCTGAATCATACCAGCAATCAATTACTTCTTTAACACGATGCATTTCTTTTCCGCATTTTGGACATTTAATTGTAACAGCATCAATATATGGTCTATGTAATTCTATATTATCAGGGCAATTATTACTCATTTCTTTTAGTTCAGCAATTGATCCGATTGCATGGCGATGTCCACATTCACATTCCCATACAGGTAGTGGAGTACCCCAATAACGGTCACGGCTAATTCCCCAATCTTGAACATTAGAAATCCAATCACCAAATCTTCCTTTTCCGATTGATTCTGGAATCCAATTGATGGTATTATTGTTTTTAACTAAATCATCACGAACTGCTGTCATTTTTATAAACCATGATTCTCTTGCATAGTAAATTAATGGAGTATCACAACGCCAGCAATGTGGGTATGAATGTTCATAGTTTAAAACTTTAAACAATTTATTTTCTTTATCAAGTGCTAATAATACTTCTTTATCAGCTTTCTTACAAAACATGCCGGCCCATGGAGTTTCTTCTGTCATTTCACCTTTACTATTAACTAATTGTAAGAATGGTAAATCATATTTTCTTCCTACACGTGCATCATCTTCACCAAATGCAGGAGCAATATGAACTATACCTGTACCATCAGTTAATGTTACATATGAATCACAGACAACATAATAGTGTTTTTTATCTAATTTTTTAAAGTCAAATAATGGTTCATATTCACGATATTCTAATTCTTTTCCTAAGAATTCTTTTTCAATTTCATATTCACCATCTAAAACGCTTAATAAAGCTTTAGCAAGAATGTAGTGTTCTTCTTTTCCAAGTTTTTCGTTAATTGTTTTAACTTTTACATATGTTTCATCTTGGTTAACGCACAAAGCAAGGTTTGAAGGTAAAGTCCATGGAGTAGTTGTCCAAGCTAGATAATATGTATTATCTTCATCTTTACATTTAAATTTACATATTGCTGTTTTATCTTTCACATCCTTATAGCCTTGAGCTACTTCGTGACTTGAAAGTGGAGTTCCACAACGAGGACAATATGGAACAACTTTGAATCCTTTATAAAGTAATCCTTTATCCCATATTTTCTTTAATGACCACCATACTGACTCAATATAGTTATTATCATAAGTTATGTATGGATTATCCATATCAGCCCAAAATCCGACTGTACTAGAGAAATCTTCCCACATGCCTTTGTACTTCCAAACGCTCTCTTTGCATTTTTTTATAAATGGTTCTAAGCCATATTTCTCAATTTGCTCTTTGCCATCAAGTCCTAGTTGTTTTTCAACTTCTAGTTCTACTGGTAATCCGTGAGTATCCCAACCAGCTTTTCTTAAAATGCGATGACCCTTCATAGCTTGGTATCGAGGTATCATATCTTTGATAACTCTAGTAAGCACGTGACCAATGTGAGGTTTTCCGTTTGCAGTTGGTGGACCATCAAAAAAAGTATAGTTTTTATCGTTCTTATGAATGACTATACTTTTTTGAAAAATGTCATTATCCTTCCAAAACTTTTCAACTTTCTTTTCTCTTTCGATAAATTTTAAATCAGTTGGTACTTTATTATACATTATATATCCTCCTTAAAAATAAAATTCGCCCTATTAAAAGGACGAACATTTCGCTAACCACCATTTAATATACTTGATAATATATTTCTTAGATAACGGTAAGATCCCGGCTATGTATACTTTTGTTTTCCACACGCTGCTCCAAGGTGATATTCATCATTTGTTTCTACTCTGTTTAAGGCTTTCACCATCCCTTAATCGCTAAGACATTTTAAAACAGACTACTGTCCTCTTCAATGCATTTACACATACATTATAGTACAAACACAAACAAAAGTCAATTTATTATTTTTTTTCATAAACTTTAAGATATTCTTCTAAACTCGTTACACCTTCAAGAACTAACCTTCTAGCATCAATTTCTAAACCTAATTCATTAGTCTTTAAAGCTTTAGTTTTTATTTTTGAATAATCATAGTTTTTTACTAATATATCTTTTATCTCTTCATTTATTTTTAGTATTTCATATACTCCCGTTCTACCGATATACCCTGTATTATGACAGATTGAACATCCACATTTTGTATAGATTGTTGTTTCCTCATTCAATTCTAAAATTTTCATTTCTTCTTTCGTTGTTTGATGTGGTTTTTTGCATTCATTACATAATTTTCTTACTAACCTCTGTGATATTACCGCATTTAAACTACTTGAAACCATAAAAGGCTCTACATTAAGATTGATAAGTCTAGTTATCGCTCCAATGGAATCATTTGTATGAAGAGTAGATAATACTAAGTGCCCAGTAATTGCTAGTCTAATGGCAAGACTCGCTGTTTCTTCGTCTCTTATCTCTCCTATCATTATGACGTCAGGATCTTGTCTTAATATACTTTTTAATATTTCAGAAAAGGTAAATCCTATTTTTTCGTTCACTTGTATTTGCGTAATTCCTGAGAATGTATATTCTACAGGATCTTCAACAGTCACAACATTAATCCCATCCGTTTTAATCTTTTCTAAAAATGTATATAATGTCGTACTCTTCCCACATCCAGTAGGGCCTGTAACTAAAACAATCCCAGATTTACGTTCGATTATATTTTCAATTTCTTTTTGCTTTTCTAAGGTGAATCCTATTTCTCCAATAGAAAAGGCAAATGATTTACTATCTAAAATTCTTATTACTATTTTTTCGCCATACACTGTAGGAATAATCGATATACGAAAATCATACTCAATATCGTTAATTCTATTTCTTATACGTCCATCTTGAGGTTTCCTTCTTTCCGTTATATTTAAATTTGCTAATACTTTAATTCTTGCAACTAAAGCTTCATAAATATCAATTGCCATTTCAATAAATGTATTTAATACGCCATCGATACGAAATCTTATTCGGAAATGTTTTTCAAATGGTTCTATATGTATATCACTTGCATTTCG
This sequence comes from Coprobacillus sp. CAG:698, assembly GCA_000431235.1. GTDB lineage: Bacteria > Bacillota_I > Bacilli_A > ML615J-28 > CAG-698 > CAG-698. The sequence continues at coordinate 53,501 of HF988711.1, read as the reverse complement.
TGCTGTTCCTTCCCGCAATATACTTTCAAATATTCTTACTACAGGAGCATTATTTATTTCATTTTTATATATTTTTGTATCTTCTTTTTCTTTTTCAAAAGTTATTTCTTTTATTTCATTGTTTACTAAACTATTAAGTTTTTGTATTTTTTCGTTTTGTGTATGAATCAGTTTAATATTGCTATCTAAAATAGCTTTTATCTTATCTATAGTTGTAATATCGTAAATATTTGATATTGCACATATATAAGTATCTTCTTTTTTGTTTAGTACTATTGCCTTATTGATTCTAATAAAATCAGTTGTTAGTAATCTTACAACATCTTTATCATATTCTAAGAAGTCAATATCATATTCTTCATAATTCTTTGTTTGTCTTTCATTTTCATTCATACATTTCTACTCACTGCATTCATAATCTCAAACATAGGTATAAAAATGGATAAAATTATAAATAACATTAATGCACCCATTGTAATAATTAAAATTGGTTCAACTCGATTAATTACTTTTTTGATTTCATAATCATATTCACTTCCATAAAATAAATTTAAGGCTTTTAATATTTCTTTTACTTTGCCTGTTGATTCTCCAATTGCAAACATCTCAGTAAACTCATCAGGAAAATACTTTATATTTTTGATTGCATCTTTTACCTTTATACCCTCTTTTATTTCTTTTGCCGCTTTATTCACTTTTATTTCTAAATATTTGTTTCCAATTGCTCTTGACATTATTTCTATAGCCACCGCAATATTGCTGCCACTTTCAAGGAGCATTGATAATCCGCTAGTAAAAGATAGCGTATATAAGTTATTATAAATTTTCTTTAATAAAGGATTATGAAGTTTTATTCTTGCTAATAAATATCTTCCTTCACGAGTTTGGAATAAACCTATTAGCATAAGTCCTATAAATACTATTATTGCGAGATAAATTAAAATGTTACTTTTTAAATTATCTGATATTTTGATCATTATTTTAGTTATTGTTGGTAGTGTTTCCCCAAATTCTAAGAATATTTTTCTAAATATGGGTATTATTTTAAGCATCAAAAATATTAAAACACTAATACCCATAATAAGTAAAACAAATGGATAAATTACTACTCCAACCAACTTTCTTTTGCTCTCCTTGTTTTTTTCATAGAAAGAAGAAAGTTCAAAAAATGTAACATCTAAACTTCCACTTTTTTCTCCGATTCTCACAAGATTAATAAAAACCTCGGGTATTTCTTTATATTTTTCAAGAGTTTGTGAGAATGGTAATCCTTCATCTAGATCATTTATCCCTTCACTAACTATTTCTTTTAATCTTTTATTAGTTGTTGATGAATGAATAATTTCCAAACTTTTTGATAATTCTATTCCTGATTTTAATAGAACACTCATTTTATTACAAAAAAAAGTTAATACTTCAATTGAAATTTTAGTATATACTTTTTTCTTTGTTTTATATTCTTTATAACTGATCAAATATAAGTTTTCTCGATTTAAAATTTCTCTTAAATCTTTTTCGCTTTTCGCATAAATTGTTCCTTTATATTTTCTGTTTTTATAGTCTTTTGCTTTATAAATATATTTTCTCATTTTTTACTCGTCTTCTCATAATTTTTGTATATTATCACTCTTCTTGCATCATAATAAGCTATTTCATAATAGGCTTTTATTCCATTTCCTTCAATCCAAACCATATATTTAGAATACATGTTATTATAACTTATCTTAAATGTATAAATTAAACTCTTATTTTTGTATAAATAATATTTTATATATCTTTCATCTAATATATACTCATATTCGTTTGCAAATGGTTCTTGATTATTATCGATATGTGCTATGTGGTTTAAAACTAATAAATCAACATCTAATTCTTTATATATCTCATTAGTCCTGTTTTTGAATGAACTAATTCTTCTATAGTATAAAGTAAAAAGAAACGATATCAAAACTGCTTCTAAGAGAAATACTATTATTGTAAATGTCATAATACTTCCTTTATTATTCATATACTTTTACACACACTTCTTTCGTTTCATATCCACTAAGGAGGATTGGGGTTAAACTTTTATTAATGTAAAGTCTTACAGTAGCTATATAAAAATGTCCTTCTTTTGTTATTGCTATTTCTAAGTAATCATTTGAAGTACCTTCGTACATTTGCATACCTATATCATCTAAATAAACATATTTTCTATTTTTGTAATTATCGATTTTATAAATTATTTCATTGCAAACATTGCTAATAACTCTAGCAATGTTACAATCCTTTTCCACTTGTTTCATTCCTTTTTTTACATTTATATATGATACGATGAACCCATAAGTTATTATACTTATAATGATTATAGAAATTAATAACTCTAGTAATACAAATCCTTTGTTATATTTTTTCATAATCATAATTCTTTCGATATAATAAACTATTAATATCAATTCTATCTTTCATAATTACTTCGTGGACATCGAACCCTTTTTCAATTAATGTTTCTTTTAACCTATGAAAGTCAACTATTGAATTCGTATAAAAATATATTACTTTCTTTAAGTCTTTTTCATAATATTTATATAAAGAAATAATTCTACTCTCTATTGATTTATCTTTTTCTTCAGTATATGTATACATTAAGATACCATCAATAACAACACTTATAATATACTTATCTTGAATATCTAAAACATATATACTATTTTGATTATTTATTGTTTTTATATCATCATATAAATATCCAAACACAACCTCACCTAAAAAGCTAATACCTTTAATATTAAAGGGAAGTGGTAAAAAGACTTTGTCTATAAATTCTTTTAAGTTCTTTTTTAAAAGAATTGTTTTTGTTAACCAGTAATCATCTTTTTTTCTTTTGGAGATGTATTTTATATATTCACCATTATACCTTTTGGAAATTTCAATATCTATTGCCAGTTTAAGTTCTTTATAACTTAAATCAGGGATATTAATTGTCTCTCTAATGATATCTTTTGTATCAATTGAAATTATTAAATGTGTGTTAACAAATTTAGCTTCATAAAGCGATTCGTATAATAACTTTCGAAAATCCGAAACTGTCTTTTCAAATAATTTGTTATCGATATTTACTATATCTTTTTTGTCTATCCCAAATGGTATTTTGTTTATTATATTTGCTTTACCTCTTTTTTCTTTTATTAGATAAATATCAAATATATAATTGTTTTGCCGATCACTTATTATGCACATTACCTTTTTCATGCTACTTCATAAAAGTTGTGAATTATTCGATGATATCTATACTTTTCATCAACAAAAGCGTAAATTAATTTATTCTCAAAATCTAGTATGTAAAACATCCTTATATGCTTAAATGTCCATTCATTTTCACGATATTTTATTTTTTTATTTTCATAATTATAGATTGTAAGAATAACTTCATTTTTAATTAGTAGTTTAATTATCGGTTTGTCATCTACTAAAATTTCTTCCATTTTGAATTTTCTATAGTTTTGTTTTAAATCTGTTGAGAATTCATCGAATATTCTACATATAATATCAACTTCTTCATCTATCTCATCATTAATACTAATTTCTTCGGATAATTTATACATATCCTTAGTTATATAAATGATAATGCTACATAGTAATGAACACAAACTTAGTGCTATAACCAATTCTAGTAGTGTGAAGCCTTTGATATTTTTCACCTTTTTATCCTCCTTGGTTTAATTTTATCATTTTTAGTTTTTTATCGTCAACTTATGCTTTATATTTACTTTCACTTATTATTTACTTTTTTCTTTTTAAAAAAAGAATTTTAAATTTTCCTTTTGTTTTTGTTTTAATACACAATTTATTGTTTTTTTTTACAAATATTGTATAATTAAAGAAGGTGAATAAAATGGATGTTAATGAACTTATAGAACTAATAAAAAATGATTCTTTAAAAAAAGAATCAATTGGGACACAAAAAGAAAAATCAATCCATCAATTTATTAAATATTATTTATCTACTAATGTACTTACCCATGAAGTATCTATTTCTGGTAAAATAGTTGATGTATTTTTAGATAATAGAATTTATGAAGTGCAAACGAGAAACTTTTATAAATTGCGTGATAAACTTTCTACATTACTAAATGATTATAAAATAACTATATGTTTTCCAATATATTGTGATAAAACTATTAATTTTGTTGATGAAGATGGTGTTGTCTCTATAGATCGTATGTCTCCCAAAAAAGAATTACCTTGCAAGATTCTTTCAGAGTTATATGCCATTAGTTCTTATCTAAATAATCCTAACTTGTCTCTAAAGATTTTTATGCTAAGTGTATTAGAACTGCAAACTACGCGAGTTAATAAATACAAAAAAATAAAAAGAACTCCTATTGATAAATTACCTTTAAAGTTGTATGATGTTATTGATATTTTATCTTATCAAGATATTATAAAAATACTGCCTTCAGAACTTTTTTCTTGTGATTTTTCAGGAAGTGATTTTAAGAAAATAACTCGTTTATCTAAACGTAACTCTTCCTATGCTTTGCAAGTTTTAAAGAAATTAAACTTAGTTACTCTAGTAAAAAAAGAGGGAAGAAAATTTATATATACTTTAAATAAAAGACCAAATAAATAAAATTAGCATCTTTTTTATATGGTTCTTATTTATACATATTTTGATGTATGTATGTGTAAAATTATGATTTTTAATAATTATTATTATTTTTATTAAGAATTTATCTTAAAACAAACTTTCACATATTTTTATTTGTTAATTTTCTTTATTATAGATTGATGAAGTTTTTTTAATTTTTTAAAGAAAGTACTTCCGGGTTGTATAGTTTTAAAAAGTTAAAATTTATACTTTATATTTACCATTTACTCGTACTTATTTTAAAAATGGTAAGTTCTTTATATTTTCAAAAAATAAGCTCTAAATTTATCGTATTTTGAAAGTTTATCCTTCAAATGAATAATTAATCGTTTTTATATTAAAATCATTTAAGACGATTTTTGAGGCTTTCATGTTTTGCTTTTAGAAATCTTTAAACACTATTATTTTTATAAACTATCCATTATAATTATCTTCATTTATTTTTATCCAAATTGCTGGAGCAATTCCCTCACTATTAGCAAAATTTTTATATGCTAATAATCCTCTTGAACCAATAAAAGCAACAAAGTCTTTTTCAGTTTTGTGTTTTGTTCTTAAGACATACCACGCACTCTTTTTATACACTGTAACATTTTTTGCTTTAGCATAACTAGTTGCCTCTTTTGCTCTTTTTATATCTGGTCCATTAGTATTTGCAAAGCCTAACCTATAATCTTTCATTTCTGTACTAGACAAAAGGAAAACTTTGTCAGTTTCTTTTTCTGAGATTTTTTCTTTATCAACGATCATTAATTTTTCAAGAAAATTAAATGCATTATTATAAAAATCATTTGTTAGAAATTCTCTTATAGAGGAATCTTCATAATCATTTTTTATACCATATGTACAAACATCAATAACTTTATCAGTTATCAATAAAAGTGTATCCTCATCCTTTAAAAGAACTTTCCACTTTATAGGTTTATAAGCATAAAACTTATCTTTTAATTTTACATATTTTGTATTTGATTCATCATAATAGAAACCATCCCTACACTCTAACTCTTTACGATTTCTTTTCACATCTTGAGGGAAAGAACCAAATTCTATATAACTTTCACCATTTTCTTTGTAATACTTGTATATTGTTTTCATTATTTTAATTTACCTTTATATGAATTGCAGGGGCAATGCCTCCATCTTTATAATAAACATCGATTATTCCAATATTACCATCAAAGTAAACATAATTTACCGAAGTTTTTTCTCCTATAATACTTGTTCGTAAATAGTACCAGCCTTTATCACAAAACTCACACATTCCCTTTGCTAGAGAGTAATCACTTCCTTGTTTTTGCCTTGATATTGAAAATCTCTCGTTATTATCAAATCCTAAATCTTGGTTCTTTATATCTTCTAAACTTAATAAGAACACTTTATCTATGCATTTTTCCTTTGTATTAATTTCTGAATCTTCTTCAAGTGTTGATTCATCTATTTTTATTAATGTTTCTTTTATTTTTTGTTTTTCTTCAGGTGTAAATGCTTTGTTAATAAATTCATCATTTAAATATTTTCTAACTGAAGATTCTTTGTAATCATTTGTTTTTAAATCAAATATGTTAATGTCTATTATCTGATCACACAATAAAAACATATCATCTTCTTCTTTTTGTAATACCATCCACTTTATTGGTTCAACTTTAAAGTAGTAAACTTTATTCTCTTCAATTTCTTCTCCATTTTTAAATCTTAATCCTTCTTCATAGGGAGCACCTATTTGTTTTGCATACAAATTTCCATCCGAGCCTTTATAGTACCCTTTCTCATTAGCTATATCAGATACTATTTTCACATTTTCGGCTTTTAAAGTTTGAGGATAAGATCCTAAAAATATATATGTCCAATTCTTATCTTTCATTTTTGTCTCCTTTATATATCTTATCTAATTTTTATCCATATCATAGGGACTACGCCTCTTTGGGCATGTGTGTATTCAATAGTCTTGACAATACCTAGTGTTAAGAGATTAAACCTTTCACAATCTATCCAATAATTTTTTGATAAGCAATCAATTTTATTAGATGCTGCATAGTCAGTCAGTTTCTTATCAAGCATTAATTTCATAATACCTAAAGGATATTTTTTCTTTATTAAATCTATTTCTTCACCATTTAATAATCTCACATCCCCTTTTATTATTTCTTTTTGTTTTTCTGAAAAGGCAGTATTTAAGAATGTATTGTTTAAATAGTTATAAATATTAGAATTTTCAAAATTATCTTCAAAAAGCGAATAAATGTTTACATCAATGATATCATTTGCAAGCAAACATACCATATTATCTTTAAAGTCAATCATTTGCCACTTTATAGGTTCGATTCGAAAATATCTCTTTCCATTTGTATATACACTTCCATCACTAAAATAAGAAGTATATTTACTACTTGGCAGTACGCACCTTTTCCTTACGTATTTTGCATTATCACTACCTATATATTCGCCATTAATTTCTTCTATTTCTACGTAATCTTCTTTTATTGTTTTGGGAAACGATCCAAAGCTAACAAGATTATTTTCATAATCAATTATCTCAAAGAGTGAGTTATTGGCATTAAAGTTTATTCCTTTTAAATACTCATCCATTTTTTTATTACAATTTCTATTTATATCCTCATTAAGATCAATTGGTTTATCACAGTCATTAATAATGTTTGTTAATTCTAGATTTTTATTTATATTTTCATAGTGAATATCATTACCATTATAACTTAAATATTCGGCTAAATAGATATATCCTCTTAAGTCTTCTATTTCATCATCTTCACTTTTGAGTAAACTGTAGCAACGTGGATATAAATAATCCATTCTTGTTTTCATACCTAAATTATAAATTCTATCATTTAATTGATTAATATAATCTTGATTTAATTTCATTCTTTTGATTATATTAGTTATAGGTTTTACTTCACAAAAATAGGCATTATCGATGATTACATCTATAACTTCATCTACTTCTTCTCTTGTTGCGATAATAGGTATTCTCTTTAAAAAGTTAGTATATTTATCATTATATCTATCCTTTTTTAAAGCCCATAACCAAATATAAGCTATCGTATCATTAGGGATAATCTCTAATATTTTTTTTGATGAAGCAATTATTTCTTTTTGCAAGTTCATTTTGATTGCCTTGTCTAACTCTTCACGATAACTTTTTACACTTTTTTTATCATTTAATGATAAAGAATATTTATGAGCTTTGTCTTTAATCATTGTTTTATGACAACTATTACAATAACAAATATTTTCATTAAGACTTAAATTTTTAGAATCACAAAATATACATCGCATAATTTTTTTATCCTTTGTTTTTATTATACACTATTTCTTTTGTTTTTTAAACAAAATATACAAGTTTGTATCATTAAAAAAAATATTCACCATCTCAGTGAATATTATTTTTAATAATTTTTGCTTTCTTCTATCACTTTATTGCCTAAACTATAGTATTCTTCCATATCTGTTTTTTGAGACAAAACATAATTTGCGTAATAAATCGCTTTTTCTTTGTTTTTCTGCTTTTCATAATAAATAGCTAGTAAACTTGCATTATCTATATTTTGTAATTTATATTCTGTGTTTATAGGAAATTCTTTTTCTATTTCATCAATTGTATCAAAAGTTTCTCGTATAAGTATTTCTTTTTCTAACTTTGAAACTATTTTTTTATTAAAAACTGTTTTATTCATCTTATTAAGAATCTCATGACACATGGCATAGTTATTTTCTTTTTCTGCATATGCTATTGATAAAATGTTATATAAAAATTGATTATTTTTATTATGAGGATATCTTATCGACTTATATAATTCCATTCCCTTCAATTGATCATAATTTAGTAAGAGACCTGCCTTTATTATTAATATATAAATCACTGTTTCTGTTTCTAAATCTCTTTTTAGAATTTCATTAATTTTTGTTTCAAAATCTTTATACATTGCTTTGCTATTTACTTCTTGTAATAACTTATTTAATTCGTTCTTTTTCGATTTTTTTATGCTATTAAATAATAAAATCAATACATATGGAATATTGCAAAGAATAGCATAGCTTACTTTTAGACCCGCTATGGTTAGCATATAAGGAATTATAACTAAACTAAGTATAAATCTTAGATAATTTAATGATTGCTCTCTTTGTTCTTCATATGATAAAAATGGAAAATTGATTGTCCCTTTTTTGTTTTTTATCATCGATAATTCACATATATTATTTATAATACAAAAGATATTTAAAACAAAACAACTTTTATTTACTGCAAAGATATTCTTAAGATACATAAGTGAAACAAAGATAAATCCGATAGTTACGTATATCTCTTTACTTATCTTTTTAGTACATATGTATTCGACCCAAATCAATACTATGGCAACAAATAGATAAAAATATGCATAGTACGTTGATAAAATGTTCGAAAATGATATTTCTATCCATTCAGCTCCACACAAAAAACATGAAACTATACAAAAAATTAATTCACATATATAAAGAGTTTTTAATATTTTCATTGTTTTCCTCCTTGTTTCATTATACCAAACATTATTAAAAATATCAATATTACAGTTTTAAAAAAGGTTATGTTAATGATACTAAATGTATCCTTAAACATAACCTTATTAGTTATTATTTATTCATTTTTTGAATAATCCATTGCTAAATATCTTTGATACATAGTATATCTTCTTTGAGCTTCTTTCTTGTTAAGTTCAAGAAGTAAATCAGCTTTTTCTGGATTAATTCTTCTTAATTGTGCATATCTGTTTTCAGTTAATAGATGTTCTTCATATTTATCCCAGTCTGGTGCTTTAGAGTCAACTTGGAATGGATTTAATCCTTCTTGAGCACGTCTTGGATCAAATCTGAATGTTACCCAATATCCACATTCAACAGCTAGTTTAGCTTGTTCTTGTGCTTTTCCCATACCTGCTTTTAAGCCGTGGTTAATACATGGAGCGTAAGCGATAATGATTGATGGACCATCATAGCTTTCTGCTTCTTTGATAGCTTTAAGCATTTGTGCTTGAGAAGCACCATGAGCGATTGCGGCAACGTATACATGTCCATAACTCATAGCGATTGCTGCTAAGTCTTTCTTCTTACCAGTCTTTCCACTTGCTGTGAATTTTGCAATTGAAGCAGTTGGAGAAGACTTAGAAGATTGTCCACCTGTATTTGAGTAAACTTCTGTATCTACAACTAAAATATTGACATCTTCTTGATTAGCTATTACATGGTCTAAGCCACCATAACCAATATCATATGCCCATCCGTCTCCACCAAAGATCCATTGACTTCTCTTAACGATATAATCTTTTAATTCATCAATTTTCTTTAATGTTTCGTCTTCTTGTCCTTTAAGTAATGGAATAATCTTCTTAGCTAATGCTTTTGTAATATCTCCACTCTTACGGTTTTCAAGCCATTCTTTGAATAAGCCTTTTAATTCTTCATTTGCGTTTTCTTTTTCGATGTATTCTTCCATTAAAACGCCTAATCTATTTCTGATTGTTTCACAAGCCATTCTCATACCATATCCAAATTCAGCGTTGTCTTCGAATAATGAGTTAGCCCATGCTGGTCCATGACCTTCTTTGTTTGTTGTATATGGAGTAGCTGGGAATGATCCACCATAAATTGATGAACATCCTGTTGCATTAGCAACGATCATTCTATCACCAAATAATTGTGTGATTAATTTAACATATGGAGTTTCACCACATCCACCACATGCGCCACTAAATTCAAATAATGGTTGAGCAAATTGTGAGTTTTTAGCATTTGCAGTAATATCAACTAAATCTGTCTTATATGTTACATGATCTAAGAAGTAGTTAGCTGTTTTATCTTTATTTTCTTTAATTACTTCATCGATTGGAACCATTGTTAAGGCTTTATTGCCTTTCTTACCTGGGCAAGTATTAACACAAACTTCACAACCTGTACAATCAGCTACAGAAATTTGCATTGTATATTTTAATCCTTCTAAGCCTTTTCCAATTGGTGCTAAGTATTCAGCTTCTTTAGGAGCATTTGCTTCTTCTTCAGGAGTTACTAAGAATGGACGGATAACGGCATGAGGACATGCAAATGAACATTGGTTACATTGAATACAATTTTCTTTATTCCATACAGGAACGAATTGAGCGATGTAACGTTTTTCATAGGCAGCAGAACCATTTGTCATAGTACCATCTTCGAATCCTAAGAATGTAGAAACTGGTAAATCATAACCTTTAATAGCATTAACAGGTTCAGCGATTTTCTTAACGAATTCTGGTAAATCGTCTCTTTCTACAGTCTTTTCAGGAACAAGGTTAGCCCATTCTGGATCAACTTTAACTTCAACTAAGCCTTCAGCACCTTTATCGATTGCGTTGTAATTTAAGTCAACAATATTTTGACCTTTCTTAATATATGCTTTATATGCATATTTCTTCATTAAATCTTTTGCTTCTTCATAAGGCATAATTTGTTCATTAAGCTTGAAGAATGCAGATTGCATAATTGTATTAGTACGATTTCCTAAACCAATTTCTCTTGCTAAGTCAACAGCATCAATAATATAGAATTTTGCATGTTTTTCAGCTAAAGCTTTCTTAAATGAATTTGGTAAGAATTCGATTAACTCGTCACCTTTCTTAACTGTGTTAAGTAAGAATGTTCCACCATCTTTTAGTGTCTTTAACATATCATATTTCTCACAATATGTATCTAATGAGCATGAAATAAATCCTGCAGCTTGAACTAGATATGGAGATCTAATTGGAGATTTACCAAATCTTAAATGAGATCTTGTAACACCACCAGATTTTTTAGAATCATATGCAAAGTAAGCTTGTGCATAATAATCTGTATTATCACCAATTAATTTAATTGTACTCTTGTTAGCACCAACAGTTCCATCACTACCTAATCCGAAGAATATTAATTCACTAGTGCCTTCACTAGATGTATGAATTTCTTTTGTTACAGGTAAAGATAAATGAGTAACATCATCAACGATACCTACTGTGAAATGATCTTTTTGTTCGCCTGCTAAATTATCATAAACAGCTAAAATTTGTCCTGGAGTTGTATCTTTACTAGATAGTCCATAACGTCCACCGATGATAAGTGGTGCATCTTTTTCACCATAGAATGCTGCTCTAACGTCTAGATATAATGGTTCACCAATTGATCCAGGTTCTTTTGTACGATCAAGTACAGCAATTCTCTTAACTGTCTTTGGTAAAACTTTAAGCATATATTTTGTACTAAATGGTCTGTATAGATGAACTTCAAGTAAACCAACTTTACGTCCTTCTTTTCTTAGATAGTCAATAACTTCTTTTGTAGTTTCACATACACTACCCATAGCAACGATTACATCTGTTGCATCTTCAGCACCATAATATACAAATGGAGCATATGTACGACCAGTTTCTTTAGAAATTTCTTCCATATATGCATTAACGATATCTGGAACTGCATCGTAATATCTATTTTGAACTTCACGAGTTTGGAAGTAAACATCATCATTTTGAGCTGATCCTCTAGTTACAGGTTTATTAGGACTTAATGCTCTATCTCTAAATTTTTTAACTGCTTCACGATCTAGTAATCTATCAAATACTTCATAAGGCATTACTTCAACTTTTTGGATTTCATGAGATGTTCTGAAACCATCAAAGAAATGCATAAATGGTACACTTGATTTAATAGCACTTAAGTGTGCAACACCAGCTAAATCCATAACTTCTTGAACACTTGCTGAGCAAAGCATAGCAAAACCAGTTTGACGGCAAGCCATAACGTCTTGATGATCACCAAAAATTGATAATGCTTGTGCTGCTAAACTACGAGCAGAAACATGGATAACGCCTGGAAGTAACTCACCAGCTATTTTGTACATATTAGGAATCTTTAATAATAATCCTTGAGATGCAGTAAATGTTGTAGTTAATGCACCTGCTTGTAAAGATCCGTGTACTGTACCAGCTGCTCCAGCTTCAGATTGCATTTCAACAACCTTTACAGGAACACCAAATAAATTTTTTTGTCCTTTTGCTGCCCACTCATCTACGTATTCTGCCATAGGTGAAGAAGGAGTAATTGGGTAAATTCCAGCTACTTCAGTAAATGCATATGCACCCCATGCAGCTGCTTGATTTCCATCCATAGATTGAAAAACTTTTTTAGCCATTTTAAATTCCTCCATAATATTACATTTTAAAATGCATTTAGGTTTATTATAGCATAATTTATGCTTTTACTCAAGACTTTTTAAAAAATAAGTTAATTATTTTTGATTTTGCCTTATTTGTAAGAAAAAAGCACTGAAAAATCTCCAGTGCTTATTTTGCTTTTTTATTTGTGATTTTATTTAATATAAAAATTAAAATAAATATAATTGCCATTCCAAGGAAAAGAGCTAAAATTCCTTTCCAACCAATATTAAGAGCTTCTATTAAATTTTCTTTTGCTTCAGACCATTTATATAAAAACATAAGTTACCTCCTAAAGCAATCCTAAAATTACGCCACCAGCAATAACAGACGCAATTTGTCCAGATATATTTGCACTAGATGCATGCATTAATAAATGGTTTTGTGGATCTTCTTTTATACCTAATTTTTGAACTACTCGTGATGCCATAGGGAAAGCGGAAATTCCAGCTGCACCTACCATTGGATTTATTTTCTTTTTTGAGAATAAATTCAAGAACTTACAGAAAATTACACCACCAATTGTATCAAATACAAATGCAAACAATCCTAAAGTGATAACCAATAATGTTTTCCATGTTACAAAAGCATCAGCTTTCATACTAAATGCAACTGTTAAGCCTAATAACAATGTGACTAAATTAGATAGTACTTTACTAGCAGTTTCTGATAAAGATTCTAAAACGCCACATTCCTTGACTAAGTTACCAAACATTAGAAAACCTACTAGTGAAACAGAAGCAGGGGCAATCAAGCCAGCAATTATTGTAACTGCTATCGGAAATATAATCTTTGTTGTTTTAGAAACACTTTGCGGATTATACTCCATTCTTATCTTTCTTTCATCTTTTGTTGTTACTAATTTTATTACAGCGGGTTGAATCAATGGAACAAGAGCCATATAACAATATGCAGCAACGATAATTGCTCCCAAGTAAGAACTATTTAACTTTTGAGCAACTAAAATAGATGTAGGTCCATCTGCTGCTCCTATAATGCCTATACTTGCTGCATCTTTAATATCAAATCCAAAAACAGTTGCTAAGCAAATTGTTACGAAAATACCAAATTGCGCTGCTGCCCCAACAAAAATTAGTTTAGGATTTGAAAGTAATGGTCCAAAGTCCATCATTGCACCGATTCCAATGAATAGGAGTAGTGGAAATATTTCCGAAACATCAATTCCTGTTTCAAATAGCCACTGAATAGCTCCTTTGGCAATTATTTGATTTCCTTCTGCGTCAGTACCTACTATTTGGTCAATAACTCCTGACAAAGGCAAGTTAACCAAAATAGCTCCAAAGCCCATTGGAAGAAGTAATGCAGGCTCTAAATCTTTTTTGATAGCAAGATAAATTAAAACAATTCCAACTACATACATAACTACTTGTTGCCAAGTAATAGCTTTGATTCCTTCTAATAAAAAATCCATGTAAATTTCTCCTTTTTTTAATTTTACAAAGGTCTTGCATATCAAAATTGACTATTACATCCGGGATTAACCGTGCTGACGAATGAAATATAATTGCTACTCCCCTTTGTTAACTTATATAAGATAACATATTTTTGCAAAAAAAGCAATCACTTACCAAAATTTTATTATAATATTTTAATAAACTTATCGAAATATGAGAAAAGGCCAACTAGATTGGCCTCATTTTTAACTAATCTGTAACAAGCTTAAATTCTTGTTTTATTGTTCCTCTAAACTCACTTCTTCCATTTTTGTCGTTTATAGAAACAAATTGATGTCTACTAAGTACATTATCTTTTAGTTTATAGATACATGTAGAAGGCTCTTCTCTATTAGCTTTATAACTTAAATAGTATGTATCACCTTCGACTTTATATGTACCTTCATAAGTTTCAACTTTATCATTCTTTTTTAACTTATATTCTAAAACAAAAGTTTTGTTTCTCTTCATAGTTAATTTATAATAACTATATGTTAAATCTAGTAAATTATCAGTAATTTCTCCTGAAGTTGTACTTACAACTTGTTCAAATTTAGTACACTCATATGTCTTTGCTTTTGTACTACAATTTATAATTGCAAGCACTACAACAAATAAAATTACAAGTGCGAATATTGGTAAAATAACCTTAACAGGTGATAATCTTACAGCGGTTTTCTTTTTACTCATAGTATACCTCTTTTATTTATGTTTATTATACTATTATTTTACTCATTAGTCAATGATTCATTTGTGTCTTCTGGTTCTTTTTTCAGAAATCTTGATATTTTCTTATATGAAACAAATGTTATTAATGAAACAATTGTTGATAATATCGTATTAAATGGTATTGCACCTAATAGCACATATTTGATTTTGTAATTTTCTGTTGTAACATTAGGAATAATAGATATGGCACCTATAAAACTATTGATATCACCTTTGAAAAATAGTTTTATATATATTGGTATTAGGATAAAATAATTTATAAGGGCCGATATTAATACCCATGTAACTACACCAGTTACTAACGAAATTATTGCTGTTTTTTTAGTTTTGTTTTTACTATATATTGTTGTTACAACTAAAAGCACAACTAATCCAATTGTAAGATCAGCAAACTCACCGACTGCTATTGAGTTACCAAAGGAAATTGCCACAGCTATTATTGTTTTAATTACAAGAGCAATCGCTGAAAAACCAAATCCATAGCAGAATCCGCCAATAATAAGTGGAAGCATTGAGAATTGTATTTCTAAGAAACTTGGAAACATTGGTAGTGGAAATCGTAAATAATATAATACTAACGAAAGTGCAGAAAATACACCTAAACTAACTATTTTTTTTGTTTTTAATTTTTTTTCATTCATTTTACTCACCTCATAAAAAAATGCCCACTACGGGCATTTATATTCTTTCATCTAGACTTTAACTATCGGTAATGGAATTTCACCATTTCAGTTTTCACTCGTGGACTTTACCACCGGTCTGGAATTTCACCATGCCCTGAATATTATTCATCTTCTTTTTTTACTCTTTTAACATAAATATTTTTACGATTGATCATTTTCTGAATTTTTGTTTCCACTGTTTCATCTTTTTCCACAAGCAACAAGGCATTTAGTATACTTCTTGGCGCTCCATCTCTTGGCGTGTTTACGACTATAAACTTATCGTTTTCCTTAATGACTGCCGTTGTTGAGCCTCCTCCATCCATTTGGTAAGCTTCATCAACATCATAATACTTAAGACATGCATCTATTTCTTCCCAGTTCATTCCTGAATAATTTGTTTGGTCAACAGCCATTAGGAATATTTTACCATCACTAGTTCTACCAACTATTGAACGAGTATATTTGCTAGTATTATACGATCCACTACTAGGAATATCCACTCCATTCATTCTATGTATTGTGTGATATCCAATTGCTGATTCAACGTTTGCAAATTTTCCTTCCAATTCGTATTGGACCATTATTCTCGTTCCTTTTGTTAGTTTACTTCGCAAATATTCATCATTTGTCTCTACAGCAAACGCTCCATAACCGAAGGTAGCTTTGCTAGTTACTTCAGATATTATTCCTTTACCAAAAAAAGCATCATAACCATTTTTATCTTTGTATTGGTAATCAATAGAATTATTAGCAATTGCTCTTTCAGCTCTTTTCACAACATATATATTATTCAGACTAGATATAGTCATATCTGGAAATTCTTCCTTTTCGTTGTAATGACTTGACCATACTGCTGTCTCAAGTTCTCTTGGTGACTCATTAAACTTATTTACTTGGAATTTTTCTAATCTATTACCATTATTATCTAGTATATAAAGATACATTCCACTAAACTTTATATTACCATTTATAATATTTGAACTACCACTGATTAGTGGATTTTCTGACCCATCTTGTAAGAATCCTAGGATATTTTGGGCCATTGCTGGTAATCCTGTCATCGTAAACCAACCTTCACCATCAGCAATCATTGAATAATATGGTTGAGGGTAATAATAATCTTTCCCTTTAGCACCAATATTATCGCCAAATCCAGTTGTGTACTGGTCTGCATTTATAGCTCCAACAACCTTCCATCCTGGATGCAATAATTCATAGTTTGCACAAATTGCACTAACAGGAACTCTGCTTAGTTTACCCGCATCGCTTTGAACAGCCCATGTAACAATTTTGCTATTTTTTGTTTGTTTTTGAAAGAAAACATGAACTCTTTGTTTATACGTATTACCATTATATGTAGTCGTTCCTAAATCTGTTTTATAACTTGTATACTCTGTTGTAAAACTTTTTGTTGTTTCTGTCATTTCATAGCTTGCATTCTTACTATCTGACAATGCTTTGTTAGCATTAAGTGTCAATGTGCTATGAATAAGTAACGCAACTATGACTATCAACATCATTACTAATAGTAATCTTTTTTTCATTTTTCACCAACCTCTATGTTCACACATATAATTATACTACAATTATTATAAATTGTGAATAGTTTATTGTTTGATTTTTTCATATGTTATGTTATAATTATTTTATAAATTTTTTAAAGGAGACAAATTATGGCTAATGTTGCTTTATTAAGATGTGAATCTTATGATATAAATATGTTAGAAACAAAAGTTAATCAACTACTAAATCTGCTAGGAGGCCTTGATAAATACATAAAAAAAGATAGTAAAGTATTTATAAAGTTGAATTGTGTTGGTCCTTTTCCAAAGGAAATGGGAATAACTACACATCCTGCTTTTATTGAATGCATTGTAAAAGAAGTACTTAAAATCACAAGCAATATTATTATTGGTGATAATCCAGCAACTAAAGATATTACTTTTACTTTAAAGAAAAATGGCATATATGATGTAATTGAAAAATATAACCTCAAAATTCTTAATGGTAAAGATGTTATTACTATTTCTAATAGTAATCCAAGTATATATTCTGATTTTGAAGTTTCAAGAGAAATAATAGAATGTGATACATTAATTAACCTTGCAAAACTTAAGACTCACACACTAACATATATGACTGGAGCCCAAAAAAATTACTTTGGACTAATTTACGGATTAAACAAAGCAGGATGGCATGTAAAGGCTAGTAACCCTCTTTCTTTCAGTAATGCCTTTAATGATTTGTATGGCGCCCTTCTTGAGTCATTCAAAAACAAAAACATTTTGAATTTTACTGATGGAATTTTAGGTTTAGAAGGTGAAGGACCATCATCAGGGGGGAGACCTAAGAATGCTTACGCGCTTTTAGGTTCTACTGATGCTTGCCTTATTGATTATGTTGCTTGTAAACTTGTTAAACTTAATCCGGATAATTTGATATTAACAAAAGTAGCTTCTGAAAGAGGCTACACAAATATCAATGAACTAAACATTATAGGAGATTCTTTAAATTGTTTTGAAGATGTTTCTTTTGAAGCCCCAAAAGATTCTCTTGGCGGAAAAGGCCTTCGCTTAATTAAACATCCAATTTTTCGTAATATTCTTCTTGAGCATCCTATAATTGATAAATCAAAATGTATAAAATGTGGTGAATGTGCTAAAATATGTCCACCACATACTATGACAATTGTTCCTAAGAATTATCCTTCTCTTAAACAATCTAAATGTATCCGCTGCTGGTGCTGTGCTGAGGTTTGCCCTCAAAATGCAATTGTAAAGAGTAAACGTCCTATTCTTGGAAGAATCCTTTTTAAATAATTAAATATAATATGGATAATAATATACATAGTATCTTCTTGTATAAGGATCATAGTAATAATATGGATAATAACTCAGTCTATGCTGTTTATTATCCTTTTTTTTATTTGTTTTTTCTATGTTTTTGTCCTCTTTCTTATTCTCTCCTAATAATATTTCCTCTTTGTCATCATGTTCTTCTTTCTTATTCTCCTCTAATATTATTTCATCTTTGTTATCTATTTCATCTTTATCTGTCAATCTAATTTCTTCTTCCATCTTTAATTCTTTAACATCTTCTTTTTCTTCAATTTCTTTTGGATAATAATCTTCCACAAATGGCTCCATTTCTAAAACATCATTATCAATTGCTTCACTTATAATTGGAATTCTAAGCTTACTACCAGGAATTAAACTTTTAAAATTCTTTATATGTCTATTTGCTTCTTTTAACTCGTCTTCTTTAACTTGATATAAAAACATTATTTTTTCTAATGTCTCACCATTTCTAACAATATGAAATTTCATAATATCACCTATTTGATAATATGCTTTTAGAAACTCTAATATTCTTTTTCTTGCATAGATTATATAAAAAAGGTATAATAATAGTAAATTTAACTAAAAGGAGGAATATATATGCTAGTTGTATCTAAGTTTGGTGGCTCATCTGTTGCTAATAGCACACAATTTAAAAAGGTTAAAAACATTATTGAAAGTAATCCTTATCGTAATGTTGTAATTGTTTCAGCTCTTGGAAAAAAAGAAAAAGGAGATAGCAAAATAACCGATTTGTTATACCTTTTACATGCACATCTAAAATATAATGTTCCTTACGATAATATCTTCGACTTAATTAAGACACGTTTTACAAACGTTCGTGATGATTTAGGTATTTCTTTTGACTTAGACAAAGAATTTGAAGAATTAAAAAAAATGTTACATAAGGATATTTCTGAAGATTTTTTAGTTAGTCGTGGTGAATATATAACAGCTAAACTAATGGCTATATACTTAGGTTTTTCTTTCGTTGATAGCAAAGACTTAATTAAATTTAATTATGATGGTAAAGTAAATTATGATAAGTCTTACGAACTCATAAAAAATGCCTATGAAAACGAAACTCATTTAGTGATTCCTGGGTTTTATGGCTCATATTTGAATGGTGAAATTAAAACTTTCTCAAGAGGTGGATCTGATATATCTGGAGCAATTATTTCTAGTGCTTTAAATGCTGATTATTATGAAAATTGGACTGATGTTTCTGGTATCCTTATGGCTGATCCAAAAATAATTGATAATGCTAAAATAATCAAAGAAATTTCTTACGAAGAACTTCGCGAATTATCATACATGGGTGCAAATGTTCTTCACGAAGAAACAGTTTTTCCGGTTCAAAAGAATAATATCCCTATTAGAATTCTTAACACAAATAGGCCAAATGATGAAGGTACTATTATATCTGACAATTGTGCAGATAAATCTCAACTCATTACTGGTATTTCGGGCAAAAAACACTTTACATCATTTACTATAACTAAGTCAACAACTTCTTCTAAGCTTAAGACTTTACTTGATGTCTTAAAAGTGTTTGACTTATTTAAAGTTAATATCGAACATATCCCAACAGGAATTGATACATTCAGTTGTGTTGTTGAGAGCAAAGACATTGAAAAGATTAAATATGATTTATTAACAGAAATAAAGAAACTTGACAACGTTAGTGATATTTCTATTGATGAGGATATTGCATTGATAGCTGTTGTTGGTAGAAATATGGTCGATAAACCTGGTATTTCTGGAAAAATATTTGGTATTGTTGGTAATAACAATATAAATATTAAAATGATTGCTCAAGGATCACAAGAACTTACTATTATTGTTGGTGTTTCAAATAAAGATTTTGAAAATACTATTAAAGCATTATATAACAATCTAACAAAATAAATAAAAGGTCAATTAACACTTATTTTCAAAGTGCTAGTTGACCATTTTTATTTATAATTTTATTTTAACTACATTATTTCAATATCTACTGTTGTTTCTATGTTTATATCATCTGATGTAACTTTTATTAATCCTTCATTACTCTTTTGATTAGTTTTCACATAAAACGTTGCGTAACCACCTAAGAAAGAGATTGTTTTTGGACCAATTAAATCTAACCCACCAGTTACAGTAACATTTATTCCTCCATATACATAAGGTATAACATTTCCATTTTGATCTAAAGCTATTATACGTCCTCTTGTCATTTCATATGTATCTTTGACAATTAATTTTTCATTATCTAAAACAAATTTATAATTTACTTTTTTGATATCACTTAATGTTATACTTTTTACAACATTTTCATTCGTATAGCCATCAAAACGATAACTTACATTTTCATTAACTTCTCCGATAATATATTTTCTAAATAGTTCATATATATATGTTTTCTTGTGACCATATTTATGGAGAATTCTAATTACCATTAAATCATCTATAATTGACAATTTATAATTATTTTTTATTGCTCTACGCATTATTTTCTTTAGCTTTTCTGAGTGTTTAACACTCATTTTTTCTTGGCGTTCTAAAACTTGGCCGATAGGGTCATTTATTTTTATTGGTGCATGAGGTAAATTTGGAAACTCCTTAACATCAGGATAAAATGTTTCCACAAAAGAATCATTTTTAAACATTTTTACATATTCACAGTTAGTAAATATATACATTTCATCCATTTTAGAATTTAAGTAATCCCCACGTGAACCACTTGACGCTAACTGCATAACAGTATTATCATTACATTGTGACTGGTACGCGCTTTGGGCATATTTAGGATTTCTAAACATATCTAAGACACCTGAATAGCATATTTTATCTGAACTTCCAAAATTAGCATGTGTATTATAATCTGTCATAGAATAACCTATAGTTCCAAAGATATTTTCATTACCTAAAGTGTAATCTATGCATTTTAGATGTGTTAGAGCTTGTTTTAATCGCTTGCTTTCGTCATCATATATTTTTGTTGGAAACATATGACCTGTATGTTCAGCAATCATAAAATTAGGTCTCTTCGGTTTGATATTAATTTTCTTGTATATATCTTGATAGAAATTATATCCATATACATCTTCCACAATATCACCATTTTTTATTGATTTAGCACCAAATGTTAATCTTGTAGGATCTAAGCTCTTCGCAATTTCATTTGTATCATTAAAGAGCTTAAAATTATCAACTGCACCGCTTACACGCACACTCCACATAATAATTGATGGATGGTTACGATCTCTTAGAATCATACTTTTAATATTTTGTTTAGTGTTTTTGTGAAATTCTTCATTTCCAAAGTGATTCCATCCCGGTATTTCTTCGATTACGAGAATTCCTTTTTCATCGCAAGCATCAAGAAAGTTTCTTGAAAAAGGAATATGTGCAGATCTTACACAGTTTACTCCGAGTTCTGTTTTTAGAATATCAGCATCTTTATATTCCATTGATTTAGTAACAGCTATTCCTTGATATGGATATGATCCATGTCTATTTAAGCCTATTAAAGTTATTTTCTTACCATTTAAATAGAATCCATCTTTTTCTGCTGATATCTCCCTAAATCCAAAACGTCCATTTACTTCATCAAGAAGTTTTTTCTCTTGAAACATTTTAATATTAATATTATATAGCTTTGGATTTTCAGGTGTCCAGTTTTCCTTGTTTTTTACATCAAAATCTAATGTCTCTTTTTCACGATTAACATTGTACTTGTTAACTGATAAAGTGTTTTCGCCATCATAAACTGTCAGAACAATTTCTACTGGTGTATATGTGACTGTGATATCACAATAGGCAGTAATGGAGTCATTAGTATTAGGTGTTCTTATAAAGAAGTCGTCAATTTTTTCTTTATCGGTAATCTCTAAATAGACATCCCTGTAAATCCCTCCATATGCTAAACTATCAAGGAAATTACCAAAAGGAGGAATATTTTCATTTTCTAACGCATTTACAACAACAGTGATAATATTTGTTTGACCGTATTTAAGATAATCACTAATATTTACTTTAAATTCATCATAACCACCGCTATGAATGACAACAAAATCATCATTTACATAAATAGTAGATTTATGACCTACTCCTTCAAAAACAATATTTATGTCTTTGCCTTCATATTCTTTTTTTACCTTAATTTCCTTTTTATAACAAGCGTTTCTAAAGAATTCTTTTTCATCGAAATTGCTTAAAGGCGTAGTATAAATCGTATGAGGAATATTTACAACCTCAAAACCTTCAAATTTATTATAGTCTGTTAAATGACAATCTTTAAATTCGGAAGTAAAATACCAGTCAAAGTTTAGATTTAATTTCTTATGCATATTATCACCTTCATTATTTGCGTTTATTATATTATATAATAAATTTTATTATTTTTAAAGTGTTTTTATTCAATTATTTCATTATGTAATAAAGAGAGTACCAATTCTCTCTATCTTTACAGTATCTGCTTTTTCGAACTACATTTTCCGAAAACTCAAGACTTGTACGTTCAAATATTTCTGTAACTCCTAATTCTTTTATTAGTGAGAATAATTTATTAACTTCTTCATCTCTATTTTTTTCATCTAAACTTAAACGAACTGTGTGTAAATACAAATATGATAAATAAAGTGTTAAAACGTGTTTATATTCTTTTGTTCCATTAGAAACACTACTTAAGGCATTGTTTATAATTACTCTTGCTTTTTCTTCAAGATCATCTGTAAACATTTCCGAATCCGCATCATCATATAACCACAAGTCTCCTTTTATATTATCTTCAAACAAATTGATGTATTCGATAACATATTTTGATGCCTGTCCATAATACCCATCACAAAATTCTTTTACAATTTCATCTAAACTTCTATTATCAAAAGTCAAAAGGCGAGAAGCCACATATGCTTTTAATTCGTCAAGATATCCTCCACCTCCAAACGAAAAGTTTCCCTCCATAAGTACTCCTTTTACTCCGATTTTTTTGTATAAAAGAATATTTTTATACATAGATCTAAGACATGGAAATGGCAATAAATAATTTCGATAATTAACAGCATAATCCCATATATATAATCTTTTTGTAATTTTTGACCATCCGATTAAGTCGTGTAAGAATTGTGCATTTCTTCCATTTGGATCAAGTTTTGCTCCTTCTTCGATTGACCTTGCCCATGAACATTCTATGTTTGTAAGTCTTACAATCACGTTATCACATGGTTTTATTCCAACCGGTGGTTTACGAGAATATTGATAAGCAAAAGTATGTAAGAGCACATTAGGATGACTATCTTTTATATCATTTGCTAATCGATTAACAAAATTTATTATTGACCCACTTTGACTTTTATACTTTTCATCAATTTCTTTGCATTTTTCGCATTCACAAGCCATCTTCTCAAAATGACCCATCCACTCATCCTGAGCTACTGAAAAAACATCACAATCTGGATTATCATCAATCCATTTGTTTAATTTCTTTAATACTATTTTATAAACATCAGGATTTGATAAGCATAATTCTGTATGTTCTTTTTTTCTTTTACCATCAACAAGGGAGAAATATTCGGGATGTGATTCAAAGTATTCATTTGCACTTAATAAATCTCCAAAACTATGATGAAAGTTATACCATTTTCTTCGCGAACCTTTTCGTATCGATAGATCAGCTAAACTGCTATTAAGCATGTTTTTTGAAGCGTAATTCCCATCAAATGCAAAATTCCAATATACATCTCTAAATTCAAAATCAAAATCTTTAGTTTCGGAATCAGAAACTTCTAAATTATCAGTGTATTTTAAAAGCTCAGTATCATTTGATAAACATCTAAAACCTAAATATTTATTCAAGAAATAATATACACCATACATTGTTCCTCTTGGTGTCTTACCAACTATTATATAATCACGGTTGCTTTTAAATAGTTTAAAGGCTTCATCACTTAAATTTAGGAACAAATCTTTAAATGCATCATCTCTTGCTAATCCAACATGTATTTCTTCCGATCTACGTTCACATTTATCAGAAAAAACTGGAATACATACTTTTGTACTTTTATAAATGTATTTTTGAAGTTCAGTTGCACTATATCTTGTACATTCATCTGCATCTTTACTATAACATATATGAAAACTTGATTTCTTGTTGTTTATTATAATCATATTTTATATCTATACTCTTTTCGTTTAATGTAATAACAAAGTTCATTAAAGCCACACTTTTTTATTATACTTAAATATTTTGGAAAACTAGACATATATCTTTCCTTCTCGTGAGCATCACTTGATAAAGTTACTCTTTCTCCACCTAAACTTCTGTAGAGGTTTAATAGGTATTCTATATGCTCATCATCATTTATTTTTTCTTGAACTTTTGTATTTACTTCGAAAGCTTTCCCTTCTTTAATTATTAAATTAAATATTTTTTTTATTATATCCTCGAACATCGAAATTCTTATTTCTTTGTTTATACATCTTGCAGTTTTAAATCCGAAATCAATATGTGATAAAACATCATAATCTTTAAATACTTGCATCCCTTCGTATAGTCTTGTTAGGTAATATCTAGTCATTCCTATCGTATCTTTTTCAAATGCTGGAGTAAAGAAGAAATCTACTTTTCCATCATCATGTAAACTAAATTGTATTAAGTCAAATTGGTAATTTGAAATATATTCTATCATTTCTTCTAAATACTCAGGTCGATATCCTAATTCAATTCCCAAAAGTGACTTTACGTTCGGGTATTTTACTTTGTACTCTTCTTGTAGCTTTATTAATTTATTATAATCAGCATGCCACGTTGTTGAATCGACGACAGTATGAGGATCATAGTGCTCACAAGTTATTACATAATCGATTCCTTTTTCACTAGCTATTTTATAATAACTTTCTAATGGTTCATTTGAATCGTTTGAAAATGAAGAATGAATATGTTGATCATGAAGAATCATTTATAGAACCTCTATTGTTTCAATACGAATAATCGGATAAGGAAAATCGGCTAATCCCCCTTCTACGTATCTTGTTGGTGCGTCATTTAACTCTTTTAATGTTTTCTTGCTTTCATCGCCAATTATTTTACCAAACGCAGCATATTCTCCATCTAGATGAGGAAAATCACCTGTACAAATAAAGAATTGTGATGATGCCGAATCGTATGGCATTGCACGCGCCATTGATATTACACCATATGTATGTTTAAGATTGTTTTCTACTCCATTACTCTTAAACTCACCTTTTATATTTTCAGCTTCTTTTCTTGATATTTGATTATCAGCTACTATAAAACCTCCACCTTGCACCATAAAATCCTTAATTATTCTATGAAATATTGTTCCATTATAAAAACCTTCATTAGCAAGTTTTATAAAGTTTTTCACAGTAATTGGTGCAATATCTTCATATAATTCCACATCTATATATTTTTTATTTTCTAAAGTTATTCTAACTTTCATTTGTTGACCTCCAATATTTTATATCGATTATCTTTTCCAGTTGTTTCATACATCTTAACTGTTTCCTCTAAATTACCTAAATTTGTATTCCTTGAAATCAAATGGGTTACAGTAATCCATTTTACATTTATATCTGTAAAATAGCTTAAAACATCGACTAATGCATTCATACCATCAAGAGCAAATGTTGATTGAAAAATTTCATTAATAATCACTAGTGAATTTTCATCAACTTTATCAATTACTTCTTTTATATCAATTGCTTCTTTTTCAAATCTTCCTCCAACATTTGTATCTTTTTCTTCACCAGAGAAAATCGATACTACTTGATTTTTAATTGGAAGATAAGCTTTATCGCAAGAAAGGAATAATCCACTTTGGGTAAATATTTGAAAGATACCTATTGTTCTTAAAAAGACAGTTTTGCCAGTATTATTTGAACCTATAACTAAACAACTATTACTACTAGACAAGTTAATATCATTTCCGTATATTTTATCACCATATCCTTCAGTGAAATATCTTGTGATTAAATATGGATCCTTAGAATTAGTAATTGATATTTTTCCATCACTTACTTCAGGAAAGCATATATCTTCTTTCCTTTCACCAAATATATCATATAACTTGATACCAAATTCGAAAAATACCATTTCTTTGGTAATAAATCCAATTTCATCAAATAATGCCTCAAATAATTGCTCAATTATACTAACTGAACGATTATAAGAATCATTCATTATTCTTTTAGAATCATCAATAATTTTATTATTTAAATCTACTTTATTAGCATTATTCTTTTTCTTAAATAATGTGAATTTTTCACCCTCATATTTACCATTACAAATGATATATTTCACTTTTATTGGGACTAAATAATCATCAAGTGTAATTGTATAACTATAAGCTTGTCCTGAGGTAATTATTTGTTCTATTAGTTCAAGCAATTCTAATATTCCCTCACTTGTAACTCTTTTCTTTACATTGGCGGCATAACTCTTTAAACCTTTAGATGAAGGTGTATTATCTTTAAACATTGCATCTATTCGCATATATATTTCAATTAACTTACGAAATGTATATCCATAATCTCTAAGTGAGGTTGAGATATCAGCAATAGATATATCAGATTTTAATTTTAATTTAGAACGATACGAACGGTTAGCATCATAATCACTATAACATTTTTCGAGATTAACACACTCTTTCATTAATGTTACATAAATTGTTCTATTATATAAGAAATCTTTTAAAATACTTTGTCTATATTCTATGGTTTCTTTATCTAAAAGTATATTATCTAGTATTGATATAATTTTATTCATTTTTGAAGTATCTGAAAAAACCATTCGAGCTATACTATCAATCTGTAAATCATGAATGGAATTAACTACACTTCCATATTTTGTATTTTCAAGATTTAATAAACTTCTCATATTTTCTTCCTCTTCAATAGTTGTTCTTTTGTTAATCCGTATTTTTTCAAAATATCATTAACATATGACAACAACTTTTTTTCCACTTTCTTGATTTTATACGTTCTCACATTTTCTGAACCTTCTGTAACTACTGGTGTAAAGAATCCAATATTTGTTTGGTGTATTTCATCAAATATTTTGTATTGATGCGTTACAAATAAAACTTTTGCTTTTGTTTTTTCACACTTTTCAAGAAGATTAAACGTTAAATCACAAGCTTTCTCCTCACTTGTGCTTGAAAATGTTTCGTTTAAAAATGAAATACTTTCTCTTGAGAAGGTATTTTCAATAACTTTTAATCTGTTTATTTCATCAACTAATCTTCCTTCGCCAACCTTATAGTTTTCTTCGTTAGGAAAATGAGTATTTATATATTTCATTACCATAACACTGGCTTCTTTGGCAAATGCATAACCTGTCGTTAGAGCTAATATATAGTTAATTCCTATACTTCGCAAATAACAAGTTTTGCCTCCACTATTAACGCCTAGAATAAATTGGACGTTTTCACTATCTGAAATATTAAAATCATTAGGAATAGTTTTTATATTTGATGTACATAGTGATATGTCATATGCATCCTTAAAAGATGTAAATTCATCATTAAACTCACACTTTACTTTAGGCACATCTAAAGAAGTAACTGTGTCAAATAATAGCTTTACTAAAACATAATATTTAAGTTCTTTAACATACTTACTTAAGTCGATTAAATTATTATTATATTTATCATAATAGTTAAATAAAGTATTCTTTAGTGTTTCTTTATCTTTTAATATCTCAAGAAGAAAATAAGCATTAATTTCTTTTCTTGAACTTATTTTTAAGTTTCTATCAATATTAATATTCAGTTTATTAGAAATACTTAAAAGTTTATCTTCAAGGTTTTCTTTGTTCACATTATCTATTGTAACATAAGGTGAACCATCATGATATTCACATGTTAAATTCAAAACCTTAACTAGCTCCTCATATAATTTATTTGTTTCATCTATAAACTTTTGATTGTGATTTATATATTCATTAATATCATTTTTGATTTTAATCATGCACATTGATTTATAGTTTTTTTGATTAATAAAATCACTTATATAACTAAAAAACTTAATCAAATTAAAATTATAAAAAACAGTTAGAAATCTTTTCTTTATTCTTTCACTAGCATTATTAATCGCATTATATCGTGAAACAATATCTACTAATTTATAATATACTTTTACAATATCATCTTTAGAAGAGAAAAAATCTTCCATTATTTCTCTTCGATATATAACTGTTTCTTTTGAAGGAACTCTACACATTATATCGATAACTTCATCACTATCACTATACATATCATATATATTTTCGAGCACTCTTCTAATCTTCAAATCATCAAAGACTTTAAGATCCATTATGCTCTCTACGTCTATATTGTTTTCATCATCATATCGACCTTCAAAGTTCTTCCATAGTAAACTAATCATATTAGCCTCCTTTATATTTATATATATTATACAAGATAATCTCAAAATAAACAAGAAAAATGGACTCTTTTCAAGTCCAATTGATTATTATTTAAAATATTTAATATAATAAATACTTATAAATTAAAGTTCTTAACAATTACATAGAAACAATAGACCAATAAATATAATAATTATTCCTGGAAAAATAGTTCCCCAAAAATATACTTTTTTAAGATAATCTCTTATATCTTCGTCATTAATATAATATTTATTTTTTATTTTCATAACTCTAATATCCTGTGTGTGAATAATTTTCGAAACTCTGTAACGTGTTAAACCATATTTGCCAATAACTTCATTTACTGATAAGTACTTTTCACCTTCGTTTGTAGTTAACATAACCTTTCCTCCAAATTTAATATTTTTTAACACTATTATACTATCTTTTCTTCAAAAAAAGGTAAATTGCAAATAGACTTTTTCTTTTAAATTTAAGAAAAACTATAGAGTATTATTTATATTTTTTGTATATCACTTCTTTGAACACATCAAATACATATAGTCTTTTATTGTTATATGTTAATACTTTAATAATGAATAAGTTTTCTAAAATTTTTGCGAAAAAAAGGACCAGTTTCCCAGTCCTTTGATTTTTATTTATGCAGCAACTTCTGCATACACAGTTATAGTTGCAATTCTTCTATGGCCTTTTGATCCGCTAATCTTTAATAATAAAGATTCAGCTTTTCCTTCCCATGTTCCGTTAAATGCTTCACCATTAACTGTTATAGCATTAGTATCTTCACCAGATGAAAATGTAATTACAAGTTTAGTAATTATTCCACCTGTTATAGTCATTGTGTTTTTAGCATACATTCTAATTGAGTTTCCTTTATCAAAGTATTTTGGTGCATTAGAATTTGTGCCTTTATCAAAAGTAATAGTGATGCCTTCGTTCTTTATTTCAGTAACTGCTTGTTGATTATTATAACCCATTTTAGATGTGTTGATTGAAACAACTACTGCTTTCGTAAGAACTTTCTTACCAACTTCTTCTTCAGTTGCATAAGGTTCATCATAAGATATTGCACTGTTATCCACTAATTCATCTGTTAACTCAGTTACTACTTTACCATCGATTACATAGTAGTTTTTGCCAATTGTATAAATCTTCTTGAATGGATCAGTTTGGCTTGAATATGAAGGATTTTCAAACATATATGTTTTGCCACCATCTACACAATAAGATTCAATAAACTTGTTATCGCTTACGTTGACTTCGATTGTATTACCAGCTGCATAGCCTGCTGTTCTAATTCTTATTGGACACCATGCTTTTCCAGAGTTTTTAAATGTGTTATATCTAATATTAAATTTGGCAGCTGCATCAGCTTCTTTCATTGTACGGAAGTCAATGATTGTAGACTTAATATCTTCAACATAATTGTTTTCGATTAAAGCATCAATTCCTTTAACGCCCATAACCATTATGAAACTTTGTGTTGTTGCAGTGCATTTATTATCAGAGATAACAACTGTTCCGGCTAAGTATGTTTGAGCTCTAATTGCATCACAAAGTAATGCTCCAGCAAAGCTATTGCCTTTTACTGTTAAACCGTTTGTTCAATATAAGTAAATTACTCTTCCACCATTATGTTCTTCAACTAAATTATTATTAAATGAAACATTTGTTTGTTCAACTATTACATTTTCAGGTCTTACGAAACCATCAAATTTATTGTTTGTAACCTTACAATTTACAATTGTTAATCCATCAACTGCACCAGGAGCAACAACATTATCTCCAACAAATTGAACGCCATCAATAGTAACATTGTTAGCAGAAATTCTTAAACTTAATTTAATAATGGCTTCAGCTGTTCTTTCTTCAGTAACTGGATTTATACCAGCATTAGGGCCTTTAATTGTAACTGATTTAGTAACTTCTACTCCAGCAAATTTAGTGCTATTAACGCTAATTGTTACTTTACCATCTTCATAAGTTCCTTCATCAAGGTTTATAACATCACCATCATGAGCTGCCTCTAAAGCATCTTTAAGTGTAGTGAATAGGTTGATTCCTTTTATGTAATATAATTCATCAATTACTAATTCATCTTCAGTGCATGTAGGTTTAACTAATAATTGACCATTTCCTTCAGCTAATGCTTTTGGAGTATTAATTACGCATCCACCTAACTCACTTGCTTTATAGTTTTTATAACTGCTTGTATCATCTTTGTAATAAATTTCTCTAACAATTAGTTCTAATTCCATTGTAACGTTATTAACTAATAAATTAGTGTTTTCAGAAGAACTAATGTAGAATTTATTTCCAGCTTCATCATATATAGACCAGAAGTTTCCAGAACCTTTAACTAACCCTTTAACTTTGATAATTTTTCCATACATGTTTGTAGCTTTTGCTTTTTCAATTGTATCAACTTTTTGATTTGCAACATCACTTAATTCATAAGGTGTACTTGCTTCATTAACTTTTGGAGCTTCACCTTCTAATTCAGTGCATGTGTTTCCTTTGTTTAGTTGAACAGTATATCTATCTGTTTCTTTGAATGTTGTTGTTGTACCAACTATTAATAGGTGTTCACCCATTTTTGGAGTTGTGCTTGGACTATATGCAAGCATTAGTCCTGTTTCATCGCCAAACCAATAGCCACTATATTGTGTTGCAACAGCTTTAGCATCAATAGCAACTTTTGTTCCAAGTTCTGCTTCGATTGCTTCTTTAACTGTATAATTTTTAACTTCAATTGTAACTTCATCATATAAAGATGGAGTAGCTTTTGCAGTTGCTTTTACAACTACTTTTCCAGCTTTTAATGCTTCAAATTTACCTTCGGCATTAATTGTAGCTATTTCAGCATCACTTGTTGTCCATTCAACTTCTTGGTCAGCAAATTTAGAAAGTATTGTAGCTGTAAAGTCTTGAGTTGTGAATACTTTTATAGTTTCTTTGTACTCTGCACTTATTGCAATGCTAGTTGCTTCAGGAACTGCGAATTCAGTTCCCTCAGCAATAACGATTGTATAAACTTGTTCTTCAACATATTTGTTCCATTTGATTGAGAATGTATATTCTTTTGTACCTTTTTCAATAAGTGGATAATACATTAATTTATTTCCTGTTGTTACGAATTCTTCATAGAAATTACCAGTTCTACCATCAACAGTTGTGATTGTAGCTTCAGTTAAATCTAAACCTAAATATTTAGGAGTTAGAGCGATACCAATACGATGTCCTTCAGTTCTTCCGATTGCTTCAACTTCTGTAAAGTAAGGAATAACTCCACTTACAGTAAACTTATTACCTTCGATTGCTGCTTCAACTGTTTCGAATTCAGCATCAATCTTAACTATTTCAGTAGGAAATTCTAATTTAATATTTTCATCAAATTTTACATAATATGTAAATTCTGTGCCTAACCATGTTAATGTTAATTCTGCCCCATTTCTGATTAAGTCTTCAGTAACTTCATAAGTTCTGAAGAAGTCATCTGCTTTAGCAACTGAATCAGGTATTACATGAACAGATACATAATGTCCAGGTTTTTCAACGTTGTTTGCATAGTATTTTAAAGTTCCACTAAATGTAATAGTTGTTTCATTAACTGTAACTACTGCATCATCACCAGCTTTTACATTACCTTCAGTAAGTGTTCCAGCAGTGATATCATATTTAGTTCCTTCTAAAACTTTAATTACATATGTAACTGCTTCAGATTCTACATTCCATTTAACTTCAATTGTAATTGTTGCTGGAATTTCTTCAACATCAAAAACAAAGTTAAATGCATTTCCTTCTAATTGAGGAACATAAGCTTCTCCATTAACTGTAACAGTTAATGTTGTAAAATCTTTAATATTTTTAGGAGCAACAATTTTTGCACCTAATTTGAATCCATCAGTCTTAGGTATTAATTGACCTTCACCACCATAAGTTAATGTCGTTCCGTCAATAACATATGTTAATTCTTCACCGCAAAGTTTAGTATCATCTAATTGAATATCAATTGGAGTAACGTTTGCTTTGCCTTCAGAATCAATTGTTACTTGTCTTGAATCGTATTCAGTGCCATTAATAAAGATGCTTTCAATTTCTAATTCAATTTTGATATCTTTATAAACAGTTGTGATTTCAATTCCATTTTTCTTAGCTAAAATTTCTAAGACGCCTTCGCCTTTAGTTCCTCTAAATTCGATTGAACTATTAGCTTCAATTGCTGGAAGTTGACCATTAAGTTCAATGATAACTTTGTCGATTGTACCATTTCCAGCTATGATTGATGAAATTGTTGTTTCGCTATCAAATGCAACTCTTACACCATTTTTATTTATAACTACTTTGTTAATTATTGATTTATTGAATACAACTGATGATGATCCACCACCATTAACAATTACTTCACCAGTAACAGTAATTTCAGTATATTCAACATGTCCAGTGCCAACTAATACATCAATTGTTAAGTTCTTAACAACTTTAATATCTGCACCTTCTTTAGTGATGAAGTTAGTGTATGTACCATCTGAATAAATAGTAACATTATATCCTTCTTCTTCAGTACCGAATACTAGATATTTAGCACTTCTATATAATTCTTCAAGAGCAGTTTTTGTAATCATTTCACAATCAGCAGTGTAATTAGTTCTATCCCAGTTGCCTAAATTATCTTCATTAATTGTTGGATCAGGAGTTGGAGCAGGAACTGCTGCTAAGTCTACTTTTGCAGTCTTAGTAGCTAAGAATAGAGCATTCTTATCAGCACCACTTCTATAATCACCCATTAGTGCAGTTAATTCAATGTATTTTTCTTCAACTGTATGAGTAGATTTTTCAACTTTGTCAACATATAATGCTATTTCATATTCAGCTCTTGCTGCTTGTAACTCAGTTAAGCCGTTATTTAAGTGAGCATTTAAGTCAACTTCAGGAGCTCCACCTGTACGAGCATTTTCAGCTTTTAATTCGAAGTATTTAGCTTCTGCTTCTGCGATTAAATCTCCACTATTAACTGAAATGTTACCAATAGCTTTGATTGCAGCAATAGTTTCATTCTTTAATGGAATTAATCTATTATAGTATCTATCAATTGCAGCATATAAAACTTCGCGATTTGAAGTAATATCTGCATTTAATGGTTCTTGTTCTTCATCAATATTATAATTTAATTTCCAAGTATTGTAAGCATTTAATGCATCATTAATCTTATCAATATCATCTAGTGTTACAGGTTGAGGAATTGCGTTAATTAGAGCAATAGTTCCTGTAGTTGGGTCTTCAGCAGCAACTTTAGCATTCTTTAATTCTTCTAATCTAGCCCTTGCAGCTCTTAATTCAGCTAAGTTAGATACTAGATATTCGTTGACTGGATCTATAGCATAAGTTTCAGCCCATTCATTGTATGCTTCTTCAGCAGCAATAATTGCAGCTTCACTATCTAAGATTACATATTCATCTGCATGAACGGCTTTAATTGCATCGATTAGGGCAATAACATCAGTTGAAGCAGCTTTTGCAGCTTCTAATTGAGCAATTCTTGCTTCAGCAGCTAATAATTTTTCGTAGTTAGTAACTAATGCAGTATTAGTAGGTTCATCAGCAGCAACATATCCTTTGCTTGTGAAATAGTTGTTAATCCAAGCATCATATGCAGCTCTTGCATCTTCAACTTGTGACTTATTACTTAATGTTAATAAGTTAGTTTCAGGAGTAGCTGGATCATATGCAGGGATTGCATCGATTAGAGCGATAACACCAGTTGAAGCAGTTTCTGCATCAGCTTTTGCATTTTCTAATTGAGTAATACGTTCTTCATATTTTTCTAATAATGCTTTATTTGTAACGATTTCAGCATTGATTGGTTCTAATGTTTCATCGATTGCATAATCGATTAACCATTGGTTATATTCAGCTCTAGCTGCATCAACAGCTGCTTTATGAGCTAATGTGATATATGGATCTTCAGGAATTGAAGCAATAATTGCATCTATTACAGCGATTTCGCCTGTAACTTCAGTTTCTGCAGCTTCTTTGGCTTGTTTCAATACTTCAACTCTTGCTCTGAATGTTTCTAATGTTGCCTTGTTAGTTATTAATTCCATGTTGATATCATTAATGTGGTATTTTTCAACCCATTCAGTAATCATTTGATCAACTTCAGTAATTAATGCTTCACTAGCAAGTACGATGTATCCATGTTCATCATCAATTGCTTCAATCTTAGCAATGATACCTGATACAGGAGTTTCAGCTTCAGCTTTAGCAGCTTTTAATTCTTCGACTCTTTCTTCAGCTTTTACTAATTTAGCATAATTAGTAATCATCTTTAAGTTAAGAGTTTCAAGTTTTGTAATATCAATGTTTCCGTCAGCATCTAATACTACATGACCTTCGCCAGTGAAGTATTTTTGTACCCATACTTCCCATAATGCTCTAGCATCAGATACAACTGTTCCAATAGTACTTAATCTGATTTCATCAACAGCAGGGATTGCATTGATTGCATCGATAATAGGTTGTGCACCATCTGTAGAAGATGTATTAGCTTCTACTAGTTTAGCATATCTGTCACATGCATCTGAGTATTCAACTAATAAATCTCTTGTTGCTCCAGTTTCTGGATCAGTATAATTTGTTAATTGGAATAAAACAGCTGCTTGTACTGTTGGATTAGCAAGTGAGTATACTCTATCAAGTAATACTTGAATAGGATCTAATTCTTTAACTTTTGAATCAAATAAATCACTTTCTAATGCTGGATAATAATATGCTTTATTATCATCATCAACATCAATATTTAAACGAATTGGATCAGAAATACTTGTGATTAATTTAGCAATTTCACCAGCGATAGTATCAACTTCTTCTAGTTTTTTCTTTGCTTCATCAAATTTTTCATCGATTTCATCAAGTTTGTCAATTCTTCCAATATAAGTTTCATAATGTTTTACAATATTAAGAAGTTTATTATAATTTTCATCAGAATATAAAATCTTATTAGGTTCATAATCAGTTCTGAAAATTTCTACTAATTCAGTTACAACACATGAAGCATAGAAGTCAACATAAATTGTTTCTAAATAAACTTTACCTTGACCTTCAGCTAATGCTTGTTTAACTTCTTCAGTTGTTGTAGCAGCATCAATTTTAGCTTCTACATTTGCGATTAAGTTTTCAATCTTAGCGATTAATGCAGCTTGATCTGGATTTTCAGTTAAGTTTTTATATTTTGTTAAATCAATTGTTGAAGGAGCTTGATATTCTAACATATTGATATATGCTTTGAATTCAGCTTTTGCACTTGCTTTTGCAACTAATAAATCTTCTTCTTCTCCTGAAGCTATTTGATCTTTAGTTTTTGCTAAGTCTAATGCAGCTTTTGCTTCAGCAACAATTGTTTGAATTTCACTTTCAGATCTTGAAGCTTTAATAGCAGCACAGTAAGAATCTTTTAAACTTACAACTAATAATTTGTAAATTCCACTATAATCATCGTTGTTAACATAATTTCTAACTTCGTTGATATAGCTTTCAGCAACTGGTAATGCATTATAAATTGCTTCAATTTGTTCTAAATAGTTTTTAGCTTGTTCAGCAGCATTTTCAGCAGCTTCTTTAGCAGCTTTAGCATTTGTTTCAGCTGTTTGAGCAGCATTCTTTGCATTTTCAGCAGCTAATTTTGCAGCTTCTGAAGCTAATCTTGCAGCTTCGGCTTTGTTAGCTTCTGCTTGTGCTTCATTCTTAGCTACAACTGCAGCTTCTTCAGCTAATCTAGCTTCTGCTTGTGCTTTTTGGCTAGCGATTAATGCATCGTTAACTTGTTTCTTTGTTGCATTAACATCATTTTTGATTTGTTCGGCAGCAGCTTTTGCTCTTTCTGCAGCTTCTTTTAAACTTTCAGCTTTTGCTTTTGCAGCTTCGGCAGCTTTTTGTGCCTTTTCAGCAGCAGTTTTTGCGTT
Organism: Coprobacillus sp. CAG:698; assembly: GCA_000431235.1. GTDB lineage: Bacteria > Bacillota_I > Bacilli_A > ML615J-28 > CAG-698 > CAG-698. The sequence goes on along the minus strand of HF988711.1, from coordinate 16,631 downwards.
AGATGCTTCTTGTGCTTTTGTTTTAGCTTCATCAGCTTTTGTTTGTGCACTTGATTTTGCAGCTTCAGCAACATTTTTAGCTAATTCAGCAGCTTTCTTTGCAGTCTCAGCAGCTATTTTTGCATTATTAATTTCATCTAAAGTTTTGTTTCCTAATGCAGCATTGTCTACACTTGCTTGTGCTTTTGCAACAGCAACATCAATATCAGATATTGTTCTAGCTAAGTTAATTTCAGCGTAAGCAACTTTTTTAATAGCTTCAACCATTTGAGCATAGTTTTCTTTGAAAGAAGCTACTTCAGAAGCTCTATAACCTTCAACTGTTTTGATTGCTTTAAGTTGTGCTTGAGCAACTAATGCAGTTGGATTATTTAATATTTCTTCTTGTTCTTTTGTTAATACTTCATCAATTTTAGTTTTGAAGTTGGCAACGATTGATTTTGCTTCAGCTTCATCACTTGCTATTTTAATATTAACAGTTGCTAGTGATTTATATGCGCTAACAATTTTACTACCATTAGTACTATAAGCTGTTGAACTTTTATATTTATTTATTTCTTCAATTGCATTAGTTCTGAATGGTTTTTCACTATATTCAACAGTAAATCCTGTAGAATATGTTTTGTCTTCATAAACATAGTCAACAACAACAAGTTTTTTACCAACTGTGTTAATGTCATAACTATTTTTGTTTAACATTTCTTCTGTTAAGTCAATAATGACTTTCTCGTCTGGATCTTCAGCATATATTACGGCCACTTTACCACCAGTTGGATCAACATATTGACCAACTTCGTATTTAACTTTTTCAGGAAGGGTTTCCATACCAATTGCTAGGACTTTATTTAGTCCTGGTTCTGGTTTAGGCTTACATCCTGCCAAAAAGCAAAATGAGCATAATACAGCGATTAAAACAACTACAAGTCTTTTTGCCATAGTTCTCATAATTCTCAACAATTCCTTTCTCAATATTTATATTTTTGTTGTTTTTAAACTGATTAATATGCAATGCTTTTAAATACCATCTGCTAAATAATCATTTTATAAGCATATTATACATTAAATCGGTTTTAAAAGCAATCTTAAAATTAATATTTTTTTATTTTTTTCATAAATACGTATGAAAATGTTAAATTTTTTTCTTTTAAAAAAAACACAATAAATTTGAATTATTGTGATTGTAATTGATTAATTTTAGTGATTATTTCCTATTTTTATATTGCTTATTTTTGATATCTATACTCGTATAAATCATCATTTTCGTCGTAATAGAAACCACTCTTGACAAGCACTCTTGCCATAGCAGCATTATTGTCATCTACCTTTGCACTAACCTTAAGAAAGTCATTAGTTTTATATAATTCCTTCACAATTTCAGTTAATGCTTCAGAGCCATATCCTTCATCTCTATGTTTTTCGTCAATAAACATATTTACTTGATATTCATCACCTGAAAGAACAAAATCAATTCTTCCTATCTTAGAACCTTTTAAAATAACATCCCAATTCTTTGCACTAATATTCTTACGGATGTTTTTATTTTCTTCGCCATTTACACCAACTAATTTAAGTCTTTCTGTTTCAATATTCATTTTACCTCACCTTTTTTTATTTTTATAATATGCAATTATTCTAATAATATACACAAATATTAAACAGATATTTTTATCCATTTAATATTATTTAATCTTGTATTATTTATGATAAATCTTATTGTTTGATCAATAAACATACCTATCCATGAACCTAGTAATCCTAAACCCAAAGGATAACACAGCATATAAGAAAATAATGGTCTAATTATTGCAACACTGAGCATTGAAGTTCTGGCTGTAAACTTTACGTCTCCTGCTCCTCTTAAGGCTCCTGTTGTCACCCATTGCAAGCTTTGAGGAAGGATTACAAAAACAGCTATTCTTAGTGTTGAGTTTGCTCCTTCTATTACACTTAAATCTCTTGTGAATAGTTCACATACAAAAACTCTAAATGTTAATATAAAGGCAATCATTAATAATCCTATGATGAAACTTATTATTTGTGATAATCTTGCATATGCAAAAACAATTGCATACTTTTTTTCACCTAATCCATTTCCAACCAAGGCACTAGCTCCGGTTGCAAACCCATCAGTAACATTGAAAGCTAAACTTATAATTCCACTGATAATTGCATTCATCGCTACAACTTCTGAACCTAGATGATTTACAATTATGCCTATCATAAAAAAACCAAATCTCATAAAGCACTGTTCAATAAATGCAGGAATACTAAACTTTATTAGCGTATTAATAATATCTTTAGTAAATATTTTTTCTTCATTAATTCTAATATTTAGAAATCCATTACTTGTATAAATTATTACTATACATATTAGAAATGCTATGAAATTAGAAATTGCTGTTGCGATGGCTGCCCCACAAACTTCTAATTTAGGAAAACCAAAATTACCATTTATAAAACAATAATTTAAAATTAAATTAATTATATTTGCAAGAACGTTAACAATTAAAGTTAATTTTGTTCTTCCAATTGCTCTAAAACCTGCACATATAGCTAATCTAATATAATTAAACGTTAAAACACTAGAAACTACTTTAAAATACTGAAGAGCATAGTCTATGGTATCACTATCGGCACCTGCCAAGAACAAGAATGGTTTTGCAAAAACGATTGAAGCAATAGTTAAAATTAACCCAATAAGTCCAGATAAATATACCGCTTGTTTCATCGTTCGTTTTGCATCTAGTTCTTTACCTTCACCCTTACGTCTTGCAATAATTGTTGTAATACCAACATTTATTCCTACAGATGCTGCTAAGGTTACAAAGACAGGTTGTTGGCAAATTGAAACAGCTGCCAGTGCATTAACACCTACACCTCCAACCATCATTGTATCAATTAAACCTATTATTCCAATTAATAATGTTTCTAATGCTGCTGGAATTGATATTTTTAATATGTTCTTTACTAGAGCCCAAAACTTTGGAAGCTCTTTATCTAAATTAGTTTCTTTAAATTTTTTGCTTAGTAACATGCTCATATATTTTTACCTTTGAACTTCTTGATTCCTTCTTCGAATAAATCATTCCCATAAGCATCATATGTACAAATTGTATACATTTTTTCTACTCTAAATCTATAAATAGCTTCGGTACCTAAATCACCATAAGCAACTATTTCTGCCTTTTTTATACATTTAGATATTAAACATCCACTACCACCTATACAAGATAAATATATACTTTTATTCTTTATTAAAGCATCTTTATACTCTTTACTTCTAGGGCCTTTCCCAATCATTATCTTTAATCCCTTTTCCATAAGCATTGATGAAAAGGGATCCATTCTATAGCTTGAGGTTGGTCCTGCCGAACCGATTACCTCACCCGGTTTAACTGGGGTTGGTCCAACATAGTAAATTGTTTCATTTTTTAAGTTTATTGGAAGTTCTTTATTTTTAGTAATTAAATTACACAACCTTTTATGTGCTTGGTCTCGGCCTGTGTATATATCACCAGTTATATATACAATATCGCCTGCATGTATGTTTAAAATCTCATTTTCATTTGTTATTGGAACATTTAGATATATAACACTCATTAGATAAACCTCTTTATATGTCTAGAAGCATGGCATTCAATATTTACTGATACAGGCATACTTGCGATGTGACATGGATATGTTTTCACATTAACTTTTAAGGCAGTAACAGTTCCTCCAAAACCCATTGGACCAATACCGAGTTGATTTATTTCTTTAAGTAATCTACTTGATAAATGTTTTTCAGTTTCTGTTTGGTTTACATCAATATCTAGAAGTGCTTCTTTGGCAAGCATTGCTGATTTTTCAAATGTACCTCCAATACCTACTCCAACAAAGATAGGTGGACACGCTTTACCTCCCGCTTTTTCTATTGTTTCTAAAACAAAATCAACTACTTTCTCTTCTCCATCTGTAGGAGATAACATTTTAAGTGCACTCATATTTTCACTTCCTGCACCTTTAGGAGCTAAAGTAATTTTTATTTTATCACCTTTAATTAATTTTATATAAACTACAGCCGGTGTATTATCATTTGTATTGTTTCTTATAATTGGATCATCACATACTGATCTTCGCAAATAGCCTTTATAAGTTGCATTTCTTACTCCTTCATTGATAGCTTCGTATACATTTCCATTTATATAGATATCAGTTCCTACTTCAAGATAGCATACTACAATTCCTGTATCTTGACATATAGGTTTATTTTCTTTTTGTGCGCAAATATCATTTTCGATTATTTTCTTTAGAATATCTTGACCTAGTTCTGATTTCTCATCCTTGATAGCTTCAAATAAAGAATCAAGAACTTCATTTGACATTTTTGTACAGGCCTCTAAAAGCATTTCTTCAACAGTTTGTCCTATTTTTTTTGACTCAATTATACGCATGTTTTTACTCCTCTTTTTGCAACCTAATTTATATTATCATACTTACATTTTTTTTACAATTATCTTTTTATATTTCTTTTATTTTACGATATACTATGCTATAATATACATGTGAGGTAAACTATTATGAAGTTAATTAAATTTCTTTTAAAAACTATTTTAGGACTTATATGTCTTGTATTAATCTTTATTGTCACGATAATGATTCTTTTGTCGGGTTCAGGAAACAATCCTCCACTTGAAGCATATAAAAATAATGATACAACTGAAAATATTATAACTAATTCCTTAAATGAATCTCTTACTAAAATGAAAGACACTTATTCTATTGATCTCTCATTAGATTCTGATAAATTAAATAAAATCATCTTTAATGTGATTAGGGATTATTTTAACTCTGATTATGACCCAATAAATGGCCAAACTGACAAAGAAAAATATATCAATTCTTTCCTTTCAATTCCTTCTAATGTTCCTCTAGTGGGTGGTAAGGAGTTAATATTAAAAAATGCTTACGTAGAATTTGATAATGATAAGCTTATATTTAATTCAGATATTGATTTATTTGGTTTTATTAAGAGTAGAATTTACATTGAAATGACACTTAACTCTGATAAGGACTCTATATACTTAGCAATTAATAAACTTAAATTAGGAAAAATAAGTATGCTAAATAAAAACAATACCTTTGCTTTATCTATCTACAAATCATTTCTTGATATAGAGGCTATCAATTCTACACTTAAAGAAAAAAATATCCCTCTAACAATTGATTGTGATAATTTAAAAATTATTTGTTTGAAAAAGGATCTAAAGAATTATATTAAAAACTTAGTTAATACTGATGATGAATTTGCAAAAGAATTTATAAGTATTATTACAGATGAAAAATATGATATGTTAAATGCAAATATTAATAATAATTCTTTAAATATTTCTTTATCACTTGAAAACCTTAAAACAGATGATTTACTAGTAGATGAATCTATTAAAAAGGAAATTGATAAGAATTCGTTTATTACTAATAAAACCCAAAACCTTTTACTTTCTACTCTTACAAAAGAGAATAGAATTACATTTTCTTATTTGGAATTCAATAGACTAATTTTTACACAAACTAATTCTTATAAAGATTTAAGTTTTGAGCCTATTCTTTATGGCGAAACAAAAATTTTATGCTCTATTGAAGGAATTATTATGTTTTACAAAGATAATGATTTATACATCAAATTAATTATTGATGTATCAGGTCTAAAAACTATTTGTCTAGCAAAATGTATTTACACGCAAATTAATGACTTAAGTTTTAAAATTTGTCTTTCTGATACAATTACTTTAGGTAAAGATTTAGAAATTTCTAGCAGTTTTCTTGATACTATTTTAAAGAATACTTTTGATAGTTTAAAATTTGCGAAATACGATGATAAAACTTCAAGCATCATTATTAACTCAAGTCTATTTGATAAGTTCCTTACTAATTCTTCAATTTCTTCTACTTTAAAAGTATCAAAAATATATTTAGATGAATATGGTTTATCATGCATTATTGATTTAACTGATGAAAAAATAAAAGAAAAAGTTGAAACAATAAGTAAATCTCTAGAGAATATTTTAGAAAATAAAGCTATTGATTTATCAAAACTCGATAGTTCTGATGACACACAAAAAGAAGCTATTGAAACTATTAATAATTCGTTGAATAATATTTCTAGTATTATCAAAGACCCAGGAAAAGAACTAACTAGTGATGATACTGATAAACTTATTGAAGCTATCTCTAGTCTTTCTAGTGAAAACCAAAAAGCTTTAGCTAGTGAATTAGAAAATAGTTTTACCGAAGAAGATAAACAAACGCTTGAAGAATTATATAATGATTTGTTTAAATAAAATGAAAAAGTTAATTAACACTAAAAAAGTGCTGATTAACTTTTTTTGAGTACTTTTTATTTTAGAATTTCTATGGTATAATTTGCTTATATTAATTTTATGAGGTGAATATAATGAATTATCAAAGCCTAAGAAAAAGTAGTTTATATTCTCGAAGAGAAATAAAACCCAATCTTGACCATTCGTTTGAATCAAGAAGAAGCCAAAAGATATATGAAAAACATATGATTTACGAAAGTGGTTTAGATAACGTATCTTTAACAGGCCGTGGCAAACTCTCTTTATCAAATAATAATAATTTGCATCACGAAAATACTCTTTTGCTTAAAACAAATACTGCTATTGAAAATGTATCTCCGAGACCATCGTCTAAGATTTCCTTTTCTTTAAATCATTTAAATCTTGATAAATATAATTATTTAGGAGCTTATGTTTATGTGAAAAGTAGAGGATATAATGGCTTTTATTTCCATTTTATGACCGGAAATGAAGGTCATCTTACAAACCATGCTCCAATAATATATCCAAATACATGGCAATATGTTGTTTGGGATGCCAATCATATTGTTCGTAGTGATATTAATATTTTCTCTATAACACCTTATCTTATGGGATGTCCACCAGAAGCGGATCCTGATATCGAAATATATGTTGATTCAATTTTTGCTTTTGTTGGTGATGATGTTTATGACTTTGGGTGGGATTTAGAGTCAAGAATTGCTTATTGTCACAGTGGCTATTTACCAAATGCAAAAAAAGAAGCCTTAATTCATAAAACTGATTCAACTTCTTTTAAAGTTATTGGTAACAAAACCTACGAACTAAAAATAAAGGAAACCTCAAGTTCTTTAGGTAGTTATTCACTATTAGATTTTTCTGAAATTACTGAAGAAGGAATTTATCACATTGAAGTCGATAATATTCATAGTGAAGATTTTGTAATTTCGAATCACTGCTTTGAAAGTTCTATACTAAAGAGTTTAAATTTTCTTAGAAGCCTAAGATGTGGAGAGCATATTGAAGGTGTTCACACTAAATGTCATTTAAACTGTCGTTCTCAGCATACTGATGGGCGAAGCGTCCCTAACTTTGGGGGGTGGCACGATGCAGGTGATGTTTCTCAGTTTGAAATTCCTACGGCTGAGATTGCTGCCTCTTTACTTGATTTATCTTATGTATATTCATCAGAAATGACTGATAGGATACTTGAGGAAAGTAAAATAGGTTTAGATTGGCTATATCAAACAAGATTTAAAGATGGTTATCGTGCCTTAGCGGTAACTTATTCGATATGGCGTGATAATGTTCTTGATCCTGAAAATAAAACTATTTACACAAATCCTGCTGAAAGAGGAGCATTTGAAAATATTCTTTCATCAATTGCCTTTGCTAAAGGTGCAAAAGCTTTTGCACGAAAAAACGAAACTTATTCTGGTTTCTTAAAAAAGTTAGCAATTGAAGACTTTGATTTTGCTGTCTATGAGTATGATAATAATATATATACAAAAAGGTGGGGTAATACGATTTGTTCGCAAACACTTGGTTCTCTTCTTTTAGGTGCTAGTTTGTTATTTGAATTAACAAAAGATTATAAATATTACTCATTTATTGAACAAAGAGTTACTACTTTAATTGATACACAAGAAAGCTCTTTATCACACCCTTTACCTGGTTTCTTCTATGAAGACACGCTTCACAAATATACTTTGATGTATGAACATCGTGCTCATGAAGAATATCCAGTATTAGGATTAATTTCCTCTTATAACGTTTTGAAGGAGAAAAAGTTAAAAGATATTATTTTATCTTCTTTGCATCTTTATGCTAGTTATATCAAAGAAAGCATTAAATATACTTGTCCATATAATTTACTTCCAGGTTATGTATATCATAAAGATAAAATCAATCTAGAACACCTAACAGTACCAACAAATCTTTCTAAAGAAGAAGCTTTAGCTTTTTTAGGAAAACAAATTGATGAAGGAATTAGTCTTGGTGATGGATTCTATTTACGTATTATGCCAATATCATTTACAAGACGTGGTTTCTTAGCAACTTTACTTTCGAAGAATAAAGCTGTCTCTTCTTTATCTAAATTCTTAAAAGATGATGAATTAAAATGCATCGCTTTAAGACAAATAGAATGGACATTAGGATTTAACCCATTTAGTTCTTCCCTTATGTATGGTGAAGGTTATAACTATCATAATCTTTATGTGGCTTTTTCTAAACAAATTGTTGGAGCTCTTCCTGTTGGGATTATGACAAAAGATAATTATGATGCTCCATATTGGCCTGATTATACTAATGCTGTGTTTAAAGAAATTTGGGGACATACGAGTGGTAAATATTTATCTTGCTTAGCTGATATTTTAAAAAGGTGATTTATAATGAAAGCTATTGAAATAAAACCTAATTCTTTTTGTAAAGGTGTCGAACGTGCTATAAAAATTATTAAGAACGTTTTAGATAACCCATTAACTAAAAAACCCATTTATATGCTAGGTTTTCTTGTACATAATCGCTATGTCGTTAATGCTTTCGAAGGAATTGAAATTATTACTTCAGATTACGAAAAAGCTCTTTCTAATATTGATTCTGGTACTGTAATAATCACTGCTCATGGAGCTTGCCCAAAAATATATGAAATACTAAAAGAAAAAAAACTTGATATAGTTGATACTACTTGTGTTAATGTGAAAAGAATACATCAATCTATACGTGCTTATTTAGAAAATGGATATGAGATATATGTAATAGGTAATAAAGATCACCCAGAAATTCAAGGATATCTAGGGATTTCTACTCATATACATATCTACAATAACCAAAATCTTGAGAAAAAATCCTTTATTACAACACAAACAACATTAATCAAAGACTATGTTACTAAAACATTAAGTGATATTGAGAAAAAGTATCCATCTGTTATATGTAATGATGATGTTTGCAATGCTACAACGAATAGACAAAAAGCTGTTCTTGATAAAATTAATGATTTTGATCTTTTTATCATTATAGGTGATACCATAAGTAATAACTGTAGATCTTTATATGACCTAGTTATAAGTCATAATAAAAAAGCAATTTTAATTAACGACGTAAATGACTTAAATAAATATGATATTTCTTCTTTTGATAAAATAGGTGTTACTGCCGGAGCATCAACTCCTAAGGCAATCCTTTTAGAAGTTATTGATATAATCAATAGTCATAAACCTTTTAAATCAAATCTTACGAAATTTGATTATCTTAATATAATTTAAAATGGATAGGCAAAAGCTTATCCATTTTATTTTTTTTGACTCTTTCGGTATTCTATAAAACCTTTTAAAAAGGCATTTTTGAATGATTTTATTTTTATTAATTTTTTATAAGGTTTAATTAATAATTGCTTATCTTCTTTAGATAATTTAAAATAACCAGAAATTAAAGTTAGAACTCTACCTTCAAGGTCAAGGAGCGCATAATTATTTGTACCCCTTAGGATTTTATACATAGCTTCACTAAAGCCTTTGCGTTCTTCTAAAGTCATTTCATCAATAATGTCATTTAACCCTTTTTGAAACTCAAGACAATCGGGATTTGGTTTACCTAGATACATAAAATTGGTTTTTATTATTTCCCATGAAAATGGGTCATGTTGATAAACGCCTTTTTGATTACTCTTAATAATTAAAACTTTATCAGGAATATTAAATGTTCTTCCGACTACTGATGAATCTGGTAGAATTGTTATTACATCTTCTAACATTTGTTTATATTCTGTGCTTTCATATATTTCTTTGTTTACACCAGGCGAGTCAAAACAGAAAACTTTCTTTATTCTCTTTTTTGTGAAAGCACTTGAAACTAATGCTAGATTCCCTCCTTTTGAATGACCACCGCATTTTATGTCTTGATAGTCCTCTTGCAAGTTATCAAGATAACTTATTCCTTCAAGTTGTGCAGGAATAAATTTTTTATACATCATATCAAGATTTTCTTTCCACCCAATAATTGTATCATCTGTTCCACTAAATGCTACAAATATTTCATTGTTTGGTAAATGAAATGTCATTGCACAGAATTGCTTTTCTTCCTCTAAAGATATATCACAAACATAGTTGTCGATGCATATATCCTTAAATCTATTCGATGTTCCTAATAGTTTAAATAAACTAATCATTTTGCTTGGTATAATTAAACCAAGTTTCTCAATTGATGGATTATTTGTAAAATATAATTTTGATAACTGTTCAATTGTTACTTTTGAGTCTTTATTTAATTCCTTTCTGAAATCAATAATTGGTAGTAATCCGAGAATAAAATAATCAATTATGTTAGGAGCATTTTCTTCAAACTTTAAGTCATCTCTCCACTTCATGTACTCAAGAATATTTGTCATATAATCACCTCATTTTTTATTTAATAATTTCCTATTTGTATTGATTTTTCAATCGTGATAGGAATAGATTATTTTTTTTACACATTTATAAAATTATTTAAAATTATTACAAATGTGTTTTTATCTAATTATCATAATCTTCTTTTTTTATGATATTGAGCGAAGAATCTTTTTTACGCCATATCTTGTTATTATTTTAACTTCTTTAACAAATTTAAAGCCACACTTTTCTTGTACTCTTTTTGATTGTAAATTATCGTTAAAATGTTCACATATTATGAAATCTAGTTTAACTTCTTCAAACAAATATTTAATTACTGCGTTAACTGCTTCTGGCATAAACCCTTGGCCCCAGTAGTCTTTAGCCAAAACAAAGCCAATTTCACGTCCTTTTTGGAAATTATATTCAGGTATTTTTTTCTCATCATAAAGTTCAATGCCTAACGAACCGATGACTTTATTATTATAAGTAATAGCAAATGTCTTTTTCTCATTTATGAAGTTATCGAGAATTTGTTTTGACTTTTCGATGTTTTGATGAGGAAGCCATCCAGCCATTTGTCCAACTCCATCAACTTTAGCATACTCATAAAAATCATTTAAGTCGTCTGACGTAAATGGTCGTAAAATTAACCTTTCTGTTTTTAGTACCACATTAGAAATGTCTATAAGTTCATTCATATATTCACCTTAATTCTAATGCTATTATATCATACATTATTTTTTTTGTCTATTTATTTAAAAAATATCTATGCACATCTCTATGCATAGATAGTTATTCTTATTTAATTTTGTAATATTGTAAAAACAATTCTTGCTTTTACATTTTTGTTATTCTTATGAACTCC
>HF988711.1:0-5005 GCA_000431235.1 Coprobacillus sp. CAG:698 | reverse complement strand
CAAATATACTTACTGTTGCTACATTAGGATTCGATGAACTCCAGTTGAAATCTTTTATAGTTGGATATATATTTGTTTCTGAAAAGCATAGAACTCTTGTATATCCACTATGTATGGTAAACAATTTTGATGGTTGATTTAATTCAGTAACTTCAGTTCCATTTTCAAAAGATTTTTCTCTTATATCTGTTGTCATGCTAATATAACATTGTCTCGAAGTGTCATCCTTAAAAATTGTTAGAGTAATTGTCGCCACTATTGCCGGATTATTTTTATAGATTGCTTTTATAGTAACTAAACCTGGTGCTTTTCCCATTACAGTACCATACTTGGTAACAATAGCTTTGTTTTCATCATCTGATTTCCATTCATAATCTAGTCTTGAAACTGATGGAGCATCATATGTTAGGTATAAAATTCTTGTAAGACCTGTGTTTAAGTCAGTCCCTCTATATTCTCCATTATATAACCTAACATGTGTTCCACATAAAGTGCCACTATCAGGATCAGAAATTACAGTTTTAGGTAACTCCATTGCTCTTTCATTTAAACATTCTTTACATTTTCCAGTGTTACTACCTATATACTCATAATTATGTATAGACTCTTCACTATATCCACAAGGACAATGTGATATATGTTTAGTACTATTCACATATGTCGAGTAACGTTTCGAGTGTTTGTGTTCAACATTCATTGAAATACTAGTACATTTATAAAAATGACTATATTTGATAACACTTCCATTACTTCTAGTTATGGTTACTCCTGCTCTATAAGTATTTATATCTCCCGAATGATAACCGTAATGCATATAAAATTCGTTATCTGAACTGCCACATTCATATGCAATAGCACTATGTTCAAAATCATAATCATCGATATAAACTTCTTGAAAATTTTGTTCGGGCTCAACTAAGTTTCCTGCCATATTTGTTATAACAATTCTACCTTTTTTCAATTCATTCACTATCCATGTTTCGTCAGTGATAACAGATGATTCATTAAGAGTATAGTCTATATTTTCTGTAAGATTTGCTTCAGTAGCCAAATAATATTTTAACAAATTTATTTGCTGTTCACTCCCAAACTGAAAACCATAATTCAATTCACAAACTGCTATATAAACAAGTTTTGCTATTAAATATTTTTCTTTGTTATTAATACAAAAATTAATAAATTCTTGTTTATTTGACATAGCATTAACATCATCTATATCATTGTAACTACCAGGTGAGTCACTTTTGTTATTACTATTAACTTCATATTTTTCTGGAATTATGTCATCATTATAAAATGTATCATAATATGATAAGAGATTTTCAAGTACAATATAACTACATGTTCCAAATTTATTCTGTGAGAAATTATTTCTTAGATTTGAAAAATACTGTTCCTTTGTTACATATGAATTACTACTTGTACTTGCTTTTACTACTATGCATGTATTTGCAAATGCAACAATAAATATAAGTAGTATTAAAATACTAGTAAATACCTTTTTCATATTACTCATTCAATCCTATTTTTTGTTCGTAGAACTTTCCAAAGTTATCTAATTGTCCATATAATGCTCTAAGATTTCCTTGGTTTAATGTTCCACTCGCAGTACAAGTATTTATATTTACTGATGGATACCAATTTAAACCAATGATTAAACCAAAACAAGGCTTTATTTGGGATGTTGTCTCAATTCCGTCGTATTTTATTAAAGATGTATTATCTATGTTGCATAACAATACATTCCCTTTATTAAAACCTATTATTCCCCCAACGCCTTTGTTAGCTAAAGTAACTTGAGAATAATTTATAAAACTATTATTAGTGAAGGAGCAATTTTTAATAACTCCATCTTCATTTTCACCAACAATACCTCCTGTATGTCCATTTGAATATATAATTGTATTCTTTACGTGACTATTTTCAATACTAATACTATTAGAAGTGCAATTTGTTCCTATTAATCCTCCAATATTTGTGTTTTGAGAAATTGCACTTATAAATCCATTATTTAGTTGAACATTATAAATGTATCCATTATTTGCTCCAACTACTGACCCAACATTCATCATTAGAGATGTGCTATAAGCTAGTTCTATTATTGAGCTACTTATTTTTACATTTTTGATAGTTCCATGATTAGCCCCAAATAAACTTCCTATAAGTTGTTTGCCTGTATCTGATGCTTTTGAATATATAATATTTTTCAAATAATAATTATTTCCATCATATATACCTTTAAATGTGTGCCCATTTAAATGATGTTCTTTATTTTCAAAATCAATATCAGCAACTTGCTTAAAGCAAACTCTATCCCCATCTAAAGCTTGTATACAATTGAATTCAAATTCATTTCTAATTAAATATGGATTAGCCTGTGTTCCTTCGCCTTGAATTCCATTTAAAATTAATGCTTTATATGCATCTAGTCTTCCACTTGTAACACATTTGTCAATTAATGATTCTTCAAACTCAACAGTTTCCATTATTATTTTCTTAATCATTAATGGAGATAAATTAGGATATTTTGACAAAAGAAGTGCTGCAGTTCCAGTTACAAATGGAGCTGCGAAAGATGTACCTGTTACGGCAATAATTTTTTCATTTTTAGTTGTTAGAATTGTTGTTCCAGGTGCAAATAAATCAACTGTTTCTTTTCCATAATTTGATCCAAAATTATCATTCCATTCACTACCACCACGCTCAGCAAATTTTCCATCTTTTGATAATGCCCCAACAGTTATTATATTATCAAAATCATATGATGGAAGATATTTTTTATTAATATCTATATTTGTCGCATCATTTCCACTAGCTGAAACAATAAGTCCATTATAATTTTTTATTGCTTGTTGCTCAACAAGTGAGTTTTCTAAATTTATTCTGTCAGAGCCTATACTACTATTTAATATTTTTATATTATTTTCCGATGCATAAGCTAAAGCACTTGCAACTCTTAAAGAACGAACTTTGTAATATTCATCATTAGTTGTATCGGAACTTCCGTATATTTTTAGGGAAATCATTTTAACATTTTCACAGACACCATAAATATACTTTTTTGTAGTAGTAACATTATCATCATCATATACATCAATCTCACCTTTACCACCTATTATGCACGCTATATATTCTCCATGTCCATAATTATCTACGCATCTAGGATCTTCCATTGGTAAATAATTACAAAAAGTCATAGCCAAATCTTTATCAATATTATTACTATATGCCGTATTATTGTATGTGATTCCAGTATCTAAAACTCCTACTTTTACATCGCTTGAACCTATGCATATTTCTCGTGCATCTAGAATCTTTGAGAATCCTAATTTTTCTATATATTTATCATACATTTCATTATCTATATAAGAAAATTCATTTACCCTTCTATTTTCATTTGATTCATTGAAAGATGCACATTCAAAATTATTATAATAATCTACACCGACATACTTAAATCTATTATCGTTTTCAATTGCCCTAATTACCATAAGAACATTCTGTTTACTTTTATTTTCAATAGTTAGTTCAAATATCCTACAAAATTCATTTATATTAATTGTTCCAAAATCAATATTTTCATTGCCATTTGATTCTTGAATTTTGTTTCTTATAGTTTGCGTTAATTCTTCTGTGATTTCTTGCATTGAAGAAATACCAATAACACATATATTTTCATTTACAAAATCTTCTTTTACATAATTCTTTAAAAGCATTGTTTCTTCTTTTGTAAGTATAACTGAAACCTTATCATCAGCAAAATCATCATTTATTGTTGCATTACAATATACTTTTTCATTATTTTCTGTTACTGCTTTCGTATTTATCGAGTTTAATACAGTTACAATCATTATTAAACAAAATGTAACTATTAATTTTATATATTTTCTCATATCTTGCTATTTTTTTCTCCTTATATAATAGTGTTTGTTATTTATCTAATTTCGATTTAAGTAATTATATTTTCTCATAAACTGCTTCAAATGTTCCACTGCTAAATACATATCCATCAATGTTAATTTTATTTACATCTTTCCATTCGATAAACTTAAATCCTTCCCTTTCAGGTGGATTTGGAAAATCAAGTTTACTATATGAATCTATTTTCTTTTCTTCTAATAGTTTTCCATCTACAATATATCTTATTTTTATTGTTTCTAAATCACATACATAAGTTCCTGGTATATTGTGAACATCTTTTAATGATAGATAACTATATGAATATGCCTCTTGTAAAGTATATATTTTTCCCTGTCTATATACTAATATTGTACTAAGCATAGAAAGGAAAATTCTATCAGCTGCTTTTTGCATTTCATATCTACTAGGTGTAATCATCACTGATAATTTTATTGAAAAAATTATGCATTCATTCATTTTTGCAATACATTTAAAATTATTTTTGTGTCCAACTAGTACATCCTCATGATCTTTTTTGTACTCTAAGGCTTTTTCGTATATATCATCTATTTCACTTTCACTTGGATTATATTCATAATCATTCTTGATAGTAGGAATTTTTAACACAAATCTTTCATCAAATTGCAATAACTCATCAAGTGTTATATAGTTATCAATATATGCATCTGAAAGTTCAATCAATCTAAAATTATTTATGTCTTTATCTACATAGTAAAACGTTATAGACTCGTTTGCATCAATAATCTCATATAAACCTGTTGTAAGTACTTTATATGTCTTTGATTGCATATACCTTTTCATAGTTTTTAGAGGATATGCTTTTACTATATAATAATCATCATACTCATAAAACTCTGTTTTATTAACATCATACAAATAATATTGATAACTGTCACGCCTAATAAATCCACCTATTCTATTTAAGATTTTATCCTTTAAAGAAATAAATAAAGCATTCACTTCTAAATCATTTGTTATATTGCTATAATCTTTATCCCAACCTGTTACTTTATATTCTTTTTTTTCAACTATAGGAGCTGTTGCACTTTCTCCTTCTCTAACTTTTTCTGTTTTGATAACTTCA
>HF988710.1:20591-41906 GCA_000431235.1 Coprobacillus sp. CAG:698 | reverse complement strand
ACGACCAATATGTTTTTCATCAAAGGAAATAATTTCAGGTAGATTGGGAGAAGGAGTATAATCGTAAAATCTATCAAATATATCAATTACATTTTGTCTTGAAAGATGTAAATCTTTAGCAACACTTTCAAAAGATTCATTAGGTTTTTTCAATTTATCAAATATAGCAAATATAGATTCATACGATAATGATATAAAAGGAGGTGAGAAGTAATCATGTTCTTGAAAGATATGACCACAATCCTTACATTTGTATAATTGAAAATTACACCTAACAACAATAAGTTTAGAAAAATAGACACAATGTTTAACAGTTTTCTTACAATGACCATTTTTGTAAAGTTTATAGGATTTACACTTAGGACAATAATATTCTTCAGGAATAAAGAATGCATTGATATAAATCTCTTTAGTGTTTTTAATTACAAAAGATTTATCAAAATCAATATTTGATACTTTAAAATAATTTGTAATCATGGTATAATTAATTGCTCCTTTCTATGAATAATAATAGACAATTAATTATACCATGAAGGGAGTCTTTTTTTATAAAGTTTACAAAAATAGAAATCTCTTGTGATAGATTCTGTAAATATTTCTTGTGATTAAATTTTATCACAAGAATTTTTGACAGATGCCTTTTTCACAAAAATTTTCGACAGAACTATTTTTATTTACAAACTATTTTGTTGGAAATGTTTTTTATGTATTGTATAAGAAAATCATATTTTAATATGATTATAAATTAAAAAATTATTTTGCTAAATAACTTATTATAAGAGTTTCTATTAAGTGTTTGACATATAATTACTTAAATGGTATAATGTTGTTATAAATTATATGGATTTATTGTCATTTAAAGAAAATAAGATAACAATATGATTATTATATTAGAAATTAATTAATAAGCTTTTAAATATAAAATTAACAAAATATTAATTTTGATTTGTTAGAAATCTGTTTAATTATTGGGTCTTTCTTTTTGATTTATATATTATTTAGCAAGTTTAGATAAAAAATGATATAAATGTTTTTGATAAATTAAAATATAAAATAAAGGAGGTAATATAGATATGAAAAAATTTGAAAAACCAGTAGTTTTATGTTTCACTAAAAGTGATTTAGAAAAACATGCAAAAGCATCAACAACATGTCCTCAAGTTTTTTGTTCTCAAGGTACATCATATACTTGTGGTCCATCTATTTCGTATAGTGGTGTAAAAACTAATGAAAGATGTATTAAGGGAAACTCATTTACGTGTGGTAAAACCAATAATCATATTGGTAAAATAGAGGAGGGAGTATAATATGAAGATAAAGAAAACTTTTATTGAAACGGCTTTTGATGATGGCGACATAATGCTATATGATAGTAATGATGGAAAGACTTATATATTAAATTATACAGCAAAAGTTGTTTATGATTATTTAAAGAAAGATTGTTATGACTCAGTTGATAAATTATTTGAAAGTATTTTAGAAGAATATGATGATTTTCCATTAGATTATTTTAATGAAACTATTGATAAATTCAATGAATTTGGTTTAATCTAATGGGGAATATAAATTTAAATTTGAATGGAGCTTATGTAGAAATTACTTCAAAGTGTAATTTGAACTGCCCATATTGTTATAATGACTCTGGTTCAAAACATTACGAACTTAATTGCGATGATGTGTTTAGAATTGTTGATGAGTTATACTCAAAAAATATTTTTGCAATAGCAATTTCTGGTGGAGAACCATTTTTACACTCAGATATTAAGAAAATAATTGATTATTGTATAAAAAAAGGTGTTAGGCCAAATATTATAACTAATCTTACGATGTTAGATGAAAAACAAACAATTGATTTATTAAATAAAAATGTGTCATTTCAAGTTACTTTTGATGGATATAATGAAGAAACCCATTCATTTACAAGAGGAAAAAACATTTTTAAGAAAAATATTGATTTTATAGAAAATGCATTGTTATTAAATAAAATTGATAATGTGAGTATAAGATTTAATATACATAAACTTAATTATAATTATCTTGATAATTTTGTTGATTTAATGAGTAAGTATAATATTAAAAATATTTCTTTTTCTTTTGTAAAAAAAATAGGAAGAGGGAAATCATGGAACTATGTTTTTGATGACAAAAGAGATATTTTATTGATAAACCTTGTGATTAACAAATTGAAAGAATTATTTAAAAAATATCCTGAAATGACTCTAACATACGGAAAGCCAGAAGAATCTTTAGGATGTGTTTTCTATAGTGATGGATGTGTTGATTGCGTTCCTAGGGTTGATTGCAATGGAAAAGTATATCTTTGTCAATTGTTTGATGGAAATTCTAATATACTTGGTGATATAAATCATTCATCACTTCAAGAAATAATAGTTAATAATCAAACAATAGAAAAACTTAATGCTATCAGAAATAGAAAAATAAACAGAAATAATGATTGCTTAAATTGCCCATTTAGTGATTATTGCTTAGGAGGATGTCCTGCAATAATTTTTCAAAATAATTCTGAATTTGAAAGTAATGATGGACAATGCCATATGATAAAGTATTTTATGAAGAATAAACTAATACATGAAGTAAAAAATAATTAAAATTTCTTATATTGTCATTAAATAAAGACGAATAATGCCAAAGATTTAGTTATAATTATTTGTAAAGAACTAAAAAGAAGTTTTGCAAATGCTTTAGTAATAAATCACTTTAATTATGTGAAATATATATGAAACTTTACAAAGTTATTGAATATTCTTAGATAAAAATTGATTGATATTATAAAGCTTAATAGAGATGGAATCTATTAGGCATTTTAATTGTTAAATAATGTCGGTTTAAATGTCGGTTTAAATATGACACATTCAGAAGAAGAAGTTATAAAAATATTATCTGAAAACCCAAATTCAACTGCTGAAAGTATATCTAATGAATTATCTCTTTCAAAAAGAACGATAGAACGAATTTTTAGCACATTACAAGAAAAAGGAATTCTTAAACGAATTGGTTCAAGAAAAACGGGTGAATGGAAAATTTTAAAATAAAAAATTTTATTTAGAAAACTTTATTAATATTATAAAAGATAATTAAAAGTATTAGCCTAGTAATGTAAATTATTAGGTTTTTACATATTGACAAAACTAATTAAATTAGTTATAATATTAATACTATTAGTTGAGGAGGATATTATGCCTAAAAATATGATAAGCGAAGAAAGTATTATCGAAACTTCAGCATTAATTGCTAATAAAATAGGATTAGAAAATTTATCTTTGAAAATAATTGCTAATGAATTAAATGTAAAGTCACCATCATTATATAATCATATTTCTAGTCTTGATGATGTTAAGAATAAACTTATGGTTTATGGATGGAAACAGTTAGAAAATAAAATGATAGACTCAGCTGTTGGTGTAACAGGTTATGAGGCACTTAATAATATGAGCAATGTTTTTTATGATTATGCCACAAATAATATAGGAGTGTTTATGGCTATGTTATGGTATAACAAGTATGATAGCATTGAAAAAGATAATGCTACTAAGAGACTATTCAATATATTATTTAAAATAATGAAAACATTAAATATTAGTGATGATAACATAAATCATATTATAAGAACTTTAAGAGGGTTTTTAGAGGGCTTTTGTTTATTAGTAAATAACAATGCTTTTGGAAATCCTATTTCTATAAAAGAGAGTTTTGATTTATCATTAAAGATAATTATCAATGGAATTAAAACACTAGAAGGAGTAAAATAGATGAATGAATATATAAATATAACTAAAGATAACATTGAAAATGAACACATATGCTGTGTAATTGGTGATAAAAAACATCAATATGGTGTTGAGGCTAAGAAGAAGTGGATCGAAAATAAATTAAATGATGGTCACGTTTTTCGAAAACTAAATGCGAGAGGTAAAGTGTTTATCGAATATGAACCAATCGAAACAGCTTGGGTTCCTATTGTAGGCAGTAATTATGAATATATTTATTGTTTATGGGTAGCAGGTAGTTTTAAGGGTAAAGGCATTGCTAAAGAATTACTTGAGTATGCTATAAATGATGCAAAAGAAAAAGGTATGAGTGGAATTTGTACTTTAAGTTCAAAAAAGAAAAAACCTTTTATTGGCGAAAAGGAATTCTTTATTCATTATGGATTTAAAGTAATCGATGAAATCAATGATTATGAGTTATTAGCACTACAATTTGATGATAAGGCTGTACCAAGATTTGCTGATAATGCTAGAAAAATGAAAATTGATGATCTTGATTTTACAATTTTTTATAGTAATGAATGTCCTTATGTTGAATATGAGGTTCAAGAGTTAATTGATTATTCTAAAAATAAAGGGATTAAAATTAATTTTGTGAAAATAGATTCACTTGCCAAAGCTAAAAATGCTCTATGTGTATTTAATTGTTGGGCTAATTTTTATAAAGGTGAATTTATTTCGAATACTATTTTGAATGCAAATTCATTTGAAAAACTTATTGAAAAATTAAAATAATGTGACATATGCAATTAAAGATTTTAGAATATTTTACTTTAAATTATAAAGAAGTTATAACAAATATGTTTAAATAATATGTTTTATAAAATGAAAAAAAATTATATTTATTATCTGAGTCTTTTCCTGAATATGCAGTAATATATAGAAAAAAAATATATAAAAATTTAGAATAATTTAAACGTTACATTCCTAGACTTTTAGACTTATGTAAAAAAATAATATTTTCTTAATTTTAGATCCTGTGAAATGAGAAATCTTTATACAATCTTAATATATTTCTGGATAAATTTATAGCATTTTTATAAAAAAAATGGTATAATAGAGAAAAAGAAATCGAGGTTTTTGCATGGAAATTATGAAACCTAAAAAGAAATTATCTTCCTTTCAAATAATATTATTGGGATTTGCAGGAGTTATTTTACTGGGTACTTTTTTATTAATGTTACCTATTTCTTCTCAATCTCATCAATGGACATCTTTTATAGATGCTCTATTTACTTCAACGTCTGCTGTATGTGTAACGGGACTTGTTGTGTTCGATACATCAACATATTGGACGATATTTGGTCAAATCATTATACTGCTCATGATTCAGATTGGAGGTATGGGAGTTGTTACCATCGCCGTTTTTCTTGCAGTTATTTCGGGTAAGAAAATTGGTTTATTCAGTAGAGAGACGATGAAAAGTGCAATATCTGCACCTAATTTGAGTGGTATAGTTCGATTAACTGGATTTATAATAAAGGGGATACTATTGATTGAACTTTTGGGTGCTCTTATTATGCTTCCCGTATTTTGCATTGATTATGGAGCGGAAGGAATATGGTACGCAATTTTTCACTCAATATCTGCATTTTGTAATGCTGGATTTGATATTATGGGTTCAAAAAGTGGAGAATTTACTTCTATTACATATTATTCTGCACAGCCTGTTATCAATATTACTATTATGTTGTTGATTATTATTGGTGGAATCGGTTTTCTTGTCTGGGAAGACGTTTGTAAATATAAATTGCAACTAAAAAATTACAAAACCCAAAGTAAAGTTGTGTTAATAGTGACTGCTATTATTATTGTTTTACCTGCTATATATTTTTTCTTTTTCGAGTTTACTGATTTGCCTATGGGAGAACGAATTTTGGCATCTTTATTTCAATCGGTGACACCAAGGACAGCAGGTTTTAATACAATAAATCTTACTTTAATTAGCGATACAGGTTTATATCTAATGATCATTCTTATGTTGATAGGGGGTTCACCTGGTTCAACTGCTGGTGGTATGAAAACTACAACTATAGCTGTTTTGTTCTCATCTACCATTTCCATATTTAGGAAAAAAGATAATGCAGAACTTATGAAACGTCGTATCTCTGATGAGACGGTTAAAACAGCATTAGCAATATTTATAATGTATATAACTTTATTTTTGTTTGGAGGAATGGCTATAAGTAAGATTGAAAACTTACCTATTACATCTTGTCTATATGAATCTGCTTCTGCCGTAGCTACGGTAGGACTTACACTTGGGATTACTCCATCGCTTGGAATAATATCTAAACTAATTTTAATTTTATCCATGTTTTTCGGGCGAGTTGGTGGATTAACATTGATATATGCTACATTCGGTGCAAATAAAAAACAAATAGCTAAATTACCGACAGATACAATTGCAGTCGGTTAAGGAGGAATTTATATGAAAACAAAATCCATTTTATTGATAGGTCTTGGTCGATTTGGAAAATACATAGCAATGAAATTGCATGAGTTAGGACATGAGATTATGGCAGTAGACGAAAATGAAGAAAGAATCAACGATGCCATGCCATATGTGACCAATGGGCAAATTGGTGATAGTACAAATGAAACAATGTTGAAATCGTTAGGTATAAAGAATTATGATGTTTGCATTGTCACTATTAGCGGTAATTTTCAAAGCTCTCTTGAAACAACATGTTTATTAAAAGAATTAGGCGCACAGAAGGTTGTATCACGTGCTGAACAAGATGTTCAGGCCAAATTCCTTCTACGTAATGGTGCTGATGAAATAATTTACCCTGAAAAACAACTTGCAACATGGGCGGCAATACGTTATAGTTCAGACAATATTCTCGATTATATAGAACTAGGAGATTCTTGCTCAATTTTTGAAGTTTCTGTACCGCATTCTTGGGTTGGAAAGTCATTTCAAGAGATAGATATTCGTAGAAGATATAATGTAAATATTATTGCAACAAAGAAAAATGGAAAAATTAATGCAGCTATTTCTGCTAATACTATTCTTTCAGGAGAAGAAACACTTTTAGTGCTTGGAGAATATAAATCAATGAGAAAATGTTTTGACATTTAGATACTATAATCAATAGAAATTAAGACCGTAATAATAATTATTACAACATAGATAGTTATTATTTCGGTTTTTTGACGAACAATTAACTTTTTTTGTAAAAAATCAATTATAATTTTAATAAAAAAAGCAAAATACATTTGAAATAGAAATTAGTGATATTAAAAATTTTGAAAAGATTATTTAATATTATGAAGAACTAAGTAAAATATTACATATTTAAAGAATAATTAATTGATAGCATAAATTTCATCAATATATTTAAATTAGTTTCGATAACAGATATAATCATATTGAATTTGTAAAAAAAGTATGATATAATACGATTACTAGAAATTTAAGGAGACATAGTTTATAAAATGGAGAAAGTGCTTCTAAATAATAAAGAACATGTATTGGTTTGTTTGTCATCTGCACCTTCAAACATAAAAATTATACAAAACGCGGCTGCTATGGCAAAAGCCTTTAATGCAACTTTTTCGGCAATTTATGTAAAAACTCCAGTTTCTGAATCAATGTCATCAGAAGACTCAGATAGATTACTTACAAACATTCATTTTGCAGAAATGATGGGAGCGTCGATAGCTATCGTATGTGGAGATGATATTGCTTTTCAAATTGCTGAATACGCACGTCTTTCTTGTGTTACTAAAATAGTTATCGGAAGAACTGTTATCAGTAAACGTAAATTTATACGCAGGCCCAATTTTACTGAAAAATTGATATCCCTTGCTCCTAATGTTGATATTCATATTATTCCAGATAGTGATGTAAGCATAGATAATAGAAAGGAAAAACTTTTTGAAAAACGAAATATAGCAAATATAGTTAAAGAATTTGTGATTTCACTAGTCATAGTGCTACTTTCTACATTACTTGGATTTCTTTTTTCAACGCTTGGATTCACAGAAGCAAATATAATTACTATTTATATGCTTGGCGTTCTGATTATTGCCATACTGACTAAAAGCAAATTTTTTTGGGTTGCATCATCTATTGCAAGCGTATTTGTTTTTAATTTTCTTTTTACGGAACCAAGATTTTCATTTTTGGCGTACGGAAATGGATATGCTATTACTTTTATGATTATGCTAATTGCATCTCTAATAATAGGTGGGACAACTGATAAACTGAAAACGCGTGAACGTCAAGCGACACAAACTTCTTATAGAACAAAAATTCTCTTTGATGCTAACCAATTGATTCAAAAATCATCCAATGAAGCAGATGTTTTTAGAGTAACAGCAAATCAATTAAGAAAATTATTAAATAAAAATATTCTCGTTTTTGATGAAAATGGTCAGAAGGTTTACTCATCGTTGGTGGAAAAAAATCCTAATATAATATCAAATTATGAGCATATTGTTATGCAAGTAATGAAAAACAATGCTAAGGCAGGAAAAGGCACGGATATCTGTCCCGAAAGTAACTATGTTTTTTTTCCAATACGCAAAAGCAATAAACAGTACGGAGTTATAGGCATTTTCGTAGGTAATAGCTCAATTGAGTCATTTAACGAAAGTATTGCGCTCTCAATTATTGGTGAATGCGCGATTGCTGTTGATGCCATCGTAAATGCTAAAGAAAGAGAACAAACTGCGATTTTGGCAAAAAATGAGCAATTACGTGCAAATCTGCTTCGTTCAATATCCCATGACTTACGAACTCCACTCACTTCAATTTCTGGTAACGCGAGTAACCTTATCTCTAACGGTAATTATATTGATGACAAAACAAAAAAACAAATATATGAAGATATTTATGAAGACTCACTATGGCTTATAAATCTTGTTGAAAATTTATTATCAGTAACTCGTTTGGAAGAAGGAAAAATGAACATAAATTTAACAACAGAACTTATAGGGGATGTAATAAGTGAAGCTTTGAAACATATTCATACTAAAAGCGAAAAACAAAGAATTACTGTGATACAATCTGATGACTTGATTCTTGCTAAGATGGATGCTCGACTTATTGTACAGGTTTTAATAAATCTCTTAGACAACGCAATCAAATATACATCCTCTAATTCACAAATTAAGATTATTACAGAACAAGATGAGAAAATGGTACGTATAAGTGTGGCAGATAATGGAAATGGAATATCTGATGAACAAAAAGAGCGAGTATTTGATATGTTTTACACGGGTACAAACAAAATTGCTGATTGCCGTCGTAGCATTGGGTTGGGACTTTCACTATGCAAAGCCATAATAAATGCTCATGGTGGAGAAATATCGATTTCAGATAATAAACCACATGGCGCTGTATTTACCTTTACATTGCCTATTGGGGAGGTGAAAATTAATGAATAACTTACTAATTTTGGTTGTGGAAGATGATGCACCAGTTAGGAAGCTTATAGGAACAACATTAAAAATGCATAATTATGATTATATGACTGCAACAAGTGGGGAAAGTGCTATTATGATGGCATCTTCACATAATCCAGATGTTGTTTTACTGGATCTGGGTTTACCAGATATTGATGGCATAGACATTATAAAAAAAATACGTACGTGGTCACAAATGCCTATTATAGTAATTAGTGCAAGAACTGAAGATAAAGATAAAATCGATGCATTGGATGTCGGAGCAGACGATTATCTAACAAAACCATTTTCAGTAGAAGAATTACTTGCAAGAATTCGTGTTACAAAAAGAAGATTATCGGCGATGCAATCGTCTAACAAATCGGAATCAGTTTTTATAAATGGAAATCTGAAAATAGATTATGCTGTAGGATGCGCATATCTTAACAACTCTGAATTACATCTAACACCTATAGAATACAAATTGTTGTGCTTATTGTCGCAAAACGTTGGAAAAGTGCTAACTCATACCTTTATTACACAAAAGATATGGGGTGCAGTATGGGAAAGCAATGTTGCCTCTTTGCGTGTATTTATGGCAACATTACGTAGAAAAATTGAACCGTCACCTACGTCTCCACAATATATTCAAACTCACGTCGGAATCGGTTATAGAATGATAAAAGAAGAATAAAAAATTATTTTTAATGAAATAGTTAGTTGCATTTTTGAAATTAATTTATGTATTATTTGAAAATGAAATATTAACTTACCATTGTATGATAGAATTAATATTATCACAACAAAAAGTTGAAATATGAAAAATAAATACAACTTAAACTTTAGCATATTGTGATTTAATAAATTATAAAATGATAACAAATTAAATAGAAAAACGTAAATTTATTCTTTTTAATATTCGTATTATATTCATAGAACTATTATAATTATTTTTAGTTTTAAGTGAAAAAGATATTTTATATAAATGTACCATAAATTACTAATCTATAAGACATTTAATGATAGTGTTTTATAGATTAGTTTTTTTAAACGAAAATATTTGACTTTAAATTATAAAAAAGTTATAATAAATATATTTAAATAGGTGATTTACAAAATGAAAAAAAGATTATATTTATTATCTGAGTCTTTTCCTGAATATGCAGTAATATATAGACAAAACAAAAAAGAAAAAATAATATATGAAAACTTTGAAGAATTTAAACATGATATTCCTAGACTTTTAGGATTATGTAAAGAAAGTAATGTTTTCTTACTTTTAGATCCTATAAAATGCAAAAATCTTGATTTTAAAACTGTTTTTGCTTATTTTAAACAAATTGGTTTGAATCGTTTAAATGATTATGGTGATATTGGTTTTTATACTTTAGATGGTGATAATCCTATATTTACTGATTTGCTTGAAGAGTATATCAATAGTCATACTTTTAATGATGATGATTATTCTTTTGAAAGTGAAAAGCTATTGAATAAAATAAAAAATGAATTATTAGGCATAGATTATAACGAAAAGGTTGTAAATAAAGTTTCAAAATATTTTCTAACAGATGAGAAACTTAAAGCAATCGCTAATAAGAAATATAATTGTAAGAGTAATTTAAAATCAATAATTTACAAAATCTATCTTGAAACAAAAAATGAAAATGACATTAAACAAATTGTAAGAGAATTACTTTTGGAGGATGAAATATTTTCAAGATTAAATATAATAGATAAAAATTATGAACTAATAGGCAAATACTTGAGTGAGAATTATACTAATTGTCTATCATTCAAAGAAATTGAAAAAATTATAAATGATGATTTTAATTACCAAATGATATTATATTATGATTACTTAGAAAATTATGGTTTTTACGTAAAATATTTTGATTTTGTAAATGACAAAGTGGTTTTTGGAATTGTTTATTAATATAAGCGTAATATACTCTTTCTATATATAGTACAATACATATAATACAATACAAAATATAATACAAATAATAGATGATATATTATGACTAATTTATAAAACTATATATACTATATTAATAATAGTTATTTATATAATGCAATAATGTTGGAGGATAGATGTATGTATAAATATTATTATGAAACTCCTAATGGTTTATCAAACATGATAATGACAAGTGATGGAATTTATTTAAAAGGCTTATGGTTTGATAAATCAAAAGATGAACATAAGCATGTACAAGATTGTGAAGTAAAACTCTTGCCAATTTTTGAAGAAACCATAAAATGGTTAGACATTTACTTTTCTGGTAAAAATCCTAATTTTACACCTAAGTATTTAATTGATAATATTACTAGTTTCCGCCAGGAAGTCATTGATTGTATTGTGAAAATACCATATGGAGAAACTATTACATATGGTGATATTGCGAAAAAAATAGCCACTAAAAAAGGTTTAAAGAGAATGTCTAGTCAAGCAGTTGGGGGAGCTGTTGGTTGGAATCCTATCTGTATTATTATATCTTGTCATCGTGTTGTTGGTAAAAACAACAAACTTGTTGGATATGGTGGAGGTTTAGAAAATAAACTCATGTTACTAAAATTAGAAGGAAATCAATTTTATCATAAATAGATGTAAATGGTGTAATTTAAAGAATCCTCTTTATATCAAGTATCATGATGAAGAGTATGGATTTGTTCATAAAGATGATGAATATTTATTTGAAATGATTATCTTAGAATCATTCCAATCAGTTTTGAGTTGGGAATGTGTTTTAAATAAAAGAAGTGCCTTTAGAGAAGTATATGATAATTTTGATCTAACCATGGTTATTAATTATAAGATCAAAAAATAAAAAACTTTTGAGTAATAAAGATATAATTCGTAATAGATTAAAAATTAATGAAAGTATTAGCAATGCCAAGGTATTCAAAAATATACAAGAAGAATATGTCTCATTTTACAATTATTTGTGTTTATTTTCCAAAGAATTAATAATTTATGAATGTGATAAAGTTAGTAATTTTTTATCTGACTCTATAGCTTTAGATTTAAAAAGAAGAGGTGTAAAGTTTTTTGGAACTATTACATGTTATTCATTTCTTCAGGCAATTGGTGTTATAAATTCATATGAAAAATGATATTTTTCGAATAAAAAACGATTAAATATCTAAGCAATTATTTCCTCAAAAAATTATTATTTAATTATGAATTTATATAAAAAAATAAATAGGTATAACAAAAAGTATATATTGTATACAAAAATAGTCATATATATTAATTTTTATAAAATTGAAACAATATTGACTTTTTTATCGAAAAGGAGTATAATAAGTGATGGATGTAGTAAAACTATGTTATTTTATAAAAATGAAAGGAAGATTTATAATGAAAAAATTATTTAAAGTTTTAACTTGCTTAATTTGTGCTCTAGTTTTATGCGTATCTACAGCATGTAAACCAGAAGAAAAACCTGAAGAACCAAAAGAAGTTGATTACAAATTAGGTATGGGTGTTACTGTAAATATGGCATCTTCAAAAGAAAAACAAGCTCAAGTTGATGCAACTGTTGCTGCAGTATTACTTGATAAAGATGGAAAAATTATTTCTTGCCGTTTAGACGCAGTACAAAACAAAGCTACATTAGCTGAAGGTGTTTATACTGTTACTAATCTAAAGACTAAAATGGAATTAGGCGATGATTACAATATGGCTAAATATGGTAAAGATATGGATATGAATGGCGATGGAATCGTTAAAGAATGGTATGAACAAGCTAAAGCATTCGAAAACTATGTTGTTGGTAAGACAGCTGAAGAAGTTAAAAATATCAAAACTGCTGCAAATGCTCATGGTTATCAAATGGCTACAGATAAAGCTTTATTAGACGCTGGATGCACAATCCAAATCACTGATTTTATTAGTGCTGTTTACAAAGCATGTGTTGATGAACAAGGTCAATCATTCAAAGGTAAAGAAACTGCTAAATACACTTTAGGTGTTGCTGCAACTTCATTTGCAGACACATCATCTGCTAACGTTACTGAAGAAAAAGCTGGTGCTATTAATATGTATTCTGATTTCGCTGCTACAGTAGTTGAAGATGGAAAAATCGTTGCTTGCTTAAATGATGCAATTCAACCTAAGATTACTTTTGATGCTACAGGCGTTACTGAAACTTCATTTGTTGATACAAAACGTTGCTTAAAAGAAGATTACAATATGGCTAAATATGGTAAAGATATGGATATGAATGGCGACGGAATCGTTAAAGAATGGTATTTACAATCTGCTGAATTCTCTAAATACGTTCTTGGCAAAACAGCTGAAGAAGTTAAAAACATCGAAACAGCTCCAAATGCTCATAACTATCAAATGGCAACTGATAAAGTATTATTAGATGCTGGTTGTACAATTCAAATTAGTGATATTAAAGCTGTCGTTGCAAAAGCTGTTGCAAATGCAAGATAATTAATAAAGGATATTACAGATGAATAAGATTTTGTCAATGTACAAAAAAATATTTGTTCTGTGCTTAATCTTCGGGCAACTCATTTGTTTGACGGGTTGCTCGATTTTTTCACATAATGAAGAAATAAAACCATGGGGTAGAACGTATTTTACATTTTTTGATACAGTAAGTAATATTTATAGTTATGCTGGTGATGATGAAGATACGTTTAGTGCAAATTGTGATGCTGCTGCCTTAGTTTTAGAAGAATATCATAAATTATTTGATATTTACCACGAGTATTCTGATTTAGTGAATTTATGTACAATAAATAAAAATGCTGGTGGTGAACCTCAAAAAGTTGATGAGAAATTAATTGTTTTCTTAGAATATGCTAAAGAATTATATTCATTAACAAATGGTAAAATGAATATCATGTTAGGCGCTGTTTTAAAACCTTGGCATGATGCTCGCGAAAGTGCTTTAGATAATCCTAAGGAAGCTAAAATTCCTGATATGGAAGTTCTTAAAGAAGCATCTTTACATACTAGTATTGATTTATTAGAAATTGATAAAGTTAATAAAACCGTAAGAATATCTGATTCTAAAGCCTCTTTAGATGTTGGAGCTGTTGGTAAGGGCTATGCTGTAGAAAGAAGTGCCCAAGCTTTAGTTGAGAGAGGATGTAAGAGTTATGTTCTAAATGTCGGTGGCAACATTAGAACAATTGGAACTAAAGTTGATGGAAGTGGATGGATAATTGGAATAAAAGATCCCCTTAATCCAGACTCAAAATATGCTATGTATTTAAGTTTAACTGATACATCATGTGTTACATCAGGTACATATGAAAGATATTTTATAGTTGATAGAGTAAAATACCATCATATTATTGACTGTGAAACGTTGATGCCAGCCAATTATTTTATATCAGTATCTATTATTACAAAAGATAGTGGATTAGCTGATGCTTTATCGACAGCTCTATTTTGTATGAGTTATGAAGAAGGTAAAGCACTTATTGAAAAATTAGAAAATGTTGATGTATTATGGATCTATAGTGATGGATCATTAAAATATACATCAGGAATAAAGCCTATAGAGCAAAATAATTAATTAGGAGGATATTATGGCTTTTAGAAAAAATATTTCCTCATTACATTTGGCTCATAACAAGAACACTGCAAAATGTGAACCTGTTAGAATTACTACTCCAACAGAAGTAATTCTACCAATGGATATGCATTCAGGAAGTCTTGCTGTACCAATTGTTAATGTTGGTGATCATGTTTATGTTGGTCAATTAATTGCCAAAGAGGGTGAAAGATTTTCATCTCCAGTTCATGCTACTATTTCTGGTACAGTTACAGAAATATCTCCATTAAAGCGTGCAAATGGTGAAGTTCTAGCAATTCATATTGCTAGCGATGGAAAAATGGAAAAAGATCCAAATTTAAAAGCACCAGTAATGAATAATGCTGATGAATTCTTAGAAGCAGTTCGTGAAAGTGGATGTGTTGGTCTAGGTGGAGCAGCGTTTCCAACTTGGGCTAAACTTAATGAAATGAGAAATGGTACATATACTGTTGATACAGTATTAGTTAATGCCGCTGAATGTGAGCCATACATTACAAGTGACCACAGAATGATGATAGATCATCCTGAGTTAATTGTATCAGGTGTTGAATATTTAAGAAAATATTTAAGTGAATATTTAAGTAATGCAAAATTTATGATTTGTATTGAAAAGAATAAACCTGATGCTATTGCAAAAATGAAAGAAGTATTTGCAGGAAAAGATTACGTGGAAATAAAAGAATTAAAAACAATTTATCCACAAGGTGCTAAACAAGTTATGTTATATAATGCAACAGGACGTGTTGCCATTGCTGGAAAGAGATTCCCATCATTCCATGCAATAATTATTAACGTTTCTTCATTAGCAAAGATGGCTGAATATTTATCAACTGGTATGCCTCTTGTTGAGAGAATTGTTACTGTTGATGGACCTGCTGTTGCTAATCCTATGAATTTAATAGCTCCAATTGGAACTAGAATTTCATGTTTACTTGAAAAAACAGGATTAAAAACTGAGGTTGGAAAAGTTGTTATTGGTGGACCAATGAATGGACATGCTGTTGTTTCAGTTAATGATCCTATCGTAAAAGTTGCTAACTGTGTTTTAGCATTTGATGAAAAACATAGTGCAGTCCCTGATCCAACTATTTGTATTCATTGTGGACGTTGTATTAATCATTGCCCAATCAAAATTGATGTTCCTGCTGTTGAACTTGCTTTGAAGGAAAAAGATGAAGACGTACGCGCTCAAAAATTAATCGCTACAGGTGTTCGTCAATGTGTTGACTGTGCAAGTTGTTCTTATATTTGTCCTGCTCATAGAAGATTACTTGATGCTAATCAAAAAGCAAAGAAATTCTTGAAAAACTATGAAAGAGCTAAAAAAGAAGGAGGTAACAAATAATGGAAAATCTAAATGTTTCTGCTGCACCTCATATTTGTAGTCGTACTTCAACAAAAAATATTATGCTTGATGTATTAATCGCATTATTACCTGCAACTGTTGCTTCAATAGTTATATTTGGTTTAAAATCCGTGTGGATTATACTTGCTTGCGTAATAAGTGCTGTACTAAGTGAATTTGTATTTAATTTATGTATTAAAAAGAAACAAACAATTGGTGATTTAAGTGCTGTTGTTACTGGTCTTATTCTTGCTTTAAACTTAAGTACTAAAGTTGCAATTTGGCAATGTGTATTAGGAAGTGTTTTTGCTATTATCGTTGTTAAGTGCTTATTTGGTGGCTTAGGTAAAAATATAGTTAACCCTGCTATTGCTGCACGTGTATTCTTGTTATTAACATTTGCATCAGTTGCTGGTGGTGGACAACCAATTAACCCTGATGTTGTATCAAGTGCTACACCTTTAGCTGCTCTAAATGAGGGAAAAAATGCTGCTGGAATACCAACTTTACTTCAATTATTTATTGGAAATCATGGTGGAACAATTGGTGAGACTTGTGCTATAGCTTTACTTATTGGTTATATTTATCTAGTAGTAAGAAAAGTAATTAAATGGTATGTTCCATTAACATTCGTATTAACTGTTTTCCTTTGCTATTTAATTGCTGACGGAAGCTGTAC
This sequence comes from Coprobacillus sp. CAG:698, assembly GCA_000431235.1. GTDB lineage: Bacteria > Bacillota_I > Bacilli_A > ML615J-28 > CAG-698 > CAG-698. The sequence continues at coordinate 25,139 of HF988710.1, read as the reverse complement.
ATTTGCATTATCACATGTATTAGCAGGTGGTTTACTATTTGGTGCTATCTTTATGGCAACAGACTATGTTACAACACCAATTAGTAATTTAGGAAAAATCATTTTCTGCGTTGGTTGTGGATTAATTACATTTGCCATTAGAAAATATGGATCATTCCCAGAAGGTGTTTCAATTTCAATTCTAGTTATGAACTTATTAGTTCCATTAATTGAAAAAATTAGCGTTCCAAGAACATTAGGTGGAATTAGATAAGCAGTGAGGAGGATAAAAGAATGAAAAAAGAATATATTAAATCTTCATTGATTATTGCAATAGTTGTTATAGTGTTTGGATTACTTATGATTGGATTAAATTTCATTACTGGTCCAAAAATCGAAGAAAACAAAAATGGTGCTGAATTAGCCCCATTAAAAGAAGTTATGCCTGATGGTGAAAAGTTTGAACTTATTTATGATAAAAGTAATGCTGCATCATCAAAATTAACAAATATAAAAGAACATGTTTCCAAAGTATATAATGAAACTACTGGTAAAGGATTTGTTTTCTGCTGTGAAACAACATCAAATTACTCAAAAGAACCTATGGTTTTCACAGTAGGTGTAACAAGTGATGGTAAAATTTGTGGCGTTAAAGTTAATGAATACCATGAATCACTTGATTTTAAAGACTATCCATTATCTTATGTTGGTAAAGACTCAACACTAGCTGACGTTGGTGTATATAGTGGAGTGACTTTCTCATCTAACGCTTTTAAAGAAGCTATTACTGAGGGATTTGATGCTCTAATTAGTAATAATCTAATCAAAGAAGCTGTTAAAACAGATGATCAAATTTTATCAGAATTAATTTCAACAAAGCATAGTGGCTTAGCAGCAAATGGAGTCTTAAAATGCTCTGATATTGCTGGAAGTGGAAATATCGTAAAAGGCTATAAAGGCGATAACGATTCAGGATTTGCTTTAATAATGAAAGATAGTGATAAAATGTATCTTGTTATAACAAATCCACTTGGTGGATGTGCTGTATATGATGTCGAAGGAAAAGATGTTACTAGCGAACATGAAACATTAGTAACAGAAGCAAAAGCTTATCAAAAAGCTAATGGAAAAGACACAAAAACTATTTTAGTTAATAAAGTAAATAGAATGATTGAAAATGTAACTAACGTAGAAGACGTAGAAGTTAATTTATTTAACACTGTTGTTTCAGCAATTAAATTTACTGCTGATGAAAAAACATATTATGCATTCTACACAAAGAATTTTGGTTTCCAATTAATGAATGTTTACTTTATCATCGATGAAAATGGAGCTATCGTTAAGATGAACGCTGATGAATTTGTTTTTGAACAAGAATATTTCGGTAATTTTGATAAAAACTGGTCTGAAGGCGATTATAAAAATGGTTTCGTTGGCTTAACTGAAGAAACATTTGGCGATGGTTCAAAAGCCCTAATTGCTTCAGCTACAATGTCAAGCAACGCTATTAAAGAAGCTACAAAGGATGCTTTTGCAACATATAAAACATTAAAAGATGGAGGTAATAACTAATGACAAATTTAAATAAATTACTTCTTAGAGGAACACCTTCTCTATTAATTCCATTAGGTGCAGGCTTTGTTATGGCTTCAAGTAGCGATATTAGAGCTGCTCTTGGAATGGGTGCTGCTGTTATTGTTATTTTACTATTAACATCAATCATCGTTTCCGCAATCAAAAATATTGTTCCTGAAAAAGCAAAAGTTCCAACATATATTTTAATAGTAACAGGTTTTACATCACTTGTTAATATGGTTATGTCAGCATATTTTCCAGATGTAGTTGATATGTTAGGTGTTCATCTTGCATGTTTAGCTGTTAGTGCTGTTAATTTTAGAGAAGCAAATGAAATCTCTTGTATGGAAAAAGAGGGCACATCAATTATATCTGCTTTAATTACTGGTGCTTTCTTCTTAGTAATTATGGTTGTTTGTGCTTTATTCCGTGAAGTACTTGGAAATGGAACATTCTTTGGATTAAAGATTGAATTCTTACAAAATATAAAAATCCAAACATTAGCTGGTGCTTTTGGTGGATATTTAGTATTAGCAATTGTTCTTGCAGTTATAAGAAAAATTGGTAAAAAGTTAGAAACAAAAGAGGAGGTTGCTGAGTAATGACATTGAAAATCGCTCTTGGTATTTTACTTGCTGGTATTTTGTCAAATAACTATGCCGTACTTAAATTTTTAGGTACTGGTGCTGTTATTGAAAATAATCGTTCAATCAAAAAATCACTAATAATTGGTGCAGGAACTACAATTGTAATGTTAATCACAACTTTAATTACATGGCCAATAAATAAGTATTTACTTGCAAAAGTAGAATACTTACAAACAATAGTATTTGTATTAGTTGTATTAGTAGTTGTGGAAATTGTACATTTAATTTCTAAGAAAAAATTAGAAGGATTCTGTCAAGTTGACTTCTTAACATTTGCAATAAATGGAGCTGTTTTAGGTTTATGTATTAATGGAACTTCATTAGGATTTGTTGAAGCAATAATTACTTCAGTTGCAGTTGGAATTGGTTTAACAATTACTATGATAATATTTAGTACATTGCATGAAAGAATCGATGAAGAAGCTGTTCCTAAAGCATTTAGAGGAATTCCTATTAGCTTACTTATTGCTGGTATGATGGCTCTTGCTTTCTTAGCATTTTAATGAAAAAAAGAGACATACTAGTTATTGCTGGAATATTAGTTATTGCTCTAATTTCTCTTTTAGTAATTAAATTATGCAAAAAACAAGGTTCAGGAGTAATTGTTAGGATCAATGGTTCTGAAGTTGCCAGATATTCATTTACAGAAGAAGGAACTTATGAGTTAAATGGTGGAACTAATATTTTAGTTATTAAAAACAATGAAGCATGGCTAAAAGAAGCAACATGCAGAGATAAGATTTGTGTAAATCAAGGTAAAATCAGCAAAGAAGGAGAAACAATTACATGCTTACCAAACAAACTGACTATAACAGTTTATGGTACAGATAATTTTGTGGACATCCAATGAAAACAACTAAAAAAATAGCATACTTAAGTATATTTGTAGCCTTAGCAATGATTCTTTCTTTCGTTGAAAGTCAAATTCCTACATTTATTCCTGTTCCAGGAATAAAGTTAGGATTACCTAATATAGCAATAATCTTTTTGTTATATCGATTTGGCTGGAAAGAAGCAACAATTGTTAATTTGGTTCGTATATTACTTGTTAGTTGGCTATTTGGTTCTGCTTATAGCTTATTATATAGCCTAACAGGTGGAATACTTAGTTTATTAGTTATGATAATTCTAAAGAAATTAAATTGGTTTTCTTGTATTACAGTAAGTGTTATAGGCGGTGTATTTCATAACATTGGCCAAATAATTACTGCTTGTATTGTAACTTCTACAAAAGAAATAATTGGTTACCTTCCTGCCTTACTGATTTCTGGTACTATTGCTGGAATAGTAATAGGTTTAATTGGGGCACAACTTATAAAAAGATTTCAAAATAACGATAATGATAATGACGAATGTAGTGAGTAAAATCACTACATTTTTTCTTTTATATTAAGAGAATATTTACTAAAACAATTATACAAATGTTTAAAAATGAGAATAATTATTATTGACAAATATTTTTTTATGGTGTAAAATGAAAAGCGAAAAAAACGATTGGAGAAAAAATCATGAACGAAAATACTTCTAAAAGAAAGATATCTGCACTAAACATTGTTGGAATAGTTTTGTTGGTTATTTTTTTACCTCTTATTATTATCAATATGACTTTAGTAATAAAAGGAGCACTTAACAAGGATAGAATACCAACAGTTTTTAATAAAGCCCCTTTAATCATTGTATCTGACTCAATGACAATTGGATACTATACAACTGATCCAAACTACAATGGTGCTTTTAATAAAAACGATTTAATCATAATCAAAAAAGTAGATGCTACAAAATTAGAAGTCGGCGATATTGCAACATACATTGCTGGAGATGGCTCTGTAATTACCCATAGAGTTATTCGCAAAACAACTAACGAAAAAAACGAAGTGCGCTACATCATGAAAGGTGATAACTCACCATCTGAAGATCCTGATTTAATTACACCTGAACAAATTCAAGGAGTTTATGTAAAAAGATTTGCAGGTCTAGGTGGCTTTGCAATGAAATTACGTGAACCTATAGGTATTATATTATTGATATTAATTCCTGCAGCTATATTCTTTGCAGTATACTTTGTACAAAAACAACTAGAAAACAAGAAGAATGAAGAAAGTAAAGCTCAACTAGAGGCAGAACTAGAAGAATTAAGAAAAGAAAAAGCTGCTCGTGAAGAAACAGACAATAACTAAACTAGCTATTTAATTGGCTAGTTTTTTTCTTTTGATAAAACAAAAAAAATACACTTTGAAGAAAGTTGTATAAAAGATATTTATACATTTTTTTATTTTTATATAACGTTTTCATCTAATTATGTCAATGACAAAATAAAAAAAATATTGACAAAAATGATGGGGGGGGG
>HF988710.1:0-20572 GCA_000431235.1 Coprobacillus sp. CAG:698 | reverse complement strand
GGGGGGGGGGTATAATATAAGTGATTTCGGAAATAATCATTAAATAATACATTAAAAATGACCTATTACGAAACAATTTATAAAATTATAATATGAAGTGCCAATCAAATTTTAGCACTTTTTTGGTCTCTTATTTTGGTATTAACATAATTGGTCACATTATGTAGTACATATATAATATTTATACGAGGAGAATTAAAATGAAGAAAAACAAATTATTTATTATAGGTTTAGTAACAGTTTTCGTTGCTTTACTATCTTTAACTTTAGTATCTAGTACATTTGCTAAGTATGTAACTACTAGTACTGGAACAGATACTGCAAGAGTTGCTAAGTGGGGCGTTAGTATCAGTGCTGCTGGTAATGAGGCGTTTAGTAAAGAGTATAGTACTGATGATACTGAAATAAAAGGTACGATTGGAACATCTGTAAGTTCTAGTACAAAAGTTATTGCTCCTGGAACAAAGGGAAATTTTGCTGCTGTTACTGTATCAGGAACACCAGAAGTTGCAGTGAAAATTGAACATAGAGCTAATGTAACATTAGCAAATTGGAATATTAATAATAATGAATTTTATTGTCCTATAGTTATAACTGTTAAATCAGGTGAAGATACAACTACAGTTAAACAAGATGAAACTAATAATTCAGTTGATGCTTTAAAAACTGCTATAGAAGATGCTATAAATAAAACTTCTATTGTAGCACCAAATACAAATTTATCTGTAGGAATTGATTCACTTGAGATATCTTGGGAATGGGCATTTGGTAATGGAACTACTGATGCAAAAGATACAGCATTAGGCAATTTAGGAACAGCTCCTACAATTACAGTTGAAGTTGTTACAACAGTAACTCAAATCGACTAATAAAAAATAATAATTAATCTGGCCACAAATATTAGTATATGTAGGTAGATGAAGTGGCCCTTCTACCTACAATAATTTGGCCGATAAGATAATTATTCTTTTATTAAAGTTATTTATAGAATAAATTATTTTAATAAAAGTATAAACTGAAAGAAGGTTAAAAATGGCTAATGATAATAAAAGAATAAATTACCATAAACTATTTACTACTTTACGAAATAATGACAAGAAAGTAATTGGTAAAGTAAAGAAAAATGAAATAAGAGTATCAGATAAATCAATAATCGACGAAATATTATTTGCCTTGAAAAGTGATGCTTTTATTCTTGGTAAAATTAAATATACTGTTATTGATGATTATACTGGTGATGTATTAGCTCTAGTTGACGTAAACAATAGAATCTTTGATTCTGAGGGAAAATATATAGGAGAGTTAAAGAATAAAAATACTCTTTTGTTAATTATTCTCATTCTCTTTTTGTTTTTACTCTCAACTGTACTTGTTGTAACAAACATACAATCAGCTGGGCCGGTGTATAGAGATTTATATGTGAAGGATAAAGACGGAGTTATATTAAATGAAAATTGGAATATTTTTGGTAATACTCCTAATAATAAAGTTATTTATCCAGGTAAAGCTGGTTATTATAAGTTTAATTTAATTAATGATAATAATGTTGAGATAAAATTTAGTATCGAATTTACTGATAATAATATTAATCATATACCTATTGTTTATAGATTATATACAAATAATGAGAGCTTACTAGGTGATGACAAGTGGTACTCTATTGAAGACATTAATTTGTATGATATTGTTATTAAGTCTAATTCTGAGTTTCCAATTACCTTGGAGTGGAAATGGATTGATGATGGTAAACATGATTTTGAGGATACAATAGTTGGAAATCTTGATAATGCTATTTATAAAATTAATATTTTAATAACATCAACTGTTATTTAAAATAGAAAGGAGGTAGCTAATGAAGAATAAAAGTGTTTATATTATTGGTATTTTATTTACAATTGTTTTCGTAATAATTTTATTGATGATGCCTTCATCATTAGTTTCTTCCACAAATTCTAGCTATAAAACATCAATATCTGGAAGCGACTATGCTAGAGTTGCTAAATGGAATATTGTTTCTGTTGATAAAGATGGTAATAATGTATTAATGGATGTTGATTTTGTAAAGAAATTAGATTCAGGTAGTACTGGTTATTGGTTTTTTGAAATGAATAATCAATCAGAAGTTTTAGCTGAACTTGATAATTCTTCATCAATTACATTAAAACTTAAACATAATAATTTTAGTGGTTTAGCTAATGAAATTACTTGGAATTTTCTTGAAGGGGATAACCCAGTTACTTTCCGAGGATTATTTTTTGATGATTCAATTGATAATATTCTAAGATATGAAAATATACAAACTAGTCAAGTTATAACTATTAATCAATATAATAAACTTCAAGATGACGAAAAGGTAAATTATAAAGAAGTTATAATAAAAACTGAAACTAAAATTTTGTTTAAAACAAATAGTACATTAAAATTTCAAAGAAAAATTGATAATGGGGAAGCATATTATGAGTCTGTCATCCCCCTAACATTTCCTAGTGAAAATAAGGTGATGGATATGACAGGCAATAAGAAAACTATAGCTCTTTATTGGAATGTATCTGACTCATCAACTGGATCAGGGACATCAATTACTAATAAGTATAATGCTTATAGCCTTGTAACTGATGCAACTAATAAACAAATTGTAACTGGTACAAATGCTACCGGATATCCTATTGGAGATAGTAGATATTATATTGTTTATGATGAAAAAGATTATTTTGATTATTTAAATACTTTTGGTTTTGAACCTATGTTTGTTTTTCCAACAACATTAATTGGGGGTACTGAAAAAGTATCTTATTCAAAGTTAACAAGTGCACAAATTCAAACAATTACTTCGTATGAAATAAATAATACAAGTAGTTTAGATGATTTGAAGCATTATGTTGAAAAATTAACTTATGTGCAATTTTCTGCTTTTGAAAAAGATGTTGAGAAATTCGAGCAAGAACAAGGTTATATAGGATATGGATTGATATGCAATATATTATTTAATATACGTGTAAGTCAGGTGGATTAAATGAGTGTAGTGAAGAAAATAATTAGTGTTTTAAGAATTGCATTAATAGCAATCCTTTCCATAATTGCTTTATTTTTTGTTATCTTTATTTGTAAAAGATTAATAAATAAAAATAAACCAACAAGTGTCTTTAATATAGGATTTTACCAAGTGAGATCATGGAGTATGTATGACTATTTATCTGTAGGTGATTTGGTTGTTGTTGTGAAAATCGATGATGACAAATATTGTGAAGGAATGGTTGTCACTTACTTAACTGATGAAATGAAAACTCCAGTAACTCATAAGATTGTTAAAAGAGAAGGAGATATTATCACAACAAGAGGAATTAATTCGGAAACAAATAATTCTGATGATACTCCATTTGATGTTAAATATATCATTGGAGAAGTAAAGTGTGTTTGGAAAGGCTTTGAAAAATTTGTTAATTTTATTAAGTCTCCCTTAGGTATTGTAACCATTTTCTTAGGAGTAATGTGTATTTTTGGAATTGGTTATTATATCGATATTAAAGTGATGAAAAAAGAAGAGGTATTTAAAAATGAAAATTAGATACATAATCCTAACAATTTATCTTCTTGTTTTATCAAGTTGTGTTTTGATGTTAGTAACTCTATCTAAATATAGTTCAAGTGTAAATCCTGAACCTAATTTTCCAATAGGTGATAGATTGCATTTTAACTATACACGTGGTGACTTGTATAGAAATGATACTTTAATAATTGGTGTACCTTCTTCGTATGAAGAAAACGGAGAAATAGTTTCATGTATTGAAACAATGAATGTAATTCCTGGTGACCGTATTGTTTATTATTTTTATATAACTAATTATGATAGTGAGATTGAAAACAATATTCCCGGTTTATTTTATGCTGTTGCTAATGGGTTATTATCCCTACCAGTAAAGCAATCAACGTTTGACATAGAATGCCGTGTTGAGTATCGTGAGGTTTCAGAAAATGAAGATACTAATGAAATCACAACCCCTTTTATCCAATTAACAGATAACTTATCTTTACCAAAAGCAAATAAAAGTCATGTCAAATATGAATTTAGAGTTACTGCATACTTAGATGGTCAAATTGAAAATACAGTTAGTGATGATTATTTTGGTGCAACTCTTCGTTTGAATCTGTACTTTAATGCTGCATCGCAATAAAAGAGGTGTCTTATGAATGAAAAAGTTGTCAAAAATCAAACAAAAAGAAAAATTCTTTTTTGTTTAATAATATTTATTATAGTAGCTTTTGATTTTTTAATTATCTTCACTTCGGCAAGATATATAAAAAGAAGTAAAGATGAGATAATTGCTCACTATACATCATTATACCTTGACAGTACAGGTGAAAATAGAGTTGTTACATTAGAAAATAATGTTGGATATATTGATTTTAAATTAATGAATTATATCGATGATAATGTAACTCAAAGAGATATAGTTTATACTATCAACACTCCATCAGTATTTTACGATGAAAATGGTAATGTAATTAATGCTACTGATTATGGAACTAAAGACTTATATGTTTTAGATGTATGGAAAAAACCTCAATTAGTTGGTAAAGATTCTTATAAATATAATATAAGTGTTGTAAAAAATACAGGTGAAAAAGTTGCTGATGAAATTGGAAAATATTTATTCTCTTATGAGAAAAAAGATAATGTTGCCATTGGTAAAACGCATAATATAACTTTAAAATTTGAAAGAAACCATAATTCAAGTTTAAATGAAGAAAAGATTTCTGTTGTTGTTCAGCTAGAAAAGCCTTATAAAGAAGTTCATATTTTTAATATAACTGTATCTAATAGACTTATCGGATTCGCAACAGCAGATAAAGTAAACTTTGATATTGATTATCGAATATTATATATTCAATCAATAAATTCATATGGATTTGTAAAGAAAGATACAAATGATTATGCTTCAAGAGAATTTAATATTAATGGAGAAATATATACATTTACTTCTAACCCTATTAAACTAACTATTACCTGGAATGGATTAATGTTAGATCAAAACATTTTCCATCGCATACATAATGGAAGGATTGCTAGGGTTAATTATGAAGGTGATTTCGATATAAATGATCCATATATTTATTCGATTGAATCAAATTTAGATAGCGGAACTATGATAATTTATATTCCTCAGTCATCAAACTTTTATATTGAATTTTTAAAGTACTCGAATTTACAAGAAATAAATGTCAAAATAGAAGTTAATACTAATAAAGGTTATAAATTATATGATAATAGTTTTAATGGCTATGATCATAGTAATGGCCACTATGAAATCTATAAAAATACGGAGGATAGTAATGCATAAAAGAAAAATATTTATTATATCTTTATTAGCTCTTTTTCTTGCATTAATTTCTTTTGTTTTTATTAATGTAGTCGTAGAGCCTGCTGTAGCTGTAGGAACTGTTGATAGTGTCGTAAGAGTAAACAAAACTGGTTTTGGTACAGTTTACTTAACAGGTCAAGATGCACTTCTAACAAAAGAAGAGTCATCATATAGTGAATATTCAATAAAGAATGGAACTGAAGTTACCTTAAATGTTGTAAATGAAAGCAAATTATTTGCTAATTGGAACATTACAGATACTAAAGGTACTGTTATAAATACAAGTGGAGTTAATAAAATTAAGTTAACTGTTAATAGTGATTTAATTGTTAATCAGGTTTATAATGATCCTACTAAAGATGACTATGGAAAATATATGGGTAACTCTTTTGTAATATCATCTAGTAAAGATCTTATTTCTATTCAAAGAATAATTGATTACGGAACAAGTACACCCACTCAAGAAATAATAGAAGAATATAACAATCTATTTTCTTCTTATTCAAATTATAAAGATGCAAGTAATAAAAGTGATTATATTACCTCTAATAATTTGTTTGCAAGAGTATATGAAGGATATTATTACGTTCAACATAATATATCTATTTTTGGCTCTGAGTTTACTGGCATTGGTAATGCAAGTTTTCCTTTCCAAGGTGTTTTATGTGGATTAAATAGTGGAAAAGAATCACAAATTGTAATGCTGATAAATAAAGAAGAGGAAAGTGATTCATCATATTATGGACTATTTGGCTATTTAGGTGATAAAGCAGTTGTAAGAAATTTAAAAGTTAATGGATCAATTGGTATCACTGCTACAACTAATAATTATAGTAATCAAAACATTTATGCTGGAGGATTAGCTGGATATGCTAACGAACCATTAGTATATAATGTTAATACTTCATCTTCAATTGCCATAAATTCTAAAAACACAACTGTTTATTCTGGAAATGTAATTGGTTATATGAATAATTTTGGTTTTAATAGTTTAAATTATTTACAAACTAATGTTTCTAAGTCAAGTAATGTTGTGAGAACAAAAGGAAACATTTCATCTGGACTAGTTTGTGGTGAGGCAAGCAAAAAGTCCTATTTCAAAGATTTAGAAATTGATGCATCTTCCTATGATATGAGTTTAAAAGGAGAAGCTACAGACTATTCAACTTCTATTTCTATTAAAATGGGATTGCTTTGTGGAGGAATTGGAAAATCAGTAATTGAAAATATAAAAGTGATTCAAACAAAACCTTTCAATATTCATGCGGATATAAATTGTGGGAATCTATATATAGGCGGAATTGTAGGTTACCTTGACGCTACAGATACTATAAATATCGGAAAAATTTCTTTCGTAAATAATAGTAATAAAGTGTCTTCTATTAGAGGAATAAGTTCTAGTAGTACATCAAAAGCAAATATTTTTACTGGAGGATTGTTTGGATTAATAAATGGTAATAATCTAAAAGCAAATGATTCCTTTAAGGCTAATATTTCTAAAGAAACAGTTGATGAAAAAATTATTTATCGATACAATCCTATTTTTACTGGTGAATATGATATTAGTTCTATTCAAAACGGAAGAAGTGATGCCAATGCCAACTACGGAAAATGCGTAACTGGAGGAATTGTTGGTAAAGGATATTTTGATATTAGTGGTAGTAGCGATAATTTAAGCAACGTTGTTGTTATTAAAGATGGAAGACTTGATGTGAAATCTGTACAATCAAGCATAGCTTCTCATGAATCTTATCTTATTACTAAAACAGGCTCAGTGTCAAAAAGTGATAGTGAGCATTGTGTAACTGGTTTATTTACGGGGCTTGTTAGTTCTACAAACTCTAAAAAAAGTTTAAGTTATATAAATTTATATTCTGAAAATGTATCATTAGATGCCACAAGAGAAATTAGTTCTCTATCAATGGGCGATATTTCTATCGGTTTATTAATGGGACACTCATTTGGTGTTAACTACGAAAATGTAAATGTGTATATTAATAATTCATCTTTGAATTGTAATAGTTTGTCATATGAAGTTCAAAATACCCATGATGATACAAATAACTCTTACGTAGGAGGTCTAGTTGGTAGGTTTTATAATGATCAAACTTCATTTACAATGGAAATGAAGAATTCCTCACTAAAAGGATACAATTGGGATGAAGGCAAAGAAACAGGTAATACTTTAGAAATATCTAGTATTCAAAATACGACACCTGGTGGTGGTGATTATCGTGGTGAGAACTATGTAGGTGGTTTAATTGGCCAGTTATACCAAGGAAGTATTTATAACTGTGAGTATATTGGCTCTAACTCAGATAAAGATTATGTTATTATGCGTGCACATGAAAATCCTGATAGTGCTTTTTGTGGAGGTTTAATTGGTTTAGTTAAGGCAACAACAACATATCAAATAAATATCCAAAATAATAAAGTGTTAAATGCAAATATATATGGTGAAGAAACTTTAAAAGCAAATTCTAGTTATGCTAACCCAGATATCTATGTTGCAGGTATTTTAGGAGCTTTATATTGTCATACTAATTCATCGACTGTGAATATCTTTAATAATAAAGTATTTGGTTCGGTAATTGCATCTGTTGGTTATGAAAGAACAAATGCCTACGCTGGTGGCGTATCAGGAGCATTTACTTGGAATGGTAGTACAACAATAAATTTAAAAGACAATATGATTTATGACTGCAAAATAACAGCTAATGTTCAAGCAAGTAGCTATAATGGTACACAACATGTTAACGCATTTGCAGCTGGTATTTGTCCATCATTTAGATCAGTCAAAGTATATGTTAACAATAATTCTGTAATGGATACAAAGATTAATGCGATCTCTTCAAAAAATGCCTTTGTATTTGGTGTTGTTGGTCGTGACAATAATGTTGGTGCAGGAACGCTTATTGATAGTGGATCTATGTATGTTAATTATAACTATTCTAATGCTCGATTAAGTAGTACAAGTGGTACATCAAATCATTATGGAATTTATAAATCTGCTAATAGTCAAAGTTATAATTATTATTCTAAAGAGAATGCTCTTATAAGTACAAGTTCACAAAGTGGGACACAACTTGAGCTATCAAAACCTGTAAAGGTTACATCAGCAGCTGTTAATTTATTGGAAAATCATAATTTAACTTTAAGTAGTAATGAAAAAAAATATCATTTAAAGTTAGTAGATGGTGCTATGTCACAATTTGAAGTTTTAGATAATTATAAAGTTCGTTACAAGGGTAGTAAAAACACAACTGAAAATGTGGAAGTTTGGATCAATACAAATTCTAATAATGTTAGTTCATTTGATGATAACTTATCTATTGATGAGCTTCATAATTTGGGTTGGTTTTTATTTGGAACTATGACAATTTATAATGATACCATCTCCTCATCACATGTTTGTAATATAACTAAACGAGAGTTAACTTACATTGGTGAAAATAAAGAATATAAATTTGATGGTGAAAAATTTGTTAATATTAAAAATCCATCCGATGTAAAGGATAATATTAACTACATACAAGAAATAAATAATAATAAATATATAATTACTGCTAAAATTTATGATAATATTTTAAATATAAAATTTAAGTTTACAATCACAAGAAGTGGAACAAATGATGTTCACAACATATTTCCTCACTTTTTCCTAGATGGTAATGCAAGTGAGATCGAAACTAATGACTATACTATTGGTGACTATGGTAAGTATGTTTTATCTAAATTAAACGTAACTGATGAAAATGTCGATTATGAATTAATCTTTTATCCTAATACTAAGATAGAAAAAAATGGAGTAGTAAATATCAAATTTAAAGATGGTGCAAGCTCTACATACTTAGATACAGAGCTTACAATCAATTTAGAGCATAATAAAAGAAAATTAATGGGTGTAACTTTTGCTGATTATACGCCTCCAATTAATTATCATATGGAAGAAGCTAAAAGATATGTTAATCCTCATTTCTTACTAAAAAGCAATACGCAACTTGTTTTAATTCCTGTATATAAAACAATTAATGATCCTGATAATAATTTGATTATTGATCTTAATTATTGTAATTATGTAACATTTACACTTAATAATTCATCTGGAGGCACAATGAAAGCTAATGGTGACTTATTAACAGGATCAGTATCTGATAATATATATACGATTTCCTTAAAGGATCAAGGATCTGATGATACTATATCTTTAACTTATAAAATAATAAATGAGCATCAAGTAACACATGATGTTCATAATATGACTTATGATGGAATTCTAACAACATCTAGTGAAACATCATATTTATTTAAGTTAACACTTAATAATGGTTATGGTGGCTCTTTCACATCATTTACTATTAAAATAGGTAATACAACTTATAATTTATTAGATGAAACAAATAATATTTGGAGTAGTGGAATTATTATAAAGAATAAAAACGGAGAACAAGTTACTTCTCCAAGTGGTTTTTCTTTAGAGAATTCATACTACGAGATATTACTTCCTAATACTTTTATTACTGGTAATATCGAAATAGAGGCTAGTGTACCGAGAGTTTATGAAGTATCTTTCAACCTTCAAGCGAGTTTCATAAAAGAAGATAATCGCCAAAAAGTATTTATTTTAAAAGAAGGTACAAGTTTTCGAAGCTATTTTAGTCAAAAATTAAGTGAAGTAAATGCATGGGTCAATGAGCAAACTGTGTATGGCTATGTCTTTAATGGTTTTTATTTAGTAAATGATGCAAGTACAATAGCTTCGTATGGTGAAAGCTTTAAGACTATTTATGAAATGGAAAATATGAATATAAGTTCAAACATTTCCTTTTATGCACGTTGGAGTTTTTTGATTGAATTAATAGAAGCCCCAGGAACGCATATTAAGACAAGTTTCTCAGATTCATTTATTCAAGATTATTACAATGAAGATTTATTAAAAAGAACTATTCAAATACCTATTAATATGAATAGAGGTTATGTCTTTACAGTTGTGAAAGATGATAATTATATTGGTGAATCTAGTGTTAGAGCTTATTCGATTTCTATGGTGGATGGTAAAGAGGTAATTGAAAATATTATTGTAGAGAAATATTTTGAAAATATGAACCTATACTATATTTCTCCAGATTCAATTAAAGGATATTTGGTTATCGAAACATCTGTTAGCAATTCAGATTTTATTACTGGAGAGAATACTGCCGTAATTTCTGAGAAGATTATTCCTGAAGATGGTGTATTTACTTTTAAGTACGTTGTTAATCATCGTAATTCTAATGATTTAAAGAGTTACATATATAATAGCGGTAAAACTGATAGTCAAAGTAATTTAAAACTTGAAAAAAATTTTATTTTAAAGCTTTATAAGCAAGTATATAATCCTGAAACGGGACTAATTGAACTCAATGATGCTTTTGTTCAAGCTAATTCAGAATTAGAAGTATATTATCAAAAGATTATTAATGGCAAAGTAGTAAAGAAAGTTGTTGGTAATTATACAATAAAAAATGATAATGTTAATCAAGTATTCTTAAATGACTTTACTTTACTTGATAAAAAAACAAAAGCTTTTGAAAATGAAACATTTTATAATTTCTTAGGCAATAATGAAGCAGTTTCAGAAATATATTATTTTGTTTTGACACCTCCTAATGGTTATTCAACTTTTGATAATCGAATCTATAATATCGTTTTAGAAGGTGGATATTATGATCCAAATGAAGACGATGGTTTTGTGAAAGGTATTAGAAGTACTTATGAAATTATTAATAAGCCATTAGATGATTTGCATTTAAGCGAACTTAGAACTGAATCTAGTAAAGAAAGTGCTCTTTACTCAATTACTCCTAGTCGTAAAACTTCTTTGGAAGAAATTAATAACTCAGATACAGGAAGTAAAAAATTTAAATTTACTGATGATAATACATATTCACTTTTAGATATTCGTATTTTAAATGGTGGAATTGTAGAAGGTCAAGGTATAATTTATTTAGATGAAAGCAAAAAAAGTACTTATAATATATATTCAAAAGAAACACAGTTTATCATTGAAAAAATGAGTTTAAAACTAGGCTATGGTAAGGGTAACGTGAATATATATGCAAGTAGTGATGGAGTAACATATGATTTGATAAAAGAAATAAATGTTACAAGTGTTGATTATAATCTTTATGATATAACAGAATTTTCAAATGGCAATTACAAATACTTTGCCATTGATAATGTATCTTCGACGCAAATACGATTATCAGAAATTCATATAATGCCTCGTGATAATGGTATTACTTATGAATTTAAAGATTTTAAACCTAAAAATCATACTGTAGATATGAATGAAATAAATTTAAGTTTTACGCAAACAATTAAAAATGATACACGTCATGAAGGTAAATCATTTATTCTAGCAGTTCAATTTAAGGATGCATCTGGTAATATTGTAAATGATATAGAAGATGTACACTTATCACTTGAAAATGAAGACAATGAAGTCTTATTTGATTCTCTTTTAGAAGATGTCAAAGGAAGAAATGTTGTTTATTTCAACTTATCAGAAAAACTAAGTGAATTTCAAGTAACTGTCCCCGATGTTAATATGTTTGCATTTTCAATTATCAACAGTAAAGGTTATGTTCTTTATAATGTTCAACTAATAGAGATTGAAAATGTTAATAAACCAGCAATGGGAGAAGTTAGATATTTATTTGCATATTAAAAGTTAAGGCTAGACTATTTTGTTTAGCCTTTAACTGCTTTGTATGTCATTTGTGATATACTTATTAGAAATTAAGTAAAAGTAGTTTTATTGACACAGTTTTATGATAATTGTATAATTATATTGTTTTTAGAGGCTATCATATGGTTAGATTCACATTTCCAAGAGACCTTTATCATGGAAAAACTTCTTAAGTGCTATTATTATGATACAGAGGTTGATTTCTAAAATAAGTTATGAGTATGCACAAATATGTGTATACTCTTTTCATAAAGTGTGATATAATACTTACTAGTTAAGGAGAATAATAAAAATGGAACTGAAAGAAAAAAGATTAGCATCAACACTTGTTTATAGAGGAAAGATTATAGATGTTTATCGTGATAAAGTCGTATGTCCTAATGGACACGAATCATATAGAGAAGTAGTTAGACATTGTAAAGCAGTTTGTGTGTTAGCTGTTAAGGATGGTAAGATAGCATTAGAGGAACAATACAGATATCCTTACGATGAAATAATAAAAGAATTTCCAGCAGGAAAAGTTGATAAAAATGAAGAACCTTTACATGCTGCTATCCGTGAATTAGAAGAAGAAATTGGGTACAAAGCTGTTAAAATTGAATTTCTTGGAGAAATGTATCCAACTTGTGCTTATACAGATGAAGTTATTTTACTTTATTATGCAACTGATTTAGTTGAAACAAAACAATCACTAGACGAAAATGAAGCCATTAATTATACTTTTGTTACCCTTGATGAAGTAAAACAAATGATTTTAAATAATGAAATAAAAGATGCCAAAACAATTTGTGCTTTATCTTTATTTTTATTAAGGAAATAATTAATGAAAAAATATTTTCAGGAAATGTTTTCATTGTCATTTTGTTAAAAAAGACTTGTCTATTATGACGAAAAATGTTATAATAAATCGAAGTTTAATTGTATAAATTCGATAATATGGTTCGAAAGTCTCTACCATGTCACCAATGTAACGACATGACTACAATGAAATCTAATTGGAAGGGTAAAAGATAATTAATTATGTTTTTGCACGTCCAATTTTGTAGATAGAGACATTGTGTCTCTTTTTATTTTATTTATAATTGACTTCAAAAAATATCTTATTGGAGGAAAATTAAAATGTCTGAAAAAAAGACAAGCAAGATTGATTCTTATTGGAAGATTACTGCAAGTAAATCAACAATTAGAACAGAAATCATTGCTGGTATTGTAACATTCTTAGCAATGTGTTACATTCTCACTGTTAACCCAAATCAAATCTTCTATGCTTCAACGGGAGATCCACGCTGGTCATCATTATTTATTGCTACCGCATTTGGTGCAATTATAGGAACTCTATTAATGGCCTTTCTAGCAAAAATGCCTTTAGCTCAAGCTTCAGGTATGGGACTAAACTCACTTGTTGGTAGCATAATCGGTGGTGGTGTTGGTGCTTACGCTTACACTTTTGAATTCACTATTGGCCAAGCCTTTTTAATGGTATTAATTTCAGGAATTATTTTCTTAGCTTTATCTTTAATAAAGATAAAAGGAAAAGCTGTTCGTGAGGTTATATTTGATGGTATGCCTGTATCTGTTCGTTCAGCAATTTCTGTAGGAATTGGTTTATTTATTGCATATATTGGTTTCCAAAATGCTGGAATTATAGTTGCAAATGAATATACACAAGTTTCACTAATTGATTTCTCTAAATGGGGAAATGCAGTTCAAGCTGCTATAGTTTGTTTGTTTGGTTTATTTGTGATTACAATTTTAGATAAATTAAAAGTCAAAGGATCAATAATATTTGGTATATTAGGTGCTACTATTCTTGGTATTTTCTTAGGTGTTACAGATTACAAAGTAATCTTAGGAACTGAAAATGGTATTTCTTGGAAGTTCTGGGAAAACTTTGGAAACTATTTTGCTGGTGACGATAGTGTATTCTTATCATTTACAGATGCCTTTAAAAATCCATTTCCTGCAGGATCTACATTTACTGTAATTATGCTTGTTATAACAATGTGTATGATCGATATGTTTGATACAATGGGAACAATTGTAGGTTGTTGTGGTGGAAACCCAATCCTAAGTGATGAAAATAATAAACCTCACAATTATGGTAAAATTATGATGTCTGATGCTATCGGAACTGTAGCTGGTGCTATTTGTGGAACATCAACTGTTACAACTTTCGTAGAAAGTGGTTCAGGAGTAGCTGCTGGTGGTAGAACTGGTTTAACAGCGTTTGTAACTGCAATTATGTTCTTCCTAGCAATCTTCTTACTTCCTGTATTTGCTATGATCCCATCTGCTGCTGCAGCTTCTGCACTTATTTATGTTGGTGTATTAATGATGAAAAATAACGTTAAGAATGTTGACTTTAGCACACCAATTAAAGCAACTAGTGCATTCTTAACTATAATTGTTATGTGTTTAGCTTATTCAATTACAAAAGGTATCGGTATTGGTTTATTATCATATACAGTAATGACTTTACTTACTTATGTTGTTGAGATAATTGTTTATGCATTTAGAAAGAACAAAACTTATATAAACGAAGCAGGAGAAGAAGTAAAATATGAAAAACCTGTTCTTGATTTATCTATAGTAGCTGTAATAGTATCTATTCTATTTGCAGTTTACTTCTTTGTTCCAATAGTTCTATAATCAAAAAGATAAAATTGTAAAAAATGTGGAGGAAAACTATGTTTGCTTTAAAATCGTTAACAAAAGTATGTGTTCTAAGTAGTATAATTTTCATAACTACATTTTTTACTAACCAATAATGAGAGTTGTTTTCAACTCTCAATTTTTTAAGGAGGAAAACAAAATGAAATTAATTTACAACATCAATGACAAACCTAAGTTTACGAAACTTTTGATTTTCGCTTTGCAACAGCTATTAGCTATTATGACTGCCACATTAGTTGTTCCAATTATTGTTTCAAATCCCGAGACTCCATATGGGTGTGGTGATGTTAATATGAGTTCTGCAGCAGCACTATTTGGTGCAGGTGTAGGTACTCTAGTGTATGTTTTGTTTACTAAGAAAAAAAGTCCAGTATTTTTAGGATCATCATTTGCTTTTCTAGGTTCAATGGCAGCTGCTTTTGCCGGAGCTACTACAGTTTGTTTAGGTTTCTTAGGACTAATTATTGGAGCTATTTTTGCGGGACTAGTTTATGTTGTTATTGCAATTTTTGTTAAGATATTTGGCGTAAAATGGATAGAAAAACTTATGCCTGCTGTTGTAATTGGTCCAACAGTTGCAATTATAGGATTATCTTTATCAACAAATGCTATTGGTGATTTAGTTAAATCAAAAAATAGCGAAGCTAGTACATATTTATGTATCATATGTGGCCTTATTACCCTTTTCTCAACAATCATTGCTTCTACATATGGAAAGAAAATGGTAAAACTTATACCATTTATAATAGGTATAGCATCAGGATATGTTTTAGCCTTAATATTTACTATTATCGGAAAAACAGCAAATGTTAATGAACTTGTAATTATCGATTTTAAACCATTTACTAATTTATTAACTGATGGAAAAGTAACAGTTGAAACATTTTTAAAACTTCCTGACTTTACCTTTATCGAGGCTTTTAAAGGATTTAAAGATTTGAATTTCAATTACATAATAACAATTTTCGTAGCATATGCTCCTGTTGCCTTCGTTGTGTTTGCTGAGCATATTGCTGATCATAAGAATATTTCTTCAATAATAGAAAAAGATTTATTAGTAGAACCTGGTTTAGATAAAACATTATTAGGCGATGGTGTTGGTTCAATGGTAGGAGCTTTATTTGGAGGTTGTCCTAACACAACTTATGGTGAAAGCATTGGATGTGTTGCAATAACGAAAAATGCTTCTGTATTAACTATCATTGCAGCTTCTGTCTTAGCAATTCTTATTTCTTTTGTTTCCCCAATAATAGCTTTAATAGATTCAATTCCAAATTGTGTAATGGGTGGAGTATGTATTGCCTTATATGGATTTATTGCTGTTAGTGGCTTGAAGATGATTCAAAATGTTGATTTAGGTGAAGACAAGAATTTATTTGTTGTCTCTTCAATTCTTGTAATTGGAATTGGCGGCTTAACAATTTCTTTTGGTAAAGTAATGATAACTGAAATTGCTTGTGCTTTAATAATTGGTATACTCGTTAATCTAGTATTAAAGAATAAGAAAAAAGAAGAGAACACAGAAAATGCTGAAGAAGAAGCAAATGTTAACGAATAATCTTTAAAACTATATATGTGTGGGCCTAATCGCTTGATTAGGCCTTTAGATATTTAAATAATATCTTGTTATTTTATTGAAGTGTGATATAATTATGCGTAAAATGAGGTGTTAATATGAATAAATATACAAAGGAAGAAATTATTGAAATAGTAAATAATGAAAATGTCAAATATATTAAATTGCAATTTACAGATATGTTAGGTACTATAAAAAGTGTTGAAATACCTAGCACTCGAATAGAAGATGCTATATTGGGAAAGGTTATGTTTGATGGTTCTAGTATCGAAGGATTTGTACGAATCAAAGAAGCTGATATGTATTTACACCCTGATTTATCAACGTTTTTGGTTTTACCGCTTGAGTCAAATAGTTATGGAAAAGTGGCAAGATTTTTCTGTGATGTGTACTTACCAAATGGTGAAGTTTTTAAAGGAGATCCTAGAGCTAATTTAAAAAAAATTGTTAATAAAATGAAAGAAATGGGATTTGAAAATTTTAATGTTGGAGTTGAACCGGAATTTTATTTGTTTAAACAAGATGAAAAAGGTAATCCTATTTTAGAATTTAATGATGCAGGAAGTTATTTTGATTTAGCACCATTGGATGGTAGTGAAAATTGTCGTCATGATATAGTTTTAGAACTTGAAAAATTAGGATATACTGTTGAAGTCAGTCATCATGAGGTGGGACCAGGACAAAATGAAATTAATTTTACATATTCTGATGTTATTGAAACTTGTGATAGAGTTCAAACATTTAAGCAAGTTGTTAAACAAGTTGCAAGAAGATATAATTTACATGCTTCATTTATGCCTAAACCAGTAGCTTTTAAACCTGGAAATGGAATGCATGTGAATTGTTCACTTTCTGACAAAGATGGTAATAATGTTTTTTATGATGAAAATGATCCAATGAAACTATCAAGTGTCTGCAGAAAATGGATAAGTGGAATACTAACTTACGCCCGCGAAATGAGTGCTATAACAAATCCAATTGTTAATTCTTATAAAAGATTAGTTCCTGGATATGAGGCTCCTTGTTATATTTGTTGGAGTGATGCTAATAGGAGTTCAATGATTCGTATACCTGCTGTTAGAGGTAAAGGAACAAGGACTGAAGTTCGTAACGTTGACCCAAGTGCTAATCCTTACCTTGCTTTTGCAGCAATATTAGCGGCCGGTTTAAGAGGTATTAAACATAATTTTGAAATAATTCCTCCTGTATATGATAATATATTTGAATATACACGTGAAGAAAGAGAGAATCATGGAATTATGAATTTACCTGAAAATCTAAAAGATGCTGTTAAAGAACTTAAAAGAAGTGAGTTTATGAAAGAAGTATTAGGAGATCATATTTATAATAAATATATTGAAGCTAAAGAATTAGAATGGGATGAGTATCGTGTGTTAATAAGTGATTGGGAAATTAAAAAATATCTATAGGTGAAATTATGGCAAAATATATATTTGTAACTGGTGGAGTTGTATCAAGTTTAGGAAAAGGAATTTGTGCAGCATCTATTGGAAGATTACTTAAAAATCGAGGATTAAAAGTGTTTATGCAAAAGTTTGATCCATATATCAATGTGGATCCTGGAACAATGAGCCCATATCAACATGGAGAAGTGTATGTAACAGATGATGGAGCAGAAACTGATTTAGATTTAGGACATTATGAGAGGTTTATTGATGAAAGACTAACTAAAGATTCTAATATAACTTCAGGTAAAGTTTTTTCTTCAGTAATTGAAAAAGAAAGAAGAGGAGACTATCTTGGAAGTACAGTTCAAATAATTCCTCATGTAACAAACGAAATAAAAGCTAAACTAGCTGATGCCGCAAAAGCATCAAATGCAGATGTCATCATAACTGAAATAGGTGGAACAGTTGGTGATATTGAATCACAATCGTTCTTAGAAGCCATTAGACAATGGCGAAATGACGTTGGCGTTGAGAATACTTTCTATATACATAATACTCTTGTACCTTATTTAAAAGTATCAAATGAAGTTAAGACAAAACCAACACAACATAGTGTTAAAGAACTAAGAGCTATTGGTATTCAACCAGATATGATTGTATTAAGAACTGAAGTTGAAATTACAGAAGAAATGAAAGAAAAGATTTCTCTCTTTTGTAATGTTAAGAAAGAAGCTGTTGTGGAAGCGGTCGATCAAGAAATAATTTATGAAGTTGCTAATTCTCTTCACAGTCAAAAGGTTGATAAATATATATGTGACTATTTTAAGTTAGATACAAAAGAACCAGATATGACTGAGTGGAATGATATTATAGATAGAATAAAGCATTTAGATGGAGTAGTTAGAATTGCTTTAGTTGGTAAATATGTAAAACTTCATGATGCATACCTTTCTGTAACTGAAGCTTTAAAACACGCTGGATATCAGGTTTTAAAGAAAATTGAAATTGACTGGATTTTAGCTGATGATATAAATGAAAGTAATTACGAAGACATTCTAAAAGGGCATGATGGAATTTTAGTTCCTGGAGGATTTGGTTTAAGAGCAACAGAAGGGAAAATGCTAGCAATTAAATATGCTCGTGAGCATAATGTCCCATTCTTAGGTATTTGTTTAGGAATGCAATTATGTGCAATTGAATTTGCCAGAAATGTTTTAGGTTTAACTGATGCAACTTCAATGGAATTTGATGAAGACAATGTATCTAAAAATCATATAGTAACAATTCTTGAAGATAAATCTAATGTAAAGAATTTAGGTGGTACTTTACGACTTGGGTTATATGATTGTTCATTAAATGAAAATTCATTATCATATAAATGTTATAAAACAAAGAATATTCAAGAAAGACATCGTCATAGATACGAATTTAATAACAAATATATTGATATTTTTGAAAGAAACAATATGAAAATTGCTGGTATAAATCCTGAAAGAGGATTAGTAGAAATACTTGAGTACACACCAAATGATTTCTTTGTAGCTTGTCAATTTCATCCAGAATTTTTATCTAGACCAAATAGATCACATCCATTGTTTCAAGGATTCATCAATGCTTCTTTAGAAAAAAGTAAGAAAACTATTTAAAAAAATGATAATTTGTGGTATAATGATTTAAATGTTATTTATACAAGGAGAGTAAAAATGAAAAATATAATTTTAACGGGTGATAGGCCAACTGGGAAATTACATATAGGACATTATGTCGGTAGTTTACGTAGGCGTGTAGAACTTCAAAATTCAGGAAAATATGATGAAATGTATATTATGATAGCTGATGCTCAAGCATTAACTGATAATGCGGAAAACCCTGATAAGATTAGAGATAACCTTCTTCAAGTTGCATTGGATTATCTTTCAGTAGGTATTGATCCATCAAAAACAACTATTTTTGTTCAATCAGCTATACCTGCATTAACAGAATTAAATATGTATTATTTAAACTTAGTAACTGTCTCAAGATTACAAAGAAATCCAACAGTTAAAAATGAGATAAAGATGAGAAACTTTGAAGCTTCAATCCCTGCAGGTTTCTTTACATATCCAGTGTCACAAGCAGCTGATATAACTGCCTTTGATGCTACAATTGTACCTACTGGGGAAGATCAAATGCCAATGGTAGAGCAAACCCAAGAAATAGTTCATAAATTTAATTCAATATATGGAGATACTTTAGTTTTTCCAAAAATCTTATTACCTGAAAATGAAAATTGCCTTCGTTTAGTTGGAACTGATGGAAAAGCCAAGATGTCAAAATCATTAGGAAACACGATCTATTTAAGCGATGATAAAGAAACTGTAAAAACTAAAGTTATGGGAATGTATACTGACCCAAATCATTTACGTGTTCAAGATCCTGGAGATACTAAAAATAATCCTGTTTTTATTTATTTATCTTGTTTTGCTACAGATGAAATGGTTAATAAATATTTACCTGAATATAAATCATTAGATGAAATGAAAGCTCATTACGAAAAAGGTGGGTTAGGAGATGTTAAGTGTAAAAAACTATTAATAAATGTTTTAGAAGAAGTCCTTGAGCCTATAAGAGAAAGACGCAAGTATTATGAAGAACGTATTGATGAAGTTTATAATATCTTAAAAGAAGGAACTCGAAAAGCTAATCAAAAAGCTAATGCAACTCTTGCACGTGTACGTAAAGCTATGAGAATTAATTATTTTGAAGACCCTGATTTCATTAAAAACTTTAAAGATAAAAATAATTATTAAAAATATGGGTCTGTAAAGAATTCTTGTGATTATTT
>HF988709.1 GCA_000431235.1 Coprobacillus sp. CAG:698 | reverse complement strand
AATAACTTCTCACAAGTTCTTCGTTATTATTTATCACAATCTCAAGCCTTGCAAGTTTAATATATTCAAAAATTAATGGTATGGCATGATATCCATAATCATCATCTTTCACAAAAAATAACTCTTCTATTTTTATTAATCTTTCAAGATATTCTTTTTTGTACTCATTTGATGTTTTCATTCTGTTATCATAAATAATAAACTCTGATTCACGACCAATTTCACTAATGAAATCATCAATGTTTATTTGAATAGAAGTTAGTAATTTATTGTTTTCTAAATATCTTGTTTCAATTATATTTCTAAAAAGTAACAAATCATCTGGTAATTTTTTTGCATACAGTTCAGCCATTTCTTTGTTATCCATTTGTGAATATAATTGTACAAGATAATTTGTTGCTTTAAGTCTAATCAAATTATCAGTTGACTTTTCAAGAATATTTTCTGAAAGTTTAACTATCTCATCGGTATACTTTAGTTTATTTGTAATTATATTTATAGTGTTCATAATGCTAACTAAGTTTACTTTTATCTCATCATAATTAGGAAATTTCTTATATGCTTCTTGCCATAATAATAATTCACTTTCGTAATCATTATTCATAGCATATTCGTTTCCTTGTTTTTTTAATGCCTTTACATATTCATCTTGTTTAATACTCTCAACTCCAAGTAATTCATCTACTGTAACTTCAAAAATATTAGCTATAAGTGGTAGTAATGTTATATCAGGATATGTTATACCTTGTTCCCATCGCGAAACTGATTTTGATGTTGTTCCTAAAAGCTGGGCTATTTCTTCTTGTGTCATTTTTTTAGATATTCTTAAATTCTTAATGTTTTTACTTAAATTCATATAGGTCTCCTTGTTTTTTTTAATGGCCATTTATAATGTAAACATATTTACAAGAATATTATAACATTAAAATATATTACTTTTCCATGGCATAAAAATAGATTATTAATCTCAGAAAGTGAGATAAAATCTTTTAAATTACTTTCAAAATTTAATATTTTATTAATAAACATTATTTTTATGCTTACTTGTTATTCAATTTATCTTAAATCACAACTTAATAGAGTATATAAAAAATCATTTTGAATTAACTCTATTACTTGAATCAGTCAAAATGATTATTTTTACATACAATTAATTATAATCTTCAATTACATATTTTCACTATCAAATCTCTTTTTATCAAAGATTGCACGTTCTTTATATACAAGAATAGGAACAAGAGTTTTTTGCTTAAGGATTTCATAAAGCTTTAAGCTTATTTGTTCTTGACTTTCACACAAATTTCCAAAGTCATCAGTGTATTCAAATTTTAAATTATATATTGTATAATTAGAAACACATCCATTATTATTTTCAGTAACTTCAGTTTCTGATAGATCAATTATTCTACCATTCTCAGGGTGTCCACTTCTAGCAACTTCTAAGGATTTTCTGCCATCAATAATCATTTTGACACCATTACAGATAAAGCCTATTGATGCAATGATCATAATTCCTCCAATTATACACATAAAAATAGTTCCAAATTTATCTTCTGGATCGTAAGAGCCAATACCAGAACTAATTACTTTAATAGCAATTAGCATAGCAACTAGAGCAATTATAATTCTAACAATTCCACCAGTCATAGTTCCACGATTAAATGATTTCTTTTCCATAAAACTAGCCTCCTTATATTTTTATTCTCATTACTAGTTATTTTAATTTTATTAACAATACTTATTAATATTTTATCAAAATAATACATAGTAGTCAAGGTTTTATTCATATCTAATTTTAAAACTGATAATTAAAAGACTAACATTTACATTCTGTTAGTCTAATATAGATTCAAATAAATATTATTTCATTTTAAAATTTAATTTAAATTTAAGATCTGAAGGATAATTACATTTCTTTTTCCATCTACCTATAGAAAACATAATTATTGAAATTATCATTCCAATTCCCCAACCTAATGGCCAAGCGAAAAAGATTCCTTCGTATCCAAATATTTTACCAAATACAAATGCTCCAACAACCCTTATGACTAAATCAACGGATGTTCCTATTGTAAAACCAAACATATCGTTTGAACCCTTCAATACACCATCAAGAGGTATTTTTACAGCCATAAAAACAAAGAAAGGGACAACACAAGAAATAAATAATTTACCAGAGTTAATAATTAAATCAACATTTTCATCATTTTTATCAGATAAGAATATCTCAACCCAAAAACCTTTTAAAGGGAGAATTATAATTGTAGCTAATACACAAAATATTAAGCACAATGAAAATGCTGAGAAATAACCTTCGGAAAGCCTATCAAATTTACCCGCACCAACATTTTGAGAAACAAAATTTGATAATGCATTACATAAAACTGTAAATATATTTATAGCAATGTAACATATTTTATAAGCTGCTGAATAACCCCCAGCTACATAATTTCCTCCAATTGAAGTTAAAATTGTTGTTATTAAAACTCCTCCAATTGAGATAAATAAACCTTGCAAAATACTAGGAATTGCTATTGAAATTATTTCTTTAAAAATACCTGTATCGAAACCTTTTATTTTCTCTTTTTCAAGTTTATTAACGCTTTTCTTTAATACTAGTAGAGAAAGAATAGCAGCAATACCTTCGGAAATAACTGTTCCTAAAGCTAATCCTGCACTGCCTAATTTAATAGGAATAACAAACAATAAATCAAGTGCTACGTTCAAAAGAGTTGAGAAAATCAAAAAGTATAAAGGAGTTTTTGAGTTTCCAAATGATTGGAACATATACATTGAAAAGTTATAAATAAACAAGAAGATAATACCTATGATATAAATTATCATATATTTTAATGCTTCATTAAAGCATCCTTCACCATTATTACTATTAATCATCCCATTAAGTAAAGGATAAATAATTGCTAAGCCAATTATTGTTGTTGCCAAACCTAATACAAGTGAACCAATAAGGCCTATTTTATAAGTTTTCTTTAAAGAATTATAATTTTTAGCACCGAAACATTTAGCACTTACAAGACCACATCCTACGCCAAAACCAACGGCTATATCTAAGAACACTACAGTAATTGGATATACAATACCTACAGCATCAAAACTATCAACAGATTCAATAAAATGTCCAGCAATAAAATTATCAGCTAAATTATATAATTGTTGCAAAGTGACTGATAATATCATAGGAATTGAAAATAATAACAAAGCCCAAAAAGAATTGCCAACTGTCATATCTTTTGTTTTCATATGTTCAAGCCTCCTATAAAAACATAGAAATTAAACAAAACGTTTTTTGAACTAAATAAGTATATCACTTAGAATATTATAATGTCAATAAATTGTAGATAAATTTTTAAATATTGTATGATTATATTTCTTTTTATTATCTACTCACAAAAAAAGCTATTTTCACCTTTTCATCATAGCAAGGCCATGAAATTATTGTGAAAATAGCATATATCATTTGTCATTATATACATCTCCAATACTAGAACAATTAACATAATCTATTAATTATTACACTCAATCGATAAAATTAACTTTCATTTTTTATTAGTAAATTAATCATTAAATTTTTTACTACAAAATTTTCCTTCATAATCATATTTGACAATTTCATATAAACTTATTTCTTTCTTAAATTTTCAAATGAGCAAATATCCTTTAGTTTATCAAAATCTATTTTAACAATTGATACATATGCATTATCAATATTATTAACTTTTGCACTAAGCCAAACATAGCCATTTGAATACGCATAAAAACTCATACAATAATTATCATCTATGAATAATTCATAACTATAGAACTCTGCAGAATTTGAAGTCAATTGATCACTTATGTCAACATCATTATTTAATACATTTGTATATGGAATATCAATCAAATTAACTATATCGTTGATTATTTCTTTTTTTTCTATAAAAATGAAAGTTGAGTCAAAGTTTTTAATAAGTCTCATTTTATTAATGTTTTCTATATTAATAAAATCATTTAATGTTAAATAATTAACTTCCTTATTTAAACATTCACTCCAACTAACATTTTCCTTTAATTCTATGGATGTATTTTTAGCTTCATCATAAAATAATTCCAAATTTTTAATATTATTTTTCTCCTCTGTTGATAATTTTTTAATTTCTTTTTCAAGATTCATAATCTTAATCATTTTTTCATCAGAATTATCCATATTAGAAATATAATTTATTTCCTCTTCAATTGATTTAACATTGCTTTCTTCGCCACATTCAGTTAAACACATTATAATCATTAAACTCATTATAAAAGCAATTATCGTTTTAATTTCTTTTTATAACTATTAATATTGGATTTTTCTTTGACAGTTATCTCTTCAAAACTTCATTTTATAAAAAAATCCAGGTACAATTAATTTAATATTTTGGTTTTGTTTTACTTTTTTTATTACGAAATAAACTGCAAAATCATTTTCTTATAGCACTTAATTTTTCTCCTATTCGATTGCTTTTAAGCTTTCGTTCATATTAGTTTTTATAATTTTTGGGCTTAGTATTAAGGTTACAAGTAAAGTGAAGCCAAACACAACGACTGGAACAATAAGCCACATGAACCAACTTACATCTTTTACTTCACCAAATTCCATTGTTTTAAAAACTAATGTTGCGAGTCCGATTCCAGTAGGATATCCTAAAAGAATGCCGAGGAATGCACTAATATAAATTTCACGATAAATATACCCACAAATCTCACCATCATAATATCCTAAAACCATTAAGGTAGCAATTTCCCTATTTCGTTCGCTTATATTTATTGTCGTTAGTGTATTAATAACAACCATAGTTAATAAACCTGCAAAAATTACAACTACTATGGCAATACCAATAATTGAAGGCGAACCAAAATCACTGAATATGCAAATATCTAATAAAGCAAGACCAGCAAACACTAAACCAGTTGATACAGCAATTGATATGAACATCATCATAAATCTTGTTTTGTATCTCAAAACATTTCTAAATGAAGATTTATACTTGAATTCTAAATGATTCCAGATAAATGGCATTTTTTCAAGCAAAATTCTCTTTCCTGATTTAGGAACTTTGGGTCTCAATAAAATAGCAGGTTCATTATTTGCAAGTTTCATACCAAGACTAAAAGTTGCTAGTAGTGTTACAATAATGATTATTCCAACTGATAAGAAGAAATATCCAGGATTAACAATTACATCAATTGGTGGCATTACATGACCATAATTAAAAATATTACATATTAGCCATGATACACCATATCCAACAAAGAATCCTATTGCACCACCAACTGCTAATGCAACAAGTGCAAAGAAAATATATTTCATTACGATAGTAAAACTACTAAATCCTAAAGTCTTAAGGCATGCAATTTGTGAACGTTCTTCATCCATTAATCTCATCATTGATGATAAAACAACCAATAGCGTAACAGCTAAAAATATAATCATCAAAATATTTCCTATTCCTCTTACTTTATCAGCACTTGATATTATTGATTTAAAACTATAATTATCATCAAGAGTAATTATCTTTATGTTTTCACCAAGTAGACTAGTAATTTCTTCTTTTTGTTCTTCTATATATTTTTCGTAGTTCTTTGAAAAAGAATTAAATAAATTTCTATTTTCAATTTTCACGTAAATATCCCCTACTGGTAGAAAAGGACATACTTCTTTTGGACAATATATAATGTTTTCTAACAAATCTAGCTTATTAATCTCCACAATGTTTTCAGGTGTTTTTGTATCTTCAGGATTATTATAACTTGGTTCCCCGTCTTTTCCAAAAGTAAGTGGACTCATAACTATTCCTTTTACTGTTACATTTATTTTACATTCAAAATGGAGATCCAATGCTTCTTTTAAATTTACCTCAACCTTTTCTCCAATATTATATCCTTTAATTTTATTATCTTTAACTTCTGCATAAACTTGATTTTTATCACCTATGTTTATTTTTTCACCATTAACAAGTTCGGGTACATTGATATTCCATTTTTCAAAATCTACAAAATATAATCTTAAAGATTTTTTTTCACTTGTTCTTATATCTAGTGATGTACCTGTTTCAACATTTTTTTCACCGAAATGACTTTTAATTTTATTGATCTCTTCTTCAGAAAAACTACCACCTTTACTTTTTATTATAAAGTCACTAACATTTTGGTTTTTATAATAATTTTCAATACTATCTTTTATCATATCTGTAGGAGACCCAATTCCTGATACAAAACCAACTGAAATTAGAATTACACCAATAAGTGATAGAAGCCTTGTTAGTTGTTTTCTAAACATTCTTCTAACTATTTTAAAATATGTCTTTACCACTCTATCACCTCAACTGGGACAGGATTTTCATTTACTTCAATACATTCTACATTACCACTTTTAATTTTTATAACCTTATCTGCCATTGCTTTTAATGCAGCATTATGAGTTACAATAATAATAAGTTTATTATCTTTTCTTGAAAGCTCTTGTAATAATTGTAAGATTTTTTTACCTGTTACGTAGTCAAGTGCTCCAGTTGGTTCATCGCAAAGTATCAACTTCGGGTTTTTTGCAATGGCCCGCGCAATGGAAACTCTTTGTTGCTCCCCACCTGATAATTCTGCTGGGAAATTATTAAGTCTATCAGCAAGTCCTACTTCTTCTAACACATTTTTAGGATCTAAGTGATTATTGCAAATCTCAATAGCTATTTCAACATTTTCAAGTGCTGTTAAATTAGGCATTAAGTTGTAAAATTGGAATACAAATCCAACATCATTGCGTCTGTAGTTAGCAAGTTCTTTCTTATTAAACTTAGTTATATTTTTACCATCGACAATAATTTCTCCACTTGTTGCTCTATCCATTCCACCAAGCAAATTTAAAAGCGTAGTTTTTCCAGCTCCTGATGCCCCAAGAATAACAACAAATTCACCCTCATTTAGTTCAAAGGAAACATTTTCTACTGCAGGTATAGTAATTTCTCCAATATGGTATACTTTTTTTACATTTTTTAAAGTTAACACTGCCATAATACACCTCCGCGATTATTTATGTTTATTATAACATAATTTGATTTTTTTTCAATAGTTATGAAATAACAAATTATAATAAAAAAGTAATTGAACAATTAAAGTTTAATTTATATATTCAATCGAAGTTAAATCTTTTATTTTTGTATTTTATCTTTTATAATTGTTTTATAAAACCATTATTAAGAGAATTATCATATAAGAAACAACAATCGAAATTAATAATAAACAAATAAACCAAACCCCACCAAACTCACTATTCGTTTAATTATGCATATTTTATAATACGAACTATTGTAGGTATTAATGAAATAATTATATTCATAATACGCCTTAATATTAAATGAATTTAAATTACTTTTAATTATATAATTTAATTTTATCTT
>HF988708.1:1673-2320 GCA_000431235.1 Coprobacillus sp. CAG:698 | reverse complement strand
TAATATTATTTACTGAATAGAGACATTTAAAATAAAACATACGAAATTTAATCTGTTATCTACTAAAGAAATAATATTATATTTCTTTAAGAATATAATTTTTGAGAGCCCTTCTTTCTTATATTAAGAAAAAACTAGAGGAGATGATTTAATGTACTATTTGCGACCAAGGGAGTTTTTGGGATTGGCAATAATATATAGTATTGTATTTGTACCTATAATTATTGGATTAATAATTTCATGTATAATATCTTTTGCATTAGATTTGCTTATTATTTTATTAGTATCGTTTGCAATATATTTATTAATTATGTTTATTTGTTGGAAAGTAACAAGAAATAAAGATTATTACCTTCTAGTTAAAGAAAATGGGCTAGAAATGGTCATAGAAGAATTAGGTAGCAATGAAAAACTAGAATTGAAGTATAATCAAATAATAAAAATAGAATATTATAAAATAACATCAATAACAAATTGGATATTTGAGTTTTTTCAAATTTTTTGTATACGATGTGCATATATAACATATATTGCAAATGCAGAAGAAGTAACAAGATTAATTGGTTGTTTAAGTTATAAAGAAATAAAAGAAATAGCACAAAAAACAAATATAAAATTAAAAGTTCATTAAATAAGAATGCCATTGT
>HF988708.1:0-1644 GCA_000431235.1 Coprobacillus sp. CAG:698 | reverse complement strand
AAAAGCAAATAGCAAATGGATTAAAAGAAAAGAATATATTCATATATAAAGGATATTGTTATGACGAAGAAACAAATCTTTACTACTTAAATGCAAGATATTATAGTCCAATAATATGTAGATTTATTAGCTATGATGATATTGAATATTTAGATTATGAAAGTATCAATGGATTAAATTTATATTGTTATTGTTTTAATAATCCAGTTAATAATATAGATCCTAGTGGACATTTTGCAATTAGTACATTTTTAATTGTATTAGCAACAAGCTCATTAGTGACATGAGGATTATCTGAAATATTTGGTGCGCAAATAAAACTGGGGAACCTTACTCAAGATACTATCAAATGGATGGCAAAAATGTAAAATCAATTACACATTACGAGAAAGGTGGGACTCCTAAATATAGAATAGATGTATTAGGACGTCCACATAATGGTGTTTTACCACATA
Organism: Coprobacillus sp. CAG:698; assembly: GCA_000431235.1. GTDB lineage: Bacteria > Bacillota_I > Bacilli_A > ML615J-28 > CAG-698 > CAG-698. Next base: position 1,189 of record HF988708.1, on the reverse strand, counting down.
AACATAATTTTGTTATCAATAATGGATTTGTTAATAAAGGTTCTGTCGATGATATTAATTATTTATTATGGCTATTATTTGGAAACTGGAGGTAAAATGTAAAATAATGAGTACTTTTATTTGGGGTAAAATCAAATTAAATAAATTAATAATAATGGATAATTATCAAAGAAAGAATATATTGGTTTTTTTTACTAGTGAAAAAAATGATTTGTTTCAAAGTGATTTAGAAGAAAATGAAATCTATTTCAATATTGCTTGTGGATATGATAAAATGATGACTCTGCCATCTTATAAAACAAATTATTTAAATTGTAATGAGTATTATTTTTCTCTTAATTCATTTAAGAAAACAGATGATTTAAAACCTTATTTTGAAAAACTATTTCAACGTATATTGAATCTTCAACATGTTATTAAAGAAATATTTGATAATGAAAATGTGAAACGAATAATGTATTTTCATACTGAAACTGGTAATGAAAATTCAATTGATGATTATGAATTGGTTGATTGGAAATTAGAAGAATTTGCTGAAAAATTCTTTGAAAAAATTAAAGAAAATAAAGGATTTACTCCAACAATAAAAATAGTGTTTAAGCACAAATCTTGTTAGTAATTAATAAAATATTGTGTTGAAAATCTAGTAAGGAGGTTATAATTCAATGTATTATTTGATAGATAAAGAATTAAAAAGTAATTATGTTACTTTGCCTAAATATGGGTTCTTGTTTTTTTGTGTTTAACATTTATATTGATTATTTTATCTGTTTTTTATCTTGCAGCATTAGTATTTTTAGTAATGTTTGCATTTTCAACTTTAATGATATTCATAACGTGGAAGATAAATAAAAAAATATGTGGTAAAAAAATTTCTTTCACTAGTGATACGATATCAATTTATAATTATAAAGATATTAAAATTAATGAATATAGAGTAGAAAATTTAAAAAAGAAATATATAGAGGTTGGGTTTCCTGACCGTTATGGATTTAGATATAAAAATTGTTTAATTCTATATTTTGATTTTGAACCTTATGAAAAAATGGAATATGGCTCATATTGGAAAGACCCTAATGTTATAATTATACAAAATGCAGAATTATTTGATGCTATTGATAAATTAATTAAATAAAATTGGTATATAAAGTAGATACAAAAGTAGAAATAAATAGTAGTCTAACAACAA
>HF988707.1 GCA_000431235.1 Coprobacillus sp. CAG:698 | reverse complement strand
CTATTATATAATCTATATTATAGTTTGTCTTACTTTTATTTACTCTTATTCCTTGTTCATTGTACTTATATGTGTACTCTCCATATCCTTCTATATTTTTTCCTATATATGTTATATTGTTATCATTTATACTTGTTGGAAATAAGTGATTATCAGTATATCCTCCTGGGTAACTTATATTATATATATCTGTTACTATATTGTTTTCTTCTCTTGATACTTTTGTAAGTCTACTTTGTGAATATGTATATGTATCTTTATAAATAACATTATTTAAATTATCTTTTTTCTTCTTTAAAGTTATATCTCCATATGTGTTATATTCATATTCCATTATATAATATAACACATTTCCTTCTTTATAATGTTCTTCTTTTATTAGTCTTGATAAATCATCATATACATAACATACACCTTCTAAGAAACTATCACTACTACTTACTGTTACTTTCTTAGTCACGTTTCCTATAGTATCATAAGTATATATTGTTTCATTATTTGCATAATCTAACTCACTTGCTATTAAATCATCTTCTATATAAGATGAGTTAAGGTCATGATAACGATACTTTTTGTGTAAAACATTACTAGTGTTTCTTATTACTTTTTCAGATATTCTTGATTTTGTATCTATGATATTCTTTATTTCTATTGTTTCAATATCTTTAAATAAATCTATCAATTGATAATCATTATATTGTTTATTTGCAAATGATAACATTTGTATTTGACCATCTAAGTAGTTATCAGTTATATAACTACTATTTAAAGAACATCCTATATACACTTTACCATTTGTTAAGTCGTATAAATCACTATTTACATGTATAAATCGAATTGTATTTTGATCATTTATTTTCACATATATATCTTTACTATTGTACGTTATTGCGATTTTATTCCAACCATTTTCTAATAATGGATTGCAATGTTTAGAAGTAGCATACACTCCTGTTAGTTTTTTGTACTTTAAATATAATTTATTAGTGTTATCTGTATATAGGCTAAATATATCTTCATTATTACTATTTTTAGCACATAATATGTATCGATTATTACTTCCTTTGGTAGGTAATAGTTTAACCATTAAAGCTATTGTTCCTACTTTCCCTAAACCTAAATCATAACACAATCCTGGATATATTAATTCATTACTATTTTTATACTTTTCACTTGCTTCATAAACTATTTTCTCTGTTACTTCATCATAAGCAAAATCTTGTTGACCTCCATATAATGTACAACCATTTATTCTACCATAACTTAATGGTTTAACCCCTTTTATAGATTCATATAATCCATTAAATGTTATTACATCCATATCTTTATATGTTTTATTATTGTAATACTTTACACTACTATTTAGTTTTACATTAGTTCCATTAAGGATTCTATTTCCTTCTTTATAAATACTAAAGTAATCTTCATCTGCATTTTCATTACCTATGCTTACATAACTATATTCTATGACTATATCACTATTGTCATATGCAATATTATTATTTCCAGAATATGTCCATACGCCCATTGTTATATACTTAATTTTATTACATTCATAATTTAAATCAAATGATGTTTTATAATCATTATAGTATAAAACTAAAGTATAATTATTAATTGTATATGATATGTAATTCCATCTATCAAAATCAAAGGCTTTTCCTGTTTCTTTATATGTATCATCTTCTTTTATTGCTAAGTATCCATTACTTTTTATTACAAGTGAGAATGTTTTATCACCAGTATATGTGAAAAGGGATAACTCACTATTTGTCTTCTTTGCCTTAACAAAACCTGAAACTGTTTTTGTACTTGCAAATAATTGTTTAAAGAAATTACTTTCATAATAAAAGATACCATAATAGCTTTTATCTATTTTTTTTGAGTTGATTGAATCTACATTATATGTTATATATCCATTTTTTGATAAACCAATACTATAGCGATTAAGTTTATCTATTTTCTTATAAGCTGATAATGCACATTTTGGTTTTTCGCCATATAAAGTTATTAAATCCTTGTTAGGAACAAATAAATCATATGTAGAGAAAGTACTTACATATTTCAAAAATCCATCATAAGCTTTTTCATCTAGTTCTTGGACATACTCATAATCATATGTCCTTCTTTCATTTCCGTCAAGAATAGTCTTTCTTTGAACTTTATTTTGATTATCATATTTGTATGTTGTCTTTACACTTGATGTACTATCTGTAAGCTTGTTAAGAGTTACGTTATCACTATCATCATATTCGTAAGTTCTATTTTTATCTAAATTATGATCTTTGACTTCTATTAATCTATCATTATCATCATAAGTATAATCATAATTGTAATTTGTACCATCGATAACTAGTTTGTATAAGTTATAATAACTATTATAAGAATATCTTATTACTTTACCATTTACTAACTTTTTAGAAACTAAAGCTGTTTCATAATTATTCTTCTTAAAATCATAAGTATAATTCTCAACATGTAATGCGTCTTTATCAATACTATAAATTCTATTTTTTGAATCATAATAATACTTATAGTACATATCATCAGCAGGAATTATTTTCTCTATCGATAAATTATTTGTATAAGTATACTCATTTGTTTCTGTTAAGTTATTTTTTGTACTTATATTTTTTACTGTATTATTGTATATACCATACTCTATTTTCTTCTTTAATCCATTAGGCATAGTAATTTCTAATAAATCGTTATAACTTGAATATCTATAGGAAGTTTTTTTACCCTTGTTTTCCTCTGACAATAAATTATCATTACTATCATATGTATAAGTAGTTACATCATTATTATAATCAATAACTTTTGTATTGTTTCCTCTTGAATCATATTCATATTTTATGCTTTTACCAGTGAACTTATTTTCTACTTTTGTTATTTGTGAATAACTATTATATTCAATATCTATTATTTGTCCACTAGACATTCTAACTCTTTTCACGTTTCTTTTGTCATCATAATCATATTCCATCTGTCCCTTATTTGTTTGCAGACCATATACTTCGTCTTTCTCACTATATTCATAGCATAATTTATGCTTACTTATAGACAAACAAGGATAGGCTAAATACAAATCATTAGTACCATTATAAATTATCTCTATTTTTACTTTCTTGAAATCATTAAAATGATAAATAACTTTTCTAACTACTTGCCATGAATTATTTGTGAAGTCAAAAGGAATCATTATTACTTCTTTTTCTCTTAATTCATCATCTAATAAAGTTATTCTTGCTTCTAACTGTTGATTACAAGAAAATGTACACTTACCAAAAATACTAAAAACTAAAGCATCACCATTCATACACTCACAATCTATCACACTTTGCATTGTAAATGTTGTATTTGGAGATATCTTTAAAACTGTTTCATCAGAAAAAGATTTAATGTAATTATCAGTAACTTCACTTACTTGTCCGCCACTTCTTATGAAATTATTAATATTAATCAGATTTGTTTTTTCTTTCGTAACTACACTTTTACTACTAGTTATTAATCCTGCATTAGTTAACTCTTTATAATATGCACTAAATCTTTTACGATAATCAATTACATTAATTATTTCTCGATTAGAAAAATATATTTCTGTTAATTCGTTATAACTATTTGTTATTTTTGTCTTATCATAGATAGATACATATGAATAAACATCACTAACCTTTAGTCCTGTTTCACTAGAAACACTAGTAACTTTTTTCTCATTATTTAATGATATTTTATAACTTTCACTACTTGGTAAATCATTAACAATAATATTATTTGTATTTTCAATTACTTCAAAAAAGGAATATATATTGTTAGTATTACTTACACTGCTATTCAACTTCTTAATGTATACTTTTAAGTTGTTTTCATAGTTAAATTCTATTTCTTTTTTTAGTTTAGTAAACTTTACATTAGTTATTTTATCATCATTATAAATTACATTAACCACTTCACCATAACTACTAGTAATACCTGTAAGAAGTAAACCATTCCATGTGAAGTTTAGATATGCATTTTCTGTGTAGTATATTTTAGTTACTAAATATATATTATATGTAACATTTCCAAATATTATTTTTTGACTTCCTTGAATTAAAACAAAACCAGTATCAGTTCCATATATATAACTATAATCATTGCAATTTAAATAGATATAATAATCACTTGATAAATTATTTCCTGATTCATCTTTCAAAACTAAAGAAGCTCCAAACTCTTCTTTTGCTTCAGATACTTTCATTCTTATGTAATTTGTTTCTTGTTCATTATATAGATTTATTATTGTTGCACCGTATGAAGTTAACATTAAATAAAGTTCATAACTTGAGTATATATAATCTTTAGTTACTAAACTAAAATTATAATTAATAGGTAATAAGTTATTATTTGTTTTTAAACCATTAAAGAATAAATTATATGAAAAATCATTCACATCAACTTTTATATTGCTATTACCAAAAGAATACTCCTTCTTTCTTTGTGCTTCAAAATCATAATTTGTTAGTAATAATCCGTTTACATATCCTCCGTTATTTCTTGGGTTTTTTACTAAAAAGTCATCACTACCTGAATAATCATTTACTATTCTAAAGTAAGCATAGCGATTATCTAATACGTCTTTTGACTTAATAGCTTCATTTATAAACTTAGTTATATCAACACTAACTATTTTATTTCTTACCAAAACTACATCATATTTTTCACTACTAAACTCTTTATCACTAGGATCTAAGTTATTATATCTTA
>HF988706.1:5262-21702 GCA_000431235.1 Coprobacillus sp. CAG:698 | reverse complement strand
GGATTAAACTTATATGCATATTGTGGAAATGATCCAATAAATCGATTCGATCTAACAGGTCATTCTTGGGAATCGTTTTGGAATGGTGTTGGAGATTGGTTCAGTGATCATTGGAAAGAAGCTGTAATTGGAACTGCATTCATCGTCGGTGGAGCGTTGGTGACAGCTTTAACAGCAGGAGCCGGAGTAGGATTTATGGCTGCATTTGGAAGTGCTTTGTTGTCATCCACGATTCAAGTTGGAATAAGTGTCGGTACAAGTGTTTTAGTCGGAGGTCTTGTATTTATAGCAAATGGAGGCGGTTTCTTTGACAATGTCGGTGATAATGTAGCCTGTGCATATATGTGGGGGTGGTATTTTCTCTGGTGGTGCACAAATTCTTGGGGGTGGTTTTAGAATTGCTGCTAATAAAGGAGTAACTGCAGGTAGAGCAGGCGGAATCAAACTTGGTAATTCCAGTGTGAAAATATTGTCTCCAGATAAAAATAATTGGGCCAAAGCCGGTGGAACATTAATTAAATTTGGTAATGGCTTTAGAATTGATATAGGTGCTATGCGGGGCTTGCATATGCACATATTAAGTTCTGGACATCTTCCAATTGGTGCTGTTATTGCAGGATTTATTGGAACAGAGTATTAATTCAGGAGGGAATATAAATGGAAAAACAAATTATGATAAAACACTCATGCAGTGATAGAAGTTTGAAAATTAAAAATATTATTAGCTATTTAGAACTGTTTGTTGATTCGTTGAATGATAAAATTGTTATTAACTGTTGTTTGAATGCAAATCAATCTAAAATTATTGATGAAATAATGCGTTTGAAGCATTTGGGTGTTGTTGATATCATTAATTCAGAAACATACAAAAAAAATTATAACTTTAATATTGCTACTGGTATGGATAATGTTATACACATTCTTAATTTTATAGAAAATTATGAACTATGTGTTATGATTTATTGTAATGGCATAAAAATGTTTATTAATGATAATGACGGCGATTTTATCATAATTAAGTCAAACCATGTAAAATATAGTATGATTAAAAACAAAAATAATTAACAAAAATTTGCAAATTACTTTCACAAGCAAAAATAGGTGAGTTTACTTTTAGGTAGATTCACCTTTTGTTTAATCTATATTAATAGGTTATAGAAAACAATAAAATAGTAAAGATAGGAGAGATAAAAAATGTTACAGAGAATATACACTTAATGATTTATTAAGTGAAGTTGCAATTGATTACTTATATGTAAAATAAAAAGTTGTTACATAGTTTTATAGTTAAGTAACAACTCTTTGCATTTTAAATATAACAACAATTATGTTTTCAATGATTGTATTAAATAATTTATTACAAGATAAAAAGAAACCCTCATATAGCGAGGGCTAGAAAGTAAATTAACTTAGTGTATTTTGTTTTCATTATAAAGAGATAATGCTTTTTGAAAGACTTCACGTGTGTTTTCGTGAGTGATTGTTTGATTAATTCTATCAATATCTACCCATACACCTTTGATAAATATTGATTCTAAGTTAAATTTTTGGAAGTCGTCAATCTCGAAAACATGTACATAGATATTTTTAGTGATGCTATTAACACCAAAAGTTTTGAAATAATCATCATTAGTAATCTTCAAATGGCCTGCCGAAAATGTATAAGAATATTCTCCACATTTTCCATAGTACTTTCCATCTGTTATGCAAATTCCACTTTCCTCAAAACACTCTCTTATTGAGGCATCTTTTGAGTTTTCACCGCTTTCAATATGTCCTTTTGGAAAAACATATTCATTGTGTCTAGTTTCTAACACAAGAACTTTACCTTTACAGAAAACGATAGCCATTCCACTAAATTCAGTTCTGTGTGTTGGTAGGTAATCACGGGTAGCACAAAATTCTCTTAACGTTTTTTTGTGTTCAAGGACACATGAAGGTTCGCAATATTTGTTTAAATAAAACTTAGTTTTATTAATTTCACCATATTCTTCTTCTACATAACTTTGAAACCATTCATAGATTGATTTAATCAAGAGATCTTTGTCTTTGTATCCTTTTTGCTTCAAATCATTTACCCATGAGTTATCAATACACTCATACCATAAATTATTTTTTCTTTTTTCAATAATGAAGGCATGAGATTCTAAAATATTTTTGTCTGAATACTCTAAATAATAAGATTCGCAATATATTTCTTTTTCTTGTAAATATTTACGATATACTTCCACAATATCAAAACACAATCCAATGTTGTTTTTGATAACCTCTTCAGGGTTCTGTAAATAATAATTTTCTACTGGGTTAGTAAATTCATCTAAATGAAGGTTTTTATCTGTATCAACAAAACCATATCTAATTTTCTTTACATATTCAGTAAACTCCTTAAAGTCTAATTCATTAATATTCATTATTTTTTTCCTCTTATAAAAATTTTATCAAAAAAAGATAATTAAGTCAATAATATCTTGAAATATCGGGCAATATTTGAGTATTTGTTTAGTAAAATAAGTTGAAAATAAATAAATCTTAATATTAAATAATGATTAAAATCATATAATTAAAAAAGAAAGTCGAGGGAAGCAAATGTATTATTTTGAAAAGAATCTAATGGAAGCGATTAATTTTGTTGAAGAAGATATAGATGATATAATTGATAATGGAGGAACTGAGGATTTACTTTTAGTTTTGTTAAGAAAAGATGATTCGCTATTAAATTGCTTGTGTAAAATTAAATATGAGGAATTAAAAGAATATTTATATTCAAGTAAGTTATGTTCTGATAATAAAAATAAATATATTTTAGAAAAAGCTAAGTCAATAGCGGAAAAAGATAACGAAGAAAATATAACCGATGAACATATTTTATATGCACTATTAAAAGATGGTGATAATAATGCTATCGAAATCTTAGAAATATTTGGTGTCAATACTAATTTGATGTTAATAACAGTTGATGAGTATCTAGAATTAGAAGATGATGATTTCTTAATAAATTTAACACAAGAAGTTAAGAGTAAAAAAACAAATCCATTTATTGGTAGAAATGAATATATAGATAAAATAGTCAGAATTCTATTTAAGAAACAAAAGAATAATTGCATGCTTATAGGAAAAGCTGGAGTTGGCAAAAGTGCATTAGTAGAAGAAGTAGCCCAAAGATTAATAAGTAAAGAATACGATGGAAATATATACCGTCTAGAAATAGGATCACTTATTGCTGGCACTAGATATCGTGGAGATCTTGAAGAAAGAATTATGAATGTAATTAATAAAATAAAAGAGAAAAAAGCTATTTTATTTATTGATGAAATTCATATGGTAACAGCATCATTTAAAAGTGATGATTCTTTAAGCATTGGTAATATTTTGAAACCTATTCTTTCACGTGATGGTATAAAATGTATTGGGGCAACAACATCAGAAGAATATTATGAATTTATTGATCGTGATAAAGCATTTGCTAGAAGATTTCAAAATATCTACATTCCCGAACCAAGTGAGGATGAAACATTTAATATTCTCTCAAAAATAAAAGGAATATATGAGAATCATTATAAATGTAAATATTCTAAAAATATAATTAAGAAAATAATTGACTATAGCAAGATGTTTCCAAATAGATGCTTTCCCGACAAGGCAATTGATTTGTTAGATGAAGTAGGAGCATATACTCTTTTAAATAATAAAAAAATAAACGAAACAATTGTAAAAAAAATCACGTTAGAAAATCTAGGACTAGGAATTAATCATAAAATAATAAAATATGATGGAAATGATTATATAACACAAATGTATAAAGAATTTATTGATATAAAGAATAATAAAAAGATTATTGGAGTTATAGAAATTCAAAGTGAAAAGAAAGATTCTGTAACAAATGTTGTAAAAAGAATAAATAAAGTATTTGGTTTGGATAAACCGTGTGAAATTGAAATTGATCTTGAGTTCTTTGATGAGTATATGTATGCATTCCTTCAAAATGAAGTTCTGAAGAATCCCTTATGTATAGTTATTATTAATAATTATCATAATGCCCTTTATAACAATCAAAGAAAGATTAAGAATATAATTGAATCAGGAATATGTTATGATGCTAAAGGAAGAATAATATCATTCAAAAACACTATTTTTATTTTTCCAAGTAATTATGAACAAAATGAAGTTGGTTATAATAAAAGTAAGTATGTAAAGAAAATTGATTTTATCGAAAAAGTAATTAGTTAATAAAAATAAATAAAAGTATATTAACAAAAAAACGAAAATATGCTATAATTTACCTATATTATAATTTAGAGGTTATTATGAATAAAAGTCTTAAGAATAAATTTAAAATAATTAATTCAGTTCACTTACGTAATATATTTGAAAATGACTATTACCTAGAACTTGGAATCATTGACGTTGAAGTAATAAAGAGACTTTTAAAGTACGAAATTATAAACATCAATGAGATTTCTTTCTTACCAATTCAGAATAAAGGTATGGGACATAGTAGAAGCGAATGTGAGGAAATCCGAGATAATTTACCTTATTATTTCTTTAGAAAATTTCAGGATAATAATTCATTAATGCACTTAGTAATAACATATGGTTTATGCTATTATCGTGACTTTGAAAAGAAAGATAAATTTGCACCAATATTTTTTATTCCTATAACTATGTATTATGAAAAAAATGTTACATATGTAAAAATGACCTCTAAACCTTTTGAAAATCCTGCTCTTTATAACATATTTAAAAAGAGTAATAAACTACAATTCATTCAAAATGAAAATTTTCACGATATATATTCTCTAGACAATGTCATCTTTAACCTTGAAAGAATAAACAAAGGTTGTACAAGACTTGACAATTATTTAACTTTTGTTGAAAGAAAAAAAGAAGATATAATCATTTATAACAAGAGAAAATTTGATGAGGATTTTTTTGATCAAACTCCGCTTTTTTCCAAGGATGTTTACTACTCACAAGTTCTAACAAAAGAACAAAAAAATATAGTTGATAGGGCTGTTAATGGAAATGATATCACGTTTACAGGTTTTGTGGGGACTGGGAAAACAACAGTTCTTAAGAATATTATTGTTAATGCCATATATCAAAAACAAAAAGTACTATATCTATCAAATTCACTAGAGTCAATAAATGATGTAAAGAATTTTCTCGATGAGTACGACTTAAGCAATTATTACATAGATTTGTGTAGAATTCATCAGGAAAATAAATCAATAAGTAAGCAGTATATAGAAGTTAAAACTGAAGAAATTGAAACTTTAGAAAAAGAACTAAAAGAAAAGTTAGAAGTAGTCAATAACTTTGAAAAAGAAATGAATAAAATGACTGCTGATTTTAAACTTGTTGAGGCTATAAAGAAGTTGTTTTTAGTTAATGACTATGAGAAAATGGAAGAATTTGATTTAAAGAATATCGATTGTTTAGATTATTTATATAAAAATGAATATCTAAAAATATATAAAGCATTAGAACTAATCGAACAAAATGCTCAAAGAATAAATAGTTTTAAAGATAGTGTATGGAAACAAATTCCTTATATTAATAATATTAAATATGTTAATCAAGTAATAAACATTGTTTTTCAATTAAATTCAGGATTAAAGAATTTAAAAGAGAAAGTGCACGAACTTGAAGAATTCGGAGTGAAGAAAATAACCAGTTTCTCCGGAGTCAAAAGAGCTTTAGAACCTATTGAAAAAATAAATATTTCTTTAATACCAAATAAATGGATTGAAGATTTTGCTATTTTTAAAAATGCTAAAGAAAAATATTACAATTTAGAAAAAGAAATTGTAGATTACCAAAACCTTGAATATGACTTAAGTACAAAATATATTAATTTAAAAACAATAAATATAGATGATGAAATTGATCTCTTATATGCAGATGTATTTTCAAAAGAAGAAGTTGTAAAAATTAATAACATTATAAGTAATATTTATGACTATGAAAAAGAAGCAAGTAATGTATCTAATCTTTTAGATGGATTTAAAAAAACGATAAATGATGTAAGTAAATTATTAGATTGGGAATACTTTGATAAAGATATTTCCATAAATGATATTAATATCCTTGCTAAGTTGTATTTAACATATCCTATAAGTGGTAAATTGCTTGCTATGATTATGAATAATAAAGATGGTAAAACATTGTCACGTTTAGAAGAAATTGATGATTCTATTTCCTCAATACAAGAAGAAATAAATCAAGCTTTTATAAGTAATCCTAGATTGGGCAAACTTATCAAAAATAATCCACAAAGTCAGGCAGTAGTTAACTATAATCAATTAATCAAAAAAATGGGTAAACTTGAAAAAGAATATTTTGAAATATGTGATATAAATTATCACAATCATAAAGAAGTAATTGAAACAATTAGGGAACTAAAAAAATATTATACAGCAATAAATACTCATAGCAATCGCAAAAAAATTATTGACTTTATTTTATCAATAAATAAGAATAATCGTAAAGAAGATGAAAGTAAATTCAAAGCTTATAATAGTTTATATGATGTAATTAATGATGAAATTAAGTCATATGAAAAAATGGGATTTGTGTTTGACGATAAATCAATTGTAGATAGAGTTAAAGAATTAGAAAAGTTTACTAACTACATACACAGACTCTATAAGTCGCAAGAAAGACTCTTAAAGACAAAAGTAACATTAGATAAAAATTATATACTTGTTGAAGAATATTATAAAATAAAAAATATTATTGATAATTTTGATAAGACAGTCAATAATTTACGCCAAAATGATGAATTTAAATACTTGTATGAGTTTTTATATCAAGGAGAGCAAACAGATTTCAAAAGTATTAGTAAAATAATAAAGGATTTTGAACAATATATTAATACATTTGAAAACATAAATAGTGCTATGGAAACCATAAAAAGATATTCTGAAATAAAAGAACTCGCTGATAGTATGAATACATTAGTAAATACAATTGGTGGTAATTTAAGACTTTATAGTTTAATCTTTAAAGATAGCGTAAGTAGATATTACTTTAGTAATATTGAACAAAATATTGAATATTTAAATAGTTTATTAGAAGCAAAAGAAGAATTAGTCTTATATTTAAATATAACTAGAGGATTAGCAGTTTTAAATGATTATCATTTAGATAAATTAATTGAATATATTGTTTCTAAAGATAAAGTAAATAATTTAACTAATTTCTTTACGTATAAATATTTCAAAAATTTGATTAAAAAAGATATATCAAATTCAAAGGATATGCTTACTTCAACTGAATATTTCAAGTATTTGGACGAAATTATTGTGTTAGAGGATAAGATATGTAAATTGAATGGAAATAATATAATCTATAAAATTCACCAATCAACTCCTATTACAGTAAAAAGTTCTAGACACGCTCTCCTAAGAGCAAAAGTTATGTTTTCAACAATGGCTTTTGCAGAAGAAGTAATTCGAAAAAATCAATATGATATTTTGCTTGTGGATGATGCTCATTTAATAAACGAAGGTAAATTAGAAAACTTATTTAAGGATAATCAAATGATTGTTTGTGGAGATTATCAATCAAATAAGGTTGCTAACCAAAATCTAATTTCTTTTGTTACAAATAAAAATACAGGACTTTTTAGAAGTAGATTAGTGCAAGGTCCACGCAAACTTACTTATAATATGTCGATGACAAAATCTCCATTCTTGAATACATATGAAGCTAATAGAGGGATAAAAGTTGTTAAAGAAAATATAGAAGAAGTTATTTATGATTTTTATGTAATTGATAAGAATGTAAAAATTAATTACTATATTAAAAATCCTGATGAACAATATGAAGAATTTGAGCGTATATCAGAATACTTTTATGGCCGAAAAGTCTCATCACAAGAAATTATTAGATTTATTAATGAATGTTTAAATATTGTTGAACTTGAAAAAAGTAATTATATGCATAGTGATTATGATATCATAAATTTCAGTGATTATTACAAAGAAGACTCACAAATAATATCTAATAAATACCTAGAAAAATTGATGATTTCTCAAAAAGGATTAATAATATTAGATGAAAATGGTTTGCTTGAAAGTGATATCAATTATTGCTTCTTTAATAAAATTAAAGAGATTTATGAAAATGATAAAATATTCCTTGGAGAAATTGGTGATAACATATCTAATAAAATTGCATCTATTCTTCGTGAGAGAGGTTATGATGTATTCTATCCTTCAAATGCCATAAATCTTACAATAAAGAAGAAAAATAGTGATGAATTAATATCTGTTGTTATTCTCTTTAGTAATGGATTTGTATCTAATGTATGTAGCAATTACCGTTTCCTAAAAAATATATATTGTGATAAAGGTCATAAGATGATAATAAAAACAATGCTTGATCTAATAAATGGCCCAGTAAATTTTGTTAATAAATTATGTGAGGAAATCGATGGCTAAAGGAAACAAAAAATTAATAAACGAATATATGAATCTAGTAAAGTCGGATTGCAAAAAATATTCATTTCTTCAGACTAGATTAAGCAAATTAATAAGTGATGGAGTAGATGTTAGCACACAAGGGACAGGCGGTAACACATTACTTCATCTTGCTGTAAGTTTAGAAAGTGAAAAATTATTAGCATACTTTCTAAAACAAGGTGTTAAGGTAAACTTAGCCAATTCTTCTTGGGATGCCCCTATACATAAAGCAGTTTTAAAAGGCAATATGAAACTTGTAAAGGTATTATTAGATTATGGTGCAGATATTAATTGCCCACGTGAACTAGAGCAAACTCCCTTACATTTAGCGGTAATAAGTGGCAATTTAGAAATGGTTAAATATCTTGTTGAAAGAGGAGCAGATATTTCATTAATAGATGAAATAAATAATTTACCAATTGACTATGCAATTGATGAAAAAGATGAAGATGTAATAAAATATTTATTAACAAAGCAAAGAGTTGACGAAAAAAGATTAGAAAAAATTTCAACAATTATGAACTGTGAGGAATACAAATGGATATAATAAAAAATTTCTTAAATAATAATTATTTTGGCGAAAACGGAGCAGGAGTTTTTGTTTTTGTTGCTGATGTGTTACTTGTTTTAATAGTTCTAATTTTGTTTATTATTGAAATTAAAAATAAAATTAAAGTAAGTAGAGTAATATTAACAGGATTAGTACTTGTTGTATTATATTTTGTATCATTAGTATTAGATATGAAAATTCTTAATGGGTTTATAAAATATATTTCAGGTTGGATTATGGGTGTATATATCATAGTATTTGCTCCTGAAATCAAAACATTTTTAGAAGGCAAAAAATCGAAAGACCGTGGAGACTTTGTCTATAAATCACAAAAAGCCAAAGAAGTTACAATAAGCACTATATGCAAAACAATTGATTATCTTTCACATCAGAAGGTAGGGGCTTTAATAACATTTGAGCGTAAAAAAAGTTTGGATGAAATAATTAATAAAGCCATTCCAATTAATGCAGATATAACCCAGGAGATTCTAACAACAATTTTTACTCCAGGAACTGCTTGTCATGATGGTGGAGTTATAATTAGAAATAATAAAATTGCTTGTGCGGGTGCATATTTTCCGCTAAGCGATAATTATGATATACCAACATTCTTAGGAACAAGGCATCGTGCTGCCATAGGTGTCAGTGAGGTATATGATGCAATTACAATAGTTGTGTCAGAAGAAACAGGAAATATTTCAATTACAATTTCAGGTAATATAAGCTTAGAGTTAACTACTGAAAGAGTAGCCACTCTTTTAGATAGTTACTTAGGAGCAGATTAGGAGGTATAAAAATGTTCTTAGCAGAAGTTAACTATTTATTTATATTAGGCGGATTATTTGCAATAATAATTGTCATGATTTTAGTAATCTACTTATTTGAAACAGCATCATATTTAAAATTATATCGTGCATTACCAAGTAATTTGGGGAAAGCAATTTATGGATATTTGGATAAAAATGGTGATTTAGTATCATTTTCAGATGAATTATATACATTAATTAATGTCCCTAAAGGAAAAAATTTAAAAAAGGCAATTAAGGCGATATATTTTGAAAATGAAAAAATAACCTTTAAGAAATTCTTAGAGTTATTGAAAACAAAAAATGGTACAATTAATTTCGTTTTTGAACTTGATGAAGAAACTCACAATGTGACACTAAAAAAGAGTAAAGTACTATGCAATGATAAATTAATTGGTTATGCTTTAATGGAACAAAGTGAAGAGTTCAAAACAGACAATGCAAAAGAATTTATGGAAATGATTGATGAATTAGAAGCACCATGTGCATATTATTATGGCAAGAGCAAAGATACAAATTTCTCTATCAATCATACATTACAAGTTTTACTAGCATCAAAAGATAGAAAGATGACATATGATGGCATAAAAAAATATGTCTTTGAAGAAGATTTAGAAAAGTTTTATGCCTCAGTAAATGAAAATGCTAATGATATACGTACTCAATATAGACTTCTTACAACACAAGGATTAATGTCATTTGAAGAAGTAAAGAAATTTAATGATGGTAAAGTAACATCAATTATTATGCATATTGAAACAATTGATGAAAAAGTATTTATTGAAAATCAAGAATTAGATGTCAATATAAACAATTTAATTGAGGAAGGAACTAATTTTGGTGGTGTAATTGTTTCGTTTAAATCTTTAATGGATAACGAAATAGTAATATCTAAAAACATAATTCAAGATGTCATTAAGAAATACTTCAAAATCGTTCGCAAAGAAATGTTATCTATTGATGATATCATTGGAAAAATAAATGAATTTGAATATGTAATTATTATAAAAGATATCGAAAAGTTAAATTCTTTTGTTAATAACATATGCAATGAAAATACTCCACTTCTAAAATATGAGCTTACTTTCTGTGGTCAATTAATTAACATTAATAATAAATTAGGAATTAGTTATTATAATGACTTAATGAAAACAAAAAAAGACTTTTATAGCTCTCTATATCAAGCATTATCTTTAGCAAATAATAGTGAGTATGAAAAAGATTATAGTATATATACTCCAGCTAAAGAAGAAAAAATAAATGATGAATATTCATTTGATAAATACAAGATTGATATAGATAATAGTTTTCTTCATGAAGACAAATAAAATGACGTATCAAGTGATTCTTCTCTTAGGAGGAAGTAGTCATAGGTTTAATGATAAACAAAATAAAGTTTTATATGAAATTAATAATAAACCTATATATAGATATTCACTTGATATTTTCTTAAACGATGATAGATGTGAGCGTGTGGTAATAGTTCTAAACGAGTTAATCAAAGATATTATAAAATCAGAAATCACTAGCTCGAAGGTTGTTTATGCTTTAGGTGGTGAAGAAAGATATTTAAGTGTTGCTAATGGTCTAGAATATATAACTTCTGATTATGTTTTAGTTCACGATGGAGCAAGACCAGTTATCGATAATGATTTAGTTCATAACATCTTAGATGAACTAGAAAACTTTCCAGTAGTATCTTTAGGTATTAAATCATCAAATACATTAAAAGAAGTAAAGAATGGCAATGTTATTAGAACTATTCCTAGAGAAGATGTATATGAGATGCAAACTCCTCAGGGAGCGCAAACAAATATTCTTAAAAGTGCCTTAGCAAAGGTCAAAAAAAATGATTATATAACGGATGATTTAATGGCAATTGAAAAATATACAAATATTGTACCAAAAATCATCGAAGGGAAAAGAAGTAACATCAAACTCACAACAAAGGAAGACGTTGAACTGATAGAATATTATCTAAGTAAAGGAAAGTCAAAAATGATGCGTATAGGTCAATCAAAGGATATACATAGATTAATTTCTAATCGTAAACTAATTATAGGTCAAGTTGATATTCCTTTTGAAAAGGGAATTGAAGCACATTCTGATGGGGATGTACTACTACATGCCATAACAGAGGCTATAATTGGAGCCTTAGGATTAGGCGATATGGGGACATTTTTCCCAGACACATCAGATGATTATCTAAACATTTCCTCAAGTTATTTTTTGAATAAAGCAAAAGAAATGCTTAAAGAAAAAGGTTATACAATTTGCAATATTGATTCCACAGTTATTTTAGAAAAACCTCATTTACACCCTTTTATTGAAAAAATGAAAGAAAACATATCTAAAATACTAGAAGTAGATAAAGATATAATTAATATAAAAGCAACAAGAGGAGAAAAATTAGGATATGTTGGAACTGGTGAAGGGGTAGAAGCTCTAGCCACTGTTCTAATCACAAAATAAAATAAAAAGTCACGTACTTGTATAGTTCGTGACTTTTAGTTTGTATGAAAACTATAAAGGAAAATCATCACAACGTAAATAACTTTGAGGTTTGTTTACTTGTGGATTAGGTATACAAATTTCATTAACAAGATCATTTAAATACATATTTGTATCTTTATTCAAAGCAATGTCTTTTAGGGAGATTATTCCTGTTATTTGTTTATAATTATTTAGAACAATAATTCTTTTAATCTGATAATCAGCCATTTTCGTAATTCCAATCGATATATCATCGTTTTCATAAACACTAACAAATTCTACAGTCATAAAGTTACAAACCTTATCGTCAACACTTTTATCATAAGCTATTACTCTAGTTACAATATCTCTATCGGTTATTAATCCAGCAACAAATCCAGTATCTTCGTATACTACGGGTATCATACCAATGTATTTATCTCTCATAATTTTTGCTACTTCACGAATTGTTGTATTTTTAAAACATGTAATAATATTTTTAGTCATCACATCTTTGCATTTCATTGATTTCACCTCAATTATATTCTTTATAGAATAAATATTTTTATTCAAAAAGAATATAATTAAATATGAAAAGAAAAAAAAGAAAGCTAAAAATAAAATTTATTATGTGTTTAATAATTATTGGAATAAGTGTCTTTTTTGTTAGTGGTTATTTTAGTGATAGAGTAAAACTATATGTAAAACAAACCGCAACAAATAATGCAAGTATCAAAATTGCTCAAGCAATAAATGAAAATGTTTTGTCGCAAATGGAATTAGAGAATATATTCGAAAAAGAAAAAGGATATATAAATACAAGTAGTGTTAATAAAATACTTAAAGAAGTAAATGAAAATATAAGTAATAATTTAAATGATTATGCTTATAATAGAATTAAAATACCTCTTGGGTTAATATTTAGTGAAGTCTTATTTAGCGATTCAAAAATAGGATTAACAATTAAAACGAAACCAATAAGTTCTTTTGTAACTGATGTCGTATCCAAAGTTGAAGAATATGGAATAAATAATAGTATGGTAACAGTTGAAATAGTTGTTAAGATAGAAGTTATGGCTCTTATACCATTAAATGAAGAAACGTTTATTGTTGAGAGTCATATTCCTATAGCAATGTTAATACTAGAAGGTAACGTTCCTGAGGGGATAATATATACAAAATAAGTATTTACTCTAATGTTAAAATGTGGTATAATATGGGATAGGAGTTGATTTATATGAAAGATAATAAAGTAATAGAGACAAAAATAAAAAATGTTCTTAATCGTATAAGACCTTATTTACAAGGTGATGGTGGTGATGCCGAATTTGTGAAATTTGAAGATGGTATTGTATATATTCGTATGTTAGGAGCATGTGCTGGTTGTGGTAGTATTGATGCAACCATAGAAGATTGTATCGAATCAATCTTACTTGAAGAGGTTGAAGGTGTGATTGGAGTTGAAAACATTGAATAAACCAGAACTTGGAAATAGAATATATAAAATATTTATGGTTATAACAGTTATTATTTTATTATCTGTTCTTCTTTTATTCAAACAGTTTGAAATGGAAAATGAATCGTTTTATAGGTATATGGTATTTGTTTTAAGCTTTAATGGCGTTTTATCTACCGGAGCTATAATAAGAGAATTCTATTCATTAGTATATGATAAAAAGAAAATGATAATAAAAATAGTGGTTAGTGCTATTATGATTTTAATAGGTATAATTGAGACTATATTCTTCCCAATTGATTTAGTGGGCCTAATTACTTTCATCTTAGGACTAATGGTTTCATTATATGTATTAACACCTACTGTAAAACAAAATAATAATCAGTAAAGGAGAAAAAACAATGAAAGAGATAAGTTTGCAATGTGAATACTTCAATAAAGAAAAACTTATTAACTCTATGATGCTTAATGAAGATAAAGTTATTAATGCACGAGATGCTCTACTGAGCAAAAGTGGCAAAGGATCAGATTATACAGGATGGGTTGAGTACCCATTACTAATTACTGAATTTGAACTTGAAAATATTAAATCTGCAGCTAAAAAAATGCATGAATTAGGAAAGTACTTAGTTGTTATTGGAATTGGGGGATCATATTTAGGTGCTAAAGCTGTTATTGATCTTTTAAGTGGTTACTATGATAATCAAAATATTATTTTTTTGGGAAATAATATTTCTCCTGAATATATTTACTCAACACTTAAATTCCTTGAAGATGTGGATTTTACTGTAAATGTTATTTCAAAATCAGGAAAAACTTTAGAACCTGCTATAGCATTTAGATTCATTAAAGAACTACTTATAAAAAAATATAGTGATAAGTTTAATGAAAGAATATTTGTAACATCATCAGAAAAAAATAGTTTACTAACCAGTGAAGCTGTGGCAAACAATTATCAAGAATTTCATATTCCAGCAAATATTGGCGGAAGATATTCTGTTTTCACAGCGGTTGGATTACTTCCATTAGCATTTGCAGGTTATGATATTTGTGCGTTTGTAAAGGGAGCTATCAATAGTTGCACTGAATGCACAACACTATCATATAATGAAAATAATGCACTAAAGTACGCTTCTTTAAGAAACATATTATATGAAAATGGGAAAACAATGGAAATATTATCGTGCTATGAACCAAAAGCTAGATTTTTTGGGGAATGGTGGAAACAATTATACGGTGAAAGTGAAGGCAAAGAAGGAAAAGGAATATTTCCTGTTTCACTAATTTATTCAACAGATCTTCATTCACTTGGTCAATACGTTCAAGATGGTATACGCAATATGTTTGAAACAGTTATTGAAGTAACAAATGATAAAGAAGATATTGAAATTAAAGAAGATATTCAAGATATTGATAAATTAAATTATTTAGCAGGTAAAAAAGTATCACACATAAAGAAACAAATTATGGAAGGAGTAATTAAGGCTCATGTAAGTGGTGACGTTCCTAATTTGAAACTTTCTATCGAAAAAATAGATGAATATCATGTGGGATATTTATTGTATTTCTTTATGTTTGCATGTGGGATAAGTGGGTATATTTTAGGCGTAAATCCATTTAATCAAGAAGGTGTAGAAGAATACAAAAAAAATATGCTTGCTTTACTAAAAATGAAAAACAATGACTAGCTCTTAGGGCTAGTTTTTTTAAGTGCCCAAGATATGAAAATAACTTGAATATATCTTATAGTAAAAAATAGATTATTTCTATTAGATGTATTATTAATAACTATTATATAATATACTATTTTAGGAGATGATATAATGAAGTTTTTAGAATTGTTATTGGTTTTTTGTATAGGAGTGTCATTTACAAGTTTAGATAAAGAAAACAGAGAAGATGTGATATATATAGATCCAGGACATGGAGGAGATGATGGAGGCTGCGTAGGCGTAGATGGTACTAACGAAAAAGATATAAATCTAGCAATTTCGTTTGAATTAAGGGAATATTTAGAGAGAGTTGGTTTTGTTGTAAAGCTAACAAGAACTGGTGATTTTGATCTATCGAAAAGTAGTTCTAAAAATCACAAACGCGAAGATATGATAAAAAGATGTGAATTGTTAAATAGATCTTTTTTGTTTGTTTCAATACATGCAAATAAGTATAATTCAAAAAGCATAAGCGGAGCACAGGTTTTTTACTATAGTGATAAGAATAAAGAGTTTGCACTGTCTATACAAAAAAGTCTTAAAGAGTTTGTTGGAAGTCAAAGAAAAGCATTAGAAATAGAAGAGAAATTTTTGCTTGAAAATACATCAAAAACTGGTTGCATTGTAGAGGTTGGATTTTTATCAAATCCTGAGGAATTAAAGAAACTAAAAGACAAAGTTTATCAACAAAAGATAGCTATGGCAATTGGGATAGGAATAATGTCATACTTAAATGAAAACAAAAAATGAATTATAATAAGCTATTATTGATTTATTTTTTATGAAATACTTTAAAAAAAATATAAACTATGATATAATTATCAAAAATAAGAGGCATATATATGGAAAAAAAGATTACGATAAAAACACATGATGAAATGGTAAACTTAGGATACCAAATAGGTTCAATGGCTTTTCCTAATATGATCATCACAATGGAGGGTGATTTAGGTGCTGGCAAAACAACAATGACTAAAGG
>HF988706.1:0-5236 GCA_000431235.1 Coprobacillus sp. CAG:698 | reverse complement strand
GAAGAGCATTAGGCATAACTAGAGTTATAAATAGTCCAACATTTACGATTATGAAAATATACGAAGGCAAGTTTAACCTATATCATATGGATGTGTATAGAATAAATAATGACACTGGCGATGAATATTTAGAAGAATATTTTGATATGGGTGGTGTATGTGTTATAGAATGGGCAGGTAATGTTGATAAACTTATACCTGATGATAGACTTGATATAAGAATAAATATAAAAGATAATAACGAGCGTGAAGTTATTTTGAAAAGTGAAACAAAAGAATACATTGATATTATAAAAAATATTTAAGGTGATAAAATGAAAGTACTAATATTTGATACATCAACAGATTATTTATATGTGAGATTTTATGATGATGAAGCTAAGAATATATTGTTTGCTAAAGAAATGATTAGTCATAACAATCATTCAGAAAATTTATTAACAACAATTGAAGAAGGATTAAATGAAACAGGTCTTGAGTTAGCATCATTTGATAAAATAATAATAGGTATGGGACCTGGCTCATATACAGGTTTAAGAATTTCAATGGTTGTTGGGAAAATGGCAAGTTATACACTAAATATACCTTTATATACAATAAGTAGTTTATCGTTATGTGGTAGTGGATATTTTGAAAATGATGGTGTATATGCAATTAGAATAAAAGCAAAAAAAGATTATTCATATTTGAAAATAGTAAGTGTTGATTCTGGCAAAATAAAGGTATTAGTGGATGATGCATTTATGACAGATGAAGAAGCTCAAGAGCTTATAGAAAAAAATTCAGCACAACTCGTATGTGAAGGCATGTATAAATTAAATGTTGATGAGATAATTAAAGAAGCAATAAAAGTTGAAAATGTACATGAGTTAGTTCCTAACTATCTAAGAAAGGCTAATTCATGAGATATAAGATAAGACAAATGGAAATCGATGACATTGATAATGTTATCGATAGTGAAAATAAAATTTTTGGTGATTCACTAGGATCAGATATGCTTTATACTGAATTGAAGTGTAATCCTTATGCGTACTATTTTGTGTTAGAAGTAGATAAAAAATTTGCTGGATATATCGGTACATGGATAGAAGAAGAACATTCAGAAATAATTAACTTCTTGGTTTTAGAAGAATATCAAGGAAATGGGTTTGGCAGTATGATGCTTGACTTTGTAATAAATCTTGTAAAATCTGTTAATGTTCCTAATATAAGTTTAGAAGTTAGAAAATCAAATGAAAAAGCAATAAAATTGTATGAAAAATATGGATTTAAGTATTCTCATACCAGAGAAAAATATTATCGAAATGGTGAGGATGCTTTGGTCTTAATCTTAGAGGTGACAAAATGATTGTATTAGCCGTTGAAACAAGTTGCGATGAAACTAGTGTAAGTATTGTAAAAGATGGTAAAGAAGTTTTATCAAATATTATATATACACAAATAGATATTCATAAACTATATGGTGGTGTTGTACCTGAGGTGGCTAGTAGACATCATCTAAAAAAAATAACATATGTTTTTGATCAAGCGTTAAAAGAAGCTAATATGGAGCCTAAAGATATAGATTTGGTTGCCGTAACGAGTCATCCTGGTCTTATCGGATCACTGCTTGTTGGTATTAATGCAGCTAAAACATTTGCTTTGGCTCATCACATTAAATATGTTGAGGTAGATCACATAGTAGGCCATATTTATGCTAACTATATTGAAAGTGATTTTAATTTTCCTATTTTAGCATTAGTTGTATCTGGAGGTCACACAGAATTAGTCTATATGAAGGAACATTATTCTTTTGAAGTTTTAGGTGAAACATTAGATGATGCAGTTGGTGAGGCATATGATAAAGTTGGTAGAGTAATGGATTTGCAATACCCAGCTGGTGCAAAAGTTGATAAATTAGCCCATGAAGGTAAACCTACATATCATTTACCTGTATATGCAGATAAAGATAGTTATAACTTTTCATTTTCAGGATTAAAATCAGCCGTGTTGAATCTAGTTAATACTGCTAAAATGAAGGGTGAAGAGATAGACACTAAAGATCTAGCATGTTCATTCCAAAACAGTGTTACCACAGTTTTAACTGAAAAAACAATCAAAGCAGCTAAGGAATACAAAGTTAATCAAATAGTTGTTGCTGGTGGTGTTGCCGCAAACAAAGGGTTACGAGAAAGACTATCAGAAGCAGCAAATAAAGAAAATATTAAGCTAACTTTTCCTAAAATGGTTTATTGCACAGATAATGCAGCAATGATTGCTGTTGCCGGATACTTTAAATATGTTTGCGAAAAGAAAATTTAATTGTTGCAATTAATAGAAATTTATTGTATAATATGTATAAAGGGTAATAAAAGACAAAAAAAATTTGTAATAAGCTAATTGGAGGCATTATGAATAAGAAAAAACTAATATCGTTTATGTTGTTACTTATAGTGTCCATATGTTTAATAAGCTGCTCTCAGGGTGGTATTGAAAATATATGGAACAAATATGTTAAAGGAGTTTCCGAAAAAAATCTTGAAAAGATAACCGAAACCTTCTATGATAGTGATTCAAATGAATATAAAACTTTCATAGAAGAAAATAGTAATTACTTTGATATAATTTCAAGTATCAAATCAAAAAAATTTACAAAAGTAATGGATTGTGATTTTACTTCTGATTTAGCTAAACAAGCTTATTATAAAGCTAATGTTGTAGCAGAAGTTAACGGAACTGAAAAAGAATTTGACTTATACATGTTTTTAAATGATAAAGGATATTTCTTTACAACTCCAATTACATTAAATGGTGATAAATTTGGAAATGAGCCAAATGATTCTTGGCTAGCTCAAGTTTATTATACAAATGAAGATTATCGATACTCGTATATATCTAATGGTGAAACTGATAGCATTAAGATTTTAAGGGATATAAGCAACAAAAAAGAAGTTATTATTCCTGAGAAAATTGATGACAAACCAGTTACTGAAATTGGGTCATATGCGTTTTACAACTACAAAAAAATTCTTTGCTTCACAACAAGAACAAGTAAGATGAAAAAACTTAGTCTTCCAGAAACATTAAAGACAATAAATTCATATGCTTTCTTCCAATGTGATGAATTAGAAGAATTAGTATTGCCTAAATCATTAGATGATGTTAAAGAAATGGCATTTACTGGTTGCCGTGGATTAAAAACAATTAAGATATTAAGAGAAACTGAAGAGGATATTGATACAAAAGAAATAGAATCAGATGCAGTTGGTGGCGGAGATAAACCTTTAATCATAAAAGGTGCTAAGAATATGCTTCAAGGCGAAATAATAACTTTGACAACTGTAAAATATCCTGGTGATGAATCATTAGTTACATGGTCATCTACAAATACTTGTATTTCTGTTAATGCTGATACTGGTGAAGTATACGCTTCAGCAAAAGGTGAGAATGTAGAAATAAAAGTTTCCTTAAAATCTAATCCTCAAGTTTATGCAACAGTAAAAATTAATGTATTGCCTGTTGAAAAATATGTCAAAATAAGCGGTGATGCGTTTAATAGATGTAGTTCTCTTGAAAGTTTATACATTTATGCATATAATCCAAATACAATAAATGTATCTAGTGGAACAAAATATAATTTAAGTTCTAAAACAAAAATTTATGTTCCAAAAGGTGCAAAAGGAATGTATTTAAAATCTGCTGTTTGGTCATCTTATGCAGACCAAATATATGAAATGGAGTAAAAGTCAAGAGAA
This sequence comes from Coprobacillus sp. CAG:698, assembly GCA_000431235.1. Taxonomy (GTDB): domain Bacteria; phylum Bacillota_I; class Bacilli_A; order ML615J-28; family CAG-698; genus CAG-698. The sequence continues at coordinate 1,502 of HF988706.1, read as the reverse complement.
ATCTTGGCTTTTTATGCTTTAATGATGTTAAAAAAGTGAGATAATCAAGTGATTTTGTTTTTCAAGATGGATAAACCTTGATTAATTTCAAATGATTGCATTTAAGGAATTAATTTATGAAAAACAAAAATATAATATTTGAAGACGAATTAAAAAACAATAAATCTAGTAAACTTCCAATGTTCGATGAAAATGACTATGTTTGTGAAAATGAACTTGTGCCTATGGATAATCCCTTTATGGATTTTGGAAATAGTGATAATAGAAATTTATATACAATTGAAGATTATGGACTTGTGTATAAAAGCAAAAAGATCTATGTTGGAAGTATAATTAGAAATCATGTATTAAGCACTAATAAGAAAATTAAAATATTTGTTAGTTATTTAAAAAAGCAAAAAAAAGACTTTGTAAAACGAATTAAAGGTATTGAAAAAAGAAGTAATAATGCTACTGAATATTTAAATGGGTTAAAGTATTCAAAATTTAATATCAAGGAATTTATTATTGCGTTAATTCTAATAATTTTCAATGCGTTTATGTTATCTATTCTAAAAATAAATAATTTTAAAAATGAATGGATTCTAAGGATTTCAAGAAGTATTCTTGAAAAATCTAATTCACTTTTGTGGTTCAAAGTAGTAATTATATTTTCAGTTGTTTCAATAGCTTTGTATCTTTTATGTTCATTAGTTTACTTATTTGTAATAAATAAACACAAGAAAGAAGCAAATAGTTATCAAGAACAATTTAATAAAAATATAAAGATTGTGAAAAAATGTTTTTATAAAGAATATAAAAATATAAAAAGTTATTATATCAATAAGATTAAACGAAAAGAAATATATTATGAAGCTCTAAGCTTGGATAGAATATGGAACAATAATATCTCTTTTAGAGATTTTGATGATTCAAAATCAAATTTTGAAAATGACATAATAAAACTTAAAAAATTCATAAGGATTTTTAAAATTATAAAAATATTGCTTTTATCAATAGCAATAATAACAAATATGATACTATTTATAAATGTTATAATATATGGTTTAACTAACATATAAATTATATGATACAAAATATCAAGGAGGGACTTATGACAAGTAATAAGCAAACAAACAGTATTAATTATAACGACAAAGAAAGTTTACAAAAATATATTAAATATATCGAATCAGAAAAAAAATCACTAGAAAAAGAAAAGCAAAAATTAATAAATAAAGAAAAAGAAAGCGTACTTTTAGAACGACAAAAAGCTAAAGAAAGATTAGAAAAAGAAATCGAAAAATTTAAAGAACGCGAAAAAATTAATATTGAGAAAGCTGTTGAAAAAGAAAGACAAAGAATTAAAAGATGTCTTGAAAGAGGTAAAGATCCATTTGCTGAAGAAAAACCAAAAGCAACTAAAAATTCAGCAGTTGAAAAAGCGTTGGAAATGGCTAAAATTGAAAATGCTAAACAATTAGCATTAGAGCGTCAAAAAGCTGAAGAAGAGAAGAAACGTG
>HF988705.1 GCA_000431235.1 Coprobacillus sp. CAG:698 | reverse complement strand
TTTTATCTTCTTTGTTTTAATCTCAACTTGATTTTTATTGTAAAATAAAGTATAATATAATAGAAAAATACATAAAGGAATACACTATGGAAAACACATTATTACTAACAATAAAAAGAATGGGAATTAACGGAGAAGGAATAGGATATTATAAACGTAAAGCAATATTTGTTCCAATGGCAATAACTGGTGAAATTGTTGAAGTGAAAATAACTGAAGACCTTGAAAAATACGCATATGGCGAAGTTACTAAATATAAGAAGATGAGTGAGCATAGAGTTAAACCTAGATGCGAGTATTATGGTCGCTGTGGTGGCTGCCAAATGCAACACATTGATTATAATTATCAATTAGAAATCAAAAGAGATTTAGTTAAAGAAGCTTTTGATAAATATTTTGAAGGTAAGTTTGGTAATGTTGAGTTCAGAAACACAATTGGAATGGTAAATCCTTGGGAATATCGTAATAAAACTCAACTTCCTACTCGCCATGATGGTGACAAAGTTGTAGTGGGTATTTATGAAAAGGATTCTAATAGATTAGTTTACATAGATAAATGTCTAATTGAAAATAAACTTATTTCTTCAACAATGACTAATATACTTGATTATTTAACAAAGGCAAGTATTAATGTATATAATCCTAGATTCCGTCAAGGTAATTTAAAATATATTGTTCTAAGAGGATTTGAAGACACAAATGAAGTTCAAGCAACATTTGTACTTAACGAGGCTGAACATAGATTAATTAATATTTTAAAAGATGTTATAAAAATTGATAATGTTGAATCAGTTAATTATACAATAAATAATGACCCTAAGTCTGTTGAGATAATATCTGGTAAAGTTATAAACATTGCTGGCTCTGAGCAAATAGAAGGTAAATTAGGGCACTTAAACTTTAAAATTTCTCCACAATCATTCTTCCAACTTAACAGTGAACAAACAACAAAATTATATGATGAAATTGTGAAAGCTATAAACCCACAGGGAACTGAAAAGGTACTAGATTTATTTTGTGGTATCGGAAGTATAGGATTATATTTAAGTAAATCAGTAAAAGAAGTTCGTGGGATAGACATTAATAAAGAAAATATCCTAAACGCTAAAATATTTGCAAAAGATAATAATATAGATAATAGCATATTTTATTGCGATAAAATACTTACAAAAGTTCACGAGTTTGAAAAGGAAGGATTTACTCCTGATGTTGTGATTGTTGACC
>HF988704.1 GCA_000431235.1 Coprobacillus sp. CAG:698 | reverse complement strand
AACTTACTTTCAATATCATCTTTATTATTTGATATTGTTTCATTTAAATCAGTTACTGCTTTATCTAGATTTGTTTGGACTTTATTAATTGCATTTTGTAAAGCTTCATCTGCTTGCAATAATTCACTCTTTAGTTTTGCTATTGCTTCATTCAATTCCGCATATGTTACATACGTACTATCTAATGAATCTAAAACATCTTTAGTATTTTGCATCTTTATTGTTAATTGATCAATCTTATCTGCAAAATCAGAATTTGTGTTATTTAAATCTGAAATTGATGTTTGTATTAAATCAATTTGTACATTAACTTCATTAATTTGATTTTGTAGTGTTTTTTCTTCGATCCATACTGCATATAGTGTTATTCCTTCTTCTGTCATAGTTAATGTTGGAATTGTAAATGCATTATTTTCGTATGGAAAATCAATTGGTGCATTTATACCACCATTTGCATTATAAATAATATTATACTTTTGATTAACTTCAAATACTGCATATAGAAATACTTTACTTCCTTCAGTTTTTTCTAATGCATATGCTATATTTTGATTATCGCTATAGGCTATTGTTTTACTTGAAGGAACAGTTGACCAACCTGCAAAATGATAACCCGTTGGAACTGTTATTCCCATTTGCATAAATGATATTAAGTTGAAAACTGAATCGTATGATACCTTTTGTTCTCTACACACAGTTTGACCATTCATATAAACTATTGAATATGTGATAGGTGTCCAGTGTGAATATAATGTAAGAGAATTAACGTCTAATTCCCAACCATTTGATAAAGTTGAATTAAGATTAGCATCAATAATTAAATCTCCAGTACCATTCATTCCTGTATAATATCCTGAGAAAATGTAACCTACACGACTTGGTTTATTAAAATCACTTGTATCTAAATCTGTGCCATAATCTATTGTAATAGGCATATTTGTTTCTGTTCCATCAATAGTCACAAAAGTAATTTGCGTAACTGTTTTCTTCCATATAGCATATAAAGTTATATTATCTCCATTAATAGATGAAAGATTAGAAACAGTTTCACCATCATTATACATTTTTTCACCATTTGGATCTAATGCCCAACCTTTGAATGTATATCCACTCTTTTTATAAGTGTTATTAGAAAGAGTGAATGTGCTATCATATGCTAATGAATCAGAATCCATTATTCCATTTCCACCATTAGCATCATATATTATTTGATAATTATTTGCTTCCCATACTGCATAAAGAACAACATCATCAGTCGAAAGATCAATTACACTACCAGAAGTGTACTCGGGAAGTGGTGCTTCTTTTGTTGTTGCCCATCCCAAAAATTGATAGCCAGTTCTTGAAGGGGTAACAGTTGATATTTCGGCATATGTATTATTATCATATGATTTTCTATCTACAGGTTCATTTATTCCACCATTTCCTGAATAAATAAGTGAAATCTTAGTACCATCAGCAACTATTAATTGTGTATCTTTAACTATAACAAATGAATAGATGTCATTTACTGGTGTTATTAATTCACCATTAACGTAAACTTTTGGTTTTGTTCCTGTAACAGTAAATGTTACTTCATCATTATATTTATAACTAGACAATAAACCATTCACTGCATATCCATCAGCAACCGATTTTGTAATTGTATATTCTGCCTTTTTCCAAATTGCATATAAAACTGTATCTACATTTGACATAATTAATGTATCACCAGCATTATAATTGCCAATAGTTGCCTCTTTATCCTCATTCCAGCCAATAAATTCATATCCTTCTTGCACTGGTATTATTGAAGTAATTGTCACATTAGATCCTTCTTGTGGATATAATTTTCCAATTTGACTAGTGAACTTACCGCCATTAGCATCATAAGTAAGTGAAGGATTAAGTTCCCATACCGCATATAATGTCACTACAGAACTTTCCATTGTGAAAGCATCTCCTGGTAAGTATTCTACTGTTACAGCTTCTGTACTAGTTGACCAACCTAAAAACTTATAGTTTTCTCTTGTTGGAGTAAGTGTACTTAATGTAATTGTTTCTTCCTCATGTGCTTGCATCATTCCTGGTGCACTCATTCCACCATTAGCATTATAATTTATTGAATAAATATTTTTTTCTAGCCATGCAGCATTAAGAATTACTGTTTGACCATCATATTCACCAAGTCCTGTGTTATAGTCGAAATTAGCATTATACATACTCCAGTTTTGATCTTCATATATATTCCAACCAACAAAGTCATAATTTGCTCTTATTATACCTAAATCTTCACAAGAAGGTAAGCGCATATAACCATATACTACATTTTCAACAATCCCAACATATTTACCTTGGCTGTATAACTCGATATTATACACAACAGGTGACCATTCTGCATACAAAGTGATATTAGAATCATTTGTATATTTTGCAAAAATTGCCGTACCATCAGCATTGTAATATTTAATTCCTTTACCATTTGGAAGTGTATAGTATCCTTCAAAATTGTATCCTTTACGAGTTGGTGGAACAATCTTTAAAAATTCTTCATCAAATATAACTTGTATATTGTTTACATAACTTCCACCAGTAGTATTAAACGTAATTGTGTATTTGTTAGCTTCCCATACAGCGTATAAGTTAGCAACACCGTTATTTACGCTTGATAAATTCTTAACATCTGCACTATCTTTATAGTCAACTGTTCCATTTGGACTTGTTGACCATCCTTTAAATGTGTATCCTGGTAAAACATAATTATTATCATTTAACGATTTTATTTCATCATATTTATGTATAGAATCTGCAACCATTCCATTAATCGTACCAGTACTATCTATTGGTTTATTACTATTATAACGAACTGTATACGAATTTGCTTCCCATACAGCATAAAGTG
>HF988703.1:67913-84402 GCA_000431235.1 Coprobacillus sp. CAG:698 | reverse complement strand
TTTCTTCTTCTCTTTTTTTTGTTGAAGAAATAATAACATTTATTATTTCATCCATTTCTGTTATTGTGGCATTATAAATTAAACTTTCTAGAAATGATTCATATTCAAAAGGATTCTTTTCTCTATTTATATATTTTATATAAAATAAAGATAATATATCTTCTGGTAAGATTCTTAATATATCTTGAGAATACTTAATTAGTGAATCTTTATCAATATGTCCTTCTAGTGTTTTTTTAACTAAATATCTTAAGTTAGCTATATCAACACTTTTTCCTTCTTCTAAAAGTTTCCTATATTCTTTTTCAAAGTTTACTGCTTTTTCTTTCGTGATTATCGCATCACAACTTAAACATTTGTATTCTGTTTCACTTTGTTTTTCTAAATGATGTGATCCACATCTTGTACATATTAATGCTTTTGTTTCTTCCATAAGTTTCACCTTTTATAGTTATAATTATATCATTTTCTCTGCTTTATTTCAAGTTTATTTACAAGTCAGAGTTTTTATAAATAACAAAATAAATTTTTATACATAATTAAACTAATTTAATAAAAAAAGAGGCTTTTAATTAGAACCTCTTTATTTATATTTATTCTATTTGTTTACGTCTACCACAGTTAACACAACCATTACATATCATTTTACTTCCAAATTCTAAGCAATTTACACTTGTATATTTAGGCTTATAAAGTTTATCTTTTTGTATGATAATATCATCATATTTTAAAATAAAATCTATATCTTTGCTTTTGTGTGATACATTTGCTCTAAATGCCATTTGTGATTGCACTCTTTTATTCAAAATTGTATATGTCCTGCCATCTTTTATAAATTTTGTTCCTGTTTCAATAAAAGAAAAGTTAACATTTTCCTCTTTGCAATCTTGTGATATTTGTTTTACCCAATCGAAATTGCATGGTCTACATCCTCCATAGTTTTCACCACCACATATTACTTGCTTGATATCATTATTTTTTAAATATGGTTTTAAGTCGATTGGTCCTAAAATTGGAGCAATCATAATTCCCTTTACTTTTGCTTTTATTTTTGAAAATATAGGCATTCTTTCTTCTAATCTTGCTTGATTCTCGCAAGTAACATTTAAAAAGACATTATCATAACCATCGTTCCAATCTTCAGGAAGATTATTGGCTATTCTTTCTGGCCTTTTAGTTAGAATATAAAAGATAACATCACTTCTTTTTTTGATTACCTTCCAAACATCATTTCTCCATTTATCTGCTTCTTCTAAGAAAAAATCTGATGTCATGCATACTCTAATTAATTCTCCTGATTTTATTTTAAAACTGCCATCACGATTTTTCTTAAGAGGATATTCTAACATTGCCGTTTTAAAAATACCCTTTTCTTTGTTCTGGTGTATTTTATCCAAATACATCATATAACAGTTTTGGCAGCCTTCACTTTTTTTGATGCACCCGTGCCATGGATTCCATATATCATGCATTTTATCCTCCTAAATAAAATCTATCTTTAAAAGATAGATTTATAAATCAAATTGCAATATTATTTTTTGATAGAAAACTTTTTACTGTTGCAATGGTAATTGCGAAACCAATATTATCGACATCGCTATCAACAATTTTTAATGTGTTAATTCCGATAACTTTTCCATCAACATCTAAAAGTGGTCCACCACTATTTCCTGGGTTAATAGCTACATCGTGTTGCAAGTAGACTGAAGTTTCGCCTTCTAATTCACGATTGACATAAGATATTATTCCAAATGTTGTTGTTCCAAAATATTGATATCCATTAGCATTTCCTATAGCTATAGCAAAATCACCTGTTGTTACACTGTCATTTTCAGAAAATTCTAGTAATTTTAAGTCCTTTTCTGTTGAGAAAGAAATTACAGCTAAGTCATAATTTTCATCACTGCACACAACTTTTGCATCTATATATTCTTTTGTATATCCAAAATATGCTTTGATATATTTATTATTTTCAATTACATGATAATTTGTAAGAGCATAATATTGATTTGTTGAAGACTTAATTTCTTTTTTGAATACAAAACCTGTACCTACACCACTTTCTTGAATGCTTTTACGGCCAAAGAAATCATAAACCTCTTGATAATTACTAACTCCTATTATTGATTCTTTGTAATTTGAAACAATACTTGTAATTTTGTTATTTAAACTTGTAAGATCGTAATTGCCATCTATCTCATACGTTCTTTTCTCGATAACATTAGTTACTAAAGATCCATCTTCTTTTACATCATAAACATAAAAGAGTACTTCTTTACGAATTTCTTCAGTTTTACTTACGGCTTTTATTGTAACTGTAGCCAAACCAACAGACTTAGCACGAACAACATTTTGTGCTAATTCTAAAACGTCACTATCGTTGACAGAATATGAGAAAGTATAACTTAAATATTTAGAATTTACTTTAGGTTCTAAAGTAACTTCATCACCAACTTTTAATGTTTGTTTACAATCAACAATGATTTTGTTACTATTATCATCATATACATTGATTCCTATTTCATATTCATTGTCTTTTGATTTTGCATATATTGTTGCACTTCCACGAGAAATTCCTTTTACAATGCCTTCACTTGTTACTGTTGCAATTTCTTCATTACTTGAACTCCATATACATTCTTCATCACATGTTAATTTAACTGAATCACCAACTGCAACAGATTGTATATCTTGCTTTGCTCCACATCCTACAACAAAAATAAGACTGAAACTGAAAATAAAGATTAACACATATTTATATATTTTTTTCATTTAGTACACCACCTTTAATGTAATTACTTCACCATCACGATATACTTTTACACTTGATGTTTTAGCTCCACTAAAAGATGCATCATCAAGAGCCTTTCTAATTTGGTAAGAAAAATCAAGCATATATCCATCAAATTCTAATAATATATCTCCTTCTTTAAAACCTGTTTTATCACCCAATTCACCTTTAGAAACACTTCTTACATACATGCCATTAGTAATTCCCTCTGGAACTATTAATGTTTTTGAAAGAGTTTCATCGCTCAAAATAGTTTTTACTTCAGTAAATGATATTCCCATTTTATATCTATTAGGTACTATACCTTGTTCAAGAAAGCTTATGAGTTTTACAACTGTATTCGAAGGTATTGAAAATGACATATTATCAATTTTAGTGCTATTAATTCTTAAGGCATTCATAGCAATGATTTCACCTTTCATGTTGACCACTGCTCCTCCACATGCACTGTCAGAAATTGCGGCATCATGTTGCAAATATAGTGCATCCCAATCACTTGTTCCATCGTCATCAGTATCATCAGCTAAATATCTTTGATTATATGATATTATTCCTAAGCTTCCACAGTTGTAAATATTTGTATTATCACTAGCCCCAATTGATATGATAAATTCTCCCGTTTTTACATTATCTGAATCACCAAAAGTCGCCATAGGATAATAATCACTACTTTCAAAACTTATAACAGCAATATTTACTTTTGAGTCATAAGCTATAACTTGAGCTTCATATTCTTTTTCATTACGATAAACAACTACTCTATTAGTATTCTTTACTATATGTTTATTTGTCACAGCAATGTAGCGATAATGAATAAACTCTTCGCCAGGATTTTCACTTACAGAACTTCCATCATTTAGAATATATTCACGTTTGTAAATTATTGCACTTGCATCATATCCTACATATTCACGACCATAAGATTTATAATAGCCTTTTACTCCAATAATTGATTTTTGTTGTCTCTCGATTATAGGTAATAAGCTTTTCTTTAAATTGCTTATATCTAAATCAGTTCTAGTTTCATAATTATTTTCTATAACTTTAGAATCACTGCTATCGTCATTAGTAACATAAATTCTAATTTCATCTTGAACTAAACTTGAGTTTTTCGAAATTGCTTTTATAGTTACAAAGCCCTCGCTTACTCCAGTAACAACTCCACTTTTTACTGTTGCAATTTCGTCATCACTCGAAGTCCATAGAATTTCATCTTCATATTTTTCAGGAACTGTTTCTATTTCTAGAACCAAACTTTTTCCCTTCACAAGGGTTTTACTTCCACTTAATGTTATTTTTTCAAGTGTATTTGTACGTACTTCAATTAAATATTCTTTCAATAAATTATTAGTAATTCTACTATAAACTGATAAAACAATATCACCTTCAGAAATACCTTTGCCAATGTAATCATTGACAACAAAAATATCATCATTACTTGATTTGTAATAAACTAGTTGCATATCATAATATTTTGATAAACTAACCTCATTATCAACTCTTATTATTGTTGATGTTGATTCCACTTGTATGCCTTTTTTATTAGTACAACCTAATGATATAATTAATATAATTATTATTGCAAATGACATTATTTTTTTCATTGTTTTCATCAACTTCACTTCCTTTGTTTTTTATTATATAACTTTTACTTTAAAAAAAGCTAAAAATTTTATTTTTTTTCATTTTTAAATTCAAATTATTATTTTTATTTGAATATAAAACTAATTTATGATAGAATTATACCATATGGAGGACCTAATATGAATGATTTTAATCAAAAATTTGATAATTTATGTTCTGAAAATAAATTAATCGGATCTAATATTGTAGTATGCGATAAAGATAATGTTTTAGAAAAATGTTGTTATGGCTATCAAGATTTAGATAGTAAACTTCCTTCTTCATTAAACACAATATATCGTATTGCTTCAATTTCAAAAACTGTTGGTGCTATTGCTCTAATGCAATTAGAAGAAAAAGGACTAATAGATTTAGATGAAGATATTTCGAAATATCTTGGATTTAAAGTATGCAATCCTAACTTCCCTAATGATATAATTACAGTTAAAATGCTCACTATGCAAACTTCAAGTATTCAAGATGGATATGATGATGAAAATCCTCTTTACGATGATATTCGCAAAGGATACAATGGTATAAACGGCACATATCTTGATGTCTCATTAAAAACTTTACTTACTGATACAAAATCTGAGTACTACACTGACTTAACATTTGGAAATTATAAACCTGGAACAAGATTTTGCTATTCAAACTTTGGATGTGGGATAATGGCTTGTATTATCGAAATGGTAAGTGGAGAATTATATGTTGACTATATGGAAAATCATATTTTTAAACCTTTAGGTCTTAATGCTAGTTTTAAAGCTAGTCGCATATTAGGCAAAGAAAACATCGCCACAATGTATTACAAAACTAGTTCAGGATTACATAGTGTTGTAAAAGAAAGATTTACTGAATCAAAACTACCTGTTTTCCCATTAGGAAATAATTATCGTGGTCCAGCTGGCGGTTTATTCATCTCTATGAATGACTTATCAGTTATCATGCGTATGTTTATGAATTATGGAACGTATAATGGCATTGAAATTCTAAAACGTGAAACAGTAGAAAAAATGTATCAAATGACTTGGTGCGGCCTTCCAAATGATAATTATAGAGCTAAAGGATTACAAATGAAAATAATTCGTGATGTTGATAGTTTTACACTTAGAGGTCATACTGGTGGAGCTTATGGCGTACGTAGTTATATGTTCTTTAATTTAAGACAAGGCTTAGGTGCATGTTTCATTACTAATGGCATCGATGCATGTGATGATTCTGCATATTGTAACAATGTTTTCTATGGAACTCAAAAAGAATGGATTGAAAAATATGGGAAAGAGCTAAAAACTGATGTTGTCATCACAAAAGATGAAATAGTTCTTCCAGAAAGAAAAATTATTCATAAAGATTTATTTATAAACAAAGATAATCCATATATTTTAGGAAAAGCATTTGCTGATGCAATTGATCAAGTTCCTGTATATGATGAGGATAAAATGACTTTCACAATCACAGTTAATAATCATGAACATATCATAAATGATGTAATTGTTTACAAAGATGAATTATATATAAATCTTGAAAATTCTTTAAAGGAATTAAAAATTAATTACAAGAAAGAAAACGATAAATACTTATTAACGCTTTAAAACAAAAATAGCCCTCGAATTTCGAGGGTTTTTAATTAAGAAAATAAATACCAACCTGCAAATAGTTAGCTATTAAAAGCCACAATATATATGGAATAAATAAATAACCAGCTATTTTATTTATTTTTATAAATTTAATAAAGACAACAATTGATAATACAAGTAATGATAAAGTTATTATTGTTGCTATTGGAATATTATGTAAGTAAAAGAAAACAAATGAATAACTTAAATTAATAAATAATTGTATGTAATAATATTTCATAGCTTTAGGGCTATTTTTATTATTACTATTATCAATAAAATACGCAGAAACTCCCATAAGAATATAAAGAATAGGCCATACAATCATAAAGACAATACTTGGAAGCACTAAAGGCTGCTTAATCGATTGTAAATATTCAGAATAATCAGGTAACAACATAGTTATCGTAAAAGATAACATTAAAGGAACTAAAATGTGGAAAAGAAATGATTTAATATTAAATTTCATACAACACCTCATCGTAATAACTTGAAAAAACATCTCATGTAATTATATGAGATGTTTATATTTTTTATTTCTATTTTGTTAACAAATATTTGTTTTTGTACTTCTTTTCATTTGTTATGTCAACAAAATCTAGCTTGAAATAGTTTTTTAATATTTTTTCGATATTTTCTTGATTTTTCTTGTTAATATCTGTTTCTACTTCCACAGTCAAAAGCGGACTACAAAGATTTAAATATTCATCGAATTCAAATTTATAGTTATGAGAACTAACTACATAACGATTTTTGATAATTGTTTTATAGGAATGATTAATTAAATATTTACCTATATTAGATGATACCTCTTCTTCATATTCCATTCTTGTATTAATTCCTTTGGTTTTAAGAGTTAATACATATTTTATGGAATCTGTAGTGATTTCTCTTATTCTAAAAGTATTAATTGATTTGAGTAATTCATCATTTAGTTTATCTTGAAAAACATCTTTTATAATTTTAAGTGTTTCTTCATTTTTCTCAAAATAAGATTGTTTTAGGTGATATTTTTTACTATCATCTAAGTTAGGTAAAGTAAATATCATATATTTATATTCTGCTTCTTTGTTTATCATAACTTTTTAACACAATGGTTTTATTCTCTTTTGAAATTTTTTATATAGTTCCTTGTTATGTTCATCTCCACCTTTAATGTTAGCACTCATATATATTGGAGGTACTAGGCCATCTTTTTCGTACATATCAATTATTCCTAGTACTAATCTTTGGGCAATATAACTATTTAGAATTGTTGAAGAAGCTCCAATACTTCCATATTTTGATTTAATGATTCCATCTCCCATTGGTGAATGATTATCAATAACAACATCGCATAACTCATATAAATGTTTCCCTTCAATATCACGTGATGGTAATTCTTTAGAAACATTTTTACTTGTTATTCCAATTACTTTTCTTCCATCTCTTTTAGCAAGACGTGCCATTTCAATTGGAACCGAGTTTATTCCAGAATTAGAAACAATTATAAATGGCTCGTTTTCTTCTAAATTCAATGAATTATATATAATTTCAGAAATGCCACTTAAACGTTCATACTTAGTACTGCGAACGGCACCTTCATGTTGCATTAGAAATGGTTCTAAAATAGGATTGATCTGAACAAGTCCTCCAGCACGATAAAATAATTCTTCTCCAAACATATGAGAGTGACCTGTTGCAAAAACATGTACTACTTTATCTTCTCTCATTGCTTCATACATTATTTTACATGCTTTTTCAATATTTTCTGTTTCATCTGTATTTACTTCATCTAATAATTCTTTTATTTCATTTGTATATATATCCATAAACTTATCCTTCTGTACTTTTACTTAATTTTATAATAATTAGAGTATACGTTGTTGTGGGACATATCATCACTTTCTATAAACAATTTAAATTTATATTCATTAGTTTCTAGATCAATTTCGTATCTTATTTCAAAGATCCAAACAGCTCCTTTTTTTAAATAACCATCTTCTGTTGTACTGTCTGTAACATAATAAAACTTGTATAAATTACTTGGATTATTGCCATAGTAATCAGCCAAATCATTTTTCTGATTAATTATATACCAATTTTCATTAGAACTCATACTAGTTTTTTCAATAGATATAGTTCCAAATAATCCATCATAATGCTCTTTAAAATATTTAAAGTATTCACTCGCATTGTTATTAAATACTTCTAAACCTGGGCATGCTTGTGAGAATGAATATCCATCATTAAACCAAGTGACACTTGTTTTCATTGAACCTGTAAGCCCTGTAGGAGCTTTTAATCCTTCAAGACCTTTTGTTTTAAGTTCTTCTTCACTAAACCAACTTGTATTATCTCTTTCAGTAGGATGATTATTTTCATAACCATCATCACAAGAAATTAGACCTACAGATAAAATAAATACTATAAATAAATCAAATACAAACATCAAACATTTTTTAGTCATATGCGTTTCTCCTTTTATAAATAAATTATTTATTATTAAAAATACTTGCTTTCTCGCAAGCATTTAAATAATCACAATAATGGCGTCCGTGAAGGAATTCGAATCCCCGACACCCGCCTTAGGAGGGCGGTGCTCTGTCCAGCTGAGCTACACGGACATATATATTATTGTATCACTTTTTTTAGTTAATGTAAATAGTTTTAAAGATAAAGAATTATCCCTAATATGCCAGATAATATTATTAAAAGTATTGGAGATATTTTCTTTTTAAATATAATTTTACATAATAGACTTATTAGAATAATTATACCTAGAATTATAATCTTTTTATAATCGAATTCCTTAGGCCCGAAAATACTAATTGTATTTATAAATAATAGCAAGCCTGTTCCTATGATTAATCCAACAATAGCTGGTTTTATGTAATCTAAAATACTTTTCACAATTTCATATTTTAAAAGATTTTTAAATATCGAAGCTATAATTAAAATTATAATAAAAGAAGGAAGTACAACTCCAATTGTTGCAACAAGACTACCTAAAACTCCTGCTTGTGAACTTCCAACAAAAGTAGCCATATTAACAGCTATTGGCCCTGGAGTTGATTCAGCTATTCCAACAAAGTTCAAAAATTCACTTTCAGTAAGCCAATTATTTATAAGTACTTTTTCTCTTATCAAAGCAATCATTCCATAGCCACCACCAAAGGAAACTAAACCAATCTCTAAGAAAGTAATAAATAATTTAAGATAAATCATTTTTATTACCTCTTTTTCTTATTAAATATGAAAATAGTCCTATTATGGCACAAATTAATATATATAATATTGATGAGAAACTAACATTAAATATTCCTAATAAAACTACTAAAGCCATAACTATTAAAAATATAAAGATGTTAATTATGTCTTTAGGATTTTCTTTAAACATTTTAATTCCCGCACTTAAAATTAAATAGCAGACACAAACCTCAATTCCTCTAAATGCACATTCTACAGCTTTATAGCTCATAAATCTATCCAAGTACAAAGAGATGATAAATATAATGATAAATGATGGGATGCAAACAGCTATAGTTGAGAGAAGGGCGCCTAAAAATTTTGCTTGAGAATAACCAATATAAGTAGCTCCATTAATTGACAATGGTCCTGGTGTCGATTCTGAAATTATTATCATTTCCATAAATTCTTCTTGTGTTATCCATTTCTTCTTCTCTACAAATTCTCTTTGCATGAGGCTTATCATGGCATATCCTCCACCAAAAGTAAACAATCCTATTTTAAGCATTGACAAAAAGAGAACCCAAAGTTTTTTAGATTTTGATTCATTTTCCATAATAATAACACCTCCAAAGTTTACTTTAGAAATACAATAAATATTATACCACATTTTTTTATCTGTGAATAAATATAAGTATATAATTTTTATAGATTGAATATAGTATTATGGTGATTAAATGATCTTATTTATTGAATTAACATCTTTATTTGAAAAAATATTTAATCTGATTGATGAATATGGTGCATATATTATATTTTTAGCTATTTTTTTAGAGTATGCTTGCTTTCCACTTCCGAGTGAAGTAATTCTTCCTCTCGCTGGTGCAATCGGTTATAACGCAAATATAAGCCCCGTTTTAATGATTGCTTTAAGTTCTATTGCAGGCTTATTAGGTGCTCTTTTATGTTATTACTTAGGTGTATTAGGATCTCTTCCTTTTTTTAAGCCCAAAAGTAAAGAAGAAAATGACTCAATTAGTTTTTATGAAAAATATGGTAATTGGGCTATTCTCTTCGGTAGACTTATCCCTTTATGTAGGACGTATATATCTTTTATCGCTGGAGTTAAGAAACATAAAGTTTGGAAATACATTCTTTTTTCATCAATAGGAATCATTATATGGAATAGTATTCTTATAACATTAGGTTATGTATTTTATGATAATATCGATATAATTTCTATATGGTATAGTGAGTATAAATTTATTATTCTTGGTCTTATATGTATTATATTTATTATTGTAATTATAAAGAAAATTAAAAAAAGAAAAAAACCAATCTCCAAAGATTATGTCATTTAAGACTATATCTTTTAAGATTAGTTCTTTTCCTGAGAATGCAACAAAAGAATTGATATACAATAGTTTTATAGTTCTATATTTATATACGAATATATTTATTATTCATAGAACTTTTTGATATCAATTTCCAAAACTTCACACAACTTAATCAATATATGAGGCTTAGGAAAGCGATGATTCTTCTCATATTGTGTAATACAATTTGAAGTAACACCAACAAGTTTTCCAAGCTCCTCTTGGGTTAAGTTTTTGTCAATTCTGGCTTTTGCAAGCCAATCCCTTGGATTGGTATTTGAATTATTTCGAGTCACAATAATACCCCCCAATACGACGGTACACGTATATTATACTACACCTCATTTTATTTGTCAACACTTTTTTCACGACACGTGAATGCTTTTTCAAAATGTAACAGTTTGTGAGTATAAAGGGGGTATTTTTTATAAAAAAGTAACATTTTGTTATAATTAATCAAGCAAATATTTAAGATCTGTTAAATTTATATTATTATAATTTTCTTCATCACTTAGGATTATTCTTTCAGCAACTTCTTTCTTGATTCTTTGTAATTCAATAACTTTTTGTTCAATACTATTCTCACAAATCATTTTTATTACTTGAACTACATTCTTTTGCCCAATTCTATGAGCCCTATCAGTTGCTTGGTTTTCTACGGCATAATTCCACCATGGATCTAAATGGATAACTATATCAGCACCGATCAAGTTTAAACCAGTACCTCCTGCTTTTAGTGAGACAAGAAAGACCTTATGTTTATCATCTTTATCGTTAAATCTATTAGCCATAGAAATACGATCCTCTGCACTTGTTTTTCCAGTCAATAAGAAGTATTCATATTTTTTATCATTAAGTAAAGGTTCTAGTAGCGTAAATGCCGATGTGAATTGGCTAAAGATAATTACTTTATGATCAGTTGCTATATAATCTTCTAATAATTCCATCAATAAATCAAATTTTGCAGATCTGCCATCATAATTATCTAAATATAATTGTGGATGAACACATATCTGTCTAAGTCTTGTTAGAGATGACAAAATTTCAATTTTTGAAGCCTTAGGATTAGTTAATATTTCTCTCGTTTTACGCAATTGAGCTTCATATATTAGCCTTTGTTTTTCTTCCATACTTGCAATTTGGATTGTTTCGATTTTATCAGGTAAGTCTTTTAAGACTTCTTTTTTTGTTCTACGAAGAACAAAAGGAGATATTTTCCTTATCAGTGCTCCGGAAACCTCATCAGCATTACCACTAACTACTGCTTCTTCATAACGAGATCTAAAATTGCTATAATCGCCTAAATATTCAGGCATAAGGAAATCAAATATACTCCACAAATCAACAACACTATTTTCAATAGGTGTTCCTGTTAAGACAAATCTATGAATTGATTTAATTTTCTTAACTGACTTTGCTTTTAATGTATTATGGTTCTTAATACTTTGAGCTTCATCTAATATTAAATAATTAAATTTTACATTTTTATATAAATCTATATCATTTCTAAGACTATCATATGAAGAGATATAAATTACTTTTTTCTTTTCATCAATTTTAGAAATAATGTCCTTTCTGTCATTTATATTGCCAATAACATTAACGACATCTAATTCTTTAGCCCATAAACTAAATTCATTTTTCCAGTTATAACATAAACTCTTAGGACAAACTATTAAACTTGGTTTCTTCTCCTCTGATGATAATATCACAGAAATAACTTCTAGTGTTTTACCTAAACCCATGTCATCAGCTAAAACTCCACAAAAGTTATGTTTAGATAAAACCTTCATCCACTTATAGGCGTCAACTTGATACTCTCTTAAAACATTCTTTAACGAAGATGGCACTTTAATATCTAATTTTTTGAATTCCACAATTTCGTTAATTAGTTTTTTCAAGGAATCATCTATTGTATAATCAATTATATCTAAATCATCACTGGCAATTTTTAAGGTTTGATATAAAGGCACATTTTGTGTTTCATTTAATTTTTTAGGATCAAGTTTAAAAGTATTGATAGTATTAAGAAGCTTTTCGGCGTCCTCTTCATCTACTTCTATAATTGTATTTTTATTTAGTTTTACGAAACGTATTTTCTTTTTAAGACTGTTAATTATTTTAAACAATTCCTCATCAGAAAATCCACTTTCCTCAAAGCAAATATCAAGCATACCTGTCTTATAAGACATTCTTGCACTTACACGCTGCATCTTCTTTGTTTTTACATCTTTTATATTATCAGATAAATAAATATCACTTATTTTCTTAAGATCAGTTAAATCAGCATGAAGAAAATTATACATATGTGATGGATCATTTATTTTATCATCTACAAATCCTAAGTTCTTGATATAAGATAAATATCTTTTTATTTTATAAGGCACATCGTTAATTTTGCTTAATTGAATTTCTTTGCCATCTTTAAAATATTTTGACTGTAATATGATGCCTTCATCATTTAAATCGAAATATGATTCTATTTGATATTTTCCTGTTTTTATCTTATCAGCAACTTCAGGACTAATCTCAATATTTTCAGAAAATCTAGGATATATCTTTTTTTCAAAGACATCTTTTATGTACTTAAATGATAATCCTTTATCCTTCATAACTAGACTTAGTAATTTTCTATATGCTGGGTCATTATTATCCACTTCTACAATTTTATTATTTATTAGAAGATAATCTTTTGTATAACCTTCGATTAAATCTAAAGCACCTTTTATAGTGAGCATAAAGTTTTCATCTAAAAAGAGTTTAGGACTAACTTTAGTTTCAGTAACAAAATAGTTGCTATTTTCATTATATGAACCTATATGAAGATATTTCTTTTTATGAAGTTCAATTAATCTTTCAAACTTTATTGGAGTTAGGAAAAGTTCTTTTTTTGAGTATTGTTCAGAACTTGCAAAAGAAGCTAAAAAGGTAATTACTTCTTTTGAAAAATCATCAAAAGAATCTAATGAATGGACAAATGAGAATTTTTTTCCATATGTGAGTAATTCATTATTCTTTATTGCACCTAAGAATTCCTGGATATTAGGAACAACAAATTTTTTTGTACTACCAACTCTAATTGATAAAGTATTGACATCTCCTAAATCTGCTCGGCACTCTATTGACATTTTTTCATTTTGTGTTAAAACATCAAAGTTATCTATCTCCTCGATAAAACTGCCTAGTCTTTGTAACGTTTCTTTACGTTTCTTTTTATATTCTTCTTTTCGTTTTTCCTCTTCTAAATCCGAAAATGCTTGTTCATACTTATCATAATCTAATTTTAGATCTAAACTTTCTACGTATCTAACTAATGCATAAAAATGTTTACATACAAAGCTACCATCGATTGAACATTTTTTCATTATATAGTTATCATTTTCATCGACACAAATAACATAAAAAGGATCTTTATAACTTGAATATTTTAAAATGAATTCGTACTTTAAAACTTTACAAGGTTTAATGTAATAATCTTGATATATAATTGGAGTAATCTTTATATCAAAAAGTTCACCAAAACCATCTTCAAATAGAGTTTTTCCTTCTTCATCATAATTACTTATTAAATTATTATATGTAATTTTACTAAACTTTATATTATACATATTCCACCTACACGTTTAACTCTCTAATAAATAAATTCATGCTTCTTGTATCATCATATTTGACAATATCATTACGTGATAAGTACAGAATTAAGTTTCGAAGATAATATCCTCCAAACTTAAGTCCATTTATTGTTCGTAAATACTTTGTTATAGAGTTAAATTTCTTTCCAGACTTAAGATCATCGATTATTTTATTTTCGAAGTAAGGTATAAATAATTCTTTACAATTTTCATATAATTCTTTAGCATAATCCATAACAATGAGAAATCCTATTCTTTCACTTTCGTAAAATAGTTTCTCATAATCATTTAAGGCAATAAATATTGGCACTCTTTCAGAAAATGGTAAATATTTAATATTATCATAAACAACTTTTTTATCTGTTATTATACCTTTTTCAAAATATTTCTTTATGATTATTGGGCTTGGATAATTCTCTAAAATTTTCATTAAGCTTTCCATACTTTCATCTGTATGAAATAGCGCTTCAAAATAGCATTTCTTTATTTGTTCATCATTATCATCATCATAATGATCTACTATTTCTTGAAATCTTCCTTTGAGAAGTAAGTAATTCATAAAATTCTTTTTTATGTCTATGTTATCTAAATGACCTATAGCATATTCATAGAACTTATCGCCACTTACGTATGTTAATAAATAATTACTTTTTATTACTTGCAGTTTTTTATTCGATTCATAAAGTGAAAGTTTATCAGTTACTTCAAGAAGGAAATTAATCATTCTTTGATATTCATCTTTTGTTATAACTTCTTTATACGTTTGAACAAAGCTAATAACTTTTGTAAAGTGCATTTTTGAACATATATAATTGAACCCTTTTTGAACTACATCCGGTTCTAATGTACTAATGTATGCTAAAAGCTCGTAAATCTTACTTGCGACATCAACTTTAGTAGATTTATATTCTAACTTTGCAAGAATAACTAAGAGTTCAAAAACAACATTACTCCTATCTTTTTCAGTAATTATTTTTCTAATGAATTTGATTGTATTACAATCAAATTCATCAGCCATTTCATTAATTAAAAAATTATATGGTCCTACAATTCTAGATAAATAGTTTAAAAGTTCTCTGTCAGTCAGTTTAGCAATATTATAACTATTATCTTCACAAGAACACATTTCATCAACTTCGTTTAAGGTGTTTTTCAGATATAAAATAGACGGGATAAAGTGTTCACATACCCCTTGTTTATTACATGAACAATCAAATTTTATTGAATTATTAAAAAGTGAATAATAAGCATAAATACCAGTATCAAACACAATAACCATTTTTTCTTTTCGTGGTGAAAACGAATACAATATATGGTTCTCATCGTAATATTTTCTGCCTTTCACAACATCAGCAGTATAGAATTTATTCATTAAATTATATCTTTCTATTTTACTTGCAAGAATACTCTTATACTCCATATACAAACCTCTTTTCCCTTTATTATAACCTATTTAATACAAAATAACAATGATTATTTCTTTTTATTTTCATTTTTTAATAATTTATTAATTAAACTTGATAAATACTTTTCGTTTTTTATCTTGTAATATTTTAAAAAAACATTATACCTTTCTTTCGTCTTCAAATATTTTGTTCGTTTTGTTTCTTTATGTATAGATTTAAAAAAAGTAATTATTTCATTATTAATTCTCAATGCATCACTTTTAATAAAAGTATTGTTTTTAAGTTGATAGTAATATAAAGATTTCTTTAACATTTCCTTTATAATTTTTTTATCTACATCAGTTTCTTTGCTTATTGATTCAACTGTAAATATACTTTTATACGACTCACAAACACTAAAAACCATTAAATATTCATTATATTCTTTATTATTTTTCTTATAGATCATATCACTTACCTCTTTAGTAGTATATTTGTTTATATACTTCATCTTCAAATAATATGTATCATTTATTTTTGTAAAGAAAGTATAAATAAGCTGTAATTTATTTATACTTTCACAATATCTTTTTTGATAATCATCTAAAAACAAATCTATGTTTTTAATACCAGTCTTTATAAAAGGAGAATATAAATTAAATATTTTATATTCAGTACTGATGTATCCTTTAGCATAAAAGTTATCAACTTTTTTATATATTTTTTCCAAACGTTTATCAATTATCTCATTTGTAATAATTATACCTTTATTTAAAAACAATGTATAAATATCATTTTTTAAAGCTATATATTCCTCATTGCATAAGTATTTTTTATATTTGTTTAAAATATCTTCATCACTATTTATTTCTATTAAAGAATAAATTTCATAATT
>HF988703.1:64334-67875 GCA_000431235.1 Coprobacillus sp. CAG:698 | reverse complement strand
CTTTAAACCATAAATTAACTTATTTTTTTGGGCATAAATTATATACTTATATGTTTTAGGATAAATTGTTTTCAAATCAGAAAGAGTAAAATAACCATCGTTTAAACTTAATAAATATTTTATAGCATATCGCCCTTGAAACTTATCAAAGTATTTTACTAATATTCTATTATAATCAGTACATATTTTTTTATAGTTTTTATATGATAATTTCCCATATTTTAGAATATAATTTTTATTAACATCTCTTATAATCATATTTAGAATTATTAATTTTTCCGGATTAATATTTTCATTCAAATAACTATCTATCTGATAATCACATGGTCTACGTAATTTATTTGTCTCTTCAAAAAGTAAGAGTAAATTAACTAATTCATTATATTCTTTTGAGAAATTATTTTCATTTAAATATAACTTTAAGTCACTAATTTTTATAATATTTTTCTTATGCAAATAATTATTGTATTTTCTATCTATCCATGGATTTATATATAAATCATAA
This sequence comes from Coprobacillus sp. CAG:698, assembly GCA_000431235.1. Lineage (GTDB taxonomy): Bacteria > Bacillota_I > Bacilli_A > ML615J-28 > CAG-698 > CAG-698. Next base: position 67,370 of record HF988703.1, on the reverse strand, counting down.
TTATTTTGATTAATATAACTTAAGAAAAACTTTAGTTCTAATCTTGTTTCGAATTTTATTTTTCCTAAAAAATCAAAAAATATAGTATTGAAAAGATTATTCTTCTCTATAGGGTATAGAGATATTATATCTTTATATTTTTGAAAAGATGAATTTTGTTCATTCAAATTAATAAATGCTCTTAATATTTTTTTATGTGTATAACCATCATCAGATAATTCACTTAAGCTATTCCAGACACTTTTCCCAGGATAGTTTTTTATTCTCTCAGTTTTTTCGGTTTCAAAAAGCTCATCAAATTCATAATCTATTATTTTCTTAGTTTGACTATTGCTTTTTTTATATTCATTATATTTCAAGAGTAAATCTATTCTATTTGGACTATTTTTTATTATTCTCATAATATCTAAAAATGTTATTTCTTCATCATCAGATATTCTATTACCCTCTATGTAGTTTAACACTAATTCATCATTTTTAAAAAAATCTTTTAAACTCATAATACTCACCATGCCTATTATACTACTTAATGTTTTTATGTTCAATTTAACATAATTTAGTCTAAATACTATTTTTAAATAATATTGGTTTTCTTAACGTTTTATATTAACTATATCTTTTTATTTCATAAAAAAATACCCTTTTTTCAAAGAGTATCATTTTTTTATGAAAATGTTTTTTTTATACAAAATATATTTTATCATTTTCGTATTTTCCAAAATCAGATAAAAGATCATTAGGAGTAGAAGGTAATAATTTCTTTTCACGAATTAACTTTTGTATATCTGATTTATAAACCCAAGGTTGTGTATATTTTTCTCTAACAATTTTATATATTAATTCTTGATATGTTTTGATCGTTTTAGTTATAGCATATTTTGATGTTAAATAATTATTTATGCCAAGGGAACTAAGAACTATATAATTGTTTAAATTATTCTCCACATAAGCACATAAAGAATATGAATTCATATAGCATTTTTCATTATTTAAATAGTAATATAAGCCTTTGGAAAGTTTTTCTAAGTCATCTTCTAAGGCATAATTATTTTGGTCAAAAAATTGATTTAATCTTTTTTTGATTTGATATTTATTTATGTCATCAAAAGATATGTTTTCAAGTAAAGCCATTCGATCTAAACCCATTCGAAATACTTTTATATTATAATTTCTAAGCTGATATATTAAAGATAAGTCTTTTGTTGCAGAGATGATACTTATATCTCTTTGAGCTTTTTCAATATCTATAATTCCTTTATTCTCCATAAAATAATCTAATATTATTTTTTTAAATGTAATTGCATAATCATATCTTTTATTTTGTATGTATGGAGTAAAAAAATTATATTCATCAGTGTAATAAAATCTACACAAATTGTAGAGCATTGCTGAGTCATTAATACCCATCTTTTTCCATTCATCAGCATATTTGTTATAAAAATTTTCTCTATGGATATAAGTTTCTTGTACTGACTCTTCAAGTTTAATTTTAATTCTTTCTAAACTATCCTCAGAAATTTTGATTTTGCTTGCAATAGTATATTTATCATTAACACATATCAATGATATATCATCTCTTATGATTGCTTGTAATGATGATAAAGATATATCTAAGGCATGCATAATTTCATCTATTGAGCATAATTCATGTTCGTTAATATAATTGTAAACTAATTGATTTAAAGTATAGTCTTTTAGTTCATTTTTTCTAACAGCCATTTTTTTGAAATAATATTTATCTCTTAAGTTATACTTTAAAATTCCATATAACTTATATTTATCATCTATTTCAGTATCCTGTAATATATCTTGCATTTTAGTGTATACATCATCTAAAAGCATATAATTGTTATCTTCAAATATTTTTTCAAAAGAAAAAATTATCTCATTTAATTTATCTTCAGTAATACGAACATTATCAATGTGAATTCTTTTTTGTTTACCCCAAATTATTAGTTCGGGGTTCATCTCATCAATTTTGGAATTTACTGAAGACAATTTGAATTCATATTGATATTTTTGACTCATACTTTTTTCTAGTTTTTTTAGTCCTTCATCATCCATAATAATTCCTTTAGGATAATATTCTTTAATATATTTAGACATAATAAAGTTTGTTGAGAAGGAACCTAACTTCATAGCTAAATTGCCTTTGAAAATATATTTTTTATTTTCTAAATATTTCTTATAAAGCTCAAATGTAAAATCCAAAATATTATGTTTATAAATTAAAATGTCATTGATTTTACTATATGTTTCGTAATAATTAAAATATTCATTAAGGCTTATTAAGTCATTAATCATTGTTAAGAGATTCTTTTTTTTAGAATTTACAAATGAAGAAAAGTCTTTTGAATAAAATGCAAATGTATAATTTTCTTTTTTCTTTAGAACAAATTCTATTATTTTAATAATATCTTTATTTTCTGTAAAAGAAAATATTTCCTCAATATTATAAAAGAGAACTTTATCAAATTTCTTTTGTAAATTTTCAACCTCTAAAAAAGCTTCTAAGAAGATTATAATCTCTTCGCACGCACATGTTTCTATTTGCCTAATTCTTTCACGGCTAAGGTTTTTCAGTTCTCCAATACGTTCAAGTCTATTTCCTTGAACTCTTAGTAAAAGTACATCATAACCTTGGCTTGATATAATAATATTATTTATACTTTCTTTTAAGTAGTTATATCCTTTACATATGGTATTTATATATTTTTGAAATAATGATTTATAATTTTTCTTTATTTTTTCTTGAAGTTCTTTTGTAGAATAGTATTTTAGATCTTTAAGTTTTTTGCATTTTTTATTTATTGGCAAAAATATCTTGGGGATATCAATTTCTTCAAATACTTTATCAACAAAAACGATGTTTCCCTGATCTATTGATTTTTGAATATCTTCTTCCTTTTCATCAATAAAATCAAACAAATTAAGATTATTTTTTTTACTCATTATTCTCACCTTATTTAATTATACCACCTTTTTATATTCTTTGCAAATATTATTACTCTGGTATTTTACATTCAGCCATTATTA
>HF988703.1:0-64306 GCA_000431235.1 Coprobacillus sp. CAG:698 | reverse complement strand
AATATTTTGCTAAAGTCTTAAGAGAATAATCTGAGCATTCATACAAGCATATATGATTTCCCTTGAATACTTTTTTGTTCATTGGTCCCTTTAAAGAGATTAAATAAAAATTATTTTTTGTATTTAAAGTATTTATTTCTTTTTGTGTTAGATAGTTTTCTAAATACTCGACAGAAACTAAAATTACTTGGTCATAATTTTCACAGAGCAAAGAAAAGTCATTGTCTTGATATTCTTTTATCGTAACTTTATTTTCTAAAGCCATAGCTAGTTTATTATTTAAGCTCTTATTGTTATCATCTTCAACAAGTGAATGGTTATATTTATCTTTTGTTATTATTATGGTTCTTAAGTTATTGTTAATTTTAGGTTCTTTTCCAGAAACAACTGTTAATGATTTTTCAACAATATTATATGCTGTCTCAATGAAACTTTTGTTTTTTATATATTTATTTTCATTAAAGAAATTTATTTCTAAATGCTTTATTGTTTCTTTTTTATATTTATAAATCCTTTCAAGTTTTTCATCTATCATTGCATCAGTTAAAACTTTTTCTTGATATGCCTTATATAACATATCCATTGTTTCTTTTTGTTTATTTAAAGAATGTGTTATTAAAACCATATCACATCCATTGACTAATCCTTCCAAAGCTCCTTTAGCGGTTGTATAATAATCATCTATAGCTTTCATTTCCATACAGTCACTAATTATCAAACCTTTATAATCTAATTTATTTCTTAGTATTTCTGTTAATATTATTTTAGATATTGATGCTGGTTTTTCATCTATCTGTTTATACATAGTATGAGATACCATTATTGATGGTGAATCTAAATTGCTAATGAAAGGTATAAGTTCTTCTTGAAACAACATATCTAAAGAAATATCTACAATTGGTAAATCTAAATGTGAGTCCACTTGTGCTCTTCCTTCACCTGGGAAATGTTTAAGACATGATAAAACACCATTTTCTAGTAATCCTTTTTTAAACATTTTTACATACGTACTTATTTTATCAACGTTAGACGAGTAACATCTTACATTTGATAAATAGTCTTCCAAATTCCTGTTTACTTCCAAACAAGGTGCAAGATCAAAATTTATACCTAATTTTATCATATCATTTCCTAATATCTTCCCACATTCATAAGAAGCATTTGGATACGAACTTGATGAAGAAGACATAGGACTAGGAACTATAGTAACATCATTTGTAAGCCTTGTAACAAAACCACCTTCTTGATCAATACATATGAAAGGTAGAGCACCAATTTCATCTATTTCTTTTTCATAAATAATCTTAATTAGATTTTTAAGTCTATTTGCATCTACAAAGTTATGAGAGAAAAGGATAAAATTTCCACACTTTATCTCTTTAATTAAATAATCTGGATGCTCTCCATAATCTACAGTATCAAACCCCATGACAACTAATTGGCCAAGTTTTTCTTTGATTGATAGTTTCGAAATATCTTTCATATCATTTTTATACCTTTCTCTAGTAAGTCTTTTTTATTATAACATTATTTATACTTTATTGCTATATGATAATAAAAAATATTATAAAAAGGCAAGTCTATACTATTACAATAAACTTACCTTTTTTGATTGTGTTATTTATATTATGATTTACATAGTATTCTTCAACATAAACATAATCACTTTTGCTATAAGCTAATAAAAAACCTATTGTAATAATTTATATACTAATTTCATTTAATTAATTTATCAATATAATCAAATAATTTAATATTTTGTATAATTATAACATTTCTAATGTAATTGTTAAAACACTCATTTTTTCTCCATTTAAACACCTTTTTATATGATTTTAGAAATATTCCTATGCAAAGTCATTATATCAAAATATCCATATTAAGCAAGTGTTTTTAAAATATTAAAAAATATGCTAATAAAAATATTAGCATATATATTAAACTAGATTTCCATAACTTGTTTTTCTTTATCTTTTACTAATTCTTCAACTTTAGCAATATATTTGTCAGTAAGTTTTTGAACTTCATCATTATAATTTGATAAATCATCTTCAGAAATCTCTTTGTTTTTTTCTAATTTTTTTAAAGCTTCATTACAATCACGACGTATGTTTCTACATGCAACTTTAGCATCTTCTCCTAATTTTTTAACATCTTTACATAACACTTTACGTCTTGCTTCTGTTAAAGCAGGAAAGTTTATTCTAATAACAACTCCATCACTTTGAGGTACTAAATTTAAGTCTGCTAATTGTATAGCTTTTTCAACTTCACGAAGTTGAGTTTTATCGAATGGTTTAATAACTATTTGTTGAGCCTCAGGAACACTAATAGTTGACATTTGGTTAATTGGTGTAGGAACTCCATAATAGTCAACTCTTACATCGTTTAAAACTGCTGGATTAGCTCTTCCTGTACGAATTAAACTTAATTCTTTTTTCAATGACTCTATAGTCTTTTCCATTTTTTCTTCGCCTGTTAAAATAATTGTTTCTGGCATAAATTTATCTCCTTTCTAAATTAAATATTACTATAATATTAGATATTATTATATATCTTTAATATTTTAGATCAAATTATTTTTGTTCTTTATTTGAAATTAAAGTTCCAAATGAAAAGTCTTTTGCGGCTGCAGCAATATTGCCTTTTTTGTTCATATCGAAAACATAAACATCAATATTATTTTCAGCGCATAAAGCAGCAGCTGTCATATCCATTACTTTTAGATTCTTTTCAACAACTTGTTGATGAGTTAAATGTTTAAACTTCTTAGCTGTTTTATCTTTTCTTGGATCTTTATCATAAACACCATCAACGCCATTTTTAGCCATTAAAATTAAATCAGCATCTAATTCTGCAGCTCTTAAAACAGCAGTTGTGTCAGTTGAGAAATAAGGGATACCATTACCTCCACCGAAGATAATTATTCTATCTTTTTCGAGGTGTGATAAGGCTTTTCTTCTAATATAAGGTTCAGCAACTTGAGGAATTGACAAAGAAGTCATTACTCTTGTGTCTAAATTTAAATTTTCTAAAGCACTTTGAAGAGCTAATGCATTAAGTATTGTAGCAAGCATTCCCATATAGTCTGCACTTGAACGATTCATACCATGACTTATCGCATCACGTCCACGAAAAATATTTCCAGCTCCAACAACAACAGATAATTCTATGCCACCTTCATTGTATAATTCTTTGATTTCTTCTGCAACTTGATTTACTTTTTCTTGAGAAATACCAATTCCGTTTTCTCCAGCTAAAGCTTCACCACTAATTTTTAAAACAATACCTTTTTTCATTTATAACTCCTTAAGCTTATAAAAAGGCACGTTTTTGTTCGTGCCTTGTAGTTTTATTATTTGTTGACAGCAGCCATAACTTCAGCAGCAAAATCGTCTTTTCTCTTTTCGATTCCTTCACCAACTGCAAGACGGATATATTGTTTAATCTCAGCTTTATTACTGTGAACATATTCACCAACTGTAATGTCTTCATTTTTAACATATGGTTGATCAACTAAGCAAATACTCTTAAGCATTTTATGAACTTTTCCTTCAACGATCTTATCAACGATCTTTTCAGGTTTGCCTTCATTAAGTGTTTCTTGTCTAAGAATTTCTGTTTCACTTGCTAAGAATTCAGCATCAACATATGATTTATCAATATATTTTGGATTCATTGCGGCAATGTGCATGCAAACATCTTTTGCCACTTCTTCTGTTCCGCCTTCAAGAACAGTTAAAACAACGATTTTACCATTCATGTGAGTGTAAGCACCAAATACTTGAGAATCAGTTTTTTCAACTAATGAAACTCTTCTTAAAGTGATTTTTTCGCCAATTGTTGCTACAGCGCTAACAATAATATCTTTTACTTTTTGTCCTTCGTATTCAGTTTCTAATGCTTCTTCATCATTTTTAGCTTTATTTGCAAGGATAGCTTTTGCGATTGTATCAACTAAATCAATAAATTTTTGGTTTTTAGCAACGAAATCTGTTTCGCTGTTTACTTCAAAAACTGTAGCTAAGTTGCCTTGAACTTCAACACGGCAAACACCTTCAGCAGCGATACGGCTTTCTTTTTTAGCTGCTTTCATGATTCCTTTTTCTCTAAGCCATTTTACAGCTTCATCCATATCTCCATTTGTAGCTTCTAATGCTTTCTTGCAATCCATCATTCCAGCACTAGTCATTTCACGTAATTCTTTAATTTTTGCAGCACTAACCATTATTTATATCTCCTTAATTATTCTTCAGTTTTTTTAACTTCAGCATTAGCTTCAGCTTTAACTTCAGCTTTTGGAGTTTTTGCTTCAGCTTTAACTTCAGGTTTTGGAGCTCTTGGAGCTCTTTCTTCTCTATTATTTCTTGGTCTAGGTTCACGTCTTTGGCCATAACCTTTTTGGTTACGATTGTTATATTGATGACGTTGTGGTCTTTCTTCAGGTGCTGGTTCGTCAGTGAATTCAACAACGATTGGTGTACCACCATGAGCTTCAACAACTGCGTTAGCCATTGTAGCAACGATTAATTTTACAGAACGAATTGCATCATCGTTTGCAGGAATAACGTAATCAACATCATCTGGATCACAGTTAGTATCAACTAATCCGAAAACAGGTATATGTAAACGGCGAGCTTCAGCAACTGCGTTATGTTCAGTCTTAGGATCTACAACTACCATTGCATCTGGTAATTTAACCATTTCTCTAATTCCACTGAAATATTTAACTAATCTTTCTTTTTCTTTTAATAAACCGGCAACTTCTTTCTTAGGTAATACTTCGAAAGTTCCATCTTCTTCCATCTTTTCGATTTCAGCTAAGCGATTGATACTTCTTCTAATTGTTTTGTTATTTGTTAATGTACCACCTAACCATCTTTGGTCAACGTAATAAGCTTCAGCACGAATTGCTTCTTCTTTGATAACATCTTGAGTTTGTTTTCTAGTTCCAACAAAAATAACTGATCCGTTATTTTGTGCAATATTGAATAATGCTTTATAAGCTTCTTCAACTTTATCAACTGTTTTGTCTAGATCGATGATATAAATACCATTACGTTCTCCAAAAATATACTCTTTCATTTTAGGGTTCCAGCGGCGAGTATTATGACCGAAATGAACTCCTGCTTCTAGTAATTGATTTTTAGTAATTACTGCCATTTTTAAATTCTCCTTTTTCTTTTGTTTTGGCCTCCACAGCTTTCAACGAATACACGCAATACATAAATTTATGTACACAAAACGATATTCTCTAGCTATGTGTGTATTTTTCTATTGCCATCATATATTATACTACATTTTTATCCTTTTTGCAATATAATTTTTAAAAAAAGAAAAACTCTCTTTCCTGAGAGTATGTGTTTTATAACGTATTTTGTTACGATTTATAATATGATATCTAGTATATTTAAAGTATATTTACTATTGTTTATTTTGCTACATTTATGCTACGTATATTGTTTTGTTTTCCTACGCCATTATTATATCATACATATATTTTTTATGCAACATATTTTTACATATTTTGACACCTATTATAATTTGTTTGTACTACCAAATCCACCTAATCTTTTTTTCTCAATAGAAACTTCATCTGATACAGTCAAATATTTCATAAATATTCCTTGACAAATTCTATCTCCTTTACATATCTTTTTATCACTTTCACTTACATTTCTAATAGCAACAATAATATGCCCATCATTATCAATATTTTCATAATAATCTGCATCTATGATTCCTACTTGATTAGCAAGAACTAATCCTTCTTTACGTCCTTTACTACTCCTTATCACAAGCATTAGAAATTCATCATCTTCCATTTTGGCTTTAATTCCTGTATATATTAAGCCTACTTCACCACTTTTTATTAATAAATCATGAGGTGAAGTAAAATCATAGCCTGATGACTTTTGTGTTTGTCTACCAGGAATTATTATATCATCTTTCAGAAATAATTCTTTAAATTTTTCATATTCTTTATCTGACACTTTATAAAATTTACGCATTTTTTCTCCTATTCGTCACCAGCATGTGGGTGAAATTTTTGATATTCTTTTATTAATTGTTCTTTTGATATATGAGTGTATATTTGTGTTGTTGAGAGATTAACGTGCCCAAGTAAACTCTGCACGCTTCGTAAATCGGCTCCACCATTTAATAAATGTGTAGCAAAACTATGTCTTATCATATGAGGATGAACTTTTATTTTCTCTGATGTATCATTCGTTATTTCATCTAAGACCACTCTAACACCTCTTGTTGTAAGGGGTGTTCCTCTATGATTTAGAAATAGCTTATTAGTTCTTTCCTTAGATTTTGTTAATAACTCATTTCTAGAAAAAGCAACATAATCATATATTGCACTTTTAAGAGATTCAATCATTGGAATAATTCTTTCCTTTTTTCCTTTTCCAAACACTTTTATGTAATTAAGTGAATAGTCTATGTCACTAAGTTCTAAGTTACATAACTCACTTACACGCATTCCTGTATCATATAACATTTCTAATATACAGTAATTTCTTTTTCCAATAATTGTCTTACAATTTATTGAATCAAACATTGCTTCTATTTCATCAGCATACAACTGCTTAGGAAGTAATTTACCTTTCTTAGGACTTGTTACTTCATTGAAGACATTATTTTCCACGTAACCTTCTCTAACCATAAATCGATATAAACCTCTTAGACTTGATAATTTTCTTGAAATACTTGTTGGTTTCAGTCCATCTTTAGTAAGTTCCATAATATAAAATCTTGCTATGTTAACTGTACAATTACATATGCCTTTATATTTTTTATTATCAAGATATGTTATGAAATCATTTATATCATTCATATAGTTCAAAAGAGTGTACTCAGAATATCCTCTTTCAACTTCTAAATAATCTCTATAAGCATCTATTATTTCTTTATCAGTCATTTAACTTCCTCATTATTTCATCAAGTTTTTCTAACGCTCTATCAGAATACATTTTTTTACGATCTCCTTTTTTAACCCTTTTTTCAAGCACTAAAGGTTCAAAAATACTATAGTTTACATTCATTGGAACAAAATCATCATGATAACTACTTATATAATTTGGTAAAGAACCACTTGCAGTTTGCATTGTAAAATCAATTAAATCCTTACCTTCTAGAAATCTTTTCATATTAATTGCACAGATTAAGCCCGAAGAAGCACTTTCTACGTATCCTTCAACACCAGTAATTTGCCCTGCAAAAAACAAATCATTTCTTTGAACAGATTGATAATACTTATTAATAACATCGTAAGAATTTATATATGTGTTACGATGCATAACACCATAACGCACAAATTCAGCATTTTCTAATCCTGGAATTAAACGGAAAACACGATCTTGTTCGCCCCATTTTAAATGTGTTTGAAAACCAACAATATTGTATAATGTTTTGCTCGTATTATCTTGTCTTAATTGAACAACAGCATATGGTGTTTTCATAGATCCTGGGTAACGTAAGCCTATAGGTTTCATAGGACCAAAAAGTAAAGTTCTGCGCCCACGATCAGCCATGTCTTCTATGGCCATACATCCTTCAAACACTTTCATTTCAAAATCTTTCGATTTTACTCTTTCAGCCGAAATCAATTCATTATAAAACTTATCAAATTGCTCTTCTGTCATTGGACAATTATAATATGATGGTTCACCTTTATCATACCTTGACTTCAAATATGCTATATCTTTGTTAATTGATTCACTAGTTACAATAGGAGCAACAGCATCAAAAAAATACAAATAATCCTTACCAACAAACTCAGCAATTGCTTTACTAAATTCATCACTAGTAAGAGGCCCAGTAGCAATAATAGTAGGTCCGGAAGGTATCTTAATTACCTCTTCATTTATAATTTTAATATTAGGATGGCCTTTTATTTTATCAGTTATATACTTAGAAAATAATTCTCTATCAACCGCCAATGCACCTCCAGCCTCAACTGAATTATTGAGTGCTGATTTCATAACAATAGATCCTAATCTACGCATTTCTTCTTTTAAAAGACCAACAGCATTCTCAATAGATGCTCCTCTCAAAGAATTGCTACATACAAGTTCAGCAAATAAATCACTTTTAGAAGCTGGTGTCCTTTTTACTGGCTTCATTTCATATAAATTAACTTTTATTCCGTGACATGCTAAGTAATAACTAGCTTCACAGCCAGCTAAACCAGCACCTATTACATTTACAACCATATTTTATAACCTCATTTATAAAAATTTTATCACAAATGAACTTTCTTTTCAATTATTATTTTCAATTATCTATTAAACATTAAAAAGAACTCAAAGTCGAGTTCTTTTTAATTTGTCTGCTTTAATTGACATTTTTCAGATATGTTTCTTAAATCATTTATTGTTAAATATCCATTACTGTATGCATCAGTCAATGAATAAAGTGGAGAATTATAGAGAGCAGATATGGTAATAGAAACTATATGTGATACTTACATCTTCAAATATATCAGTTACTATCCTTTCTTCATCAGCATGTACATAGCCTTCATAAGTAACAGTAACAACCAAACAATCATTATACTCACCATATACATCTAACATATATATTTATCATCTTTCGTATATGTTAGATGATTTATATTTTCATATTTTACGATTTTACCTGCATTACCATTTAAATCTTTGAATGTAAATTCACATTTATTTTCCACATACCTATCACCTTTTCATCATTTACAAATTACTTGTTTACAATGTTTTCATTTTCATTAGTTATCATTTCTAATTTATTTATATTTTATTTCTTTATTTTATAATAAATATAATAAAGTCAATTATAAATCAACTGACTTATTATCGATTAATTAGCACTGATTTTTTCAACAAAAAAATTCACCCTATAATATATATATTTTAAAATTAAATGCATACTATCTTTATGATTCCTGTATTGGTGTACATAAAAACACTATCAATTTTAAGGTGAATTTATAATATTTGTAAACATCTTTTTTACTAACATTTTATGCCTTTCAGTGCAGTAAGCTCTCATATTATAATTTTATGTATGAATAATACACAAAAGGGAATTACCTATTGGACAATTCCCTAATTGCTAACTATATTATTATAATTTTTCATATTAATAATTTTGTTCTTTAAAAACTATTAAATTCTATAATGTTAAATTTTAAATATTTTAATAATAAATTTTCAAAATCGTTATAATAACAATTAAATAAACCTTTTTTTACATTCAATATTACATAAATTGATATAATCAACATATATTGTTTCTACAGAACCATATTCTTCACTGAGTATGTTTAATAAAATTTTATCTTGCTTTGAACATTTTATTTTAGTTAAATTTTTTTATTCTTAAATTTAACCATCAATCTTAAATCAAGCATATTTTTTTCCAATAAATAGGTAAAATCATAAGAACTTATATTTTAAATACTTTTCTTTCAGTAAAATCATCTTTATAATTTAAATACCTTTCAAAATCTTCAAATTTCATTATATGAACACCATTAACTTCGTCTTCTGGGTGTATCAATTCTTTTTTTCGACCATTTGTATGAATTAATACATCATATTTAACTCCTTTTATTATAAATACTTTTTTATATTCAGTGTTATATTCAACTAACTTATCAAATGACTCTCTAGATTTATTACTAAAAAAATTCTCTTCAAAATGTACTACAGATGGTAAAACGATTTTACTTTCAATTTTCCATCCACTTGGATAAAGGCACACAAAATCACATTGAATTTTTTCGTACATAACTACAATTTTTTCATTTTTATTTATTATAATATTATTTTTCATAATCTCCTCCACTTATAATAATTGATTGTGGATAAGTATCATCGTCCACACTCCTATCTATTATATAAATATAATTTTTATCAAGAAACATAAGTTCAATATAGAATCCAAATTTATCGTTTTTTAAATTTCTTATTTTCATCTCATCAAAATTTATTTCTAAAATGATTTTTTTACCATTGATAGAATATATGACCATTTGTCATTCGAAAAATCTTGACAAATTATTTAAAAAACCTGTCCAAATTATGTATCATTAACACAATTTATGACAGGTGTTTCTCTTAACTAACTATCGAAACCAAAGGCTGAAAACATAACCACGAATACTATCCCATTTATTATAAATTGTCCAAGTTCAGGATAAAATATAAAATTATCAGTTAATAAATAACTTCCTGTAACAATTAGAAGGCCTCTAATTATTCCTATAATAGGAATTAATATCAAAATAGATTTAGAAATAATATGATTATCTCCAGTTGATATAAACATTGATTTATCAGCTGTTACTGTTATACATAATATGATAAACCATAAACCAAAAGCTATTAAAGGTAATAATAACCATCTATATACTCCTTCATTTTTTAATCGTAATGAAATAGTAACCCATATATCAAAAACCATAATAGCAAATATAAATATATAACTTATATATATTTTTAGAAGTTTAGTTATTTTATAAGTATAAGTTTTTTGATAAACTTTTCTTACTAGTATTTGCATAACATATGGTAATATATTAGTTAAACATGCTGCTAAGTAAAAAACAATGCAAACAAATGATATTTCATTCCTGTAAATAAATGCTGCAACAATTAATGAAATTCTAAATAAACCAAAAATTATAGGCAATATTGTCATTAATATTCTTATAGTTTTTATTTTTATATTCTTACTAATCAAATATACTATTAACTGAATAAGAAACCATACACCAATAGTTACTAATGGATTATAAAGCCATATAAAGTTATCTAATTCAAATCTTGGATTTAGTAAAGCACATAATTGTATTGATAATAAACAATCAAAGGCTAGAAGAGCTAAAATCATAAGTATGCCCAATATTTTTACAAAACCAAGAGCAAATTTCTTTTTTCTCTTTTTTGATAAATATATTTTTATTTGTTTATCTATATCTTTATAACTTCCAAATTGGTTTTTAAATTCTGTTAATTTGTGTAATTTTTCTTCACCAGTTAATGAAGCTAGTGACTGATACTTATATTCTTTAAACTCTTCCTTAGCATCAATGATTTTTTTATCTATATCTTTATAGTTTCCATATGATTTTTTAAAGTTAAGAAGTCGATCTACTCTTGTAGTTATTGAAGATAAACATGCCTTTTTGTACTCAGCTTCAATTTGATCATTTTTAGCTTTTTCAATCTCTTTGTTTATGTCTTTATAATCGCCATAAACATTTTTAAAATTATTTAGAAGGTCAAGTTTATTTGCTTTAGCATTACATGCAATATTATAATCATATTCTTCTTTATCTCTGGCTGCCTCTTCTATTTTTTTATCAATATCTTTGTAATCACCATTTTCTTTTTGGAATTCTTTTAGTTTGTCATATCTTATATTAATATCGCTACTACATACTTCTAGATATTTATTTTTCAGTATTTCTTTTTCTGTTTCTTCTATTTTGGAATCAACATTTTTGAAGTAACCATATTTTCTCTTAAAATCATATAATTTGTTTAGCCTGTTTTCTAAAGGTTGTGAACATATATCCTTATAAATATTATTTAACTCAAGTTCGATGATTTTTTTAGAATCTTTATAATCAATAATATCTTTTAAAAGGTTTATCTTACCTTCTGATTTTTGTTTTAAAGCATAATCATATTTTTCTTTTAAAACATATTCTTTTTCGAGAGTTAAACATTTATTATAATAATCTTTAGCATCTTTATAATCATTTGCATTTTTAAATAGTGTAGCAGCTATTTTGTAATCACTTGCTTTTTTAATATTATTAAAATATATAATACCTTTTTCATAATTATTTTTATAATTTATTTCTATTAATCTTTTCTTTAGTTCTCCAGATGAGTAACTAATTGCTTTTTTATAGTCTTTATTATCACTAAAACTTGCAACAGTAGCTGAACCAAGTTCATCAATTGATTTAAGTTTATAGTTTGCAAGAAGTTTAATTATATATCCGTTAGGAGACTTAGCATTAAGGTCTAACATTTTCTCTGCATATTCATCAGCTTTTTTCCAGTTCTTATCTTCTAAAAATACATAAGCACGTTTTTCTAATGACTCTTCATTTATTCCATCAGTATTAATAACTTTAACTTCTTCCTTTATTACTTGATTTACTTTTAATTTTTGATTACAAACATCTAATAAATCTTTTGTGTATTGTATGTTATCAATTACTAATAACTTTGCTTTGGCTTCTTGATACATATCCTCTTTCATAAGATCAACAGCACTAATTAAGCCTGAGCATAAATTTATTTGATCATCAATACTAGAGTCGTCACTATACTCTTTTACTTCAAGATATTTTTCTTTAGCCTCTATATATTTGCCATCATTTAAGAATTTTAAAGCTTCTTTTATTAGTTTCTTTTCTTTAAACTTTATTTCATATACTCTTTCAGGTAAATCATTAATATTAGTTATCCACTGCCCTGTAAAGAAATTTCTAAATAATGTAATGTCTCTAGAATCATCTATTTTGTATTCTATTCTTTTTTTCTTTTCTAAGCTACTAGCAATTTCAACCTCTTTTCGACAATCTTCACTTTGATTTGTGTATTGACTAGATACACACAAAAAGATATCGCACGATTTAATTGCATCTTCGATATTTTTCCAATAATTATCGCTATCACGTGGAATATTTCTAAACGATACCCAGCATGTATTCCCATCATCTTCTAACACCTTTAATACTTCATCAACTATTTTTCTATCATAAGATGAATGACAAATAAAAACATCTCTACGAATATTACTAAATAATTCAATTTCAATTTCTCTTCTTTTTAATGATTTTGTTATCTCTTCATCATACTTGTTATCGTAGAATTTTTTAAACACATCACGGACAGCTTTTTCTTCTCTTTTTTGCACTGTTTCAATTATCATATCTTTAATTTTATTAAATTCGGTAATCGATGCCTCTTTTTTAATTGTGTTAAAATACTCTATGTATGCATCGGGATCAGTTTTTCTATTTATGAATTTTATATAAAAATTAGAAGTAATATCATCAGGAAGATATCTTAACAAATCAGAACAATACTTTATTAAATTCTGTCTATTTATATGCCCTTCTAATGATTTATCAATTAGCCTTCTTATATTTTCAATATCAAATTGTTTCCCTTCTTGGGTTAATTTTCTAAATATCTTTTCGTAATCCTCGGCTTTTTGTTTGTTGATAATTGAATCGCAATTATCACAGCGATATTCATTTTCATTGACTTTTGTTAGATGGTGAGACCCACAAATTGTACATCTCAATGATTCAATTGTATCCATTATATTACTTCTCCCATATATTAATTATATTTATTATAACATAAATAAATTACATTTTCAATATTTTGTAGTTTTATGATAAAGTTAAGTATATTTTTTAAAACTTTACTATAATAAACATAAATAAAAACCGTACAATCGTACGGATTTATATTACTTAATATTTATTTTTGTTCCAACTTTTAACCATTTATCTTTGTTAGCTTCAATTAATTCTTCAGCTGTCATATTTGTTTTTCCTAATATATCAGTTAAAGTATCGGTAGCAACAACTGTATATGTTTTGTAATCTCTTGGAATTTTTAGTACTTGATTCTCATCTAACACAAGTCTTGATATATCATTATATCTACTTATCATTTCTGGATCAACATCTAGTTTGTCAGAAATGATTTCTATTGTGTCATTAGGTTTTATAACATATTCTTCAAAATACATCCCACCATTATTGACTTTTACAGGTATTACAATCACTTGATTAGGGTAAATTGTTGTATTTTCTAAGCTATTTGCTTCGACTAAACTATTTACAGAAACGTTATATTTTTTTGCAATCGTATATAATGTATCTCCTGTTTGTACCTTATATGTATCATTTCGCAAATCATAAAGTGGTGTATAAAAACCAAATCTATTCATTCTCTCACCTCATTTTATTATATGAGAGAAAACGCTAGATGTGATTATTTAATTTTATTTATATACTATTGTTTTGATAACTACTACTAAAACTAGTGCTAAAGCTATAAAAGCTATTACTACACCAACTTCTCTAAATGGTTTAAGTTTAACTTTTGATTTTCTGGTTGAGAGAAAAAAACATACACTGAAAAGGATAATGAAAGTTAATATATAAAAAATAGGTATCGGTTTAGAACCAGCAATTAATATAGCATTAAGCATCGCTAGTATTCCAAATATAAAAGTTAGTACCGGTGAGTCTATCAAATTGGTTTTTTGACTCTTCTCTAATTCTGGATCAACTTCTTTGTATAAAACACGATAATTCTTTTGACTTTCCACATCGAAGCCACAATTATTACAGTATTTAGTACCTTCTTCAACCTCTTTTCCACAGCGTAAACATTTCATTATAATCACCAACTTCTTTTGTTTTTTTCTATTTCTCGTTTCATTGTTTCTTTTTTCATATCATCACGCTTATCATATTTTTTCTTACCTCGACAAAGAGCAATGTTTAATTTACATAAGCCGTCTTTGAAGTACATTGATAAAGGAACAAGAGTTAAACCATCTAACTTAATTTTTTGGGCTAACTTTCTAATTTCATTCTTATGAGCTAATAATTTTCGATCTCTTTTTTCTTCATGATTAAAAATGTTCCCATATGCATATGAAGCAATATGCATCCCACAAACAAATAATTCATTGTTTTTAACTTCACAATATGTGTCTTGTAAAGATACCTTATTTTGTCTGACTGATTTTATTTCTGTACCAACTAGACATATTCCACATTCTAACTCATCAAGTATAAAATAATCATGATAAGCATCTTTATTTTTTGAGATTATTTTTACTTTTTCCATTAATATCTCCTTTTATGGGATTTCTTTTTCTTTCCTTTATTATACACCATTTCGAAATCTATTTCACCTATTTTTTTATTTATAGACATCAATTTCACTTTTAGTGTTTCCCCAAGGATTATTTTTTTATTGTTTTGTTTATTTACAAAAATATTTTTTTGACTATCGTACACAAAATCATTATCAAAAAGATTTTGCGTTTTAATTAAACCATCTACTGTATTTTCTAAGGTAACAAAGACGCCAAACTTATGTATCGATGTAACAATACTAGTAAATGTATATCCCAAATATTTTTCCATATATTCGGCTTTTTTCATATCAAGTACTTTGAATTCACAATCTACTGCTCGTTTTTCTTTTTCACTGCACATACCCGCTAACACATGTATTTTTTGTGTTAATACATTGTATTCGTTATTATTTAGAACATTATCATGATTAATGATATATTTTCTTAATAATCTATGGACTATCAAATCAGGATAACGTCTAATTGGTGAAGTGAAATGCGTATAACAGCGACTCGCCAATCCAAAGTGACCTATATTTTCTTCGCTATAAACTGCCTTATTCATAAGTCTTAAAACAGATGTCTTTAAATAGCTATTTTCTTCATCTATATCGTTTAATAGTTTTTGAAACTCCATTGGATGCATACTTCTAATTGAATAGCCTAACTTAGATACCATTTCTTTTAAAATGTGGAACTTAACAATATCTGGTTCTTCATGAACTCGATAAATGAATGGTAAATCAAATTGATAAACTAATTCTGAAACAGTTTCATTTGCTAGAATCATAAACTCTTCAATAATTCTTTCACTCACTCCACGTTTTCTTATTTGAATATCTATGGCTTTTCCCTTTTCATCACATATTATTTTAGGCTCATCAACATCAAAGTTTATTGCACCACGTTTGTTTCTTTTATCTGTAAGAATTTCTGAAAGTTCTTTCATAATCTTTAATGGTTCAAGAGCTATTTCATAATCAGGATAGTTTATTAAACCATTTTCTAAAACATCATTGCATTTTTCATACGATAATCTTTTAGATGTTTTTATAACACCTTCTTTAACTTCTTTATCTAATACACAGCCCTTTTTGTCTACTTCCATAAACAAAGCCATGACAAGTTTTTCTTCGTTTGGGTTTAGAGAACATAAATCATTAGATAGTCGTTCTGGTAACATTGGAATAACTCTATCAACTAAATATATACTTGTTCCTCTATTTAATGCCTCTATATCTATACTTGAGTTTTCTTGAACATAATGGCTTACATCAGCTATATATATACCTACTTTGTATGTATCAAAAGGTGTTTTTGTAATGCTAATAGCATCATCTAAATCTTTTGCATCATCACCATCAATAGTAAATATTAGGTTATTGAAATGTTCATATTTCTTGTCTTTTGCATCATTTTCAAGATTATTTGCATCTTCGA
Source organism: Coprobacillus sp. CAG:698 (assembly GCA_000431235.1). Classification (GTDB taxonomy): domain Bacteria; phylum Bacillota_I; class Bacilli_A; order ML615J-28; family CAG-698; genus CAG-698. The sequence goes on along the minus strand of HF988703.1, from coordinate 47,965 downwards.
TTACTTGATTTGGAAATATATAAGGTATATTGTTTTTGACAACTACAGATGTAATATCTATTCCTAAACTTTTTTTATTTCCTAAAACATCACATACTTCTGCTTTTAAGAAATAACCATAGCCAACAATTTTAGCCCTTACAATATCACCAACTTTAGCTTGTAATAATTTGGTTACAACACATTTTTTATGAAAATTTTTTTCATATGTTTCTAAAACTGTTCTTCCATTTTCATACACTATTTCCCCAACTAAATATTCGAAATATCTCTTTACAACTTTTAAAACTTTAGCTTCAAGTGATTTCTTAGAATTTTTAAAAGATGTTTCATCAATTGCATATAATACTTCATCCTTATCCATTGCATCTTTGAAATAAGCAGAGTCAACATAAAGATCATCATAATATGGATTAGAAACAAATCCATAGTCGTTATTTCTTATATACATTTTACCTAAATATTTGTTTGCTTTACGATCATTTAAGTATTTTCCATTTTTGCTTTTGAATAGTTTGTACTCAGAAATAAGTTCATTTAATACGTCATTTAAGTCTTCATCGTTTTCTAAATCTAATTCTTTTTTTATTTCTTCAAAAGACATTGGTTCATACTTTACATTATTGATTAAATTATTGATTTCTGATTTGATAATGTATTTTTCCATATTAACTTACACTCCTTTCTGAAAAATAAATTAGCTATTTATGGCTTGAAAAAAGGGCCCTTTAGGCCCATAATTTCTATTTTACTTCTTTCATTTAAATAAGATTTTAAATGTGGAAACGTGTAACAAAGAATGAAGCAATTATTGCTAATACGAAGAATGCAATTGATAAACCCATTGTAATGTATTTAATCCATACTTCTATTCCACGTTCTTTTTTGCTAGAGAAAAGTTCAGACTTTTCACCAGTAAAAGCTTTACTAGCATCTTCATCAGATTTTTGTAGCACGATAATGCCTATTAAAAGAACTGATACAACTAATAATAAAATATCTATAACGCCCATAAGTCCTCCATTAAAATTATTAATTTCATAATCTTAAATTTATAACATATTAATTATATCACAATTAATACATTAAATCAAGATAAATAAATAATTTTTTTATTTAATTAATGCCAGATTAACTACATCTTCAACATTATTGCAGGCAACAATTTTGAGCTCTTTACGAACACTTTCTGGAATATCTGTTACATCACGAAGATTTTCTTCTGGAATGATTATTTCAGTTAATCCACTTCTATGAGCTGCTATAGCTTTTTCTCTTAAACCACCAATAGGTAATACACGTCCTCGAAGAGTAATTTCTCCAGTCATACCAATTTTATTATCCACTTTCTTCTGTGAGAAAGCAGACACTATTGCTGTTGCCATAGTAACACCAGCACTAGGGCCATCTTTAGGAACTGCACCTTCTGGAACATGAATATGAATATCATTTTCTAAAAACAAGCTTTCAGAAATTCCAAATTTGATAGCATTTGCCTTAACATAGCTTAAGGCTGCTTGAGCAGATTCTTTCATAACATCCCCAAGTTTTCCAGTTAAAACTATTTTACCTTGACCTTTGTAATATGTCACTTCTACAGGCAATGTATCTCCACCATATTGTGTATAAGCTAATCCAGTTACGACACCAACTTGTGGTTCCCTATCGATTTTATTATATACAAATCTTGGCTTACCTAACCACTCTTCTAGTGATTCGGCCGTTATTACTATTTTCTTAGTTTTATCCATTAAAATTGTTTTAATAGCTTTTCTAACTAGTGATCCAATTAAACGTTCTAATTCACGCACACCTGCTTCTTTTGTATACTCTCTAATTATTCTCCAGAGAGCTTCATCAGTTAGTTCAAAATCACATTTGCTTAAACCATGAGTAAATAATTGTTTATCAATTAAATGTCTCTTAGCAATTTCATATTTTTCATATTCTGTGTAACTGCTTAGTTCAACAATTTCCATTCTATCTCTTAGAGCAGCTGGAACATTTTCTAAGTAGTTAGCAGTTGCGATAAAGAATACTTTAGATAAATCATATGGTTCTTCTAAATAGTGATCACTAAAATATTTATTTTGTTCAGAATCTAATACTTCAAGAAGAGCACTAGATGGATCTCCACGGAAATCACTACTCAATTTATCTACTTCATCTAATAAGAATACTGGATTATTAGTTCCTGCTTTTTGCATACCTTGAAGAATACGACCAGGTAACGCTCCTAAGTATGTACGTCTATGACCTCTTATTTCGGCTTCATCTTTAACTCCACCTAAAGCTTGTTTTACAAATTTCTTATTTAAAGCTAAGGCTATGCTTTTAGCAAGACTTGTTTTTCCTACTCCAGGAGGTCCTACTAAGCATAATATTGCTTGAGGGGTTTTATTAGTCATAATTTTAACAGCTAAATATTCAAGAATACGATCTTTAACAGTGTCTAATCCGTAGTGATCACTATCTAATTGATCCTTGGCAATTTTTATGTCTTTGTTATCAACACTTTCTTTACTCCATGGTAGGCTTACCATAAAATCTAAATAGCTTCGTGAAATAGCACTTTCACCACTGCCAGCACCTAAGTAGGCATATCTATTAAGCTCATTTATAGCTTTAGTTTCGATATCTTTAGGCATACCAGCACTTAAGATTTTCTTACGTAGCTCTTCAACATCTGATTCTTTACGGGCCTTATCACCTAATTCATTTTGAATAGCCTTCATTTTTTCACGCAAATAATACTCTTTTTGACTTTCATTAATTGAACGACGAACTTCTTCTTCAATTTTTACGTCTAATTCTGAATATACTTTTTCTTTCTTGACATCTTCAACAATATATTTAAGTCGTTGTGTAATACTTGCTGTATTCAAATATTTAATTTTTTCATTATATTCTAATTTCATATTGAAAGCCAATACATCAGTTAACTTATCGGGTGAAACTCCTTTTTGAGCCATAGCTAGAAAATCACGAATATTTGGAAATATCTTAGAACCATTTTCTTCAATCTCATTAACAAGCATTTTTACATATCCCAATTCAGCGTTAGTATCTTCGCTAGTTGTTGGCATTGACATAACTACTGCTTTAAGATATGGTTCAACTTGGCTAAATTCAATTACCTTGCATCTTACGACACCAAGTATTTTTACTGAGAAATTGCTTCCTTCAACTGTACTTATGACTTTAGCAACTATTCCAACAGGATTTATGTTCTTTAGAATCATTTCTTCACTTGTTGGAACTTTAGGAACTAAAATAGCGATATACTTATTTGTTTCCACAGATGCATTTATTGCTTGAATAAATTTTGAATTGACTGTGTCAATTTTGATTTCATTGTTTGGTAATGGAATCATATTTCTTACAACTATTGCAGGTATAGCTGCTGTTGTAACTGCTTGTACATCAGAAAACATATTATCACCACTTTCTTTTATAATTTTATACCTTTTATTAAATTCATTTTAATTAAGTTATTTATAACATTTTTCTTACTAAAGTAATCTATTATATCAACTATATCAAATGCACCAGTTCGGTAATAAAATCCAAGTTCTTCAAATGATGGTATTAAACAACTTTCATCTTCTAAATACTCTTCATTTAAACAATATAGTGTATTAAATATATCGTGATATATATCTAGTTCAACGCTATCATTTTCAGGGTTATTTTTAGTAAATATATCCCTTAACTCTTTAGGAATTTTAAAGTTTGTATTTTTCATAGCGTAATCAACTATATAATTATAAATAATCTCAACTTTATTTAAGAGATAGTATGATTTTTCAAAATCATCATACATATCTTCTAAACTAATATATCCTAATTCATTTATGTTATTTACATCAAATCGAGTCTTTGAATATGGTATTTTCGAAATCACACTAAGTATCTCTGCTTCGATGATAACATCATCTGAATTAATGATAATTCGATCACCAACTTGGGCACCGAGGAACAAGTTTTTATCTATATCATTATCTTCGTTCATATCAAACAATTGATTCTTTAATGTGTTAATTATAACTCCATCTTTTTTGTAATGCAAATTATAAAACACTTGCGAATTATCACAAACTATTTCAGTACTTTCTTGATAGAAAAGACCTATTTTAATTAAAACATCTTCAAAATCTTTTTCAATTGTTTGTGAAAGATTATCAATTTCTTCTTTAACAGAATTATTAAGACCTAGAGGAAGAGATAATTTGAAATCTTCATCTAATATATAAACCTTTGTAACACCCATAAATGGAATTTGTGGATTGCTATTATTAAAGAATTTTGTATCACGTGTTGCTAGGCACTTAATCCCATTTTTGTTTAAGGCCATATTAACCATTGCCACAGATAATTTTAAACATGCAGATTTGTAAGCTACCATATCTGAATATTCAAACTCTGGTATTCGTGGTGTTCCTAACTTTTCAATTTCATTTAGTTTAGCACTAAAATATACTCTACATATGTTATTTTCATTCAACAAACAACAGATATTCATATTATGCTATTACTTTCTTTTTAATAAGTTTAGGTTTCCCAGTCCCTTCAACAACATTTTTTGTAATGATACATTTCTCAATATCTTTATGATCAGGGATTTCATACATTATTTCTAACATCATTGTTTCTATTATTGATCTTAATCCACGAGCTCCAGTTTTTTCTTTAAAGGCTTTTTGAGCGATTTCTTTTACAGCATCATCTCTAAATTCTAGCTCAACTCCATCCATTTCAAGCATTTTTTGATATTGTCTTAAAATGGCATTTTTAGGTTCGCTTATAATCTTCATAAGTTCTGGTACTTCAAGTGTAGATAAAGGAGCAATTATTGGCAAACGTCCAACTAATTCTGGAATAATACCAAATTTCTTTATATCTTCATGAGAAATTAGTGGATATATTTCTTTATCTTCCTTTTCGTGAACGTCCTGATTAGAATTAAATCCTATAGATCTTTTACCTAATCTTTTCTTTACAACATCAGTAATTCCTTCAAACGATCCTCCACAAATAAATAATACATTTGATGTATCAAAAGCAATGAATTCTTGATGTGGATGTTTTCTTCCACCACCAGGGGGAACGTTGGCTACTGTTCCTTCAATTATTTTTAAAAGTGCTTGCTGTACACCTTCTCCAGAAACATCACGTGTAATAGATGGATTATCCGATTTACGACCTAATTTATCTATTTCATCTAGATATATGATGCCCTTTTGTGCTCTTTCTAAGTCAAAATCAGCAGCTTGTAATAAACGTAATAAAACATTTTCTACATCTTCTCCAACATATCCAGCTTGTGTTAATGCAGTAGCATCAGCAATTGCAAATGGAACATTCAATATTTGGGCTAATGTTTTCGCAAATAAAGTTTTCCCTGAGCCTGTTGGGCCAATCATTAAAATATTACTTTTTTCAAGATTTATTGATTTATCATTACTTGTATTATTGTTTATTTTTTTATAATGATTATATACAGCTACAGATAGTACTTTCTTTGCGTATTCTTGACCAACAATATAATCGCATAATCTATCGTGTATTTCTCTAGGTGTGAGAGGAATTGATTCAACGTTAGTAATATTATCTTTTTCTAACACTTTTCCTAAGTAATCATGTTCACCAAGAATTGAATAACAGAAATCAATACAGTTATTGCATATGTAACATCCATCTCCTGCTAGAAGAACTACATCTTCAGATTCTTCAGCGCCACAAAACGAGCAAACTTTTTTCTTACCAGCCATTTTTTCACCTCTCTTTTATTATGAGTTTTTTTTCGTTAATTATTAATTATTTTACGTTTTCTAATACTAGATCATGTGCTTTTAATAATTTAAAGTAATCAGTAACTTTATCTTTTGGTAAAGATTTCTTAACTTCTTTAATGTCTTTACCATTAGCAACTTTTACATAGTATTTTTCATAATCCTCTTTTGTTAATTTAATCTTTTCTTGTTTTACAATTGCCATAATAATTACTTCGTATTGAATGTTAGATTTAACACCAGGAGTAACTAATTCTTTGTATTGTTCAACGCTTTCGATTCCTTGATATTTTAAGAAATATTCTAGAGGTATTTTGTACATTTCTGCTGTCTTAGACAATTCGTCTACTTTCTTTTGAACTTCTCTATCGATTAATTCTTGAGGAATAACTACTGGATTACTTTCTAATAATTTTGTAAATACATCATCTTCAAATTTGTTATTAGCTGCTTCAGTTCTGTCAGTAACTAAATTGCCTTTCAAAAATTCTTTCCATTCAGAAACTGTATTTACATTTTCAATTTCAAGTTCTTTTACATAATCATCTGTTAATTCTGGTAAAACACACTTTTTAATTTCATGTACTAATACTTTAAATTCAGCATCCTTACCTGCTAATTTTGGATCATATTGTGTTGGGAAAGTTACTTTTAATACTTTTTCTTCGTTAGTTTTCATTCCTATCATTTGATCTTCAAATCCAGGAATAAATTTACCTGATCCAATTTCTAATTCATAGTTTTCAGCTTTTCCGCCTTCGAACTCTACACCATCAACTGAGCCAGTGAAATCAAAGACAACTGTATCACCTTTTTCGATGGCACCATCTTCTTTAACTTCTAAATCTGCTTTTTGTTTTAGATTTCTATTAACTTCTTCTTCAACATCGGCATCTGTTACGTTAACTTCTTCTTTTTTAGCTTCGATTCCGAAATAATCTTTAGCTTCAACTTCTGGGAAAACAGCTACAACTGCTTTGTATCCCCACTCATTGTCTTTAAGTTTTTCTAATAAATCTATTTGAGGTTGTCCTACAGCATAAATCTTTTTGCTTTCTAAAGCATCATAATAAGATTCATTGATTAATGCATCAACAGTTTTTGCGTGAACTCTTCCATCACCATATTTTTTCATATACATTGAACGTGGATATTTTCCAGGTCTAAATCCAGGTTCCTTTATTTCACTTAGTTCAAGTTCAAATTGCTTTTCATATTCAGCATCATATTCTTCTTTTGTGAAAACAACACTCATTTCCACTTTACTTAATTCTTCTAATTTTTTAACTTTAACTTTCATTTTTCTTCTCCTTGATTAAATAATATATACCCTATTTTAGTTAATTTATCTATGATACTTTCACTATATCCTATCTCATATAACAAACTAATTAATTCATAATACTTTATGACAATCATATCATTTTCGCATTTACCAAGTTCTTTTATGAAATTACTTAGTATAAATGCAAGTTGTACTTCTTCATTTTCGATCAATAGATTATTATAATTTGCTCCACCTATTTCAAGGTATTTATTAAGTTCCGAATTTAATATTTTCGAATTATTAATTATACTCAATGCTTTATATAAATCAGTTGTAAATGTACTAATTAAAGCACACGAAACTAGTGTCAAGCTTTCAATATCTTTTCTTTTAAGTTCAGTATACAAATTAATTGTATCCTCAAACCTTTTTAACTTAGTTAGCATTACAGCTAAACTATTGTATTCGTTTAGATAATTCTCTCTAATACCATCTTTGAGAAGGATGTCTAAATGTTTAAATACAAATTCATAATCTTTTTTTCTTAATGCATCTAAGACAAAGTTAATTTCCATAACTTAAAACATCCCATTTATCTAATTTATCATATACTTTATTTAAGTAGTTATAAAGTTTATAACCTATTAATTTCTTTAAATAATTTATGATAAAATTCTTTACCTTAAAGAACTCTTGATAAGCACGAAATAGTTCTCGTAAATCTTCTGTTTCATAATTTATTTTTAGAATTCTTAGAAATGTTTTCTTTTCAGTTAGGTATTTTGACTTTGCATAGATAAAATCACTAAACTCCATAACTCACCTCTATTTGTTAACATATTATAGCACAGAATAATATAATTTTAAACATTTTTATATATTATTTTTCCAATAATTGTCACATCTTTAACATTTCAATTAATGCTCTATAAAAACTATCACCTATTTGTTTGTATCCATCTAATGATGGGTGAATACCATTTATACCAATGCGTTCTGTTCTTTCGCATCGATTGTTAACTTTTTCATCTTTTGTCCAGTAATTATATTCGCTATCAAATTGAGCTTTCGTATCAAAGTACTTAACAAACTCTTTATACTTGTCTAATTTACATTTTTCTTCTAAGAATTTGTTATAATTCATTTCCGTTACTGTTTCTCCATACCAATCATGGTAATAGCCACTAGCTCCATAGCAACTTGTTATTCCTCCATTAGGACATGGAGGTTGTATACCTAAAATTCCAATCTTACAATTTGGAAAGTCTTTATGTATAGCATCAATAATTATACTTGAGTAAGTATCATGAATTGTAAAATCCGTATTATATGGTTTGTACTGTCCGTTCCATGATAAAAGTATAAATACATAATCTATTTTTTCAAATTTGTTTTCAAGAATATAATTTTTAAAATCTACTTTTTCTGTTAGTGGATTCCAAAATGGATTTCCATCACTGTAATCATAACTATCAATACTTAGCTCTTGATTTGTATCTACATTTATTATTTTGCTATCAAGTTCAGGATTAACCTTATTATTGTTTTCACCACGTTTAAACTTAAGTTTATCCTTTTCAATGGTTTCTAAAACCCACAAAAGATTGTTGCTCCTCCACACGCTGTGTTGGTTTCTATCATCTAAATTATGTTTGCATTTTACCCAAACACTTGAAGTTTGACTTTTTTGGTTGTTTTCACAGAATGTTTTCCACTGCCAACCACCATATCCTTCATATCCCACTTCTTCGGTTTTTAATTTACCAATAAAATTGAGCCTATTGGGGAATAATAAGTTATATTTTTCAAAACCAATTTTCGGCCAAACACCATTTACAGTTAAACTATCTCCTATACATAAGATATTTACTTTATCATTAACGTCTTTTGCCTTATTAACAACAAGAGTTGTTTGGGCTTCTTCAATGACGTTTCCATCATCATCATATATTCCTATTGTTAATTGATAATTTCCTTCTTCTCCATCTTTTGGAGTATAGGTAAAATACCTATTGTATGTGTATCCTTTCTCACATGTTGCCTTCACATAATGGTTATAAGGATTATGTGATTTAATAACACTGCGATAGAAAAGTTCGAAACGATCATCTACAACTAAATAATATTTTTCTGCTAAATACAACATATATTTCTCCTTTATTTTGAGTTATTTTCTAAACTTATTTTAATAGCTACAGCAACACCATTAACACCAAAAGGGACAAGATTACAATTAGCATAACCAGTATAATCAACGTAGCATATTCCTTCTTGACTTATTTTATTTATAGAACGTAACCAATAGTTTCCATTGCCATTTTCTATAAATGAAAATGCATAATTTGCTTTAGCATAATCTGTTGGTTTCTTTTCTCTTGTTAAGGATGAAAAACCATAACTTGAACTAGCAATTTCTTCACTACTCAAAAGGAATACTTTATCATATTCTTCATCAACTAATGTTGGCAGCATTTGTTTTTTTTCTTGGTTTGAAAAAGCAACATTATAGAAATTTTCATTTAGCCATTTTCTTATACTAGCATATTTATATATATTTGACTTACTATCAAATACATGGGCATCTAATATCTGCTTGCTGAAAAGTAAAATTTCTTTTTCAGTTACATCTAAAACTTGCCATTTTATTTTTTCAACTTTAAAATAATATTCTTTATCTGCTTCAATCTCTAATTGATTTGAAAAAAAGTATTTACCAAATGGTTTTGCTTTTGAAAGTACATAATATTCATTATCACTGCCTAAATAATAACCATCTTTAAAACTTAATATCTTTACATCCTCTTCTTTGATTGTTTGAGGATATAATCCATATTCTATAATTGAACCCTTGTTTATCATCGCTTACCTTCTTTTATTTTATTATTTTTAATTCATTAAAACCTGTGTTTTCATCAAACTCACTTAAAAACTTAGCATCTAGTATTTGAATAACCAGTTCACACGTTGTATCTATAATACATTCTGTTAATAAATGTCCACCTAAAACTTTTCCTTCTTCATCTGAAACACAGATATGAAGATGGACTCTATCTTTTGAAAGAGTTCCATTTAAACTTAGAATTTCAAATTTTTTCTTACTATGTAAAGTGGATAAATCAGAAAGTCTAATATTAAGTTCTTTTAAGCTTCCCACAGAAGAAACAATTACTCCCGCCTCAATAGATTTTGCCTTTGCTAAGTCAATAATGTACTTCTTTAAATCAGTTCCATTTTTTAATCTTTCAATTAACACATTGCCCATTATTTTATAACCTTTGCTAAACCTTTTATTGATGTTTCTTTGTATTCTTTATCTAAATCTTTACCTGTTTCATCCATAACATTAATTACGGAATCTAAGGTTACATAGTGCTTACCGTTTGATAGTAAGCTATATTTTGATGCCGTATAAGCAAATTCGGCAGCCATGGCATTTCTTTCAATACAAGGAATTTGAACCAAACCATCAACAGGATCACACGTCATGCCTAAATGATGCTCTAATGCTATTTCGCTTGCATACTCGATTTTATTGCTACAGCCACCTTTTAGAAAAGCAAGCATACCACTTGCAGCGGCACAAGCGACTCCAACTTCACCTTGGCAACCTACTTCTGCACCTGATATTGAGGCATTTGTTTTCACAAGGTTGCATATTAATCCTGCTATGGCAAGAGCATCGAGAATTCTTTCTTTTGGTAATTTGTTATATATATATTCTGCTATCAGTATACCTGGAATAATTCCCGCACTCCCACAAGTAGGAGCTGTTACGATTAAACCACCATTTGCATTTTCTTCGGAAATTGCTAAAGTTATTGCAAACAAAAGACTTTGAAAATCATTTGTCTTTTTATATTCATCATAGAAATCAGGAGCTTTCCTTTGTAAATGTAATGAACCAGGTAGTACATTACGATTGGCAAGTCCTCTCTTTGATGCCTCTAACATTGTTTCAAAAACTTTATCTAAATATTGATATAAGTCATCTTCATCAAATGTTTTTATATACTCAAGCAACGTCATATTATTTTCAGAAGTATATTTTAAGATATCGCTCATTAAATTATGAGGATAGATATCTTTATAAAATTTATTTCTTTGTTCACCTAAATTTTTTAAGTTTCCTCCTCCTATTGAAAAAACTAACCATTCATCTATTAATTTATTATCTTTATAGGCCATAAACTTCATTCCATTAGGATGGTATTCATAACATATTTCCGGTTTAAAAATAACTTCTGTTCGAAACTCACCTAATATGTCAAGAATTGTTTTATCTGTCAAATGACCTTTACCAGTAAGTGCTAATGAACCATATAGTTCAACAACAAACTTATCAGCAGAAATATTTTTTTTCAAAAATATTTCACTTGCATATCCAGGGCCCATTGTATGTGAACTAGATGGTCCATGACCTATTTTATAGATATTTTTTATACTTTCCATAAGTTTTACCTTTCTAAAAATTTAAGAACACATATCAAACTTAAATGGTTTGAAAAAATAGTTTTCTGTAATAATATATATCACTAAAAGTGGAAAAATCATAATAAATGCTGTTGGTGTTCCGCCTCGTCTTATGCGATTGTTTGCGAGAGCAACAGAAATCAATTCGTAATCATCATAAGCAATTTTAAAGAAATTAACCATTTTTGTATCATTATATACCCAAATAAAGGTTAATAAAAATGTCGGTATAACAGCCTGTAAACTGTTCGGCAAAACAATTTTAAAAAAGGTTTTTATGTTTGAACAACCATCTATATAACTCTGTTCTAAAAGCTCATTATCAAAATTTTTATAAACACTTTTAAACAAGTAAACAAATATTCCTGATTTGATACCTCCACCAAAAAGATAAAATATAAAAATGCTATATTTTTTTCCTATCAATGGTATTCCTAAAAAAGGGATATTACTAAAAATATATTTATAAGCTACTTCCATTAATTCTAAGGGCAAAAACAAAGTAGTTAAATATAAATAAAATATTAGGTTACTAACTTTTCCATTAAGTTTGACTAAGGCATATCCTGAAAGTGAAGCAAAAATAACTTCTGCTACACCGCATAAACATCCTAATAACAAAGAATGTGAAAGCAAATGTCTATCTAATATTTGGGCAATATTTATTTCATAACTTCTTAGTGTTATTCCACTTGGTATTACTAAATAGTTAACACCATTACTAATAGAATCAATAACCATCTTATATAGTGGTAATATTATAACAAAGCATAGACCTATTATAACTATTAGTCTAATTACTTTGAAAATCAGGATTAATGTTTTATTCATAAAGATTCCTTTTCTATTGTCTAATTATAACATTTTTAAAAATAAAAGTAAATATTAAAGATTACAAGATTAAATGGTTAATTGCCTTACTAAAATAGCATTTAAAAAAGTTGTACTAATGAGGTAAGTTTTCATTAACACAACTTTTTGTCTATTATATCTAATTTATTTTTTCTTATGATAACCAAACAATTTAAAGATTTCCATGATTATTACAATTGTAAATGCTATACCAATACTCATAGCTACTTGAGAAAAACTTAAAGCAGCTAATTTAAATACCTTATCATGTAATCCAGGAATATACATAACAGAGAATTGTAATATAAATCCTACAACAAATGCAAGATTTAAAAATTTATTATTAAAAGTATCTTTTTTAAATACTGTTCCATTTGACTTTACATTATATGCATGGAATAATTGGCATCCTGATAATGTTAGAAAGGCCATTGTTTGTCCAACCATATGATTTTTACCTGTTGTAAAGTAACCTATTACGTATGAAGTTAGCGTTAGTATTCCTATTGCAATTCCTTCAAGGGAAATGTGAAGCGCTAACTTATTAGCAAAGAAGCTTTCATTTTTAGGTCGTGGTGGATAGTTCATTATATCATCACTAGGTTTTTCCATTCCTAAGCCAAATGCAGGTAAAGAATCTGTTATCAGATTTATCCACAATAAATGTATTGGAAGTAGAGGAACTCCAAAATCAGTAGACATAATCATAGCTAATATTGATGCTATTAAAATTGTTAAGACTTCGCCAATATTACTAGACAATAAGTATTTAACGCACTTTTTTACATTCTCATATATACCTCGACCTTGTTTAACTGCTGAGATTATTGTTGAGAAGTTATCGTCAACTAAAATCATATCACTAGCTTCTTTGGCAACATCAGTTCCTGTTATACCCATTGCACAGCCTATGTCTGCTTTTTTTAGGGCTGGTGAATCATTAACACCATCACCTGTCATTGCGACAACTTTATCTTTTTTCTGCCAACTTGTAACTATACGCACTTTGTCCTCAGGAGCAACTCTTGCAAATACTGCATAATCTTCAATATGTTCGTCTAAATATTCATCAGAAAGTTCATGCAATTCTTCTGAAGAAATTGCTTTATGATTTTCAAGTATTCCCAAGTCCTCAGCTATCGCTTTAGCAGTTATTTTATGGTCTCCTGTAATCATAACTGTTCTAATACCCGCACTCTTAGCAACTTCTAAGGCTTTTTTAACTTCTGGACGCGCTGGATCTATCATTCCCACTAAACCTAAAAAAGTTAAACCTTCCTCTATACTTGCATCTGTTTCACTAGGAATTTCTGTTAATTCTTTTACACCTATTCCTAAAACTCTTAACGCTCTTTGAGCCATATTTTCATTCACTTGTAAAGCTAATTCAAAAGCTTCCTTATTTACAGAATGATTAATTATTTGATCAGGAGCGCCTTTTGTGATTAATAGAATTTTATCATTAAGTTTCACAACAACACTCATCATTTTTCTATCAGAGTCAAAAGGAACATCACATATTCTCTTAATATTTTTTATGTCAACACCATACTTATTGTTTAACTCTATTAAAGCTGTTTCTGTTGGATCACCTATACGTTTCTCCTCGCCATCTACAAATTCTATCTTAGCATCACTACATAAAGCAAAATAACTAATTATTTCTTTATCCTCTTCAGTAAGTTCAGATAATTTGCGAATCTCGTTGCGATACACCTCTACAACAGTCATTTTGTTTTGAGTGAGCGTTCCTGTTTTATCAGAACAAACAACTGATGTTGATCCTAACGTTTCTACGGCAGGTAGTTTTTTGACGATGGCATTTTGCTTAGCCATCGTATTTACGCCAATAGCTAATACTATTGTTACTACTGTTGCTAATCCTTCTGGTATTGCGGCAACGGCTAAAGCTATTGCAGTTTTAATAGATTCAAAAGCTTGTCTTGTGTTTATATATTCTAAAATAAATACTACTAAACAAATGGCTAAACATATGTAGCCAATTGTTTTTCCAACTTGATCAAGCTTACTCTGTAATGGCGTTTTAGTTTTCTCACTACTTGTAAGCATACCAGCAATTGTTCCAATTTGCGTATTCATTCCCGTCTTAACAACAATTGCTTTACCTCTACCTTTAGTTATATACGTTGATTGAAAAACCATGTTTTTCATATCACCTAAAGGAATATTATCTTTATTTATTGGTAATACATTTTTCTCTACGGGAACTGATTCACCAGTTAAAGCTGATTCATCAACTTCAAGAAAAGAAGCTAGAGTGACTCGGCAATCCGCCGGAATATAATCACCCGCTTCAAAAACAACAACATCACCAGGAACAAGCATGCGCGTAGAAATTTGCATAAGCACACCATCTCGCAAAACTTTACACATTGGGGCTGACATTTTTTCAAGTGCCTCTAAACTCTTTTCGGCTTTATTTTCTTGTACTAATCCTAAGATCGCATTTATAATAATAACAATAAAAATAATAAGACTATCAACCCAATCACTAGGTTCTATTACTATTTGGACAATGCCTGCTATTATTAAAATTATGATCATTATGTCTTTAAATTGTAATAAGAAACGAACAAGCATACTTTGTTTTTTCTTTTCTTTTAATTCATTGTATCCATAAGTTTCTAGTCTTTTTAAAGCTTCACTATCCTTAAGACCTTCATCTAAATTTGTTTGTAACTCTTTTTGTACTTCTTCAATTGTTTTTCTATACATGATTTATCCTTTCTAATAACATATCAATTTCATATAAATTCTTATTATCATATAATTCCGAAAAAGACGAACTATCTAAATATAAAGCTGACCCAGGATAGTTTCTAACTCGATCTTGTAATATTTGCTTCTCAAAATCATGATAATTAGAAAAATCAACAGCCTTGTGAACAGGATGTCTATTTTCATTATTTATTCTATTCATAAATCTTGTATGCAAAATTTTGGTATCAGCTCTTATTATGATTGTTATAATTTTATAGCCATTTATCTCAGATTTTGTTTTTATATAATCTAGTTCGTTTTGACGAAAATTACTTTCAATTATTAAGTCACTACATACTATCATATTCTTTTCAATTATATATTTGAAAATGTCAAACGTACACATACTTAATTTTAGGTTTTCTTCTCTGTTTTTAAAACCAAAATTATCTCCTAAAATTTCTTTTATGTCATCTTTATTATAACAAGGTATTTTATATCTATCTGCTAATAGTCTAGAAAAGGTTGATTTTCCAGCTGCTAAATCGCCTGTTAAGAGAATTATTTTTTTCATATTCTATTCCTTAATAATACATTTCATTGGTGTAATTATAACACCATCTTTTTCTTCTTTTTCGCCAGTAACTTCACAACCAAGACTTTCATAAAAAGGCAAGGCATTTTGAGTTGCATTGATTATAATTTCTTTTGTTTCATATGTATCTTTAATAAAACCTATTGCATAATTAAAAAGGCTCGTACCTATTTTCTTTCTTTGATATTCATCTTTTACAAACAATAGTGTAATATAAAATCCATTTTTAGAAATACCTATAACACCTATTAATTTGGTTTCACAAAAACATCCAAAAAGAGTATTGATACCTTTCTTACAACTTTTACGATATCTTTCATTATAGATAACATTGTATTTAAATTTTTCTAAACCAAAATGATTATAGTTAACATTTTTCTTAAATACCTTTAGTGCTAAGACAAATGCTTTATCTACATCTGTTCCTTTTAACTGTTTAATTATCATTTAGTTTTTCTCCGTCATTATTTATTATACACTAATTAATGTTCATTGTAAACTTTTTTATTATAAAAGAGTACATTTTATTATAAAAAGAGCACGTTTATGTGCCCTTTTGTTTAATAGTAAAGTACTCCAAGATCAGCAAGAAGTATTTTTAATCCTATTAAAATTAATACTATTCCTCCAATAAGTGAAGCTTTACCATGAAATATATCACCAAATTTATGACCTATTATAACTCCTACAAAACAAATTGCAAAAGTTATAATTCCAATTATTGAAATGGCAATAAATATGTTTGTATTGCTTAAAGCTAAAGCAACTCCAACAGCTAAAGCATCAATTGATGTTGCTATTGCCATAAGAAATAGTTTTTTGTAATCCATTTTAAATTCTTTAGTTTCTATTTCTTCTTTTTTAAAAGATTCTATAATCATATTTATTCCAATCAAAGCTAATAATATAAAGGCTATCCAATGATCACAATTTTTAATTGATGATTCAAATCTGTTTCCTAAAAACCAACCAATAAATGGCATCAATGATTGAAATGCACCAAAGAATAAAGCAATTATAATGCAATATTTGTAATTAATCTTTTTCATTTCAAGTCCATCACATATAGAAACGGCGAATGCATCAGCTGACAAGCTTACACCCAATAATATTAATTCAATTATGCCCATTTTATCTTCCTTTCAAAAAAGTAACCTAAATATTATATCACAATTTCACTTTATATCAAATGTTTAATTTATAATAATCTAATAAGCATTTTGAAACAACATCAGCAATTTTTTCCATTCCTAATGCATTTGGATGAATATTATCACCTAAATAAGTTCTCTTTTCCATTGATTCTGTACTACTTGTAATACAAGGAGCAATATCAATTAATTGAACCTTTAATGTTTTAGAAATGTCTTTAATTATTTCATTGTATTTTTCTCTTAATCCAGGATAATTCTTACCCTCAGGGTTTGAACCATCTGTCCAAGTTTCATATGGTAAAGTACATATAAAGATATCTGCCTTTGGATATGCTTCTTTCATTTTATTAATCATATTGACATATGATGATTTAAACGTTGTCTCACTATATCCACCTGCACAGTCATTTATTCCTAAATAAACAATTATGATATCTGGAGCAATGTTATTCTTACTAATCTTTTTAATTCTTTCGCTGTTTTCACCACAAGTTTTTGACTCTCCACTTACAGTAGATCCAGAGTACGAAATATTTGTATGTAGTTCAGCTCCAACTTTTTCTAAAGCTAACTTCCACCAAGTTTTATTAGCATTTTTTACTGTAGACGAATATACAGGATAATAAAATGTAGCGTCACTTGGAATGTAATTTTCGAATGTGGAAACACTATCTCCATATATGGAAATTCTTTTATGGCTTCCAAGTTCTTCTTTTACCCATTTGGCATATAGTTTATAGTTTGAAATACTTCCTTTTTCAATAAATAATACTTCACTATCAGAAAAATCTTCTTTTTGGTAATAACCCATAAAAGCATATCCTTCTTTAGTTGGGTATTCAAAATATACTCTTTGACTTGTACCTTTTTCATATTTTGTAAGTAAATTATCGCATTGACCACCATTTAATTCATATGTAATGGTACATTCTTCTGGAAGCCATCGAGCTTCTAAATAGATATCTTTTCGTGAACCCTGCTTAATCTCTTTTACTTGAACACCATCTTTGTTAAACCATCCTAAGAATGTATTGTAATCCTTTGTTGGAGCTACTAAACTAAACGTCTCTGTTTCAACAGTAAATGTTTTTGGATGTTCAACTTCATCACCTGGCAAATAACTATAATAACCATCAGAATATTTTGATTCTGAAAAATCAAAACTTTGAGGCCATTCAGATTTATAAATACCATTTATAAATCCATGTACATTACTTCTTAAATAGGCATTGTGATATTCATTGTCTTCATTAGTTAAATATTCTATGCCTATATAATTATTATTAGTGCATACATCGATTATATAATTTTTCATCCAAAGCCATTTATCTTTGTAAACTTCATCATTAAAGAAATTTTCTAGTTTTCCATAGTTAAAGGAAACATCAAAGAAAGTATTTAAAGTCACTGATTGAGCTTTTGTATATGCTTTATAATCATTAATAAAATCATCTGTCATATCTTGTCTTGTTTTATAGTCAGTGTCTTTTTGCCAGTATCCGCCATTTAAGTTATAATTAATGTTATAAACACTTAGTGAATATTCCCATTTACTTACAAGAATCAAATCTCTATCTGGCATATATCTTAAAGTAAATTTTTCATCGTTTTCAAACCAACCCAAGAATTTATAATCATCTTTTTCTGGTTTATTATCAGATATTCTATCACCAAAATTTAGTTCTACAGTCGATACTAATTCTTCATCAACATAGTACTTTATTATATGCTTGTTTATTTCAAATCTTGCTTCTAAAAAGTAATCTTTTAAATTAGACGCATTAATAACTTCAATCTTTTCATTTTCTTCAAACCAACCTAAGAAAGTGTATCCTTCTTTATATGATGGTAAAAGAATAATTTCACCATCTTCAATAGTATAGCTTTCAGGATTATCTGGTATACTTCCTTCGCTCATATATTCTAGTTCATATGTTATTATCTCATATTTTGCTTCTAAAACTAAATCTCTTGTCATTTCTTTTGATATAACATCAATTTTAGTTTCTCCTTCAAACCAGCCTAAAAAAGTATATCCTTTTTTTTCTGCAGGTTTCAAAACAAGATCATTTTCTAACTTTCCATAATACTCAGGATTTTCTAAATTAGAACCATTAATATAAGAAATTTTATATATGTTTTCTGTGAACTTTGCTTCAAGTTCTTTATCTCCAGTAGAGCCTTTTTCAATTTTCGTTATTTTTGTTTCCCCTTCAAACCAACCTAAAAATGTATATCCTTGCTTAGTTGGTTCTTCTAGCACTATTGTTTCCGTCTCTATAGTGTATTCACTAGGGTTATTTACTATACTTCCTTCGTTTTTATATTTTATTGTATACTTTATCGCTTCATACTTACCATAAATAATTGTATCTTCAGTTAATACATAGTTATCAATATCTATTTTATTTAAATAGTCATTATCTAAATACCAACCTTTAAATTCATATCCTTTCAAATTTGGAACATTAACTTCTATTTTGTTATTTTTAACACTATAATTTGTTATTTCCACATTATTGTTTGTTTCGAAGGTAACTTTATAATCTTTAGAACAACCACACAATAAAACTACGAAACTAATTATAATTAGAATAAATAAACTCTTTTTCATTTTATCAACTCCTTTTTATTATAAATAAAATTAAATATAATCAATATAATAATTGTTAACATACTTTCAAAAGAATTAATCATTGGTGTTTTTTTACTTGTTTCTTGTATTAGTGCTAACATAATAATAATCACAGAAACAAAAATTGGAATTAAATTATTTATTTCTTTTTTACTAATAATATTTTCAATTGTTTGATAAATTACATAAATGTAAAAGAGTATATATCTTATAAAGAAAAATGTGTTGTAATTATATATGTTTTTTTTGAAAACAATTACTTCTTCTTCATAACCCACAATAGTTGCCACTAGTGTAAGCATTAATATAATTGATGCTATAATCAACTTGTTTTTTGAAAGTAATGATGTTTCATAACATATATATGTTCCTAATGAAAAAATAAATAGATTTCCTAAAATATCTTTCACACAAACAATATCATATAAAAATGGATAATTCCTAACATATCCTTTATAATAGTTTATAATTATTTCTAGGATATTTATTGATATAAGTAAACATATCGAAGATGAAAATAATATCTTTTTTTCTTTATTATTTTTTTTGAATAAACAGCTTAAGAGAATAACTACTAAAATAGCTATACACATTATACATAGATATAACTTAACAATACTTTTCTGATCAATTTCTTTGAGCATGTAAATCACCTCTTTTATATAATTGTACCATATATTTTTTTCTTTTTCAATAATATATATTATTCCTTAAAAGCCTATATTTTCCATAAATAAAAGAAGGCTTTTACACCTTCGTTTACTTTCTTACGCATATATTATTTTAATTATTTAACGCTTCTAACGATTTCCTTAATTTCAGAAACTGTTGATGGGACAATTGATAGTGGAATTACTAAACAATTTCCTTTTGCATAACCGCTATCTTGTAATGCTTCATATACTTTTTGAGCATCTTCATTGTTCTTTACATCTTTAACAAAACCTTTAATTGTTTCGCTATCTTCATAAGCTTTAACCATATCTTCAGTTGAATTAAATTCAATTATTAAAGCACTTGATAAAGAACCATCTTTTGTTAATAAATGTAATTTAACAACCATATCTTTATCATTTTCTTTTAATTCTTCTTCGATTTTTTTGCTTTGTTCGGCAAGTGTTTCGTTAACAGAATATCCTTTGTTCTTAAATGCTTTTTCTAACGCACTGTATTTAGAACATGCAGTTAAAAACAAACCAAAAACTAAAACTAATAATAAACTAAATACTTTAATTAATGTGTTTTTCATCATATCTCTCCTTTTTTTGTTTTTATACGTAAGATCAATAGTATTATGTCACTTTTTATTTGTTTTATTATCAAATAAAAGCATATTTATTATACATTATTTTTTTAAAATTATCAAGAATTAACTGAGACAAAATTTCATTAATTGTTTAAGAATAAACACTTTTTTTATTTTGTTCATTTTTTCATCAAATAAATTATTTATTCACGGAAATGGTATTTATTCTACTCACATCTTGATTTTAGAGCACTTTTTTTACGAAATCACCAAATTTAACCAATTTATGTAATTTTCTATTTCATTTTGACTCGCAAAGTAATGATTACAATTTCTTGCATAAAAAATATCACAACTAAACTTTTCAGAAAACTTTTTTATTATTTCATAACTTTGAACATTATCATTTTCACCGTATAAAATATGTGTATTATTTTCCCATTTTTCAATTCTATTTTTTAATACATATTCATAATAATCATAACATAATGTTTCCCCAAAGTTTGTTTCGATTACTTTTTTTTCTTTTAACATTTCTTTTGTTACATTGGCATATTTCATTAAAGATTCTATTACACTTAACATATCTACTACTGGTGATAAGAAGTAACAGTTTCTTAAAGTAGCATCACTAAGCGCAACCATGCTGAAATATGCACCCATACTACATGCCCAAACATCAATGATTTCAAAGTTGTTTAAAGCATATTGATATACTTTTCTAATGTCTTTTACACAATTTTGGATATTGCATATATAATTTGTATCATTAATTCTATCTCCATGTCCAGGCAAGTCAAAACTTAGTACCTGATAATCTTTATTACATGCCTTTGTTGCTAGTAGTTTTATTACTAAATCTTCTTTATTTGATTTATTGCCGTGTACTGCTATTATTATTTTTTTACTTTTTTCACCCCATAATATGAGAGGTATATTATTGATTTTTAAACTTTTCTTTTCCATATTTTTCACCATTTATATATTTATATCTTTTTTGTCTATTCTCTCTAAATATTTTACGGGAACACTTTTTGTAAGCCATACACCATTTTCAGAGATGAAAAATTCATAACCATCAATAGCCATTTTATGACTATAAATTTTATAAATCACAATTTCTTTTCGTCTTAAGGCTACTTTTATAGCTGTTTCTAAGTTACTTGACAAATGTACATATTGTCTAGTCATTGCTTTCAACCCTTCTTCAGCTATTTTTTGAGCATATTTTTCTGCTGACCCGTGATATAAATACTCTGGAGGAGTGCCTTTGGGGAAATCAATTTGTACATCTATACTATGACCTTGACAAGCTCTTATCATTGTCTTATCGCTATTAAGCACATATCTTTTCTTATCATCAGTTCTCACAATTTCTTCTAATGTATCTCTATCAAACTCAGTTATTTTATTTATACCTTGTATTAATTCATCTATATTTGCCCATCCATCTATTGTTAATTTTATTCCAATGAGATCAGGCTTATGCCTTAATATTTTGCTTAATAATCTACTTTTTTGATTTATGTTCATTTTACCCTCCATATAGGAATAGAAGGTAGCGATTAAACTACCTTCTACTACTTCATCATAACCTTACTTTTTGAAGTGAAAGTTTTTATCGTTAGCGAGAAAAAAGTTTTCACTTGTTCAATTAATTACCTAACATTTACATTGACACATATAAACTCATTACCCCATATAAGCACTATCTACTTAAACACGCGCTTGCTATCATATTATTATGCTAACGAAAGGAAAATTATTAACACTCTGTAAAGTGTGTTAAATTTGTTCGATCAATTGCCATTTGTAGCTTAGGAATTAAATTCCTTACTGTTTCATAATCGTTTTTAACTTCTTCGCGATTAAATGTTATCTTAGTGAATTCAGGAACTCCATCATAACTTGATCTTCTGCTTAAAGGATTAATTGTTATTAAATTATTTAATCTCTTTAAATCTTCATTAAGTTGTGCTAGATATATAAGAGCTTCATTTATTGTCATATCAAATCCTTCAACAATTACTGTTGCATTAACATTTGCGAGAATTGTTTTTAGTCTTCTGATTTCTTGATCACACTTTTTCAATTCCTCACTTGTTTTTTTATAGTCGTATCCAGTATCTATTGGTGTTTCTTTTTGCAAATAAGTAACTGTACAATTTTGAGACTCATTTGCTCGTAAATTTTCTTTAATTTCTTCTAATTTTTTAAT
This sequence comes from Coprobacillus sp. CAG:698, assembly GCA_000431235.1. Classification (GTDB taxonomy): domain Bacteria; phylum Bacillota_I; class Bacilli_A; order ML615J-28; family CAG-698; genus CAG-698. Next base: position 25,015 of record HF988703.1, on the reverse strand, counting down.
ATCTTTCATTATTTCAGTATTGCATTTCTTCATAATTAGCCTCCTTTTATTTTGTTTTAGGAAAAGTATCCTTCAGAGATTAAAAGTTCTAACACTTTTGCTTCTCTTTCAATCATTAATTTTGCTACCTCTTGACTTTGATTTTGTCTATTTGCCTTGATTGCTTCTTGAGGATAAACATACTTTAAAATAAAGCCTTCATTTGATTCATAATCATCAAGTTTTTGCTTACCTTTATTTTCTTTTACATTACATAAATAGTAATAATTATCTTGTATGAAAGTTTCATCTTTATTTGCTGTTGATCTTTGGATCCTATGAACATAGCCATATTCTTTTATGGTTTCATTGATAATCATAAGTCCTGTCTCTTCTTCAGTTTCTCTTATTAGAGCTTCGATTTGACTTTCATTTTTTTCGATACCTCCACCAGGAAATTTATAATAATCGTACTTAGACGAATAAACCATCGCAATTTTTTTGTTATTAATTATTATTGCTCGTGATGAATTCCTTATTCTTATTGTTTTTGTTTCGGAATAATCTTTCGAATCTAATTTAAATAATAGTCTCATTTTTAGTATTTTTATAGATGCTTATCTAATTCTTGTTCAACGTATTTGATTTTTTTTACTTTTGGATGTTTTATTACTTTACCTTTGAAAACTACCATATAAGGGTTTCTTAAGTTTGTTATATCTTCTAATGGATTTTTATCAACAATGAGTAAATCACACGATTTATTTATTTCTATGCTTCCTGTCTCTTTATCTATACCAGCTATAATAGCATTACCTAAAGTTGCGTGATATATTGCTTCTCTAGCATCATTTTGGACATACTTCATAAAATATGCTAGTTCTCTCCATGTATCATAATGAGTAACAAAAGGACAAGCTGTATCAGTGCCTAATCCCACATTGATATCATTTTTCAAACATTCTTTTGACGAAGAAACAATTCCTTCGAAGACAATATTGCCATTATATTGTGTTAAATCAGTTGCATGGGAAATTTCTTTATCAAATTTTGCAAGTGGAACAGCAGGAGATATAGTTGTTATTAAGGAAGCTTTTTTATCTTTGAATAGCTTAATTATATCACTAGTTAATTTCGCACCATGTTCGATTGTATCAACACCATTTTCTAGTGCTAATTTTACACCTAAAGTCGATTCAACATGAGCAGCAACTTTGTAACCTAGTGCATGAGCCTTATCACATGCTGCTTTTATTATTTCTGGGCTCATTTTTAGTTCTCCAGGTTCACCTTTCTTTTTTGCATCTAAAACTCCACCAGTTATCATTAATTTGATTAAATCTGGATGAGTTTCATTGATTTTTTCGATATACTTAACTGCACTTTCTTCATCAGTTGCTTCGTATGCGAGTATTCCAGCCATATGACCTCCGGGAACTGACAAAGCCATATTAGAAGCAAGTATTCTTGGACCAACAAGTTTACCCTTCTTTATATTATCTCGTATTTTAGAATCAATATCAGCAAGTCCACCAACAGTTCTTATTGTTGTCACACCACTTAAAAGTTCTATTTTGGCATATTTTGCACATAACTTATAAACTATATATCTTGTTAACTTATGAGATAAAAGTTTGTCAACACTTTCTTTGTTTTGCCTATTCGTATCTTTAGGCATACCAGAACCAGGTAAATGTACATGCATATTAATTAAACCAGGTAAAACATATCTATTATTTAAGTCAATAATTTTCATGTCTTTGATTTCTTTATCAGTAATATCGATAATCTTTCCATCCTCGACAATTATTGTTAATCCTTTTATAGGTTCCATGTCCTTTTTACCATTTAAAATTATTCCATTAGTTAGAGCATATCTCATAATTTCACCTCAAAAATATTTATGTTTATATACTATACAATAATTATAACACATTTATGCTGTGTTATGAATTTATTTTACAACTTTTTATATAGTAAAAGATAATTATTTCTATGTTTATAAAATTTTAATTATTTTATTGATTTTAAAACAAATTTACTAAATGATTATTATCTTTACCCTCAATATGATTAATTAGCAATTTTTATGCATTTTATTCAAATATGATAATAAAAATAATTAAAGAGAGATTTGTAACATTAATAGATATACAAATAATACTATTTTATAACAACAATAATTATATCAGATTTTTCGAAAACAATACTGGATTTGCCATTCCTTTTTGAATATATTTATCTGGGATTCTTTTTTCAACATATTTATTTCTTATTTCATTTTCTGCAATTTCTCCATTAAAAGCATATCTTTTTTCATCATCTGTTAAATACCACTCATTTATTTTGTATACTTCTTTGACAACACCATCAGTTACAGAAAAAACATAAGGATAATCCTTTATGCTTCTTGGTTTAATTTTCCAAGCAGACCTCGTTGCTTCATATCTATTTGTTAATGGATATTTTGCAAGTAGTTCATCTAATGTACACAATTTAACTTTAATTATGATATACTTAAAATCTAAAGGTTCATCATATTCTTTTAGATTAAATCTTTTTTGTAATGATTCAGCATTTGTAACGCCATATTCTGTATGATGACCTCTTTGAATATTTGATAAACCTTGATAAACATCAATTAAGGCTGCTTCAACTTCAAAAGCCTCTTTTTCTGTCAAATTCCATCTTTGAATTATGGGAATAATATCCAATCCTTCGTCTAGTATTTCCTTTATAATTCTCAATTTGTTTGGGTCATCATCGCTAGTTTCTTTTGCACCATCATAATAATCGATTGTACATTTAACATGTTCAAATATTCTATTACCATTTCCTTTACCAACATAAAATGTTTGACCATTTCTTGGATCAATAAGTCTATAGACATAATAATTTAGTTTAGTTATAACTTCTTGTGAAAACTTAGTAATCATTTTTCTGCTCCTGTCATTTTTACATTATTCCATCTATTTGATTCTTCTATTTCCTATTTTTTTTACCTCGCCACCAAACCATTCTACTCTTTCGCCATTAATTCTATAGAGCTTTCCTCCAGAATATTCAATTCTGGCTCCTCCAACTTTATAGAGTTTACTACCAGAGTATTCTACTCTCATTTCGCCTATCTTGTAAAGTTTTCCACAATTGTATTGTGGTTTACCTCCAAAATATGTAATTAAAATTTCTTCATCAGACATAATTAAAACCTCCATTTACACTCTATTATACAATAATGAGTGTCCTTTTTTAGGGACATTAATTATATTTTTTATTTTCTTTATAAAAGAACTCTTTTAGCCTTTCTATCAATTCATTGGGTTCAATTACCTTTATACAATTAGAATATTGTAATACCCAATAAAATAATGCATCATAACTACACTTTACTTCTACAAATGTTTTTTCATCTTGCTTATAAAATTTTACATTATTTCCAAAATACTCGTATATATATTGAACTGCATAATTTACTAATATTTCAAGTTTAGCATTTATTACTTTGCTACTGAAAATATAAATATGTTCATTTAGATATTTTGTTATTTCAAAATTTTCTAATCCATTCACTTCGTTAATTGGAATACAATCCTCATTCTCTATTTGCACGTCAACCATATATTCCAATCTATAATTTTGAAGTGGTTTATATTTATCACGATAATGACCTAAGCAATAGTATTTACCAAAATTATTAACTAAATAATATGGTGACAAGATAAATCTAAATCCATTGAATCTAGTTACTACTTTGCAGTTTTCATCATAAGTTATATATTGAAATGATATTTTCTTATTTTTCTCTATTGCTTCTTCTATTATCTCCAAATTAAGAAATACATTTTCATTATTTGTTCTATTAAGATCAGTAGACTTATAAAGATAAGTATATTTCTTTTTTTGATACTTACTCAAGAATGAATTAAGCTTATTAGATATTTCCAATGCTTGTTTTCCGCTTATTACCCTTGATGAAAATAATGCATCATTGATAAATTTGATTTCGTTATTATCAAGTGTTCTTGAAAATAATGCGTAACCACTATGCTCTCCCTTAACAATGTCATAGTCTAATTCTTGTAAAAGCATAATAGAATTAGCCACTGATTTTCTTTCAACTTCGACATTATATATTTGTTTTAATTTCTCTATTAGTTGTGCTTGAGTTAAGAAATGATCTTCATCAGTGTATTCCACAAGTATTCTATAAATCAAAATAATAGTCTCTTTTTTTACGTATGTCATATAATCACCGCTTATATTATACCATAAAATGAACAAAAGTAGTAACTATATATAAATTACGCATTATAATACATATCAAAAATTTCACTTTTAAGTTGTTCAACTGTTAAAAACCATTTTCCGGAAAAATTACCATTAGTTGAATATGTATACATTCTTCTTCTATCACTCCAAATAATGACAACAAGGTTATCTTTTATTTGTTTATATTCATTTTCTCTTACTGACCTCTTCCATTTTTTTCTCATAAAAGTGCTTTTTCTTTTTTCTTTATTTTTAAAATCTGTTTCTCTTTTTTTAGCACCTTCCATATCACCACTCATCTTTCCCGCACAAATACAGCCAACATATAAATCATGATAATCTTTATGAATCATATGATGAGAATATCTTATTACTGTCTTACCGCACATCTCACATATACCAACTAAACCTCCTAAATCAATTACTTCAACACATGTCCACGCAGACTTTGGAACACTTGAATCATCCCACAAATTACCATAATTTATATTTTCATGCTTTGGTTTTATACCATTAATGGTTGTTACATCAACTGAATCGTATTTTGCATCATCAACATTTGGTATTAGGATTTCCAAATATTCATCATAATCTCCGTATGCATCTTTATTTGTGCCAAGAAATATACTATCCTCTATAAACTCATTACCCTTTTCATTATTATTTTCTGCCATACTATTGTTTACTTCAATAATATTTTTCTCTATTTCTTTTTTGAATTCAAAATAATCCTTTGAAATGTTTCTAGGTAGAGCAATATTATCAAATTTTATTTCATAGCTTCCATGCTTTTCATCAATATTTATTATTTTTCCTTTTCCAAAAATATGGTGATTGATTTCTTCACCTATTAATTTAACTTTTTTATCATCAAAAGGAGTATGAGACGAAATATAATCATTGGCTTTATTAATTAAATATTTAGGAATGCTTCCAATTCTATCATAATTTTTTTCTTCTATCTCATTTAAAAATCTTGACGGAAGATTCGTAATTCCATTTAACGATATACCTTCGGTGTCAATAAGATATAATTTTTCTCTTGCTCTAGTTATCGCAACATAACAAAGTCTTCTTTCTTCTTCGAGTCCCATTAACTTTCTTTCCTCAATAGTTTTTGATGATGGAAATATACCTTCAATTAATCCAATGAGAAAAACAACTTTAAATTCCAAACCTTTAGATGCATGGATAGTCATCAATTGAACCTGAGAGCTATCACTTTCTACTTCTTCATTTGATAAAATTGTTATTTCTTTTAAAAACTCCGATAGTGTGTATTCTTCACCACTATTTCTTTCATACTCATTAACAATTCTTTTAAATTCTGTAATATTATCTAATCTTTCTTCATCTCCTAATTCTTTTAAATATTTATCGTACCCTGAATTAACTATTATATCTAAAACTAAATTTGACAACGTTTTTCTATTTTGTTCTTTTCTGGCCTCTTCAATTAGATTAACAAAATTTGTTACATCAGTTTTTTTAAAGATTTCATCGTTTATATGTTCCTTTAAAATATCATATAATAATTTGTTTTCTTTTTCTTGAAGAGCTTGCAAATAATTCATTTTTATTTTTCCCATTTTTCTTCTAGGAACATTTATAATTCTTTTGAAAGCAACATCATCACCATAACAAATTAGTTTTAAGTATGATAGAGCATCAAGTACTTCCATTCTTTGAAAGAATTTAACTCCACCATAAATAGTATATGGAATGTTGTTATTTAGTAGCCCTTTTTCAATCGTTCTAGATAAAAAACTAGATCTATATAGTATAGCAATATCAGAATAGTTGTAATTATATCTTTTGATTAATCTTTTAATTTCTTGAACTATTATAATATTTTCACTTTCTTCATCTTTTAAATGATAATGAACTACATTTTCTTTTCTTTGATTTAATGTATATAAATTTTTTTCTAACCTAAGTTTATTTTTTGATATTAATGAATTGGCACAATTAAGAATTTGTGGAGTCGAACGATAATTTCTATCTAGAATAATTGTATTTGTTGGTGTATAGTATTTATCAAAATCAACTAAAAGCTTTACATCTGAACCACGCCATTCATAAATATTTTGGTCAGGATCACCTACTATCATTAAATTTTTAAATACTTCTGATAAAATATTAATTAACTTCATTTCTATTTTAGAACTATCTTGAAACTCATCTACTAGAATATAATTAAGTCTATTCTGCCATTTTTCTCTAACTTCTTTGTTAATCTTTAGTAGATAAATTGTAAAATGTATTAAATCATTAAAATCTAATGCTGATAAAAGTTTTTCTTTTTTTAAATAATCTTCTACTATATTATCATTTATTGATGAAATTTTAGATAATATTTGTACATCATCAGAATTTACCATTTTCTCAACATAGTTATTTTCATTTTTTATTTTAGAAATATATCTTAATATTTGTTCAAAACTTGCGTGATTAAATTTTAATTCGTATTTTTGGTATATATCATCTAAAATTTGCTTTTGCTGATATGTATCAAATATTTGGAAATCTTTAGGCAAAGATAATTTTTCATATTCTTCTCTTAAAATTTTTGCACAAAAGCTATGATAAGTGCAAATCAAATTTGTATCAAACCCTTCACCAATTAAATGTTTAATTCTATTTTTCATTTCTCGTGCTGCTTTGTTTGTAAATGTCACACATAAAATATTATGTGGATCAATTCCACATTCTTTCACTAAATACGAGTATCTATGGACAAGTAATTTGGTTTTACCACTTCCAGCTCCTGCAATTACTCTTACATAACCTTCCGTTGTTTTTACTGCTTCTAATTGCTTTTCATTTAATTCACTCAAATCAAACATTTAGTGTACCTCGTTTTTTCTTTGATAGTTTAAGTCAAATAGTTCATTTTCAATTTCTTTATATTCACAAGCTTTTATTTAAAAACTTTTTTACATGCTCTTTTTGACTTCCCCAAAAACATTATATCATATTTAATGTACGTTTTTTAGGACACTGTCCTTTATTTAGAACATAAAAGCCCATCAATTATGCTCAATCATTGTATTTAATTTTAATTTATTTTATTTATCTAAATTAAAAATATTCCTTTCTAACAAATTCAATAAATAAAACCAACAATCAATAAGGACTAAAAAAACATTTTTAGGTAGATATTTAAGTCGTTGTTTTTATATAAGATAACAATAAAGGACCACTATATACCTTAAATAGTGATCCTTTTCTTTTAACTTTTAAAATAAACTTTCCTAGTAAAAAATAAAAAGTCCTTTAATAATCAAAATATTAAAAGACTTTTGTTTTCAAAATGGCGGAGTAGAAGGGATTTGAACCCTTGCACCAGTTTCCCGATCTATACCCTTAGCAGGGGCACCTCTTCAGCCTCTTGAGTACTACTCCGAAATTGCTATATAATAATACTAAAAAAATCTCAATTTGTCAAGATTTTTTTAGTATTTTATATTATTTACTTTTTAGCCATTACATCTTTTAGATAAGAAAGTATCTCATTTTCACCTGTTTTATGTTCTTTCACTTCGTTATTTTCAATAACAAGTAACATTGGTAAACTTCCATCTTTTATTTTTAGAACATCACTTTGTCCCTCATTAAGCGCATTTGGAAATTGTTTAGCCCCATCAATTTGCTCTGAAGATGTTGTGAAACATTTTCTATTATTTGCTTTTGTTGATACAAGTCCATATATTTTTGTATGTTTACCATTATCGCGACAGAATGTCAAATATTTATACATTCCTTTATCAAATGATTCTAAATCTCTGTTATCCTCAAAACTATAGATAAGAACAAAATATTTATCATCTTTTTGAATAAACATTTCTTCGCCAGTAATCATGTCTAGGTTTTTATAACTACTAACTTCTCTAGTTTGTCCAACTCTTATAAATAGCATAACTAAAAGGAAAACAACTATAACAGCCATTATACTCCAAAAAGCAATTACCTTTTTAGAAACTTGTTTTTTTCTTCTTAATTTATCATTCATAATAATCACCTTTTTTGATATTTTTTCTTTCTTATAATATTATACCAAAAAGTGATGATATAATCAAGTTTTTTTAATTCTTTTTATTTATTTTTCTTCTTTGGCAATCATATAGCTAGACAATATTTTTACCATCTCTTCTAAAGTTAGGTTATTTGATGCTACTGTATACTCAATTCCTTCATATAAAGTAACTATAGCATTTTCCTTTAAAATTGTAGGTTGACCTAAGACGTGAATAATATATCCTGTTTCATATGAAAGCGCCATTGTCTCACGATCATTAATATATTCTTGAACGATAGTAAAATCATTTGTACCAGTATATGTCATTATACTTATGACATTTTTACCATCTTTACTTGCCTCTGTATGTTCTTTTTCTAACTTTGATCCTTCAGGACAATAAGATGGATACTTGATTTCCCTTTTACCATATATTTCTTCGTCTTCGATTTTACTTCTCATAGTTGTCATAGAATCATTAACAACAAATTCTTTTTCATCTATTTTACTATCTAGTTCGATTTTTGTGAAGACAACTCGAATATAAATATTTCCTTGTTTGTCTAGTATTTGAATTTCTTTAGGTAAATTAGTTTTTTTATCAAGAATAATTTTTTGTTTATTAGCAACAGCATCCTTATAAAAGCGTGTATCTGTTTCAATTGTTTTGGTATTTTCATCTTCCGTTACTACTGGATTTTCAGTATTAGCAATATCTTTAGTTAGTGATTGTAATAAGTACGGATAACTTCCATTGCTTGGCCAATCACTTTTTATTTTAAAATTCTTATTTATCGCTGGAACTAATACATAGACTCCTTCTTTATTTTTAATTATTATTTGGGAATCTTTTCCATTAACCGGTGTTAAGACAATTTTTATCTCGTCTGGGGAATTATATAAAACACAAAAACTACTTTGTTTTGTTTCTTCCATATAGTTGGTTTCCATAACACCTTCTAATTTGTACGTAGTCGATTGTGTTATTAATTCCATAAATTCTTTTTCAGTTTCTTTTTGTTTACAACCAAATGCACAAAGCAATACAAATGTTAACATTAATAGTAATAATTTTCTCATATCATTTCTCCATTCTAACTACTTAATGTTATGTTACAAAAATTTGATTTATTACAATTAATTTTAAATTTGTTTATTAATTATTATTTGCATAATAATTATTATTTTAGGAAATAATAATACAAAGGAGGAATTTTTAATGAACGTTTTACAAAAAATTGCTTTAGTAATTGTCATCATTGGTGCTGTCAATTGGTTATTAATAGGTATATTTGATTTCAATTTAGTTGCATTCATATTTGATGATTTATCAACTGTTGTTTCAAGAATTATATATTCTTTAGTTGGTGTAGCTGGATTAATTACTATTTCTGCTTTGTTTACATATAAAGATCATCGTGACTATGAGTAAAATAAAAAGCAAGAATTTATACCTTGCTAGTTAATGTTTTATAACAAAAGTTATTGAATAATCAGTTTCATGGGAAATTGAAATTTCAATATCTTTTTTGTTTTTTACGTACGGTTTCCCGTTTTTATCATTTAATATAGATATTTGATTCATTGCAACTTTTTCATTTGTTGCTTTAAACAATGCTTCTTTTGCTGAAAATCTACTTGCTATGTATTCTAGTTTTCTTTTTTCAGAACTAAAGGAATTGAAAATTTCTTTTTCTTCTGGTGATAGAATTTTGTCTATTTTTTTTTGATCATTTAGAAAACTTTGAAAACGAATGTTTTGAACAATATCAACGCCAATACTCATTTGTTACCTCCATTTAACTTTTCGTATAATTCATGAATATCTTTAAAGCAATGATTTAATCCTGATTTACTTATTTTTCTGCCAATTTCTTCTTCAGAAACTTCACTTAAATCACTTAAAGAACTTTCTGGATATTTTGTTCTCAGCATTATTGCATCAACAAGTCTTGGTGTAAGATTAACTATACCCTTTTTTTCAGTTATATATTTTATTTCTTCGAGTTGTCTCATTGCACTTTCAAGTGCTCTTTGTTCATTATGAATATCACAATTCATTATCCTATTAAAATTATTCGTATAGTCTTTTTCGATTCGTATATCTTCGAATTTGAAAAGTGATGTTACAGCGCCAACAAATTTTAAGAAATCACCTATTTGTTCTGCTTTTTTTAGATAAATTACATAACCCTTTTCGCGTTTTATAGTTTTGGGTTTTATTCCAACTTCTTCTAAGTATTTATAAAGATATGGAATATCTTCTTTATTCTCTATTGTTATCTCTAGGTGATAATTGCTACTTTTAGGATCATTAATTGATCCTTGACAAATAAATAATCCTCTTAACAAACTGCCTTTGCATTGATCACATTTAATTATTTTTCTATTAAATTCTTCGTTTATTGTATTGTCACTATTTAAAATTCCTAAATCTTTTAGGAATTCTTGTTCTTCTTCATTAAATGTAAGAACGTATTTAATTTTATAATCTAAGTTTTGTCTCTGTATAGCCACAAGATTACTTTTTACATTATATATTTTTTTAAAAAGTGACATTATCCTTCGAGCAACAAAGCTCATGGTTGTTACTACTTGAACTCCAAAATGATTTCTTAAAATAACAAGATTAGCTTTGTATCTAATTATTCCATATAGTTCTGCTTTTTTGCAACAATCATTTGCTTCAACGTTTGTAAGTTCTTTTTTTACTTCACTTGCAAAAGACATATTATTTCAAATATTTATTTGCTGTAACTGCAGAGATAGCGCCATCACTAATTGCCGTGGCAATTTGTCTAATGTCTTTTACTCTTACATCTCCACAAGCAAATATTCCTTTCACATTAGTTTTCATTTGCTCATCTGTAATTATATACCCATCACTGTTTAAATCGATTAGGCCTTTAAAAATAGCCGTATTTGGGACTTTTCCAACACATTCAAAGACACATTTTACAGGTAAAGTTATTATTGACTCTTCTAGTCCAGTTTTTCTAGAAATTACTATTTCTTCTAATTCATTAATACCTTTAAATTCGATTATTTCTGAATTTAATAATATCTCAACATTATCTTTCTTTTTTAGTAATTCTAGATCACTGCTTTCATTTTTAAATGAATTTCTTCTATGAACTAAATATACTTTTCTCGCAAACTTTGAAAGTGTAAGACATGAGGAAATTGCACTCATCCCTCCACCAACAACACATACATCTTGATTTTTGTATAAAGGTCCATCACATATAGCACACCATGATATTCCTTTATAGAAAAATTTCTTTTCCGATTCAATATTTAATGTTTTATCTTTTGTTCCGGTTGCTATTATTATGCTTTTAGCAGTTGTATACACTTCAGTTTCAAATTCCTTTGTTTTTATAATAAATTCATTTTCTTTTTTTTCAATTGAAACCACTTTTTGAGGTATATATTCAACATTCAATTCTAAAGCTTGATTTAGCATATTTGTTGCGAGTTCATAACCTTTTATATCTTTAAAGCCAGGATAATTCTTTATTGATTCTGTTCTTGTAATTTGACCTCCAGGAGCATCATGTTCAAAAATGGCTACTTTAAGATTAAATCGTGCAGCATAAATTCCTGCAGTTAAACCACTTGGACCAGCACCGATAATTGCCACATCAAACATAATCACACCTTCCTTCTAGGTAAAAATTTAATCATCGTAGAAACAATTTTTTTCAAAACATTGTAACATAAGAATACTAGTAAGACTTTACCAAAGCTAATATATGTTATTCCTTTTAAGAATAAACCTGCTAAGACAAAGCCTATTATTGAAGGAACAATTTTTATTGTCCCTAAAGATCTTAAAACTAATCGATACAAAAACTTATCTAATATTATACATAGAAGATAATCAATTCCTGTTATAAATCCAATTAGTATGGGAACCATAAATAATTTATCATATGTAAACCAGTCTATAAAACCAGTTAATGCACACAATACAGTAATAAATGTTATGATTTGAAAATAGTTAGGAGATGATATTAATTGTAATTTGCTTCCTTTAATCAAATCTTCAAAATCAGAAATATCTGTTGGAAGTGAGCCACTTTCTTCCATTATTTTTTTCATTTCTTCTTCAATCTCTTTTAAGATTTTTTGATTTCGCTCTTCGTCATTTTTTCTCTTCTGTTTTTTTGCCATTCTTTCACCTCTAAAAATAGATGTACTATTGAAACTCCTAAGAAGTTTAAAACGATATCGGCGATATCAAAAACTCCTACTTTGAGTATATACTGCATAAATTCGATAAAAACTATTCCTATTAAGAAATATATAATTAGTAATTTACTATTACTTTCGTGCCTAATTAATATATAAAGAGGAATATAAATTAATATATTACCTATTACATTTACAAAAACTGTTTTATTAGTGAATAATATTTTAAACCAACTATCTAAATAGAAATCACTTTGAATATAATTTTCATTTCTATTGCGCAATAAAAGCGTCGCTATAATAGCCATACTATAACTAATTATTTCTAGTTTAGTAAAGTTTTTAAATATAGCAAATATTGATAGAACTATGCTTATTATTATTAATATTATACTTCCTATATTATACACACTTGTTGTGCTTATAATTAGAAAAGAAAAACATATTTCTATAAACAAACTTAATAATGAACTTATACGTATATTTGTCATGATATTCCTTCTTTCTATTTCCTATTTATCATTTATTTAAGAACATTTTTTAAAAACATTCCTGTATATGATTCTTTAACTTCACTTACTTCTTCTGGGGTACCTGTTGCTACTACAGTACCACCTTTGTTCCCACCTTCAGGGCCTAAATCAATTATGTAATCGCTGCATTTTATAACATCTAAATTGTGTTCAATAATTACAACTGTAGCACCTTGATCAACTATATAATTTATTACTTTTAATAATCTATTCACATCATCAGAGTGTAAACCTGTTGTTGGTTCATCTAATAAATAAATTGTTTTTGAACTTATTTTCTTGTATAGTTCACTTGCTAGTTTCACTCTTTGAGCTTCTCCGCCTGAAAGTGTTGTAGCACTTTGACCTAATTTTACATATCCTAAACCTACTTTTTGTAGAGTCTCTAATTTAGGATATATTGTTGGAATGTTTTTAAAGAACTCACAAGCTTCATCAACTGTCATTTGTAAAACGTCAGCTATACTTTTTCCTTTGTATTTAACTTCTAAGGTTTCACTATTATATCTTGTTCCATGACATTCTTCACATTCCACATAAACATCAGGCAAGAAATGCATCTCAATTCGAATTACGCCATCACCCCAGCAGCGTTCACAACGTCCACCTTTAACATTAAAAGAAAATCTTCCTTTTGTATATCCACGCATTTTTGCTTCTACTGTTTCTGCGTATAAGTCACGAATCGCATCAAAAACTTTTGTATAAGTTGCTGGATTACTACGAGGTGTTCTTCCAATTGGTGATTGATCAATCGAAATTACTCTTTCAAAGTTTTCTGCACCAAGTATTTCTGTGAACTTACCTGGATTTTCTTTACTTTTGTATATTTTTTTCATAAGGTATTTTAATAAAATACCATTAATAAGTGTTGATTTTCCACTTCCTGAAACACCAGTTACTAAGTTCAAACAACCACATTTAATTTTCACATCAATTGATTTTAAATTATTTTCGCATGCTCCCTTTATTTCTAAAAAGTGACCATTACCACTTCTTCTTTTTTCAGGAACTAAAATTTTTTTTCGGCCTGATAGATAATCACCAGTGATACTATTTTCATTTTTGCTTACCTCTTCCGGTGTTCCAGCAGCGACAACATATCCACCATTTACGCCTGCTTTAGGACCTATATCTATCAAATAATCACTTCGGCGCATAATCTCTTCATCATGCTCAACAACTATTAAAGTATTTCCTAAATCACGCATACTTTGTAATGTATTGATTAATTTTTCATTGTCTCGTTGATGCAATCCTATTGATGGTTCATCTAACACATATAAAACTCCAGTTAGATGCGATCCAATTTGTGTTGCAAGTCTTATTCTTTGAGATTCGCCACCTGAAAGAGTTCCTGCTGATCTCGATAATGTAAGATAATCAAGACCAACATTGACTAGAAACTCTAATCTTGCTTTTATTTCTTTTAATATTAATTTAGCAATTTTTTCATCTTGTTCACTAAGGTTAAGGTTATTAACAAAATCCAACGCTTCACTTACTGTCATTTCTGTAAACTCAATTATATTCTTGCCATTAATGACAACACTTAAAGCTATTTTATTTAGTCTTTTACCATGACATGTAGGGCAAGTATCTTCTTTTAAATATGAATCATAATACTCTCTCGAAAAAGATGATTGGGTTTCACTATATCTTCTTAATAATAAATCAGCAACCCCCTCAATGTGTTTTACTTTTCGATATGTATTATCTCCAGAAGTTGTTATTTGATAATTAATTGGTTCTTTTGAACCATGAAAAATAACATCTTTTTCAAAATCAGTTAATTCACAAAATGGTTTGTTTTTATCTATATTATAATGATTTAAAAGAATATCAAATGTTTGCCACTCTATATTTTCGGTATTCATGATATTCTTATAATAGCGAATGGCACCTTTATTAATTGACAACGTTTCATCAGGTACGATTTGACCATAGTCTATTTGTTTCAAAAAACCTAAACCTTTACATGTATCACATGCACCAAACGGAGCATTGAATGAAAATAGACGTGGTTCTAATTTGGGAATTGAAAAGTCACAATAAGGACAGGCTAAGTGCTCACTATAAATGTTCTCTTCGCCTTCAATATCAATTTTTACTTTTCCTTCACCATATTTTAATGCTGTCTCTACAGAAGCATATATTCTTCCTTTAGATTCGCTTTTTATCTTTATTCTATCAACAACAATATCGATATTATGCTTAATATTTTTATCTAATTTTATTTCCTCAGAAACATCTATTAACTCTCCATCAACGCGTACTTTGCTAAAGCCATTTTTCCTAATTAGGTCTATGGTTTTTTCATGTGTTCCCTTTTGTGAATAAACAATAGGACTATAGATTATTAGCTTACTATTTTCAGCGTGTTCAAATATTTTATCAACTATTTGAGTAATTGTTTGACTAGTGATTTGAACATGGTGCTCAGGACAATATGCTTTTCCTATACGTGCATATAATAAACGTAAATAATCAAATATTTCGGTTACCGTTCCTACTGTAGAACGAGGGTTTTTACTTGTTGTTTTTTGGTCAATAGATATTGCTGGAGATAATCCTTCTATCGAATCAACATCGGGCTTGTCGACATTATCTAAAAACATTCTTGCATATGTTGATAAGCTTTCAACATATCTTCTTTGTCCTTCAGCATATATTGTGTCAAAAGCAAGAGAGGTTTTGCCTGAACCTGATAACCCTGTCATAACAACTAATTTATCTTTGGGAATTTTTATATTTATATTTTTTAAATTATTTTCTCTTGCACCTTTTATATCAATATATTTTTGCATTTATATCATCCTTTTACTATTTTTATAAACTCTTCTTCAGTTATTATTTTAATATTAAGTTTAAGTGCTTTTTCGTATTTGCTTCCAGGATCTTTTCCTAGTAAAACAAATGAAGTTTTGTTACTAACACTTGAGGAAACATTACCACCATTATCTTCGATTATCTTTGTTGCTTCTTCTCTGGTTAGTGTATCTAATTTCCCAGTTAAAACAAATGTTTTGCCAGAAAACATATTACTTATATTATTACTTTCTTGAATTGGATTAATTCCTAAAGATATTAATTCTTCTATTAATTCTTTATTTTCTTCGAAATATGACACTAAACTTTGCGCAGTAGCAATGCCAATATCTTTTATTTCTAAATAATCATCTACCTTTGCATTTACAAAGGCATCTAAGCTATTAAACTTTTTACATAAAATTTTTGACACCTTACTACCAACAAATCTTATGCCTAGTGATGTTATAACTTTTGGTAAAGGGTTATTTTTTGATTTTTCAATATTATCTAAAAGCACTGATACAGATTTTTCACCTAATCCTTCTATTCTTTCAAGATCATCTTTTTTATCTTTTAGTCTATATATATCAGTTATTTTTTCTAAATATCCTAAATCAAAGAGATTTGATACCATCTTTTCACCAAGAGTTTCGATGTCCATCGCAACTTTTGATGCAAAATAAATAATATTAGCTTTTTTCCTTCCTGGGCATTCTTTATTTAAACAATAATGAACTGCTTCATCTTCTGCTCTTACTAGTTTTGAATTACAAGCAGGACAGTATTCAATCATTCTAAATTTAGGAAGAGGTTCAGTTCTTTTTTCTTTTATAACTCTAACAACCTCAGGTATAATTTCTCCAGCTTTACGAACTGAAACGATATCTCCTATACGTATATCTTTAGAAACAACAAAGTCTTCATTGTTTAAAGTAGCTCTTTGAACAAGGGATCCTGCTATCATTACTGGCTCTAAAACGGCATTAGGGGTAATGTTTCCAGTTCTACCGACTGTAAACTTTATATCTATTAATTTTGTTTCTACTTCTAAGGCTGGGAATTTATATGCTATTGCCCATCTTGGCGACTTGGTTGTTATACCAATAATATCTTGATAAGCAAACTCATTTACTTTAATTACAACTCCATCTGTTTCGTAATCTAATTCTTTACGACGATCTTTCCAATAGTTTATATAATCTATAACCTCATCTATTGACATACAATGCTTATAGTTGGGATTTACTTCAAAACCTAAGTGCTTGATAAATTCTAAAGCCTCTAGTTGACTTTTTACATTATAATTTTGAGCATTAACTAATGTGTAAGCAAATAAATCTAATTTTCTGCTTTTAGTTACTTTGCTATCAAGCTGCTTTAGTGAGCCTCCTGTAGCGTTACGAGGATTTTTAAATGGTTCTTCGCCCTCATCTTCTCTTTTTTTGTTTAGATGTTCAAAAACACTCTTTTTCATATAGACTTCGCCACGTACTTCAACGTCTATTTCTTCTGTCAATTTATGAGGCAAATTTCTTACAGTTTTCATATTGGAAGTGATATTTTCCCCTACAGTCCCGTTACCTCTAGTAGCTCCTAAGAAAAATTTTCCTTTTTGAAAGTGACTACTACTAGAAATTCCATCAATTTTTAATTCACATATATACGTTGGATTTACTCCATAACTTTTTACTCTTCTATCAAAATCACGCATTTCAGATTCTGAAAATGCATTTGCAAGTGATAGCATAGGTATATCATAAACAACTTCATCTAATGTTCCTTCTGTATCATCGCCCACTTTTTTAGTAGGACTATTTTCTAAAGCGTACTCTGGATAACTTTTTTCTAAGTTTTCTAATTCACGTAAAAGGGAATCATATTCATAGTCACTTACACTAGGTTCATTGTATATGTAATATTCTTCATTGTATTGATTTAATTTCTCAGTTAATTCTTTTATTCTGTTCTTTGGATCCATTGTTTTTCCTCTATTTTTTTCTCAAAGCAGGATGGTTTAAAACGATATTTTTTGAAGTTTTATCTCTAGTAAAGAAAATATTACCTATACCATTTTTCATGCTTATTATCATTCCTTCACCAAACTTATTATGTATTACAGTATCTCCAACACTATACTCACCTTCACTTGACTGTGGAGGCAAAATATTTTTCTTGCCACTATCAGCAAGTTTTGGAGTTTCTTTAATTTCTTCAACATTTAAGGTTTCTTTACGATCATCATAGCCTATTGATTCCTTTATGAAATCAGATACAGGATTATGGAAATAAGTTCCATATAACAATCTTTCATGGCAATGTGTCATATACACTTTATTTTTAGCTCTTGTTATAGCTACATAACATATACGTCTTTCTTCTTCAAGATCTGAATTTCCTAAAAGCCTATTTTTATTAGGAAAGATATTATTTTCTAAACCAATGATAAAAACGTATTTAAACTCTAATCCTTTTACAGAATGGATTGTTGATAAGGTTACCCCTTCCCAAGATTCTTCTTGGTTTTGTAAGAAACTATCTGATAAAACAGCTTCATCAAATGCAGCCCTAATTAAATCTTTTTTTAATTCTCCTGTATTATTTGCTTCAATGGTAAATAAAATACTCTTGAATTCATTTAAATTGGCAATTCTTTCATTTGCATCTTTTTCATCATACGTTTCTTTTAAGTATTCATCATATCCAATTTCATTTATGAATTTGTCAAATAAATCAACTAGATTTTCTTTTTCTAGTCTCTGACTATATCCATTAATTAAATTATAGAAATCATTTAGTATATCGAATCTTCGCTTTGGAAGTATTGAACTTGACATTTTAATAGCTTCTAAAACACTACATTTATAATCATGTCTTACTTTTAGTATTGTTTGAATCGTTACATCCCCAAGACCTCTTGAAGGAACATTAACAACTCGTTTAAAACTATTAATATCATCATCATTAATCATTAGTTTTAAATATGCTATTATATCCTTTATTTCTTTTCGTTTTAAATATGAAATTCCTCCAAATACTTTGTAAGGAATATTATTACGAATAAATCCAATTTCAAGATTACGAAGTAAAACTGAACTACGATATAATACGGCAAAATCAGAATATTTATCGCTTACACCTTTTAGAGTTTCAATTTTATTGATTACAAAGTCAACTTCTTCTTTTTCTGAACTAGCTGTGAAAACTGTAACATCATCAGTTTCACCAGCAATATCAGTTGTCATTTCTTTTTTCTCACGATTTTTATTATGAGCAATTAATCGATTGGCAACTTCAATTATTTGACTTGTTGAACGATAGTTTTTACATAGTGTATATAATCTATACTCTGGAAAATCTTCTTTGAAAAGACTTATATTTTCGTAATTTGTTCCTCTGAAACTGTATATACTTTGATCATCATCGCCAACAACAAATAAATTTCGATTTTTTTCGGCTAGCATTTTTACAATTTTATATTGTATAATGTTTGTATCTTGAAATTCATCAACTAATATATATTTATATTTATTTTGATATTTTTCTAGTATATCAGGATGTTTTTTGAATAATTCATAAACTTTTATTAATAAATCTTCAAAGTCTAATAGATTTTGTTCAAACATTATTTTTTCATATTCGATATATACTTTATGAAGCATTGGATCATCTGCATCAATTGGTTCAGTCATAAAACATTTATTGTAATTAATTTTCTTTTGATATGTTTTTGCCTTTGATTTTTCTGCTTTTAGTTCTTTAATCGCTTCACAGATTACCTTTAATTGATCTTCTTCATCAACTATTGAAAAATCCTTTTTGTATCCTAATAATGTTATTTCTTTTCTAAGAATATTTGCACACAATGAATGAAATGTACAAATAGTTAGATGTTTTGTATCTATGTCCAAAAATCTAGTTAATCTTTCTTTCATTTCATTTGTTGCTTTATTAGTAAATGTTATTGCAAGTATATTAAAAGGAGAAATGTTGAAGTACGTAATCATGTATGCTACTCGATAAGTAAGAGTTCTTGTTTTACCACTTCCTGCACCAGCAAATACTATTACTGGGCCATTAACATTCTCTATTGCTTGCATTTGTTCATGATTTAGACCTTCCATTTTCTCCTCCAGAATTATTTAATAGATGATTTCAATCCAACTATACAATTAAATACTAAATTTTCATCTGTTGAATCGTAATCTACAACATAATATCCATCACGAATAAATTGATATTTCTCTAATGGGATAAAACTTTGTTTGAAATTTTCTACATAACCATTCATGACATTCCATGAATTTTGATTAACCCTCTCGCATATATCTTTTGTAGAATCATCATCAGTGATTAATGGTTCAAACAAATTAAATGAAGCTTTTCTTGCAGTTTGGCACTCAACAAATTGAATAGTACCATTTGGTTTACGTTCATTAAATCCAGTACCACTTTTTGTGTTTGGATCATATGTACATAATACTTCAATGATGTTTCCATCTTTATCATATACTACATCATTAGCTTTTATAAAATATGCATGATATAATCTAACTTCTATTCCAAGTGCTAATCTCTTGTAATGTTTGTTTGGCTTTTCAAGCATAAAATCATCACGATCAATGTATATATGTTTTGAGAATGCAACTTTTCTAGTTCCTAATTCTTCATTTTCTGTATTGTTTTCAGCATCTACGTACTCTATTTTTCCATCTTCATAATTAGTAATCGTAACCTTTAAAGGATTTTTTACAGCCATAATACGATTAGTTTTTAATTTTAAATCTTCTCTAATATAGTATTCTAAGCGATCTCCTTCAACAGTTATATTTGTACGTGATAAACCTGCATCAATTATAAAATTCTTAATAGCTTCTGGTGTATATCCACGACGTCTTAAACCTGCTAGAGTTGGCATCCTTGGATCATCATATCCTTTTACTTTGCCATTGTCAACTAGAGCTTTTAAATATCTTTTACTCATTATTGTATTAGTAATATTTAAGCGGCCAAATTCGTATTGATGTGGAACATGTTCCATTTCACATTTTTCTATTACCCAATCATATAAAGGACGATGATTATCAAATTCAATACTACATAATGAATGTGTGATGCCTTCAATTGAATCTTGAATTGGATGAGCGAAATCATACATTGGATAGATGCACCATTTATCACCTTGACGATGATGTTTAATCTTTAAAATACGATATAAAACTGGATCACGCATGTTTATGTTTGGACTAGCCATATCTATTTTTGCACGAAGAACTTTTTCTCCATCTGCATACATACCTTTACGCATATTTTCAAATAATTCTAAGTTTTCTTCTATACTTCGATTTCTATATGGGCTTTCTTTACCTGGAGTATTAAAATCACCACGATATTTTGTTATTTCTTCTTGAGATAAGTCACAAACATACGCTAAACCCTTTTTAATTAGTTTAACAGCTAAATCATATGTTCTATCGAAGTAATCACTTCCAAAGAAAATGTTTTGAGGATGATATCCTAACCACTCTATATCATATTTAATGCCTTCAACAAATTCAGCATCTTCTTTAGCTGGGTTAGTATCATCAAAACGTAAATTTGTATGTCCGCCAAACATTTTAGCTAATTCAAAATTAGTTATTATAGCTCTTGCATGGCCTATGTGTAGATAAGCGTTGGGTTCAGGTGGAAATCGAGTTACAATTTCACTTACCACTCCTTCACGCAAATCACTTGTCATTTTTTCTTTTATAAAATTATTTGTTTCATTCATAATTTATTCCTTCTTTACATCAACAAATGTAATATTTCTCGCATGACAATAATTAGTATATAAATCTATTGCCATTTGCTTATTTTCTTCAATATTATCTTTTCCAAAGCATACTACAAATAGTAGTATTTTTTTTGTATCTTTAGTTACTGACGTTCTTATTGTATCTGAAGTTGTTGAACCAAATGGCCCAATGCTATCTTCGTATAAAGGTATATTTTCAATGTTAATTATTCCACGTCCAATTCCTTCATATATGTCAGTACTTTTTCCTAGTCTAACTTTTACATCGCCCTTTATTTTTTCATAATCTAGAACTGCTACACTTCTTTTGCATTCTATTGATAAAATGTTACCTACATCTACTAAATTATTAATTCGATATAGTTCATTTCCTTTAACAAGTCTTCTAAGAAGTGATTCACAAGCAAGTCTATATCTTGACGGATCTTTTTTGAGTTTTTTATAACCATCTCGGCCCTCTTTAATAAGAGGAATATTCAAGACTTCCTCTAATGAATACTCCTCAGATATTTTTTTCTCTGTCTTTTTTATTAGTTCTTCAACAAAAATATTATTTTCTTCGTATGTAACATCCATTGACAGAGCTATGATATTAAATTCAGGCAATTGAGATAGAATACTTCTATCAATTGTAATTTTCATTATTCAACACTTTCTAAAGTTTTGATTTTTTCTAAAAGTTTTTCTGCTTTAACTTTAAACTCTTTTTCAGCAGTTTTAAGTTCAGCCATACTATTAATTAACTTGATATAGAAATCAACTTTTTCATCTTTTCTATTTTCTTCAATTATTTTTGTATAATACTCGACCTTCTGCTTATCATCAGCGATTAAGTTGTTTAGTGATGCAATTTTATTATTAAATAATTCTTGTTTTTCAGTTGATTCACTATTTGCTATTTCTTGATTCATTGAAGAAATTTTATTTGTATTTTCATCAATATTGAACATGCATAGTTCTCTATTACAGAAAGCATCATAATAATCTTTTACTACTTGCTCGTTCTTAAGAATTATCTTTTCAACTTTTGATCGCTCTTCATACTTTTGATTAATTAAATTTAATTTGCCAACTACCTTAGCATAATCTTTTGTGATTTTTTCAAGATCGTATGAATCAATTGTAAGAGGTTCATCTTCAGTGATAATTGTATCCTCTATCTTTTGACTTAGAAAATCTAATTCCTTAAGTAATCTTTCACGTTCGAGTTTTTCAGAATTGTAATCCTCATTTTCACGAGTTTTCGTTTCTTTAAGTTTATTTAGGTAGAATTCTACTAATTCATTTTCAGCTTTTTCTAAGACTTTTACTCTTTCTTCAGCTTGTGTTAATCTGTTTTCATAGCGAGTTAAAAGCTTCTTATAATATTCCTCATTAGTTTCAATATCAACAAATAAAGAATCTTTTTCAATTGTAAGTTTTGTTCTTACTTTGGCTGCTTCTTCTTTGTCAGTATAATTCATAGGTTTGTTTTCTAAACTCTTATCAAAAGCAACTAATTCTTTTACTTTTTCTTCATAAACTTTTTTCTTATTAAGAACTTTTTCTTCACTTGATTTTACTTGTTCAGCTAAGTTCTCTAATTCAAAGTTTGCTTGCTTAATGCTTTCTTTCTTTATGCGACGTATTTCTTTTATTTTTGTTGTGAAACTTTCTTCAACTATATCTTTTTCAGATAATTGATTAAGTTCTTGTTCAACTTCATTTATTCTATCGCTTTTTTCAGCAATTCTTTCATTCAAAAGTTTTATTCTTAAAGCTACTTCGCCTTTTTCATTGACATCTATTTTTGTAGCTTTAGTTTCTTCGGCAATTACTTTTTCTTCTTTTTGGTCAACTTTTTGTTCCTCATCAAGAGCTTTCTTTTCGCTAGCTTCTTTACATTGTAATTCTAATCTTAAAGCTTCATTTTCTTTCTTTAAAACTTCTAACTCTTTAGCAAGTTCAACTTCAGATGATTTACCAACCATAGAATTTGTTAATACAATAATTTTTTCATCTTTTTGATTTACATCATCAACTAAATCTTCAACTTTTTTCTTTAAATCTTCGTTTTCTATTTTTAGTTTTTCAATTTCTGTATTAAGATGTCTATTGTCTTCTTCTAAGATTTTATTATCTTGATCTAATTCAAAAGCTATTTTTTCACTTTCTTCAGAAATTTGTACCTTAAGAGGATTTTGAGAAACTTCTTCATTTAGTTTCTTTTGTGCTTGTATTTTTTTCTTTAAAACCTCAACGTGATTAAAATCATCTTTCATAATCAAATCTTCTGTTCGAGGTAGATCTGTTTTGGGTGTTATTTTTATCACTGGTTCTTTCTTTTTTTCAACAACTTTTTCTTCATTTTCAGTATTATTTTCTTTTAACACTAAATCTTCTTTAGTTTCATCTAAAGGTTTTGTTTTTAATAACTCAACTTTAACTTCTGTTTTTTTAGTTGTTGTTTTTGCAGGAGCTTTTTTAGTTGTTGTTTTTGTTGTACTAGCCTTTTTAGCAGGAGCCTTTTTGGCTGTTGTTGATTTTTTGGCTGTACTAGCTTTTTTAGTTGCTTTTTTACTAGTAGTTTTTTTGGCTGCTGTTGATTTAGTTGTTGTTTTTTTTGTTGTTCCTGTTTTTTTTGTTGTTGTTTTTGCAGGAGCTTTTTCTTCTATTACTACTGTACTTTCATTTTCTATTTTTGTAGAAGCATCCATAGTACACCTCGCTTTATTTATTTTTTAATTAAATAGATTATCAAAAGTGTTCCAAAGAATATTAACAATTCGATACCAATATATAGTAAGCCATGAGTTGTTTTTACTTTTATATGACACTTCTTATAAAATTCAGATTTTTCTTTTAAACCATTAACATATTTCTTTACAAGACTATTACTCATTCTAATAAGTTGTCTTGTATCATCTTCTATGCCTTTAACAACATTCTTTAATAATGATTTATTATTGTCAGTTCCTAAAGCTTGTTTCAAATTATGATTACCTTCGCTAATAATTTCTTCACGTTTTTCTTTTAAATCTTCAACAAGTTGCAAGCATAATTCTCTATCACCAGTATAATCTTCTTCTTGTAATCCTTCTTTTATAAAACCAATTATACTATCTTCTTTTGAAATAAGTTCATTAATAACATTCATTCTCTTAATTAAATTTTTATTTTGAATGTCACTAATTAAATCATTATCAAATGCATATATTTTTTCTATTTCTTCTTTTTCTTCAAGTAAAATTTCTACTTTTTTCTTAGGTTCAATATGCTCAGGAGTATTAACTTGAATTTCATTATTCAATTTCATTTGAGCTTCACGTTTTCTTCGTAAAAGTTCTACATGATCATATGGCTTTTCTTCTTCATCAAGAGATTTAATTTCATGCTTTTCTTCAGCCTTTCTTGCCTCTTCAGCTTTTCTTGCTTCTT
>HF988702.1 GCA_000431235.1 Coprobacillus sp. CAG:698 | reverse complement strand
ATAATATCTTGCATTACAATAGTATAAATTAGTCTCTATATCATAATAATATCCTTTATATCTAAATGGATTATTATTTATTACATATCTATCTATTGTATCTATCTCTATATCATCATATATCTTTGTTGTTACATTACCCCATGCATCATATGTATATTCTCCTATTAATCTTCCATAATTCATTACTTTAGCTACATTTCCTAATGAATCTTTTAATAGATTATAATAATGTGACTCATTATTCTCATCTATATATTCTATACCACATATTCCACTTACATCATAATAATATCTTAGTTTATTACTTATCTTATTATTGCTTAGTGTCTTTACACTTTCCCCAACTATTCTAGCATTATCTAAATAATATATTACTTCTTTTTCATTCTCTTTTATCTTTTTTGTTCTATATCCTTGATAGTTATATTGAAAATGTATATCATTAACTGAACTTACTAAGCCTTGCTTATTATATGTAATATTTTTACTTCCTATTGATTTTATGTTTCCATAATTATCATAGTTTACATTAATCTTACCATCTTTTTCTATTTCTGTCAACATTCCATTTTCATATTTTAATGTTTTAACTAAACAATCATTTTTATACACTTTCTCTAACATATGTGAACTAGTTCCATAAACATATTCATAGCTAGTACCATTAGTTGTTTCTCTAACTAGTCTATTACATTCATCATACACATATGTACTAACTCTTTCAGGAATCGCTACATCCATAAGGTTAGTATAACCATTAGGAACCTTTATATATCTATTTCCTTGTTCAGTTACTTTTATTACATTTCCTTTATCGTACACATTTGTATATTTAAATGGTAAGTTCTTATTTGCAGGACCTCCTGGTGTAGCTGTTTGTACATACATATTATATTTTAGTTCTTCTAGTAATTTTGTATTTGGATAATACTTTACTTCTTTCGTAAGACTTATTTCTTCTTGTGTTTCTAATTTAAAATAATTCTTAGCTTTCTTTAGTCTTTTGAAATCATCATATTCATAATCAAATGAATAATTATTTATTTTTACCCATTCATTATTTGTATCATCTTTATCTTTTATTTGTACCTCACTACTACTTACTAAACTATTTTCCACTTTTTCTTCTTGTTTTACTAGTCGATTATCATCTAAAATATCAATTGTCTTTCTATTTGCCTCATTAGTAATACTTATTTTACCATTTTCTGTAACCTTTACTTTACCTTCTTTATCATCATATGTGTATTCATAAACACTATTTGCCAGTAGATCGGTTATCTTCTTAACTCTCTTTGCCATATCTGAACATACATTAGTATCTTCATATTCATAATTAACACTAGTATATTCTGTTTTTTCATTATTAACTTCTTTATAAAATGAATTAGTTATATTCCTTCCATATTCATCATAAACATTTCTCTCACAAGCTTTATTATCTTGATATAAATAAATTAGTGACTCATTATTTATCGGGCTTAACTTACTTACATATTTATTTATAATCTTTTTGTTTCGATATACTTCACATAAATCATCTAATGCATTATAGATAAACCCATATTTTACATTACTATCACTTAATTTATTTATGTTCCCTTCCTTATTATAACTTATTTGACTCTCATATAATAAATTATCATTTTTATCATAATGTTTTACACTAGTAAGATTATCAAACTTATCATAACTATAAACTATTTTCTCACAAACTTCTTCTGTTTCTTCTTTCTTATATTTTTTGGTTATCAAACTTACATTTTCATTTTCATCATAATTTATCGCAATAATTTTATCATTTTCTTTTATCTTCGAAACATACTCATTATCATAATATGTATAATACGTTTCAAAACTATCAGTATCCTTTAAACCAATTATTTGTTTACTAAGACATAAACCATATATATTATATGTATATATTTCCTTTAATCCAGTTGTTATTTCATCGTTTTCTACTTTAGTACTCTCTTTACGTAATAATAATTCTTGGCCACTTCTAATCTCTTTAGTCATAAGATAATTTTTATCAGTAATTACGCCATCAACTGCTGTATATATTTTATTTTCAACTTCAAATAGATTATCTTTAATCTTTTTTTGAGTGAAAGAAATACTATGAACAGTTTCTCCTATTTTACTTGATGATTTAAAGTAGTAATTAGGGATTTGATAACCATCTTTAGTATAGTACTTAAACTTATAATCGTTATGCTTACTATTCGATGAAGCAAACAAACTAACATAAGAAACTTTCTTCCTCCTAGTTTTATTACAATAAAACAAATCAAATTGGGTTAGATTATTTAAACTACTATCATATATACTCTTATAAGTAGCCATAATATCATTAGCAGTCAAATAAAAATC
The DNA here is from genome assembly GCA_000431235.1 of Coprobacillus sp. CAG:698. GTDB lineage: Bacteria > Bacillota_I > Bacilli_A > ML615J-28 > CAG-698 > CAG-698. The sequence goes on along the minus strand of HF988702.1, from coordinate 99,383 downwards.
AGATGATAAAGTTACTTCTCTTTCATAATTATCATAATAATATAATTTATTTCCTATTTTTAACTTTTCATATTCCTCACCATTATTAATACAAATACTTGATTCTTTTGATTTATTAATAATAGGATACAATAAATATAATAAAGTATCATAATCTAGTGTTGAAGCCGCATATACTTCAATCTTTAAATTCTTAATTCCTTTCTTTGGATCAGCTAATGAAAATAAAACATTCACTAATTGCCATGAATTATCTAATGTTTGACTTAAAATAACTTTTTCCTCGTAAGTCTTATCACCATTTTCATAAGATACTTTTAAATATTTATATGTAATACTTTTATTACTAAAAAGATAAAACGATAAATTAAAATTCTCATCATACTCATTTTCTCTTGTCCTCAAATATTCATTAAAACTAGACAAACTAAACACAGAATCAAAATTATAACAATTGTTAACATTATACTTCTTTATCGCTCTTTTACCATTAAGTATAATACTTTCAGTTCCCTCATTTAAAATATTCCATCCATTATTTTTAGATAATGTATAATAACTATAATTACTAACAAGCTCTAAATTATTAATTAATCTTCCATATTTATCAAAATAATACATCATTTTAATACTCTTACGATTAGTTACAGCTGTGTAACTAGAATAATACTCATATAAATCTACTTCAGTAATGTAATCATTAACCATTTCTTTACTTTCTTCACCTGTCCCAATACAACTATTAGACAAATAACAGTCACTACCTAAAATAGCTTCTTGACCTACATTTTCTTCACTATTATTACTTATAGTTTCATATTTCTTTTTCAAAAAGTATGTAAATATCATATATGCTTTACCATTTAAGTAATTCACATTTATTGCTTTATTAGTCATAGAATTAATAAAATACTTTATTAAATCATTTTCATAAATGTATTCTTGAACAAGTTTTACTTCACCAAGTGACTTTTGTCTTATTTCTATTAATTTATTATTACTATAAGAAATCTCATAAGAAATGTTTTTATTAGTGCAACTAACTAAAATAAGATTACCATACAAATTATATTGCATATTAACTTTTCTTTGACTTCTTCTATAATCATAAATACTAGTTATATTACCATCACTATTATAAATAATTTCTTTTCTCATATTACTATTTATACCTGAAATAATTCTAATTAATCTACCTTCTAAATCAAATATATATTTGTTATTTGCCTCATCACTTATTTCATAATCAGTATCATTTCTTATAGTAAGTTTAAGACCTGTGCCTGAGTCATCATAATACTCACATATCTTTATATCATTTACTGTAGTTTCACTGTACTTAATAAATCTATGAATACACCATGCTTCATCAATATAAACATAATCATTTATACTAAAATCATCTAGATAAAAACTATTATCATATTTAAATAGATATTGTTCATAATTAAGTTTCCATCCATTTCCTAATCCTATTTTTTTGTTTAAGAAATCCATAGAATCATAAAAAGAATTATATACTAATAAAACATCAATAGCATAGTTACCAGAGCCAATACTGGCTACTGGATAACTATATAATGCTCTTCCATTAAATGTATTAATATTTAATGAACCTAAATCTAAACTATATTCTTTGTTTGTTTGAAATACTCTACTTCTATCCATATTAAACTCCTACATAATAATGCACATTACCTGTGACTAAATATTCATCACCTGTTCTATTATTAGAAACACTTATTACATAAGGTAAAACTAAATTATCCGTATTATCACCTTGATTCAAAGCATATGTTTCACTTACCGTAAAGGTAACCATATTTCCGATAACTTTATCGATACTAATATCTATTAGTTCACTATGTGATACTACCATCATTTCAATAGTTCCAACATACGATACAATAGAAATTTGTTTAGATTTTGGGGAACCAAAATTCTTAGTCCAAACAAATGATAATTCACTTGTTGGTCTTCCTAAAACACCTTTCAATGTAACTAAATAATCCTTAGTGGCTTCAGCTGAATTCTTGCGTGCAACTGCTCTTAAAGTAATAGTTGTATCTAGGGCTACTTCATTTAGAGTAAGCAAATTACCTCTAATTGAAACTAAAGGAGAGCTACAAGACCATTCAATAGTTGACCCAAACTCACCACTAGTAGGTAATTCAACTGTACCAGTATTCATAACTGCAGGTATATTTAAACTATTAACATCACTTCTTACTTTTTCAAGATCTGTACCATCTGCCTCTAAAATAGTAATTTGATATTCTTTATCTAAATATGCAGTACCATAACTATAACGAGCAGTTATAACAAAAGTAAATGGTATTAAACCCCTTGTAATATTTAAAACATTACCATTAAAATTTACTTGAGAAAAATTAATATTTTCCCATGTTATAGTAGTACCTTTAGGACAACTAGTAGGTAAAACTAAATCTTCTGTTATAATACTAGGAATACTTACACTTTCTAAATCTTCTTTGATTACATCTAAATTCTTATCATATAATATTCTTTCATCACATAAAGTCTTAATAAAACTCTTAATTTCTTCATCTTTTGTTTCAAGAAAAGAATTAATACAATTACTTGCTATACTATTTGTAATAGTATTTAAATTACTAGCATTTAGTTTAGTTCCTTCTTCAGTAACTAAACCTTCACATCTTGTTTCGTCAACTGTTAAGCTGATAATTTCACCAGCCTCATCTCTGATAATCTCTTTTACATTTAATTTTTTCCTTGAAGGAAACTCAACATTTCTGTCTTTAAATTCACTCATTATTTTTCTCCTTTTTAAATATTTGTTTAATTATTTGATTTGTACTTGTTGCCGAGGCTCCACTTAAAATACCAATATATAAAGCATCCCATATACTTTGAACATTGAACAATAATTCTCTATTGGTTTTATATATTAAAACACTTAACACAGCACCAAAGAAACAAACAAATATAGGAATTAATTTATATAAAGATTTATGATTTTTAAATAAAACCTTATAAATTTCACCCATCATATATGAAATAATAACAATGATAGGTACTATAGTTTCAATCATTTTTCACCTCCAAAAGCAAACATAAATATTGGTGGTTAGCTACTCCACTTTTATTAAAAATGTAAATTAATTTACGCTCAATATTATAACAAAAGTGCTAAAAAAAAACCAGAAGTCCTCTTCCGTTTTTTTTACCTAAAAAAGTGGCAAAAACGCTTATTTTTTAGTGTTTTTTATAAAAAACATGCCTTTTTTTAAAAAATAAGCCCTAAAAAACCGGAAGTCCTCTTCCTTTTTTTTAGTAAAATATTTTTATAAAAAAAGAAAAAAGCCTGTAATAGACTTCTTTCATGTATAATATTAAATGATATGTAAACTTTTTATGTCAGCATATGTTTATCTAGATATGCTTTTGATAGTTCCAACAAATACTCTTTTTTCATTTTTAATAATTCTCTATAGATTTTATCTAGTGATACTCTAGGGAATCCGTAAATAATTGCAAATAAAATCGCATTATCACCAGTATTATTAGTCATCATTAAATCTGCTTTTCTAAGTAAATCAATTGTATAACTAGGATAAAGCTTTAAAGCAATTGCAATTTTTATTATATTTATTCTTGTAGGTTGTGTTTTTCCATCAATATATGACTTAATCGTCTTCCCACTAACATCAGATTCATTGCCTAAATCATCATATGATGATACAATTCTTTTTTCTTTAGCATTTTCATAATGATATTTTAACGTATCTGAAAATAAACAAGGTAGATTACTTTTGTTTTGATCGAAATCATTAGCACCATTTATAATATGTTTAAATATTTTAGATGTATGCTCTTGGTTTATATTTCTTTCATCAGTTTTATTTGTTTCTTCATAAAATAAATAATTTAATTCACAATTATAAGTTTTATAATTATTTTTATGTTTTATATCAAAAATAAAACAACACTCATCAACATTTTCTAAAGCATACTGTGTCATTGAAAAATTACTATAATCAATATATTTGGAGTTATTTACAACTAACATATTATTAATGAATAATACTCTATCATCATTTAATAAATTAAATAAAATATTATCGGTTAATAATAGTTTATAAAAATCATTAAAAGATATATTAAAAGTTTGATGTTTATGTAGAATATTTTCCTTAAATAAATATGATTTTTTATATTCACCATCAATATAATTGCATATACCTGCCATTTGATAAATCCCGATTTCCTCAAGTCTTATTTTAGAAGAAAGAATAGAAACATCAAAGAATTCTGAAAATTCTTTAAGAACCTTTTCGAAAACATTTATTCTCGGTAAATTTGTATTTTTACTTACATTTTCATATATTTCAGAATATTTTTGTAATGCCATTTTTTTAGGCATTAAAATCCTTGGTGCTAACCTCCGGGCTTGCATTTCCATCCAAAAAATATCATTTGCATTAGATGATGTAATTACATCATAACAAATAGTTGACTTATTATTATGATTTAAAGCGAATTTCATTTCAAAATAATTTCGATGAAAAAACCAATGCACAGCCTCATGAATCAAAATATTTCTTAGTGCACCATCACTTCTAGTTGTTTTTATATTATTATTAATTAATATAGTGCCTGGTGAAATGTGTATTTTCTTTTCGTTGTTATGTTCATCAAAAACAGTAATTTCGCATGAAGCAAAATATGTTTTTCCTAATACATTGTTTTCGAGAGGGCCATAATAAAAATCAATACCCTTTTCAGAAAACATTTTAGGAATATCTATTTTAGTCGGTTTTATCAGTGCTTCAGGGTAAAAATAATTCAAAAACTGCTGAGCATATTTTTCTAAATAATTTGATTTCATTATTGGAACAAGTCTTTTAGTAATTAATCCTTCACAATCAGCATCAATTTCATCGTGAGTAATATGAAAACCATCTCTGAATGTTCCCTTCATTGTAACTAAACTTTTATGTTTCATATTTTTTATATTATCATTTAATTTTAAATCAAAAAATATAGTATAGTAAACATTAAAAATAAGAAAACTCACTTCAGATTTAATAAAATCAATTTTATCTATTAAAATATCATTTATAACAAAATCATCATAAACTTCTTCTTTTAAATATCCTTCTTTTCTTTGCAAATATTCTTTTACAACTTTTTCAATATCAAAATGATAATTAATTTTTATAAATTCTTCAACACTAGTATAATTATCCATAGGTGCCTCTCTCGACTCATATTAATAAAAAACCCTTTATAACAAATTGTTACAATAATTATACTACATACTTTTCCTTTTTTCTATAAATTTTTCTTAAATTCTTTTTCCCATTCTTCTCGTATTATTGCATACACTTTTATTTTTTGCTTGCTCTCATTAGCATATTCTTCTATAAATATACATCCATATGAGATAGTAGTTTTTATAGAAGATGTATTTTCAGAATTCATATATTAAAATATAGTATTAAAGGTTGCATTTTCATAAACGCAATCTCTAACAGCTTGACTAGCTTCTTTAGCATACATATCCTTTTCTTTGATAATCTTTTCTTATATGATAGCCTATTTCTGGTTTAATTTGTCCATTTATATTTTGCATAGTTACACCACAATCACCAATAAGCTCACCAGTATCTTTCAAACACACTCCCTATAAACCAAATCCAAATATCTTATATCTATCAATATTTTTATTAATCCAATTACTTACACGATTATTATCAAATATATATGGATAATGATTCATAATATCTGAATCGGCTAATACTTTATAAATATCATCGAAATCATTTTTATCCATTTCTCTTAGCACCAATCTTTTAGTTATAATTTCCATAATTATTTGTCTCCTTTTTAATTAAAAATAACCACCAGTTACAAACTGGCAGTCATTTATTCAGTTTTTTCAGTTTGATTAACTTTCGCCATAACTTCTTGTGCAGTTTGAAAGTTAACTGTAACATTATCTAATACTTTATCAAATCCTGTTAAGGCCATTACTATTATTTCATTAGCAACTGTTAAAGAATTAGCGTCAGATATTACTGTAATATCCACTCCTGTATCAGTTGCATGAACAAAGCAATCACGATAACCTTTATTCATTATTTGTGTTTCAAGAATTAATTCTTTTTCAGTCAAAGAATTAAGGTATCTTTTTTCCTCAAGTGCAGAATTTTTTTCATCAACAGTTTTATCACTGCTTGCAATAATTGCATCAAGTCCTAAAACTTTACTTGTTCTTTCTTCGTTTAATACTACTCTCATAGCCTGTAGTTCTTCTAATCGTCCAGTCGTTTCCTTAATCATATCATCATTAGGTTTCTCTTCATTTTTATTTTTAAAAGGAGACCTAATGTAATAAACTGATAACATTAAAACAAGTGTTAGTAATATTAAAACCAATTGATTCTTCTTAAGCATCTTACACACCCTCCATAGTCAATAAACTATATGTGCAAGATATTAAAAATATTACACAATTTCTGGAGAATTATTAATTCTATATAAAACAAATAAATAATATACCGTAAAGATAAATAGGTAGGCACTTCCGACAATCACTGGATTTATCCACATCAAAATAAAGGCTATGATTGCTGGAACAATGTTTGCCAGAGAAGCAATATTATAATATTCTTTTATTGTCTTCAAACGTCCATTTTTCTTAAATAATAATCTAAATAACAATGTAATAACTAATGTGAAAACAATAATATAAACAAACAATTGTAAACGAATTGAAGCCACAGCAATTAATCTATATCCAACTTCAAACTTGCCTAATAGATAACTAGAAAAATCATTAACTTGTAAGCCTTCGAAAGTAAATTCGCCTGCATTTGAATATGGAACCATTATAGTTGCACATTGTAATTCTTGCCCATTACGTTCAACTTTTAGTGATTCAATATTTTTAGGATTAGCTTGATAAGAAACAAATGTCTTCGCAATTGTAATGAAATAATAAGCTTCATCTTTAATTTTTGGATATTGAGTTTCTGAATATTCCTTAGTAACTTCAAGTAGTGTTGTAGCTTTTTTATTAACCGTAAATAGTAAATGATTTACTAAGCCATCAGCATTAGTATAAGTATATTCCCTTTCATAAAGATATACATTCTCATTAGGTACAAAATAAAATATAACTTTAGCATCATTTTCTACAGCTTTTCCTGTGTATTCACCATCTAAAAGTATATTGTTATCAACAACACTTACAACAGGGGTAGTACTTCTAACAAAAACATCAGTTGTTTCTCCATTAATTTGTAAATAAGATTCATCATTACAAGAAATACTAATAAGTTCTAATTTATCAGTACTTTCCATCTCTTTAACAGATACAACTGTATCATTAACATTATTTAAAATAAATCCTCCTGTTGTTGCCTTAACAAATGGCTTATTGTCATTATTTACATTTATGCCTGACTCATTATTATTGAATAACCATTTTGTGTTATCTTTGTTTTTTTGAAGGATACCTATAGCTTGATTACTTGCTTTATCTACTGATAAATCATCAAAAGCTAAATCGCAATCAGTTAGTTCAACACTACCCGAACGAATCTTCTTAGACTGCAATTCTTTTAAAAGCAAACTCAAGTCTTCTGTTTCTTTTATATCTAAAACAGAGTGCAAATAATATAAATCATTCTTCTCAACAAGATCATGTGTTGTTCGCTTATAATAACTGTTAGCAGGAGACATAACTAAGTACATCTCTAAAACAAATAAGCAAATTGCGAAAAGAACTGACATATATCGTAATCTTTTCATCTCACGAGGAATAAATAGTGCTTTAATAAAATCTATTATTTTCATTTTTTTCTCCAAATCTATTCAATTCTAAAGCCCTTATCGCCATAGAAATAATATTTATTATTATATGTTTCAAACAATTTTATAATTGAATCATCAATTTCATCACTAAATCCAACAATTGAATTAGAATAATTAATAATTGATTCAATAGAAATATTTTTCATAAACTCATTTGTAACAATTAATTTATAATTTTTGTTAGAAATATGTTTAAGAATTTCATTTGCATATTCAGATCCATTTAAATCAAATATTACTGATTTCATTTGTATTTTATTTTCTTTTAATAGATTCAAAAGCGAAATATTTCTTATTTTTAATAAATAAATATCATTACTTTCTTTTATATTGTTTACTAGATATTTATATAAATCATATATTTCATTATCATCTATTACTTTTAAACTATCATTATTATATATACCTTTAATTGTTGGGTAAGCATATAATCCTACTTTATCTTCACCAACAAATAAATCTTTATAATTAATTATAACATTGTCAGTTATTAGAGCTCTTTCTAGGCATTCACAAATAGTTGATTTACTGATATAGCAAGCATATATTTCGTTACCGAAATCAACATATCCTTCTTTAGTAAGCATATACGAAGTAAGACCTAGTAAATCATCTATTCTTACTAGTTTATCAGGATATTCAATAATTGTATATGAAATATCCTTTAAATGAGCTTTTTCAAGCTTTGAAGTTATATTTTTTACGTTTTTATCTATAAAGATGTAATAATAAATATTATTAATAAAATAAATATTATCGTTAAACAAATTATATAACTCCGTAAAGATATCTTTTCTTGAATTTATTGCTAGAACTTTAAAACTTTTATCTTTAAGAGTATCTAAATATAAACTAAACTCCTTAAATGAAAGTGGATGAAATTGTTTGATTTCGTGTAAGAAAGTTTCATCGAACTCAAGTAATGAAATTCTCCCACAATAATATTGTTCACCACTATTTGTTATAAAAGGACTAGCAACTTCGCTGACAAGAATATTTTTATCTTTGATATTTAAATGATATTTTACTTCATATTCTTCTTGTTTTTCTAAAAGATCTTTTTGCTTTAAGTATTCTTTTAAGTCAGATTTACTGATTAACCTTACATATTCTTCTTTTGAAATCTTTGGTTTATCAATATTTAAAATTTTTTTACATTTTTCAGATAGAATATATTGCATATCCTTAACAGAATAATAGAAAATACCTGTTGGACTTTTTGAATCACATACATTAAGAAGATTGTATTGTAATAAATTACAATTTTGATTAAATAAACTAATCAAAGCGTATGATAACATTTTCGAAGACAAATTAATCAAAACATTAGAAAATGGGTTTTGTAAGTTAACGCCTTTAGAAAGATATATACATGCCCCATATACTTTATTATTCTTCTTTAAAGATATAGCATGCATATATTTATAATTATCAGAATAAGGTTTTAAAGTTATAGGATCTAACATATTAACTTCTGAATCTAGGATAATGTTAATATCATTTGTTTGTGTTAATAGTTTTTCAATAGGCGTTTGTATAAGAACATCGAAATTAAGTTCTCTTTCATAAAGTCTTTCGTTCTTAAATTGATAAGTATAAACACGATCAAATGTTGTTTCAATATTAGGAACTATCATATTATTTTCTTTATTTAAAATGACATATAAAACTTCATCAAACATAACTTTATTTCGTAAACTACTAGAATAGTTAATTAAAAGTGATCTTATATTGCCATCGGCGTAGTCAACAATAACATCGTTTAAATTTTGAAGTAATCGACTGTATAGTGTATTTTCACTATTAGTCATCTGAAATGAAAGTTCATCTTCTTTTATTTCTGTTGATTTCAAAGTATTGTTTGCACTATTTTCTGCTTCCAAGTTATTAACCATTTTTAAAATGGTTTCAGTATCATATTTTCCTTTGTATACTTTCTTTAAAGCATTAGGAGACATAACACCAAGACGTAAAATATTCTTTAAAAAGATTAATTTATTAAATGAATCATCGCATTTTAAAACAACTTCTAAATACTTTTCAGTTATTTCGATAGCTTCTTTATAATCATTCATATCTAAAATCAAATTAAAATATTCATTAATATATGTAATATTTTCACGTAAATTATCGTTTGGTTTTATATTTTTATATAAATCATAAAGATATTTTTTGGCTTCTTTGAAGTTTCCTTCTAAATGAGCAATCAAACCTTTTAAGTATTTACAATATCTTTTACCTTCAACATCATTGATTTGATCTACTAATTCAATTGATTCTTGTAATGTTTTTTTAGCTTCATCGAAATTATTATTATCAATATAAAGTTTAGTAATATTACTCAAAACAACTGTTTTTGTTTCCAAAGAAGGATTATTCTCTAATATAGCCTTTAGTTTGCCTAAAGATGCACTTTTTTCCCCAAGAGCCTCATGAATGTAACTTAATTCAAGATATAAACGATTAACTTCATCATTATTATTTATATCAATTAATTCCTTCTTTTTATTTAGTAAAGATAGAGCTCTTTGATAATATTGTTTTGTAATATAAATATATATTAATTGATCAATAACTTGTTTATAACTTTCTCTAAAAGATGAAAGATTATTCTTTGAATATAAATCTAAAGCAAGATCTAATGCTTCGTCTAAGTTTTCTTCATTTATATATATATCAATAATTTTGTTTGTACAAAGGTAATAGTTGTTATAATCTTTTATTTTTAAAAATTCATTTTGAATTGTTAAGATATCAGGAATAAGTTTTGAAGTTAACTCATTCTCAAGTATTTTATTTAACTTTTCTATTAATTCCATACAATCCTCCAAAAACACATAATAATATTATACATTATTTTTCAAAAAATTTAAATAGAAAAATTAAATAAAGATGAATTATTACTCCTATTTTGTCATAAAACAAAAAAGATGCATTAAAGCACCTTTATAAATATATTTCATTTACTATAAATTAATAAACTTATCAAATACAAACTTTAAATTACTCTCACCATTTTTAAGTGTATCATATGTTTCTTTATTCAAAATACTATAATCTATTTTAGTGATTATATTCTTTCGCAAAAATTCATCTGCTTTTTTATTTTTTTTATTTTGAGGAGTTTTTTCTCCCCAAAATACTTCCTCAATTGTTCTTTTAAACCATATTATCTCAAAATCTTTTTCTTTACCTCAAAAGATTTTACAGAGTACATAAATTTACTATGCATGAGTTATTTATTATACTTTTAACATTTATGATTAAAATTCATAAATTATTGTGCAAGGTCCATCGTTAAGAAGTTCAATGTCCATATGAGCACCAAAAACACCTTCTTCAACAACAAAGTCCATTGATCTTAACTTTTCATTAAAGCTTAAATATAGTTTCTTAGCTTCAACAGGATTTAAAGCATCTATAAAAGATGGTCTATTTCCTTCATTCGTATTAGCATAAAGAGTAAATTGAGAAATTGATAAAATTTTTCCATTTACTTTTTCAAGATTAAGATTCATTTTTTGGTTTTCATCTTCAAAAATCCTTAATCCTGAAATCTTTTTTACTGCTTTATCTAGTTTTTCAACGTTATCGCCATTAGTAAAGCCTACTAATAGCAAATAGCCTTTTTCTATTTGTCCAGTTATAACATTTTCCACAGTGCAACTAGCATGTTTAACTCTTTGTAATACTACTTTCATATAATCACCTATTTTCTTGCTCTTTCAATTGTGTAAACATCAGATATTTTTCTTAAATTAGCTATTACATTATGTAACGTATCAACATTATTAACACTTAATCTTACTTTAGTCAATAAATCAGCATCTTTCTTTGAAGTTGATGTAATCGAAAGAATAGTTGTGTTTTGGCATGAATTAATAACATTTATTACATCTGCTACAATGTTTTTACGATCAAAAGAATATATATTTATTAAAGTTTCATAAGTTTTATTAGGAATTGGGTCTCCCCAAAAAACATCAATGAATCGCGATTCTTGAGCATGGGTTACATTATGACACTTATACGAATGAACTGTTATTCCATTACCCTTTGTAACATAGCCTATTATTGGATCACCATATACAGGATTACAACACGTTGCTATTTTTATTTGGGCTTTTGGTAATCCTTCAACAATTATACCTGTTTCGTTTTGTCGATGACGAATATACTTATTTTCATTTTCCTCATAATGTTTAATAATTGTCTCTTCGGTAACTTTTTCATTTCTTCCTAAAAGTTTATTAATAGCTGTTCCAGCAGCTAAATCACCCTTACCAATGGCATAATAAAAATCTTCTACAGAAAGAATTGTTAACTTAGAAAAGTTATCTTTTACCATTTTATCTTCAAGCTTAATAGTTAAATTTTCAGCTTTAATAGTTTTTTCAAATTCTTCTCTACCTTTTTCAACAAGTTCTTCACGTTTTCTCTTGTTTAGAATAGAAATAATTTTATGACGAGCATGATTAGTTTTAACAAGTCTTAACCATGACTCCATCGGACCATTTATGCTTTTTGAAGTCTTGATTTCAATAACATCACCGGTTTTAAGATGATATGTTAATGGCACAATTCGATTATTTATAATCGCACTTTGTGCATGATTACCAACTTCTGTATGAACACGATAAGCAAAATCTAAAGGAGTTGACCCATTAGGGAAATCAAATACATCTCCTTTTGGGGAAAAGACATAAACATTAGCGCTAAATATATCAGCATTGATAGAAAGCATTGGATCTTCATCATCATTTTCACCTTGCTCTACATATGCAAGTAAATCTTTATACCATTTTAATTTTGAAAATAGTTCTTCCTGTTCTTTTTGCGGAGTATAATTACGATTATCCTCTTTATAGGCCCAATGCGCAGCAATACCATTTTCAGCAACATCATCCATCTCAAAGGTCCTTATTTGTATTTCGAATATTTTACCATAAATTCCTAAAACAGTTGTATGAAGCGATTGATATAGATTAGGTTTAGGTGTAGAAATATAATCTTTAAAACGACCTGGTAATGGTTTCCATTCTCCATGTATTAAACCTAAAACATGATAGCAATCAGCTACAGTTGGTACAATTACTCTTAAGGCCATGAGATCATATATCTGTTCAAAGGTTAAATCTTTCTTTTCCATTTTTTTGTTAATACTAAAAATGTTTTTAATTCGACCTTTGATTTCAAAATTAGTTATATGATTAGTATTTAAAATAGTTACTAACCTTTCTTTCATTTTTTGAATATCTTCTTCACGATTAATCTTTTGTGATTCAAGTTCACGTGTTATTTTTTCGTATTTTTCAGGATATATATATTTAAAAGATAAATCCTCAAGTTCTGCTTTAATACGATACATACCTAATCGATGAGCAAGCGGTGCGTATAGGTCTAGAGTTTCCTTAGCTATACTTTTTTGTTTTTCAATAGGTTGAAATTCTAAAGTACGCATATTATGAACTCTATCAAGCAATTTTACAAGTACTACGCGAATGTCCTTGGCCATTGCAAGTAAAATCTTTTGATGAGTTTTAGCAAGAACTTTTTCTTGAGTTTTATACTTAAGTTTACTAATCTTAGTAACTCCTTCTACTATTGTAGTGATATCAACACCAAATTCTGCTTCCATTTCTTCTTTAGTGACTGCTGTATCTTCTAATACATCATGTAAAAGTCCTGCACAAACAGTCTCTGGACTTGAATGCAAAGTAGCTAAATAATATGCAACCTCTAAAGGGTGTTGTATATAAGGGTCACCCGATTTACGAAATTGTCCTTCATGTTTTTCTTTTGCATAAAAATATGCTTTTTTTATTAAATCGAGGTTCTTTTGAATATGCAAATATTCACTTGCTTTTGAATATAAATCATCAAATGTAATTTTCTTTAATGAATTAGAATCCATTATTTCACCTCCATTTATTAATATATTAAAATTATACATCATATTACTAAAAATGTAAATAAATGTCTTAAAAAAACATAAAAAATCTTATGATTCACTTATTTTGTGAAAATCATAAGATCAATTATTCTATTTAGCATTATGCTCATAATGGCAATCACAATAAGGCCCACCTTATGCAAGAGTATATTTTCTTGTAAATTTTGTTTTATTTAAACTTGCCATATCGTAATCAGTGTACACATAGTTGGAATATATTCTTTTAAAGTTAGTTAAGTCATAAGATGACATATTCCACAAGTATAAAAATTGCTGTGTATTCATTTTTTGTTTACACTCTTCAACACTAAACTTCCATGAATACGGCTTATCGTTACTTATATTTTTTTCAGCTTGTTTTTTACTTTTCTTTACCTTTTATATTATATGATTTACTTTATTTAGCTATTTTCTTCAAAAGAAAATTTTCACACATAGATAAGCGATAGCTCAAACGTACTTCTTCAACATCATATGTATTTTCCATAGAAAGTAAAATAGAAAGTAAAATAGAAGATAACATTGCACAGCTTAAAATATTTGTAATAAAACAATTACCTTTTGCAAACTCATTTACATCTAGTAAAATTTCTTTATACTTCTTATGTGCCTTTTACATTACATTTTTATGATTTTCTTCATTTAAAGTTTCTTGTAATTACTTCGCAAATGATTTATTAAAAACTAGCCACATCAATTTGGGTATAAATCCATATTTCATATTTATTGTTTCCAATCATTAATTGCTTTTACAATTTGTTTATCACTAAGGAAGTTAACATATTGCAATTGAACTTTAGTCAATACTGCTTCAGTTTTCTAGGTTCAAACTGAAAAGATATTTTTCTATATATCTTCTTCACATATTTTTGAATAAAGAACATGCATTTTCCAACAAAATCGTAATCCATTTTTTCTTAGTTAATCTCCAAGTGCATTTTCATATATATTCCTTTTTGAAAATTAATTCAATTGTTTTCAAAATAAACCATGCATTTGATACTAATTAGCACCATTTGCATGATTATATTGTAATTTCTTGTATGTTTTAATAAAATAAATTGTCTCTAAAATACCTGTAACAATCCACGATGCTGAATATAATAAGTATAAAGAAGCTATTGTATGAAAGTGAGCAAATACTGTATAAACCCACACAATTGGTAGAACACATACACCTAATATTTCAAAAGCCATTGGCCAAAAAGCTTTTCCTAAGCCTCTTGTTGCCGCAATAGGAACATCCATAAAGACTGAAATCGCATATGATAAGCCCATTATTTTTAGTCTTGGGAGTCCAGCTGTAATTAAATCTGGGTCGTCAGTAAATATGCGAATGCATTTATCGCCAAAAATAAATAGAATTAATCCAATAAATAAACCAATTCCAAAAGAATAAACTACGGTTATTAAAAATGCATCTTTTATTCTTTGCTTCTTTCCAGCGCCATAATTTTGTCCGACAAAAGTTGAACAAGCAATATAAAAGGCTGCTAGAATATCATATACTAATGAATCAAAATTTTGCGCTGCAGAGTTACCTGAAACAGTCGCATCATCAAACGAATTAACTGCAGATTGAATAAATAAATTTGAAATTGCAAATAAAGAGTTCTGAATTCCACCTGCTAATCCAAGAATTAATAATTCCTTTATACAAGTACGATCAGTTTTTAAACATTTAATTTCTAATTTGCAAACATCCTTGCTTCTAAACAAAGAAATTAAAATTAATATCATTGATAAGTATTGTGAAACAACACTGGCAATAGCTACACCCATTACATCTAATTTAAAAACGATAACTAATATTAGATTTAATATAATATTAACAACTCCTGCTATAGCCAAATAAATAAGTGGTTTAATAGTTTTTCCTTCTGCCGAAAGAATTCCTTGACCATAGTTATAAATTGCTAAAGCGGGCATTCCTAACATATATATTTGTAAATACATTGTAGCACTATCAATAAATGTATCTTTTGTTTTTAATAATCTCAAAAGCGCATTTCCTGATAAAAATCCAAGAACTAATAATAATAATCCAAAAGAAAAGACAATGATTAATGAACTATGAATAAACTTTTTAACTCCAACTTCATCAGAAGCGCCTATTCTTTTGGCAGTAATTGCGTTTACTGCTGAACCCATACCAATCAAAAGACCAGTAAAAAGAGAAACTAGTATCGTTGTTGAACCGACAGATCCTAACGAATTTTTACCTCCGAATTTCCCAACAACAACAATATCTGACATATTAAACAAAACTTGAAGAAGATTAGAAAAAATAAGCGGTAAAGCAAATATAAATATTGTTTTCCATAATGATGAATTAAGCATATCAATAGATTTATTTTTCATTTATAATCACCTCAAAATAAAACTGCATGAATAAATCATACAGAATTATAAACATTTATTAATATTCCATTAAAACTTTAATTTTATATCCTTCTAATAGTTTTCTTCCTTTTAAATCAACAAGTTCAATTAAGAATCCGAGACCTACTACTTCGCCTCCTAGTTTCTCAACTAAATCTATAGCAGCTTTTACAGTTCCACCAGTTGCTAGTAAATCATCAACTATAAAAACCTTATCACCCTTTTTTACAGCATCTTTGTGAATACATAGTGTATTAGTTCCATATTCTAAAGAATAAGATACATCTACTGTTTCTCTTGGTAATTTATTAGGTTTTCTAATGGGAACGTATCCAACTCCTAAATCTTTGGCAATTGGACAACCAAAAATAAATCCTCTTGCTTCAGGACCAGCAATTAATGTAGCTCCACACTCTTTAGCAAATTCTTCTAATTCTTCACAAGCACATCTAAAAGCTTCACCATTAGCCATTAATGGAGTAGTATCTCTAAACATAATTCCTTTAGTAGGGAAATCTTTCACAGTTGCAATGTATTTTTTGTAATCCATTTTCACACCTCTTTTACTTACCTATTATATCAAATTATTAAGAATCTTTCAATACATTTTTAAAATTTCCTTAATAATATTTTATTAATAATTATTTTCTTTTTTCATAATATTAAATGTGATGTATATGATAAAAAAATATAAAACCAACTTTTTAATTAAAAATACATTAATTCTTATTTCCTCAAGTTTAATAATAAAAGCCTTATCTCTTCTAAATAGGATTGTAATTACTAGATTATTAGGTCAAGACGGTATATCTTTATATGTATTAACACTACCAACAATAATGCTCCTTTGTTCTATTTCTGGTTTTTCCTTAAATATAACACTATCAAAAATAACTGCTGAAAATGAAAAAACAAACGAATATACACGTAAACAAATATTAAAAGTAGGAATATACTTAGGATTGTACGCTACAATACTTACATCAATTGTTTTTATATTATTATTTAAATTTATTGTTTTGTATCTTTTAAAACAAAGTGATTGTTATTATCCTTTATTAATATCACTAACTATGATTCCATTTTCAATGCTTAATGGTGTATATCGTGGTTTTTATAATGGTTTAGATAACATAAAAACATCATCAAATAGTGCCTTAATCGAACAAATCGGCAGAATGATTTTTTCAACTCTACTCCTTCTTATTTTTTCAAAAAAAGGTTTAATTGTAAGTGTATCAATATCACTTTTTTCGATGACAATTGGGGAAATATGTTCATTGCTATATAATATTTTCAAAGTAAAAAAAGTATTAAACAAAACATGTAATAATATCAATCCTCTAAAGAATTTAGAAAAAAAGATATTTACCTTATCATTTTCAGAAACTTTATCTCACCTTGTTATAAATTTATCATTTTTCTTAGAACCAATTATCTACACTTATGTTCTTGGAAAAATAAATATCTCTCAAAATGAAATTATGTATCATTATAGTGAAGTAAATGCCTACGCTTTACCTCTTCTTACAATGTTCATTTTTACTTCTTCTTGTATTGCTACAGTAATTATACCAACTATTTCTAAAAATAATTATAATAATAACTCAAAAGTACTAACAGAAAATGCCCTTAGATTTTCGCTAATACCTGGTATTCTTTTAGGAATAATATTATATTTTTATGGTGATAAATATATGTATTTCTTATATAAAAGCACTAGTGGGAGTTATTTTGTAAGAAACTATTCCTTAATATTTGTTTTATTTTATATAAACCCAGTTCTTTTAAGTGTACTTCAAGCTCATGGAAAACAAAAAAACATATTGATAATTTCAATTTGTTGTTGTGCTATAAAACTACTTCTAATTCTTAGTTTAACATTTATAAAAGAAATAGGTTATAAATCATTATTTTATTCAGTAATAATTATTAATATTATTCATACACTCATATACTATATTTACACCAAAAAATTACTCAAAATAAAAATACAATTAACAGAACTTATAAAAATGATTCTTTTCTTCGGAATTAATTTTTACATTATGTATATTTTAAAATATTTAAAACTAAATTTTATCATTAGTTCCCTTGTTTTTTCTCTTATATATATTGTATTAGTAAAATTATTTATTTTAAAAGATATATCTTTAAAAACTACATGTCCTGACAATAAATAATTTATTATTCTCCATGTTAGCATAATAAACATTTTTAAGATCAAAACCTTGCCTTTTTATTTCTTCAAGAAGCCAAGGTTTTTTTATATTTCGTAATTTTAAATTTTCTTCAATTATTTTTCCCGAAATAACTAGTGGAAAAATAGAAATATCTTTAGTAATTGTATGTACAGTTGTACTAACGCTTGATGAACCTGTACCACCTCTTTTTCCCTTAGAATATGATAAAGGTTTTTTCTCATTTTCCTCATATAAAAAAACGCTAATATCTCCACTATTTTCTAGAATTAAATATTCTACTTGAGATAAACTTTTCACATTCTTAAGTCTTAATTGTGATAATAAATCATCAACGTTATAATTCTGTTTTTTCATTTCTTTAATGTTTAATTTACCCTCGTACATAATAACAGATTCTTTACCATCAACAATATTTCTTACAAAAGGAACATGCAATGAAATAACAGCTAATATTTTTTGAATAAGTGAAAGAATAATAACTGGTATAAGACATGTATAAATACTTTTTTCATCATCTAATGTTATTGCACTGACATCAGCAATTAACAATAAAACAACAAAATCAAATAAACCAAGTTGCCCAACCTCTCTTTTTCCCATAAATCTTAATGTCAGTAATATAAGAAAATATATAAAAGCAGTTTTCCAAACTAAAGCAAACATTCTTTCCTCCATATGTTCTATTTTTTTATTTTTGTCATATATTTAAGTGGTGATATAATGAAACTTAAAAGCTTGACTTTAAAAAAATTGATTTGTTATTTAATATTTATATTTATTGTTTGCTTGACTTTAGGATTTTATGCATTATTGCTTTATAAAAATAAAGCATCAAATAATGAGAAAACATTATACATTTATTCATATATAATAGGTGGTGTTCTATTTTTTATATTAGGACTTCTTAAAGGTTTAGTAATAAAAAATAATGGTTTACTTGAAGGTTTATTATCTGGTGTATTTGTAATGTTTATTATTTTATTAACAAATTTCATTATTAATAAATCATTTACCTATTTTAATTTAATTAAAATAGTAGCATATTTAGTCTTAGCAACCATTGGAGGAATTATTGGAGTAAATTTATGTAAAAAAGAAAATAATTAATATTTACTAATTTCCATTTTTCGAGTATAATTTATAAGGTGATAAAAAATGGAACCTTTAGCATATGCATTAAGACCGAAAACAATTGATGAAATTGTTGGGCAAAAACACTTAGTTGGCCCAAATGGAGCTATTAGAAGACTTCTAAACTCAAATAAAATAACTTCTCTGATCTTTTATGGTGACCCAGGAATTGGGAAGACAACAATTGCCAAAGCTATTGTTAACACATTAAACGTAAAATATGATACTTTTAATGCTTCATCTGATAATAAAGAAAAACTAAAAAGATTAATTGAAAAAGATAATAATAATATTTTAATTATCGATGAAATTCATCGAATGAAAAAAGATATTCAGGATTATCTTCTTCCTTTTGTGGAGAGCGGTCAAATCACTTTAATTGGAATGACAACAATAAACCCTTATAGAGCTGTTAATCCTGCTATTAGATCACGCTGTAATATTTATAAACTATTTCCTTTAAATGAAAATGATTTATTAGAACTCACAAATAAGGCTATTTCCTTTATAAATGAAGAAAGTAAAAACTTTAATCTTGATGATAAGGCTAAGAAATATCTTATTGAGATTGCTAGTGGTGAAGGACGAAGTCTATTAAATATGATTGAAAATCTATACTTTGCTTTTGGAGATAAACTAGTGGATTTTGAAATGGCAAAAGAAACTATTTTAAAACCAAGTTTAGAATTTGATAAAAATGGTGATGGCTATTACAATACCCTTAGTGGATTACACAAATCTATTAGAGGCAGCGATGTTAATGCAAGTCTACACTATCTAGGAAAACTTTTATATGTCGATGATTTACTTCCTCTAACTAGAAGACTATTTTGTATAGCATATGAAGATATTTCTCTAGCTAACCCAAGTATAGGACCAAAAGTTAGAGCAGCATGTGAAACAGCTTTAGAACTAGGCATGCCTGAAGCAAAACTTCCACTTGCTAGCATAGTTGTTGAGATGGCACTTTCCCCAAAATCTAACTCTAGTTACTTAGCTATCACAAAAGCCATGGAAGACATCGAAACAAAAGATACAGGAACATTACCACCCCATCTGAAAAATGTTTATTCGTTCGAAGAAGGAAATGGAAAATACTTGTATCCACATGACTATCCCGGTGGATGGGTATACCAGCAATATCTTCCTGATAAAATTAAAGATGCTGTTTATTATGTTCCTAAAACAACAAGTAAATATGAAGAAGCTTTAAAAGAGCGTTATGATGCTATTAATGAAGCAAGAAAAAAATATAAAGGCCGAAAATAGGCCTTTTTAATTATTATTTTTGTTTAAAGCATTATTTACTTGTTCTAAGTCACTTGATGACAATAATGGTGTAGCTATACGTTTAACTGATTTTTTTTGTATGAAGAAAGCATCTCCACTTCCTTCTAAATATAAAGCATTTTTATAAACATCATCTCGACTCGTAAACGTATCACTTAATTCTCTATTTATTTTAAAAACTATTTTGTTTTCAAACATTGAATTAATAGTATTATTTATAAATTTAGAATTATTTAAAGAGTAAATAAAAGTAATTCCAAGTTTTTTCGATAATTGAGTTATATAAAGAAAAGCATCTTCAATGTATTTTAAATCAACATTTTCATCAATAACATTTATAATAACAAACTTTTTTGTTACTTTATATTTTAAATATGAAGTTTCACTTTTATTTAAATATGTTTTATAATCAAATAAACCATTTAAAGATAACGATTCATTCCATTCATCTATTTTTTTCATTAGAAAGTCTAGAAAAGCGTAAATATCTCCTTCAACATTCATTACATTATGAAAAATACTTAAATCATCAAAGCGATCGTATAAATACACTTCTGTGTCACATGATTTATATTTATAAAATATTAAAGAACAATAATACTTTAAATAGTTTAATATCTCAGCCGTAGATTCGCCTACTAAAAGTAAATTATTAGTTTGATTTATATCAAGAGTTATAAGATTATTTTGATAATCAATTCCATAAGGAAAGATATAATTTTGATTGGTCTTTGAAGAAATCAATATTTTTCGAACCGATAAGGTTCTTTTTTTATAATTGCTTACCTGAATAATTAAATAATTACTTTCAAAGCTAAAGAAACTTTCCGATTTAATCAATTTTTTTAAATCATAAAATATATTAGTTATTGTTAAATGACTTATTTCTGTTTTTAATTCAAAATAAAATGTGGAAACATAATATGAAATAATATATGGTGATTCAGAATAAATTATATTTTTTTCATCAAAATAACTCTTTATAGAATTTAAAATAAAACTAGCATCTTCTTCTTGTGCATTTACTATATTATCATCATAAAACGATTTAAAAGTACCAAGTGATAGTTTAACGTATTCTTTACGTTTTTCTTGCATATCTTTTCCAACTTCATATCTGAAAAACGAGCGAAAAGACTTAAATTTTCGAAATATTCCTAATATTTTTGAACCCATCCATTTTCCAATATCAAGAAAAGGAGTATTAAAAATCAAAGAAACACTTAATATTAAGAGAACTAAGCCTAATAAAATAACTCCTATTTTACCTAATAGATAATATATTATATAGAATATTATGGCTCCGATTAATCCTCCTCCTAATGAGCTTGCATAGCCAACATTAATAAAGTTTTTATAATAATCAAAAGTGGCTCCTAAATATGAACTATCACTTTCTAATACATATTTATGTATGGAAAAATGAGAAAATAGCATAATAGTTAAACTTAAAAAGATAAAGCCAACAAATCTATTATCTTTGAAATTAAATCGGGTATGTAAGAAAAGATTATAAATTCCTAAAAAAAGTAGAAACAAAAGAGCAATAAAATACCAATCTCCAAAAGTTACTTTTAATAGTGTTGTTAATACTTTTCCAACTTTACCAAGTTTTCCTAAAGTAGTAATTGATAATATTATTATAACAGAGCCAATTATTTCATAATAAAACATTGTACTTCTTTCTTGTTTTTCATCAAATGCTTTTTTCTTTTCCTTAGGCATACAATCATACGAGTAAGTAATAAACTCGTTACCTCCTTTAAGAATTGATACCTATAAGTATAATACAAATGTCTGTCAAAAAAAGTAAAAAAAAGAACCTAACGGCACTTTTTTTTAAGATCTTTAAAATAGACCTATTTTTTTGTTTTCTCTTTATGTAATGTTTGTTTTCTACATTTAGGGCAGAACTTCATCATTTCAAGTCTGTCTGGATCATTCTTCTTATTTTTTTGTGTTAAATAATTTTCAGAATTACAAACAGTACATCTCATTAAAAATGTTAAGCGCATAACTATTCCTCCTGAAATAATACCTATATATTATACATCATCATTTACAAAAAATCAAGATATTTCGATATTAATTTTTGGTTTTTTAATTATTATTAAAATTTTTGAAAAATATATGTAAGCAATAAGAATAAATTAGGTCTTGATTTTTTTCTTGATTTCGAGTATAATATATAGGAAAAAATTATATGAAATAATTTTTAAGGAGACAAAATATGGAAACAAATAATCAACCAGTACTTGAAGTTGAAGACACTGAAGCCATTGTCGAAAGCAAAAAATTAAAACTTAAAAGACTTGAAAAAAAGAAACTTCGTGTTATTACTCGTTTAATTAACGGTGAAATAAATGGTACCAAAGCAGCAAAACTTCTTAAAATAACCACAAGACAAGTGCGTAACTTAAAGAGACAAGTATTAAATGAAGGTGAAGAAGGCGTAATTCATAAAAATAGATATCATAAACCTGTAAATACTTATTCTGAAGATTTACGAAAAGAAATTGCTCATATCTATCGTGTTGAATTCCGTAAAACAAATTTTACAGACTTTGCTAAAGAAATGAATGATCGAGGATATAACTTATCACGTAGTACTATTTACAATATTTTAAGAGAACAACACATTCGTAGTCCTCAAAGAAAAAAGAAAAAAAGGAAAAAAGTAACTACCGAAAAAGTTGCTTCTACAAAATAAATGAAAAATAGATTAAATAGTTTAACTAAAACCAAAGAAATTTGTATTGGAAACATTAAAATAGGTGGTACAAATAAAATAGCTATCCAAAGCATGACCAATACAAAAACAAGCGATACAAAAAATACAATAGCTCAAATAAATGAGCTTTTTTCTAAAGGCTGTGACATTGTTAGAGTTGCGGTATTAGACGATGATGATGCAGAGGCTTTAAAAGAAATCACTTCTTCTTGTGCTGGCCCAATTGTTGCCGATATACATTATGACTATAAACTAGCTTTAAAGGCAATTGCAAATGGCATAAGTAAATTAAGAATTAATCCAGGAAATATTTCTAATATTGAGCACATAAAACTTATTGTGCAAAAGTGCAAAGAAAAAAATATTCCTATTAGAATTGGTGTTAATAGTGGTTCAATAAGTAAAAATATCTATGAAAAATATGGTAATTCCTCAAGAGCATTATTTGAAAGTGCTAAAGAAAACATTGAGATTCTTGAAAATTTAGACTTTCACAACATAGTTGTTTCTGTCAAATCATCAAGTGTGATCAAAACAATTGAAGCTTATGAAATGCTTTCTAAAGCTTATAATTATCCTCTCCACCTAGGAGTAACTGAGGCCGGGTTAGAATATCAAGGAGTTGTAAAATCGAGCATTGCCTTAGGTTCACTTCTTCTGAAAGGTATTGGAGATACAATAAGAGTTTCTTTAACCGAAAGTCCTCTTTTAGAAGTAAAAGCTGCTAAAGAAATACTTTCATCAATAGGTTTATATGAAAAACCTATATTAATTTCCTGTCCAACATGTGGTCGATGCCAGTATAATATGTTTCCAATAGCTAATGAAATAAATGAATTTTTAAATTCATTTAATAAATACATTAAAGTTGCTGTCATGGGATGTGTTGTAAATGGACCAGGAGAAGCAAAAGATGCAGACTTGGGAATAGCAGGAGGAAAAAACTGTGCTGTGTTATTTAAAAAAGGAAAGATAGTTACCAAATTGTCTTACGAAGAAATAATTCCTAATTTGAAAGCAGAAATATATTTTCTAATTAAAGGTTATGAATATAAATTAGTTGACGGAAACATAATCTTTGAAAACGAAAATCAAATACTATCTGATGAAAATGGAAAAAAATATCTTGAAATAATTAAAAAAAGAAAATAGGCTTGTTCAATAGTAACAGCCTTTTTTCTATATAATAAACAATAAACTACTTTTCTTTAACATATTTATAATCATAAGAATATTGATTCTTTTCAGTATCATATATCATTCTTACTTTTATTATTTTTTTACTCGTTCCTTCTCTAACTTCAATTTTAATATATTTAATATTATTTTCTTCAATGCATTTAAATTTATATGATTTTTTTTCGTTGTTATTAGTTTCTGTAAGTTTTATCGATATTTCTTCTTTTTCTTGTTCAAATTCAAATTTTAACTCATTCACTTTTTTTCCGTTCTTAACAACAACGTATTTATAATCATGTTCTATTTCATTATCTTCATCTTCCTTTTCTAAACTAACAATTACATAGTTATCTTTATCCTCAATTATTTTGTAAACTGATTCAGTTTCAACTTCATCGTTTTCTTTTTCTTCGGTTATTTTTCCCTCTAATGTAAATTCCTTTCCGTTAGAAATAGCAATACCTTTGATAATTTTTACAATTTCAATTTTATCCTCATCAATTTCTTCTGAGTATGTTTCTTCATTATAATATAGTGAATATACAATTTCTTCGTTATAAAAATTACTTGTTTTAATTTCAATGAAATTAGTATAATTTTCCTTATCAGATGTCTTTGGTGCAATTATAAATCCATGATTACCATTTAAAAGTTCCTCCATCATTTGAATATATTTTTCAATATCATTTTTTTCAGTAACATCATTATTATTTGGTAATCGTCTTTTTGTAATATTGTTTTCATTTAATTCTAATAATTTTATTGAAGATAAAGTTTGATAAGACATAATGTTTATTTCATTATCAAAGATATTGTTTGAATTTTCATTTGCCTTCTCAGAGTTTGCACAGGAAACTGTGATTAAAAAAGTAAAGATAAGTATTAGTGTAAATAATGTTTTTTTCATAAGTAAAACCTCCATTCACTTAATAAACAAATAATTATTTGTTTTTATTGGTAAATATTTAGTTTTTTATTATTTTTTTATTTATTGTAACTTTTTCATTAATAAAATAATAACTAATAGAATCAATACTATCAATTACTTTTATTTTTCCTTCGTAATCATTAAACTCAACCTTTAGAATTAATTCATTATTTTTATATTTGGCTTTGATTTCTTCATTTCTAGAAGATGTATTTAACTCCAATTTTATTTCAATATCTTTATTCTCTATTTCATATGAAATTACAACCTCTTTAGTTAATTTATTATTAACATATGTCTTATACACAAATTTTTCTTCATCATCTTCTTTTTCTTGTTCGATAATAAAATATTCAGTTTCATTAATAAGTACTTTTATCTTTGTTTCAACTTCATCTTCTTCAACAATTGTTTCACCTATAATTTCATAATTAATATTATTAATGATAATTATTCCATTTAAATTATATATTTCTTCATCGTCATCTTTTTCTATAAAAGATTTATTGAAATATATAGTATAATATAAATCAAAATTGTCATTAAAGAACGAGTTAATAACCATTTTGTTTTCATACATATCATTATCACTATTAGTTATTTTATATTCTATTTTTTCTTTACGTAATAATTGATTAATTGTAAGATAAAATCTGTTTATTTTATCACAAATATTATTTAAATCGTTATTTCTTTGTCTTCTCTTTAAATTAGTAGTGGCATCAGTATATATATAATTAGCAGCAGTCATCATTTCAAAGGCATAGGCATCTTCTATAGAACTTGCTATTATAGGTTTTTTAGGTTCATGGGCTGGGTCAATTGATATTTTAATAAACACAAAACTAACCAAAAAAAGTATTATTGAAAAAACTGGCAGTGTTAATGGTTTTGCAAATAGGGAAAAAGATTTATTTTTAGCTTTAGAATAAACATATTTGCTTTTAACTTTATCTTTTACATCAATAATATCAAGATTATCAATTTCATTATTTAAGTCACTAATAAATTTTTCATATTTACTCATTATTTTCACCAACCTTTTCTTTCATTTTTTTAAGTGCTTTATTATAAATCCATGTAATTGTTCCTAGTGGTTTTTTCATTATTTTAGCAATTTCTCGGTGTTTTAAATCATCAATAACATGGAGAATAAAAACTTCAAGTTCAATTCCTGATAAAGTTTCGTAAACTAAGTCTAGTAAAGGTGTTTCTTCAGTTTTTGAAACTATTTCCTCTTCGTATAACGATAAGTCATAATGTACTTCTCTTTTGTTTTTATTATATTCGTTAATTGCAAGATTTCTAGCTATTGTAACGATAAAAGCAATAACATTTGTTTTATCTTTATATTTATGTATGTTATTTAAGAATTTTAAATATGTATCTTGCATAATGTCTTCACATATTGTTTTATTCTTAATAATATTTATGATAGCTACATATACTTGTTTCTTAGTTAGTTCATAAAAATCATCAAAGAGATCCATGTTACCACTTTTTAGCTGTCTAATTATATTGTTCATTTGTTCTGTATCTATTTTATTCATATCTCATCCTTTATTAATAAACAAATTAACTTAAATTTTTATTGGTAAAATTTATAAAATATCTAAAAAGTCATACAAATTGCATGACTAATTATTTTTATAATAAGATACAATGTTATTAATAAGTTCTTTATCGAACTTTTTATTTCTAATCATTTCTATTTCATGCATGTATGGAGGATATTCTTCACCATCTGCCTTAACATAAGGAGTTTCAAGAATTTTAGGAATATTTATAAATCTTTCATCAGTTACAAATTTCATTAAGGTTTTAAAACCTATACATCCAAGGCCAATGTTTTCATGGCGATCCTTATGGCTCCCACATGGATTTTTTGAGTCATTTAAGTGAATAATTTTCAAACGATCTAATCCAATAATTTGATCAAATTTTTCGATTACATCTTCATAATTTTTTACAATATCATAACCTGCATCATTGATGTGACATGTATCCAAACAACAAACTATTCTATTGTTATTGCCTAATAATTCAATAATTTTGTGAATTTCCTCAAAGTTTTTCCCACATTCAGTTCCTTTACCACTCATTGTTTCTAAGGCTATATATGTGTTATCAAAGTTAGTGTTCTCTAAAACTTGTCTTAAAGAATCAGCAATCAATTCAAGTCCAACTTCTTCACCTAGATGCATATGCGCTCCAGGGTGAACAACGATATATTTAGCACCAACTGCAGCCATTGTTTTCATTTCGCTTGAAAGGAATCTTATTGCAAAACTTCTTTTATCTTCATTACTTTGAGCTAAATTTAAAATATATGGAGCATGAATTATTACATTCTCAATATTAATATTATTTTTTTCAAGTTCTTCTTTCATTTCTTCAATGTGAAGTAAACTTGCTTCTTTACGATTAGTATTTTGTGGTGGACCCAAGTAAACCATAAAACAATTAGCTTTATATTTTAGAGCTTCTTTAACGCTTCCTAAAAGCATTTCACTACCACTATTTGAAACATGACATCCTAACAAAATCTTTTCATTAATTCTTGCCACTTTTTTCTCTCCTTTTTTTATAAATCATTTTTATTTGATAATCTTTTATACATACTATCAATTTTTTTTCGTTTTATTTTGCTTATTTCTTTTTTTATGGCTTCATTTCTTTTTTTACGATATCCAGGTTTAACTTTTTTACCAAGTGGATATTTTTTGTGTATAGCAATATCACTAGTTTTCATTTGCTTGAAACTAGCATTACGATTTTGTGTAATAACAAGTTCGCCATCTTTTATCATCATAAACTTATAAGTAATATTTTTATTAGAAAGTTTATTTAAATAACTAGCATCCTCGTAATCATAGAAAGAAATAGCCATTCCAGTACTTTCAAACCTTGCTGTACGACCAATTCTGTGAATGTAATATTCATAATCCTTAGGAAGTTCATAATTTATGATATGACTTACACCAGTAATATCCATTCCACGACTGGCAATATCAGAGCAAACTACGTATTGATATATACCATCTTTTATCCTCTTAATAACTTGTCTTCGTTCTCTTGGCTCTAAGTTACCTGTTATTTTGCCAACTTTATATCCTTTTTCTGAAAGCATATTAGCAATTTCATCTACTTTTTCAACTGTATTAGCAAAGATAAGAACTAAATATGGCTTTATTATTTCTAGCAATTCTAATAAAACTTCATCCTTGTCCTTATTTTTAGTTGGTATAAAAACATGCTCAATAGACTCCTTTACAACATTTGTACCAACTAAATCAACAAATTCATTAACAGAAATATATTTGTTGATGAAATTAACTAGTTCTTTATTTAGCGTTGCTGAAAAAGATAAATACTGTGCATCTTTAAATAATGAAAAGACATAATCTAAATCTTCTAATTCATTTAAATCTAAAGCCATATCTGCTTCATCAATAACTACAATCTTTGAAGTATAAATTTTAAGTAAATTGTTATCACTAGCTAAGTCTTTAATTTTCCCAATGGTTCCAATAACAATTTGTGGTTGACTTTTTTTAAGTCTTTCCATTTCACTTTGACGATTTGTACCACCAACATACATTCTAATATCGATTTTTTCAGGTGAATATTTTATGATATTATTAAAGTCATTATATATTTGACTAGCAAGTTCTCGTGTTGGAACGATTATTGTTGCTTGAACTTCAGCTAATTTTTCGTCAAGTTTTTGAAGAATTGGTAATATAAAACTGTGAGTTTTGCCTGTTCCTGTTTGACTTTTACCAATAACATTATTTCCGCCTAATACAAGGGGAATTATTCTCTCTTGTATTTCTGTTGGATTTTCAAAACCTATAGCATCTAAGCCTTGTTTTATGTAATCTTTAAAATTATATTTATTGAATGACATCTATAACTCCTTCGCACATTGGATAACCTATTTTGGTAATCTTTACTTTAACTAAATCATTAGGTTTATTATTAATTGATGGGAACGAAACTAACAAATAGTTTGATGAATGACCAACACACTTTCCATCAATTATCTCCTCAACAATTATATCAACTGTTTGTCCTAAAAATTTGTTTCGATATTTTAGTGCATTAATTTTGTTTAAATCTAAAAGTTCTTTTACTCTTTTCTTCATAGTTATTCCGTCAACTCTGTCAGCAAAATGAATTAATTTACTATCTTGATAAGCTTTAGTTTTACTTCTTGGTGAATATGGAAAGATATGTGTTTCCCCAAATTCAACTTTATTTACAAATTCATATGCTTTTCTAAAGAGTTCATCTGTTTCGCCATTAAAACCAACTAATAAATCGGCAGTTATATTAACGCCAGGTAAAAGTTCTTTTACATATCTTATTTTTTCTTCGTAATATTTTGTATCATATTTACGATTCATTTTTTTTAGTATTTCATCGCTTCCACCTTGTAATGGTATATGAAGGTGATTACAAAAATGTTGAGGATTATCTTTCATAACTGCGATTAATTCATCAGTAACTTCAGTGACTTCAATAGAAGAAATTCTAATTCTGCCAACATTTTTGACGTCTTTGATGATATCTTGCAATAAATTTGGGAAGTTATAGTCATCAAAGTCCATCCCATATGCACCTGTATTAATTCCTGTTAGAACAATTTCTTTCATACCTAATTCAGTCAAATGGTTTATTTCTTTTATTACACTATCTTTAGGTCTACTTCTAAATTTACCGCGTGAATATGGAATTGTGCAATAACTGCAAAAGTTCTCGCAACCATCTTGTATTTTCACAAAACCTCTTGTTTTAGTATCATAATGATCCAAAGTTAAATCTTCATATTCAGTTATTTCATTGTAGTCTTCACATTTATTGATTGTTCCACTTGTATAACCATTAATTTTTTCCATTACAAGTTCATAAATCAATTTTCTATTAGAACTGCCAACAACAATACTAACACCATCAATTTTCGAAGCTTCCTCACTATTTAATTGGGCATAGCAGCCCATAACACAAATTATTGAGTTAGGATTTTGACGGGCAATTTGCCTAATAGTTTTACGACTTTTCGAGTCACTTGTTTGGGTAACCGTACAAGTATTTATAATTGTAACATCACTTTCTTCATCTAGAGAAACAACTTCAAACCCGTTCTTAACAAACATATTAACAACGCCAACAGTTTCATAAGTGTTTACTTTACATCCTAGTGATACATAATTAATCTTCATTTTTTTCACCCTTATAATCAACATATGCGGAAACGATACTCATTATCATTAAAGGAGCAGTTTCTGTACGTAATATTCTTTTACCTAAGCCAATGCATATAAATCCATTTGCTTCTAGCATTTCTATTTCATTTGGAGAAAAACCACCTTCAGGTCCAACTAAAAACAAAATATTTTTTTGAGGGAAATTACATAAATATTCATTTATATTATGAGAATTAGTACGTCCCTCGTTTTCATAAGCAACAAATTTGAAATCATATTTTTTTGAATAATTTAGGAACTCTTTAAATGATATATAACCATCAAGTTCTAAAAGTTTACCTCTTTCAGATTGCTCACTGGCTTCTTTCACAATTGTTTCTAAACGGGATGTTTTATAGTCATCTTTAGATTTTAATTGGACATTACATCTTTCTAGTTTAACATTAACATACCTGCTAGCACCAAGTTCTACAATCCTGCGCACTACTTCTTCAGTCTTTTCACGTCTAACAAGTCCCTGAGCAATTGTTACATGGCAGTTAAGTTCATTTAGATTGTCTTTTTCTTCGATGATTGTTAAATTAACAACTTTAGAAAGATCTATTATCTCACATAAATATTCTTTTGAATCATTTGTTTGGAGAATGATATTATCTCCTATTTTCATTCTCATAACATCTCTTATATGATGATAATCCTTACCTTCAATAAAAGCTGTTTTATTTTCTGTATTTATATATTTGTTGTCAATAAAATATCTTTGCATATATATACCCTTTTCTTTTATCTATTTTACCATATTTTTTACGATTTTGGAAGTAAAAAAATAAAAAGAATGAAATAAGGTTATTTAAAACAGTAAAAACTTATAAAAACCTCTATATTAATAGCACATAGAGGTTTTTTTAATTAATTATTATTAAATTAATTTTAATATTTCACTTAATGTTGGATGAGCAAATACATAATCTTTAAATCTAGAAATCTTAATATGCTCATTTAATAATATACCTATTTCATGTATTAAATCTGCTGACGCTGGGCCACATATGCACATTCCTATAATTTCATCATCAGAAATAATGGCTTTAAGGAAACCATCTTTTTCATCCATAGATAAAGCTTTACCATTTTGTCTAAAAGATAGTTTTTTTACTGTATACACAATATTATTTTCTTTAGCTTGTTTTTCCGTTAAACCAATTGAAGCGATCTCTGGAAAGGTAAAAACAGCTGAAGGAGTTAGAGATAAGTTAATATTATCATTTTTATTTAAAATCTTGTTAACTACTTTATATCCAGAATATGTTGCATAGTGGGCAAGCATGTTCTTTCCATTACAATCACCAATAGCATAAATATTAGAAACTGAAGTTTCGAAATAGTCATTTATTTTAAAGCCTTTTTTGTTGGTTTCAATATTCAAATTTTCAAAGACATCAACTCTAGCCTTCCTACCAACAGAAAGAAGGATATATTCCGAAGTGATTATTTGAGGATTTCCCTTTTCAATCACTTCGACTGAGTTTTTATCTATAATTCTATTTACAATCGATTTAACGTGAAATTTAATGCCAATTTTAGAAAGTGAGAGTTGTATTCTCTTTGCTATATCACTATCTAGCATTGGTAAAATATTGTCCATCATTTCTATGACTTCTACTTTTGTTCCTAAGCTTGCAAAGATAGTTGCCATTTCAATTCCAATAACTCCACCACCTATAATCGTTAATGATTTAGGTAGTTTGTTAAGACTTAACAAATCTTCAGAAGTTATTGCCAAATCTCCATTAGGAATTATACCTTTAACTGGTTCTGATCCAGTGGCTATAATACAATGATCACAAAATAAAATATCATCATTTACTTTAATTTTAATAATTCCGTCTAATTTATCAGTAATAATACCTTTACCATTATATAAATCAACTTTAGAATTATTGATTAAGTATTCTATACCTTTACCTAATTCTAAAACAACATTTTCCTTTTTTTCTTTTATTTTATCAAAAGCAAAAGAATAATTTGTTTCAAAACCAAATGAGGCCATTTTTTTTATATCATGAATATACTTAGCAGCAGTATAATAAGTTTTTGTGGGAATACAGCCACAGTTTAAGCATGTTCCACCTAATTTATTTTCTTCGATTAGGGCAACTGATAAACCATTTTCTTTAGCATATAAGGCTGTTTCGTAGCCACCAGGTCCAGCACCTATGATAATCAAATCATAATGTTTATTCATATTTATGAATATCCTTATATTTTAAAATAGGCATACGAACTGCTTTTACATCATCTAATCTATTAATTATAGTATTATGTGGGCTAGATTTGATTAGATCAGCATCTTCTTTAGCTATTTTAATCATAGCATCTATAAACTTATCAATTGTTTCTTTTGATTCTGTCTCTGTAGGTTCAATCATCAATGATTCATGGAATAATAATGGGAAATAAATAGTAAATGGATGGAATCCATAATCTAATAATCTCTTGGCAACATCTAGAGTTGTTGCTTTTTTATCAATTAAACCATCAAATACAACCTCATGTTTACAATGTTTATTTATAGGAAGTAAATAGTAATCCTTGAGACTTTCCTTGATATAATTTGCATTTAAAGTTGCTAATCTACCAATCATAGCAATGTCTTCATTACCAAGTGATTTTAAATAACCATAAGCTTTAATAATCACAGAGAAATTGCCCATAAATGTGCTTACTCTGCCAATTGTATGTTTTGGTTTTGTAAGAATGTATTTTCCATTTTCCTTAACAATAAATGGAACAGGTAAATAGCTTTGTAAGAAATGTTTTACACCTACAGCACCACTTCCAGGACCTCCACCTCCATGAGGAGTAGAAAATGTTTTATGGATATTTATGTGACAGACGTCAAAACCCATATCTCCTGGGCGTGCTAAGCCAAGAATACCATTTAAATTAGCACCATCATAATAAAGTAATCCACCAACATTATGAATTATATTCGATATTTTTAAAATATCTTTTTCAAAAATACCTAAGGTATTGGGATTAGTAAGCATAATTCCGGCAATTTCATCTGTTGCTAATTTTTCAAGTTCATCAATATCAACACAACCATCTTCTAAACAGTTAACTTTTACAACTTCAAAGCCACACATACTACTACTAGCAGGGTTAGTGCCATGAGCACTTTCAGGAACAATTATTTTAGTTCGCTTTAAATCACCCTTAACAAGAAAATAGTTTTTGATTATCATTAGACCCGTAAGCTCTCCATGAGCTCCAGCACAAGGAGATAATGTAAAATCATCCATACCAGTAATTTTTGATAAATCTTTACAAACTTCATAGGCAATTTCTAAACTACCTTGTTTACTTTCATCGTTTTGCAAAGGATGAATATTTTGAAATCGATAGTCACTAGCAATTTTTTCGTTTATTTTAGGATTGTATTTCATTGTACAACTTCCTAATGGATAAAATCCTTGATCAACACCAAAATTTTTTAGTGAAAGATTAGTATAGTGTCTTACAACATCAAGTTCAGATAACTCGGGCATATCAAGACTTGCTTTACGCAAATACTTGTCATCTAAATCAATGTCAATATTTTCTGTAGGCAAAGAATAACCAACACGTCCAGGAACACTTTTTTCAAATATTAATAAGTTATCAAGAGACAAATCACTCATTATAGTCACCTACAATCTTTACAAATTCATTTATTTCTTCTTCTAATTTTGTTTCTGTTGCACAAAACATACATAAACCTTTACCTAAATTTATGCCTCCTAAATAACCTTTATTTTCTAAATATTCATTTAATTTATCAATATCTAAATTCGTTTTTAATACAAATTCTTTAATAAATGGTTTTTCAGTAACTTTCATAAATTTATTCGTACTAATTAATTTATCCATTAGCATATGACTATTTCGATAGCATAATTTTTGAGTTGAAACTAGTCCTTTTTTACCTAATAAATACGCATAGATAGTTACATGCAATGCCATCAAACTTTGATTAGAACAAATGTTTGAAGTTGCTTTTTCTCTTCTTATGTGTTGTTCTCGAGCTTGTAAAGTTAGTACATAACCTCTTTTACCATCTTTATCGGTAGTCATTCCTACAATACGGCCTGGCATTTTTCTAACTAATGATTCTATACATGCAAGATAACCTATATAAGGTCCACCATTTGCTAGAGGCACACCTAATGTTTGACAATCACCGCAGGCAATATCGGCACCTAATTCTCTTGGAGTATTTATCAATGATAATGTTGATATATCACTACAAACAATAAATAAAGATTTATTTTGTTTTAATTTATCAATATGTTTTACATTTTCTAAGTATCCGTAGTAATTAGGATATTGACAAATCAAACACGCAACATCACTAGTGATTTTCTTTTCTAAATCATCATTGTCAATTACTAAATCTTTTTCGTTTACATATTCAAGTTCAATACCTTTAAATTTCAAGTATGTTTCAATTACTTCTAAATAATTTTTATTAATAGTTTTCGATACTAAAGCTTTTTTTCTTCTTGTTTGGCTACAAGCCATAAGAATGGCTTCAGCACAACTTGATGCTCCATCATACATTGATGCATTAGCACAATCCATACCAGTGAGTTCACAAATCATACTTTGATATTCGAATATGTATTGTAATGTACCTTGACTAATTTCTGCTTGATATGGAGTATATGAAGTTAAGAATTCTTGTCTAGAAGTTATATAATCAATAATACTTGGTGTGTAAACATCATAACTACCACCACCACGATATATCTCAAATAACTTATTTTTAGACGCTATTTTATTAACTTTCTTTTGTAATTCTATTTCTGATAATGAATTATCTAAGTCAAGACTATCAATTAATACCTCTTTAGGAATATCATTAAACAACTCATCAATATTATTTACCCCAATTTTTTCAAGCATCAATTCTATATTCTCATTTGTATGAGGGAAATATTTATATTGATTATAATTAGTTTTTGACATTATTCATCAATTTCCTTTTCATAATCTTCTTTAGATAATAAATTATCTACTTCACTGGCATC
This sequence comes from Coprobacillus sp. CAG:698, assembly GCA_000431235.1. Lineage (GTDB taxonomy): Bacteria > Bacillota_I > Bacilli_A > ML615J-28 > CAG-698 > CAG-698. The sequence goes on along the minus strand of HF988702.1, from coordinate 63,440 downwards.
AGATAATTCAAGTTTAAATATCCAATTTGTATATGGATCTTCATTAATTAATTCAGGATTATCGATAACATCATCGTTAACTTCAATAACAACTCCACTTAAAGGAGACATAATATCACTTGCAGCCTTAACGCTTTCAATAGCACCCGCTTCATCAAATTGTTCAACTTCATCGCCAATTTCCAAAGCTTCAACATAAACAACACTACCAAGATTTGCTTGGGCATAGTCAGTAACACCTACATAAGCAATATTACCTTCAACTCTTGCCCACTCGTGTGTTTCTGAATAAAATAAATTTTCTAAAACTTTACTCATAATATCATTCTCCTATTTTTTATATATTTTTTCCATAAATTTTCTATCTCTAACGATAGCTTTTAGTAGTTTTTTTCTAACTCTTATATAAACTATAGTATTTAATTGACTATATTCATATTTAATCATAGCTAGTGCTAAAGCTTTTTCATGACCAGGAAGCAAATATCCAGTTGTTACCGAACCAATTATTTCTTCATTTTCATTTAATACTTCATAGCCAGCACGAGCAATACCTTTATCAATTAATTCTAAACCAACGAGTTTTTGCGTAGGATTTTCTTTGTATTTTAAAAGAGAATCTTTTCCAATAAAGTCCTTTGAAAAATCACATGCAAAACTTAAACAAGCCATAAGTGGATTAATTTTGTCACTTATTTCATGTCCATATAAAGGTAAAGATCCTTCAAATCTTAATGTGTCACGACAACCTAATCCACATAATGTAACATTTAAAGATGCCAAAGTAATAAATAAACTAACTATATCAGATGGTTTTCCGTAAATTTCAAATCCATCGCCACCAGTATATCCACTACGTGAGCAAATAAATTCTTTACCATCAATTATAACATCTTTAAAATCATAAAACTTCATGTTATCAAAATCATAATCTGATAATTTATTTAAAATTTCATAAGCTTTTGGTCCTTGTAGGGCTAGCTGGCCAAAAGAATCAGATTTGTTTTCAACTTTGACATTATAATCGTTAATATTCTTTACAAACCAATTGTAATCTTTATCTGTATTTGAGGCATTAACAACTATTAAATATTTTTCATCATTATATTTATAAATCATTAAGTCATCGACAATTGTTCCATCTTCATATAAGGCCATACCATATTGCATGCGATTATTAGTCTGCTTTTCTACATTTGAAGTGAGTAAATAATTTAAATACTTAGTACTATCAGGACCAGTTACAAATACTTCTCCCATATGAGAAACATCAAACAAGCCACAATTTTCTCTAACCATCATATGTTCATTAGTTATTGAAGTATATTCAACTGGTAGCAAATATCCTCCAAATTCAACAATTTTTCCGCCTCTTTTTACATGTTCATCATAAAGAGGAGTTTTTTTAAAACATTCATTATTTATATTATCCATTTAAGCCTCCTGATAGTATTTCTATAAATGTATTATTATCAAGTCCTATAATATATTCACTTACATTATAGGCATTTATAATACTATTAATCGTTTCTAAATTATAACATTTATCAATAAATTCACTAAGGATATTATTAATGTCTTTAACAAAGAAAAAATCACCGAACAATTTAATGTTTTTAATTTTATCATTTATAATATCAATGAAAAATAGGAATTCTCCACATGTAACTCTTTTTTTAAAAGTAATAGTATATGGGGGTTTTTTATCGAAAATCCATGATTTATCCAAATATTTATTTTCTAATTGCCTTACCTTTTTTATTTCGTCTTCTCCTAACACGATTTTAGAGGGTGAAATTTCGTCTTCTAAGGATTTTATGACCTCTTTTTTAGAGATTTTTAGGTAATTTTTCAAATTTATTACTCTGCTACTAACACTTTTGATACCTTTAGATATCAATTTTTCATTACTTGGTGTTACACATTTTACAAGATTTTCAAGGTTTGTATCAAATAAGAATGTTCCATGTAAGCATGCCCCATCCTTAGTCTCATATAGAGCAAGGCCAGAAAACTTTTTATCATTGAAAAGCAAGTCATTTCGTCCTGATAAAGTTACATTTAAGCCAAGTTTTAAAAGAGCATCTTTTATATATGATAAATACTTTTTATATATCTCATCCTTGTTACGAAGTTTAGTTATAAACGTATACATAAAACATCCTTCATCGGCAAAGATAGCACCTCCACCACTAGGACGCCTAAATATTTCCGCACCTAAACTTAATGCATAATCAACATTCACTTCTGCCTCTAATAATTGATGTTTACCAATTATTATTGATTTATCAATGCGCCATACAAAAAACGCATCAACATCCTTAGATAGTAAATATTCTTCTAAGGCCAAATAAAAGGAAATCTTATTAGTACCTAATTTTTCTAAATCATAAACTTTCATAGATATATCATATCATATTTAAATAAAAAAATAAATATTCTATTTAATTTTCTTACCTAATTGATATGCTTCGTTAGGGTATTCCGTTTTAAGTAAGTCATCTAAACATGAAATATTAGGAGCATAAACATTACCTATATTAGTAAAGTACATATATTCATTAAACAATTCAAATTCCAATAAGCATCCTTCAACATTACGATCCTTATCTCCACCTGATGTTAAAAGTAAAATAGTTTTCTTTTTGCCCATTAATTTATCATTAATAGCATAAAAACGATCGATAACTTTCTTTATTTGACTTGATAATCCAAAATAATATAGTGGTGATGAAAAACATATAACATCAGCAGCAAGCAAGTGTGGATAAAGCAATTGCATATCATCATTTTGAACGCATCTATCATTTTTTTGACAATAATTACAAGCAAGACATGAACCTACTTGTGTAAAGCAAGCATCAAACTCAAAAACTTCATTTTGATTTTCTTTTAATCCTTCAATAAATTTCTCGCAAAGGTAACGTGAACTTCCACGTTTACGAGGGCTACCATATATAACAACTACTTTCATAAATATATTCCTTTCATATTTTATTTTGAAAAAAATAGTTTGGTATTAATCCAAACTATTTAGTAATCTTTAGGCTTTATTATCGCTACCTAAAACTTCAGTAATCTTATGTTTTACAACTTCACGAATGTTGTTACGAGCATCAGTTAAGTATTGACGTGGGTCAAAATGATCTGGATGTTCGTCAAAGTGTTTACGAATTGAAGCAGTCATTGCTAAACGTAAATCTGAGTCAATGTTAATTTTACATACAGCCATCTTTGCTGCTTGTCTTAACATATCTTCAGGAATACCGATTGCATCTGGCATCTTTCCACCATGTTCGTTAACGATTTTAACATATTCTTGCATAACTGATGAAGCACCATGTAAAACGATTGGGAATCCAGGAAGTTTTTCAGAAACTTTTTGTAAGATATCAAAACGTAATTGAGGTTTTTGACCAGGTTTAAACTTATAAGCACCATGTGAAGTACCAATTGCGATTGCAAGTGAGTCAACACCTGTTCTTCTTACGAATTCTTCAACTTCATTAGGATCAGTGAATTGAGCATCTGCATCACTTACATTAACTGCATCTTCGATACCAGCTAATTTACCTAATTCACCTTCAACAGTTACATAAGGTTTATGAGCATGAGCATATTCACAAACTTTCTTAGTTAAAGCTACATTTTCTTCAAATGGTAATTTAGAACCATCAATCATAACTGATGTAAATCCACCATCGATACAATCTTTACATAATTCAAAACTATCACCATGATCTAAGTGTAAAACGATTGGTAAATCTGTATCAGCTAGTGCTGCTTCAACAAGTTTAACAAGATATACATGTTTAGCATATTTACGTGCTCCTGCAGATACTTGTAAAATAACTGGAGAATTACATTCCTTTGCAGCTTCAGTAATACCTTGAATAATTTCCATATTATTTACATTAAAGGCACCGATTGCATATCCGCCTTCATAAGCTTTTTTAAACATTTCTAACGAATTAACTAATGGCATAATAAATGCCTCCTTTCCAATTTAAATTAATTATCGTTACAAAAGTATTAAATTAAATTACTTTTATGATATTATTTTATCATAATCTAAAATCTTTTTCAATAAATTATTTAATAATTTATTATTTTTTATTCTTTTTTTATATATTTATAATACTCATAAGTACTATACTTTTCTGTCATTTGACAAATATACTCATATGTTTCATCGCGAAGTTTTATTGCACTTTCTTTTACTGATAAATCTTGATTAGGAAATATAGGCTTACCAACATAGACAACCATTTGCGGCTTTTTTCTAAAGAAAAATAATCCTTTATGTTTACGATATGTTGCCGCAACAGGCACACAAGGAACATTATTTATAGCTGCATAACGAAAGCTTGTAACAGGAAAAGGTCGAACTTTTGTATAATAAGGCCAAATATGTGCTTCTGGAAAAATCATTAATGCTTTTTTTCTCCTAATATTTGCGTAACTGATGAATTTAAATTTTTTAATCCCCCTAAAGTATCGGGAACAGGTAAAGCACCTAAATCTTTAGTTAATCTTCTAACAAAGAAAATAGAAACAGCATCCTTATTAGCAATAATGTATGTGCGTTTAGGATTAGCAATAAAAACGTGTTCTAAATATGCATCACGAAAATCAGTATGGTTAGCATACATTATATATCCTTTTTTCTTTACAACACGTAAGTTCTTCTTACCTTTTATTTTTAATCCTCTAAAAACTTTTCCTTCAACAAATAAAATAGGAAGAGCAATAAAATAAAACTAAAAAATTTTCTTACAGGACTAGTGATTAAATATTGATAATTTTTATCAAGAACAGTATCAATATTAGTTTTTGTCTTTACAAGATCATCATTAACTTCGTCATGATAATACATTATTCTATTTTTCTTTGCCATAATCACAAATTGCCTTTTTAAACATTTCTTCTATTAAATCAATACAATGAGAAATAGCAAACTTTTTACTATATTCTAAATATTTTTGGGAAAGACATTCTTTTTCTTCAGGATGTTCAATTAGATAATCAATTTTTTTTGATAAATCCAAAGCATCACCAACTTTAAAAAGATCTATATCTTCTAAGGCAAAGGAATTGGTTACAGAGTTAGAACTATCAGAAATAATAGGAACTAAACCACATGTTATTGCTTCAAGGCAAGCAATAGCTTTAATTTCAACATCAGACTGATTTATTTACATATCCAGGAGCAACACCATTAGAAATAACTTCTAAACAATCGTCATAATGATTTTCTCTTAACTTACGGGCAATAAATTCACTTGGGCAATGAACATATTTATAAAACTTTTTATAAAAACGATGATATAAAAACTTATTAAAAAGTTTGCTTTTTTCTAATTTTAAGTGAACACTAAAGTTTTCAGGTTGTCAATGAAATGCACTTGTTACAGGAATATCTTCTTTCTTGCAAAGTTTCATAGCTCTTATACCTGTCTTAAAAGGTAATAAAATGTGACAGACATCAGCACCTTTTATAGCTTCTAAAATAATCTTATCGTCGGGTTTAGCTAGTTCAACACCATTTTTCGCAACATAATTATTAAATGGACCAAATGATCTTGTTTTCAAAGTGTAATATCCTTCTAAATCTGTTTTTAAAGGCGAAACTACTTTGACTTCATGCCCTCTCATCTTAAGATTTTCAATTAACCTTTTACAAGTAATAGTTGTTCCATTATTTTCTTGTCCTAGCACATCTGCAACTATAGTTATTTTCATGTTATGCATTTATTCATTTCTTGTAAACTTCATTTATTATTTTATTAACTTTCTTAAATAAATCTATAAAATGTTTGCTTTCTTCTTCTCCAAGTTTATCAACAACAAGTTGAGGAAGTTTATAAATCTTATCATAATCTGATTCTAATTGTTTAAGGCCATTAGAAGTTAATAAAATATAACGATTTCGTAAATCTTTAAGTTTTATTGTTTTCTTAAGTAAGCCTAATTTTTCAAGTCTTTTAGTTTCCTTCGTTAATGCTGGTTTAGACATTTCTAGAGCATTAGCAAGTGTCGTTGTATCAATTGATTTTAAATTAGATTCACTATCAATCGTTCCATACTCTTTTATAGTCATAAGTAAAATATAATCACTTGCTGTAATAGTACTATCAACATTTGTTTTTGAAACAATCTTTTTAAGTTTTGTAAACATAAAAAAATTCATCGGTTATATAAAAAATGAGTTTATCAAAAACCAACTTTAATAAATAAAAAAACTCCCTATGGTTACGATTATAGTATAACCATAAGGAGTTAATTAAATCAAATTATTCTTCAACTTCAGTTGGAATTAATCCTTTAATAAATTCAATAACTACTGAAGTCATATCCATATAACTTTCAAATTCTGGGAATTCAACAACTACATTTTCAGTAGAAAGAGTTTGTTGACTAGAAACTGATAATTTAACAGATGCGCTAATAGCGTCAGATCCAGTTATTTCAGCAGGTACATTAACGTCTAAATCTAAATCAAATTTAACGCTTGATTTATCGTTTGCTTCTTCAACTTGTAATTTATTAATAGTAAACATTCCTGAAGCAGCACCTAAGCCAATTGTTGCTTGTGATACAACGTTATTTACTTGAGCCATGAAATATTCTTTATCTGTAAGTAATTTTCCAGTTGCCATTTCATAATATAATTTTTTATTTGTTCTAGGAACATAATATGCACCATCAACATATGCAAATTCTGAATTATTCTTTGGATCGATTGCTTTGATATCATCAGCAACTAATACTTCAGTAATAGCGCCATCTTTGTAAACTAAATATTTTCCTTCTTTTACAAGAAGTATTGTTGGATTACCACCGGCAAAAACTCTGTATGCTTCAACATATTCATAGTTATTCTTTACATCAAAGAATTCGCCTGTGAATGATGATTCATAGTAACCAAATTCATTAACTGTACCTTTTTCATTTTCAGTATCTTCAGAGAATGAATGGAAGTTACCCTCTTTATCTGTCCAACCATTTTTACAATATTCATATACGTTTCCTTCGCCATCAGTAACTGTGTTATCTTTAGGAACATATTCATTAATCATATCATAAACATATTCAGCAACTTTTGGAGCATATTTAGAAATAAATGATGATAAACTTACGATAAATGTCTTAACTTGAACATCACTAATTTCATAAATAGTTGTATTTTCATTTACTGTTACTTTTGGTTCTAATACTTTTACTAAAGCAACACAAGCGTTGATGAATTCTTGATCAAGGCCATATTCGCCAGCTTTTCCTAAGATTTCCATTAGCATAGCTTTGATTTCTTCAACTTTAGCATTTAAATCAACGTCTTCTTCACCTTTTGTATAAGATTCAATAACAGCTTTTAAAGCTTCATATAAATCATTTAGGTTCAAAGAAATTTGTAAGTAAGTTTCTACAATAGGTTCTTCAGCATTTTCAGCGCTTTCACTAGATCCATTTCCTGTAATTAATTCTATTAATGAATTAGGTATAGATAAATATAAAACTCCATTCTTAACATATGCATTAATAGTATAATCATATTTATCTGGTAATAAAGAAACTTCTAATTTACCATTTAATGCAAGGCTAGCTTCTACAGCTGCTAAATCTTCAGTCTTAAGATTTTTAGCTTTTAAATCAACACCTAAATGTAAATTTGCATTAAGTTTTTCAGAGCCACTAGTAAGTTCTAAAATAGTGTCCAATAAATAATTTAATGCTAATTGTTCAGGAACTTCAACTTGAGCTTTTTCCCATTTTGCATATAATGTTTTGTTTTCAGTGATTTTTGTTTCAAAATCAAATTCTTTAACTAATGCTTCATCTTCGAACCAACCAACAAATGTGAATCCTTCTTTAGTTGGATCTTCTGGTTTTTCAACTAATCCATTTTCTGATACTTTTTGTGATGCAACTTCACTTCCACCATTTGTATTGAAAGTAACTTCAAACTCTTTAACATTCGATACTTCTTCCCATTTAGCATATAGTGTAATTGAATTTTTAATACCAGTCAAAGATTTAAATTCATCTTTAAATTCTGGATCTAAATACCAACCTTTGAATTCATAACCTTCCTTAGTAGGATTTGCTGGAAGGACAAATTTACCTAAATCATCAATTGAGATTTCCATTTTTGTAACTTCGCTTCCACCATTAGCATCGAAGTTAATAGTAAATTTATCGCCTTTACAAGCAAATAAAACGAAAGCCATTAACATAATTGTAATAACTGATAAAATTTTTTTCATATAAATTCTCCTTTTTTGCCATATAATTTTACCATATTTTTCATTAAATTGCAACATAAAAAATACTACATTATACATATTTCCATAAATTGTTTTTATCTTATTTCTATATGTAATAATAAAGGTAGACCTATAATACTATAAAAGATCTACCTATTTTTTTATTTTTTATCTTTAAAGAATCTCTTTAATTTATCAAAGAATGATTCATTTTTCAAATTAGTTGTACTTAATTTTTGGAATAATTCTTTTTGCTCTTGAGTTAATTTACCAGGAGTTACAACTTTCACAATTACATATTCGTTACCGACTTTTGTTACTCCACGTCTTGTCATTGAAATACCTTTATTAGCTAATTTAAATTTAGTTCCTGTTTGTGTTCCTTCAGGAATCTTTAAAGTTTCCTTACCATGTATAGAAGGTACCTCCAAAACATCTCCTAAAGCAGCTTGGCTAAATGTTATTGGCATTTCAATATATATATCAACTCCATCACGTTGGAATAATTCATGTTCTTTAACCCTTACCGAGATAAACAAGTCACCACTTTGTCCGCCATTACTAGCGGCGTCGCCACGACCATTCAAGCATAATCTTTGACCATCTTCAATTCCTGATGGAATTTTAACTTTAATAGTTTCTTGTTTACGAATTCTACCTTCGCCACCACACATAGAACACTTATTCTTGATAGTTTTTCCGCGTCCATGGCATGTTGGGCAGACATTTTCAGTTTGTATTCTACCTAAAATTGATTGTGTTTCTGTAACAACACGTCCTCTACCACCACATGTAGAACATGTTACAACATCACTACCACTTTCTGCTCCTAAACCATTACATTTAGGACATGTAGAATACTTTGTTAGTGTTATATCTTTCTCACAGCCGAAGCAAGCTTCTTCAAATGTAAGAGTAATTGCAACTTGAAGATCTTTGCCACGACTTTGAGATTGTTGACTAGATTTTCTACCACCAGTAAAGAAATCAAATATATCATCGATACCGCCAAATCCTCCAAATCCACTAAATCCGCTAAATCCACCTGCGCCATTAAATCCACTAAATCCTTGGTTAGGATCTTGAAAACCATACTTATCATAATTAGCACGTTTTTGAGGATCTTTTAAGACTTCATAAGCTTCTTGGACTTCTTTAAATTTTTCTTGAGCATTTTCTTCAGTTGAGGTATCAGGGTGATACTTCTTGGCCAATTGTCGATATGCTTTTTTTATTTCATCGTCAGTTGCATTTTTCGATATTCCAAGTACCTCATAATAATCTCTTTTGGCCATTTTATTCTCCTTATATATTATATATTAATTTTATTCAGGGTCAACGATGTCATCAGGATTTACAGCACCACCATCAGTTCCACCATTATTCTTTTGGTTCTTTTGGTAAGCTCTCATAGCAACGTTTTGACTTGCTTTTACTAATTCATCCTTTGCCTTCTTAATAGCTTCTATATCAGTACCCTTTAATGCACTTTCAAGTTCTTCTATCTTTGCATTAATTGTTGTTTTTTCTTCTTCAGTTACTTCTGATCCTAAATCTTCCATAGATTTCTTAGATGCGAAGATGATTTGTTCTGCTTCATTACGAGTATCAGCTTCTTCTTTACGTTTCTTATCGTTTTCAGCGTTTTCTTCAGCTTCACGAACCATTCTCTTAATTTCATCTTCAGAAAGTCCTGAACCACTTTGAATAGTAACAGATTTTTCTTTACCTGTACCTAAATCTTTAGCTTTAACATTTACGATACCATTAGCGTCAATATCAAATGTTACTTCAATTTGAGGAACACCACGTGGTGCTAGAGGGATATCTGTAAGTTGGAATTTACCTAAAGTCTTGTTATCAGCAGCCATAGGTCTTTCGCCTTGTAATACATGAATATCAACAGCAGGTTGATTATCTACAGCAGTAGAGAACACTTGTGATTTACTTGTTGGGATAGTAGTATTTCTTTCGATTAATTTAGTAAATACACCACCTAATGTTTCAATACCAAGTGATAATGGAGTAACATCTAGTAACAATACGTCTTTAACATCACCAGATAATACACCACCTTGAATAGCAGCACCCATAGCAACTACTTCATCAGGGTTAACACTCTTGTTAGGTTCTTTACCTAATTCACGCTTTACAAGTTCTTGAACAGCAGGAATACGTGTAGAACCACCAACTAATAATACTTGGTCGATATCTTTACTTGTCATCTTAGCATCACGTAAAGCTTGTCTTACAGGTTCAACTGTCTTTTCCACTAAGAATCTTGTTAAGTCATCAAATTTTGCTCTTGTTAAGTCGACATTTAAGTGTAAAGGTCCATTAACACCCATTGAAATGAATGGTAAGTTAATATTAGTCTTAGTAATACCACTTAAGTCTTTCTTAGCTTTTTCAGCAGCATCTTTTAATCTTTGTAAAGCTAAACGATCTTTACTTAAATCAACACCATTTTCTTTCTTGAATTCTTCAACTAAATAGTCAATAATTACTTGGTCAAAATCATCTCCACCTAAATGGTTATTACCAGCAGTTGAAATTACTTCAAATGTTCCATCTGCAAGTGATAGAATAGAAACATCGAATGTTCCACCACCTAAGTCATAAACTAAAACAGTTTGTTCTTTATTAGTTTTATCAATACCATAAGCTAAAGCTGCAGCTGTTGGTTCATTGATTATTCTTCTTACATTTAAGCCAGCAATTTTACCAGCATCTTTTGTAGCTTGACGTTGAGCATCATTGAAGTATGCAGGAACTGTAATAACTGCATCAGTAACTTTAGTTCCTAAATAACTTTCCGCAGTTGCCTTTAAGTTTTGTAAAATCATAGCACTTAATTGTTCTGGTGTATAATTCTTTCCTTTAATTGTTACAACTTCTTTTGTACCCATTTTTCTCTTAATAGATGAAACAGTATCAAGATTAGTAACTGCTTGTCTCTTAGCAATAGCACCTACTTGAATTTCATCATCTTTAAAAGCTATAACAGATGGTGTAGTTCTTTCACCTTCAGCGTTTGGAATAACCTTAGCTTCTGAACCTTCCATAACAGCAACACATGAATTTGTTGTACCTAAATCTATACCAATAATTTTAGACATAATATATACCTCCTATAACTATTTATCTTGGTCTTCAGATTTTTTATCTGAATCCTTATTTTCTGTCTTTTCTTCTGGTTTTTTATTAACCTTTACTAATGAAGCTACTAAGATACGATCTTTATACATATAACCATCTTTAATAACCATTAGTATTTCGCCTTCCTCTTTTGTTTCATCATAGCCAACTTCAACGGCATGATGATAATGAGGATCAAATTTACCATCGCATTTAATCTTTTTAACACCTTCTTCTTCAAGAATTGTTTTAAGATTATTATTTATCATTTGAAAACCAATTAGAAAGTTTTTAAGATTTTGATCTTCAGTTTTCATATTACATGCTTTATCAAAAATATCTATGTTAGTAACTAACTTTTCAAGTAATCTCTGAGAAGCATATTTACGATCTCTGATTCTTTCATCATCGATTCTTTTTTTATAATTCTCCGTATCAGCAAGTAATCTCAAATATTGATCATTACTTTTCTTAAGTTTTTCCTCTAATTCAGCAACTTGCTCGTTTAACTTATGAATTTTGCCTTCCAATTTTTTGATTTTTTTGTTAGGCTTTTCAGATGATGAATTTTCTTCTAAAGATTTTTCATCTTTAATTTCTTCATCTTCAAGTTCTTTTTCATTGATTTCTTTATCTTCAATTTTCATTTCAGAATCATTGTTTTCTGCTAATTCTTCTTCACGATATCTATTATTCATAGTCAATTCCTTTCTCGATGATATTCTTTCTTATCAACGTTTTTTATCAATAATTTTATGTTAATTTCTTTATGTTCTTGGCAATATATTCAAGTAGAGGAATTATTTTTTGATACTCCATCCTCATAGGACCAATAACAGCAATTCTTCCAACTTCGCCATTATCTAATTCGTATGGAACAGAAACAACCGAACAATCTTTCATAACTGAAAGTTCGTTTTCGTTACCAATTCGTACTTGAATGCTATTGTCTGAAAAACTTACAGCCTTGACAAAATCTTCATCTTCGATTGTTGTAAGGATCTCTTTAATTTTTTCAGTATCTTTAAATTCAGGTTGCGAGAATATATTGTTCTTGCCAGACATAAAGACATCATCTTTTGCCATATTAGTAAGAGTTCTTACGAAAGCAGCAATTAATTCATCGTAATAAGCAATATAATCACGAATACCTATTTCTTCATTTGAATTACGAATACGTTCATAAATATCTGAAATAGGACAGTCATATAGAATCTTATTAAGATATATAATTACTTTTTCAACTTCATCATTACTAATCATATCTGGAATAATGATCTTTTTACTTTCAACGTTTCCTTTATCAGTAACCATTAAAATAACAGCATATTTACCATACAAAGGAACAAATTGAAGTTTTCTAATTCGAGCATTTACACCAGATGAACCCATTGCAACCGATGTATAGTGCGTCAAATCAGCTACCAAGGCCATACTTTCGTGAATTGCTTGTTCACGACTAAGTAAGTTTCTTTCAAGAATTTCATCAACTAATGGAAACGAATCTTCATAGTCAACACTTTTTATTGACTTATTATTTAAGATCTCATTAACATAGAAACGATATCCTTCTTCAGAAGGAACTCGACCACTAGAAGTATGAGTTTTAAGTAAATATCCTTGTTCTTCAAGGTAAGCCATTTCGTTTCGAATAGTTGCTGAAGAAATGCCTAACATAAATTCAGGAAGTTCAGTAAGAAGTTTTGAGCCAACAGGTTCATTAGTTCTTACGAACTGTTCTATTATGGCAGTTAAAATTGTTTTTTGTCTATCAGTTAACATTTTATCTACTCCATCATATTCAGTATTTTATCTTTTTAGCACTCTTTTTATCAGTTTGCTAATAAATTATACTACTTTCATTTAGCACTGTCAAGTGTTTTGTGCTAATTTATTTTTATTTTTTTCTGAAAACGTTATTTTATACATAAATTATCAAAGAAAAAACGTTACTATTTGCATAATAACGTTAACACCCATAAATTATTCTATTTTTATTTAATATATTTAATTATATATTGAATATTAGTATCTTCTCCATGACCAGGGAAAACATCAATAAACTTATTTTTAAATACTTTCTTTATTTTTTCGATTGACTTTTGCATATCAATAGTACTTCCTGTTGGGAAGTCCATTCTCCCAACACCATTTTTAAAAATGAAGTCACCAGTAAAAAGTGCATCACCAATACAATAAGAAACAGAACCATCAGTGTGACCTTTAGTTTCATACACTTCTAGTTCTTCTTCTTCAAGTTTGTATGATTTTTCAGTTACAAGAATAACTTTTTCATTCTTTAAATCAACCTGCCATGACTTTCCAATTATATATAGAGATAAATTTAAATGTGCGTCAAGAAGTTTATTGTAGTCTTCTTTTCCAATATAGAAAGTAATGCCTCTATTCATATATGTATTTAACTCATTAATATGATCATAATGAGCATGAGTTATCAAAACATATTTTATTGGTTTTCTATTTTTCTTCTTAAGAGTTTCATAAGGAATTGAGGGATCAACAACAAAAGAAAAATCAGCAAAGGAACATAAATAACAATTCTCATAAAGACAAGGAGAAACAAACGTTTCTATATCCATATATACATCATTCATACATATACTTTTTCCTTTTTATAATACTATATCTGTTACACTAGCAAAAACACCATATATTCCAGCATCATTATAAAGTGAAGCTAAGCAGATTTCTGTATCTCTTATTGAATAAAATACTAATTCTTCGTAATATTTCTTTACTTTTTCTAAGAAAAACTCTCCTGCTTTGCTGACTCCACCACCTATTACAACTGACTCTGGGTTTAAAATATCACAAATACTAGCAATACCTATAGCCAGATAATAAGCTGTTTTATCAACTACTTTTAAGCTAACACTATCACCTAATTTAGCACAATCAAAAACGATTTTTGATGTTAGATTATCAAAATTATTTAAAGAAGTTAGTTTGCCATCTTTTTCTTCTAAAGCCGTATTAACAATTCCAACCGCACTAGTATATGTTTCTAAGCAGCCAACTAGTCCACACGTACATTTACGTCCTGAATAAGGATAAATCTTTATATGTCCTAATTCTCCCGCCGATCCATTAACGCCTTCAATTATTTTGCCATTTATAACGATGCCACCGCCAACTCCAGTTCCTAAAGTAATCATAACCATATTAGGAGCTTTTTTACCAGCTCCGTAATACCATTCTCCTAAAGCAGCAGCATTAGCATCATTAACAATTGAAATTTTCACATTAGGAAAGTATGATTCTAAAATAGATTTTAGAGGGACAGTTTTCCATTTAATATTTTGTGCACCGAGTACATTTCCATTTTTTACAGGCCCAGGAATAGCAACTCCTATACCTATGAGATTATCATCGTGTATTGTTTCTATAATTATATCTTTTATTTGATTTATAATATCCATATGATTATCAGATATTATTGTATCAAATGAATATTTTTCTATAAGTAAATTATTAGAAAATTTACCTACTTTAATAAATGTTCCGCCGACATCTATTCCATATACAACTTTCATTTTCGTCTCCAATCATTCGCTTTTTAAATTAACAATAATTACTTCTCCACCAAATTTCACAACTCTTTCCCAAGGTATAACGACACACGATTCGCCCGAGAAAAAGCTTCGAAGTTTTGAAACAGTTAGCACGTTAATTGATACAACATCACCAGTTTGGACATCAATATCAATATCTTTAATTTTTCCTATTTTATTACCATCAGATAAATTAACTATATCTTTAGTTTGTAATTCACTTAAAAGCATAATATCACCCATTAAATATTATGCTCTATAATTAATATTATGACATTATTTTACATCGTCAACATTAATTTCTGGAAGCATAGCAAAAAGTTTATCTAAATCGTATCTTTTTCTTTCTTCACTTGAGAAAAGATTAATGATAACATCATTCAAATCAACTAAAAGCCAGTTCCCGCCACCTCGGCCTTCAATGCCGCGAACAGTAAGTTTATTTTCTTTCGATAATTCATAAACTTTTGAGGCTAAGCCATCCATTTGACGATTAGCTACACTAGTTGCAAGAACCACATAACTAAAATAAGGATTATTAGCTTTAGTTTCATAAATTCTTATGTCTTTTGCATTAACATCTTTTAATGCTTCAATAGCATATTTTAATATTTCCATAATTCACCTCGAATATTTTTTATAATAATTATATGTTTCAATAGACATTGGATAAATATAAGCATTTATACTTATCAAATAACTAAGTACTGATTTGCTTACGAAGAAAACCCCTTTATCTAAATTAGCAAAAGCAACCTTTCGGGCTTTTCGATAACATTCACCAACTCTTGTTTCCTCAATAAAATCAGAAAGGAAAATAATCTTTTCTAGTTCATTCATATTAGGTTTTCCCATAGCATGACATTCTATCGCATTTAAGATATCTAAATCATTAATTTCCAGTTCTTCTTTAATAATATAAGGAGCTAATATACTATGATATATTGACTTAAATTCTTCTTTTATAGTCATATTTAATTTGTATTTATCAATTATTTGTTGATACTTATCCATTTTTTCATATTTACAATAATCATGAATCACTCCACAAATAAATGCTTTTTCTGTAAGTTCATTAGATAAGTTATTAACTTTACATAGTTCTACTGCTGCCTTAGCAACACCTAGAGAATGATAGTAACGTCCTTCATATTTAGGATTATTACTACTTTTTAATTTTTCATAAACTTTTTTTATTAATAGATCATATTTTTTAAAAAGATTTTCTATCATATAAGTTTTTTCCTCTTTTCAATTGCTATATTTTCAAATAGCGATAGTTCAATAGAACATTTCTTAGAAAAAGTCAAAAAGCCTATTCCTGAGATTGCAAGTTCGCAGTCAATTTCAAGATTAGTTTTTTTCATTCCTCCAAGTTTATTTATTTCATTTTTATTCGGAACAGTCAATAAATCAGTCAAATGTTTATTATAATATTCATCTGGATTATTTTTCGTTCTATAAAGCATGAGAGTATTTGCTACATAAAAACAAATAGCCGTTTTTTCCTCACTTTTCAAAGTAACATAACCAAACCCATTAATAAATATTGTATCATTAGGATATAATTGATATATCCTTGGTTTAATATACTTTTTAGGTATAGTAAGATTTAAGCTCTTCTTCTCTAAATAATATGTAGCCTGCTTAGGGTTATAATAACCAGGTGTATCTCCAAAAACTAAATCACCAATTTTAAATTTGCTAATATCTAAAGTTGTTCCCACTTGAATACTTGTTGTTAAATCAATTTTATCACCATATTCTTTAGAAATCGTATTAAGGAGAGTACTTTTACCGACATTAGCCATACCAACAAAATATACATTACGATTACGTGAATACTTCTTTATCGTCTCGTATATTGGTTTCGCTGAAGCCGAATCTAAAGACGAAGTAACTAGCACATCACAAAATTCAATGTTTTTTTCTTTTAAATATGCTTTCAAATATGTACGAAGTTTAGTAGGTCTATTAGAGCGTAAAAATAAATCAAATTTATTAGCTATTATTAGTACTAAACTATTAGGAAATAATTCATTTATATTAGTAATTACAGAGCCTAATAAATCAAACGAATCAATTATGTTCACTATTAAACTTTTTTCTGTCGATATTTTAGAAAAGACACTATCAAAATCGATATTTTTTGTTTCAACTATTTTGACTTGATTATAATGTTTTAATTTAAAACAACGTTCACACAAAAAATCATCTTTACGTTTTTCTAAAACATTTTTATTTATATAACCACTTTTTGATGGATCATCACTTTGAATAACTGCTCCACATCCAGGACATTTAAGTTCCAATTTAATCACCTAACATTTTCTTTATTTGTTTATATTTTTCAATATCTCTTTTTTTAATTTTTTCAATTATTCTTCTCTCTGTATTGCGATTGAGAGTTGTATACCATTTCTCAGTTGATAAATCAATAGGTTTTACAAGAAGTGAGCGCAAACCCATTTTGTTTGCCCCCCATACATCTGTTAAGACTTGATCTCCAATCATTAGAACTTCCTTATTATCATTTATTAGTTTATTTTCATATAAATTATTCAAGACCTTTTTAAATCCTTTTTTTAGTGGCTTTTGAGCACGAGCAAAGCCACTTACATCGAGTTTAGTTAGTGTATCTTGTATTCTTTCCATACTATTATTTGATAAAATATACACTTTAAATCCCATTTTCTTTATCTCATTTATTTTATTAATTGCTTCTAAAGAAGGGGTTTTATCTATATTTTTTTGGATAGTGTTATCCAAATCAAATAAAATAATTTTAATTCCACTTGAATATAATTTAGTGTAGTCTATTTCATAAATATCTTTATAACAATATGTAGGAATAAACTTATCAATCATTTTCATTTTAATCACCTTAATAATTATACATAAAAAGTGTCAAAAAGTCTACAAAAAATTAAAATAGAGGAGTGAGAAAATTTTTAGTTTCCTAAGTCTTTTGATTTTACCTCTTTTAGGAAGTATTGCTTCTAATAGTTTCCCAGAAGTTTTATCGCCAGAAGAGGAAAAATTATATCTAGAAAAATTCAAAAATGGTGATTCAGAAGCTCGAAACGCCTTAATTGAGCATAATCTCAGATTAGTTGCTCATATCGTAAAAAAATTTGAAAATACAAAAGAAGATAAAGATGATCTTCTTTCGATCGGTTCAATGGGGTTAATAAAAGCAATTGATACCTATAATTTCAATAACAACGCTAAACTTTCAACGTACGCATCAAGATGTATTGAAAATGAAATTTTAATGCATTTAAGGCAAATCAAAAATCAAAAACAAACAACATGTTTATATGCTAAAATAGGTGAAGATAAAGAAGGTAATGAAATACATCTAAGTGATGTAATTGAAGATCATTCAATTCCAATTTCAATAAAACTTGAAAACGAAGAAACAATAAGAGAAATAAAAGAATCACTGAAGCAATTATCTGATAGAGAATACACTATCATCAAATATCGATATGGATTAGATAATACTTTGCCTATGACTCAAAGAGAACTCGCCAAATATTTAAATATTTCTCGAAGTTATGTTTCTCGCATTGAAAAACGTGCTCTAACAAAGTTATATTTAGAAATCAAAAACAATCACAAAAATCGATAAGCATTACACTTATCGATTATTTTTGCAGTTTTATTTAATTTCTGGTAAACTTGCAGCAGCAATTGATTGACCAACACGACGATTATTTTCATCTGGCATCAAAATCTTGATATTTTTATATTCAGGGAATTCTTCGCCTAAAACCTTTTGGGCAACATCAAGAATAATTTCTCCACCTTTACCACTTGTAACACGTCCTAATATTAAAACATATTTAATATTATAGAAATATGCATAGTATGCTAATGTATAGCCTAAATAAATTCCTATATTATTGTAAATTTCTAAAGCCAATTTATCATCTTCTGCAGCTAGTTTTTGAATAACTTTAAGTTTTTGGGCAGGAGTAAGTCCTTCTTCAAATTCAAATCCAGCCATTGTAGCAAGTTTAATTACTGAATCTTGTGAGAAATATTTAACTCCACATCCGTAATCTCCACTCCATTCATCAACCATAGATTCTTTATTAGCATCTACAGGAACAAATGCAAGTTCGTTTAACCAGCCTTTAAGGTTACCTTTTTCATCAACATAACCAGTTGCTTCACTCGTACCCATGGCAATACCTAAAACTTGATTATCTTTCAAATCCATTGCACCCGCTAAAGCAGTTACATCGCCATCATTAGCAACAACAAAAGGAATGTCTCCAAATTCTTTACATACATCAATGTACATATTTTTAACTTTTTTATCGAAATCTTCTTTATTAACTTTTAAAAATAAAGAAGCAACCATAATACGATTATTAACATAAATACCAGCACTAGAAATACCAATTGCATCAACTCGAGGCATTTTTGAAGCTGCTAATTTCATTGATTCTAAGATTCCATCATAATGATATTGAGGATCACTATTTGTTTTAGGATTCCATACAGTCTCATTACTGAAAATTACTTTTCCATCAACAACAGCAGATACTTTTCTATCTGAACCACCAGCATCAAATCCAATACGACATCCACCTAAGTTTGAATTTAATTTAATGACTTCTTCACAGAAAGCAGGAATATTGTCAGTATAAACTACTTCAAATGGTTTTTCGTACACACCCGCCATAAATTCAACGTCAAATTTACGAGCACCAGTTAAACTATAATCTTCTTTAAATCTTTCATAAAGATATTTAGAACCTTTGAAATAAAACTTATATCCACCAACAACCCAAAGCATACTTTTTACAATTCTTTCAATCATATCATAATTTTCTTCATCATGTCCAGTGCCATCTTTGAATATTTTTATCGTACGAATGTAATTGTATCCACAATGTCTTTCAAGGCAAACTGTAAATTCAGTATTTTCCGCTTTTTCAACTTCTTTTTCGAAAGCACGATACTTTAAAATTAATGGTTCAAATTTTTTATCAATACTAGGTATATATTTCATATTTAATTCTCCTAAAATTATAATTTTCTAATATTTTTTATTATTGCATAGTATTCAGGTTCATAATCAGGTTTTACTAATACTTTATCGCCAACTTCAGCTTCAAGAATCGCTTTTCCTAGAGGTGATTCACGAGAAATAATTCCTTTAAGTGGATCAGATTCAAGAAAACTACTTACTAGCGTAAATGTTAATGTATCTTTTTCATCTTCAAAATAAATTGTAATTTCTTTACCAAGGTTATTTGTATGACCTTTTTCTTCAATTATTTCCGAATTACGAATTATATCTTCTAACTCAGTAATTTCTTGTTCGATTTTAGCTTGTTCGTCACGAGCAGCATCGTATTCAGCATTTTCTGAAAGGTCACCTTGAGCACGGGCATCTTTTAATGCTTCGATAATACGGGGACGTTCTACATCTTTTAAAAACTTAAGTCTTTCGGAAATCTTATCATAACCTTCTTTAGTTAATTGATGTTTATTATTCATAGTATAATCTCCCTTATATTTAAATTATTTTATATAAATTATTATATCACACTTGTTTTATTTAAACAATAAAAAATTGTGTGTAATTATTTTTTTCTCATCATATCATATTTTTTCACAGCAAATGGTAAGGTAAATCTAACAATTTCCAAAGGATGTCTACAGGCATCTAAGACATTTCCTTTTGTATCTGTTATCTTGCCAATAACAAAAGTTTTATTTTCCATATCAGGTCCAAAGAACTCAACTGTCGTTCCTTCAGTAAAATAATTTCTTTGTTCTAAAGTAACATACTCACCGTCATAATCAATTACAATACCAAGAAAATCTTTTGTTGGATTATCAAGGGGCGAATTATAAAGTTGTTCCTTCAAAGAAACCATTCCTTTCATAAAACCACAACTTGTTTCCCTGTTTTCAGCTTTTAAAATTTCATTTTCAAAGACAATTAATTCTTCTTTTGTTATTGATTGATTGAGTTTTTTAAGTTTATAGATTCTATCAATTAGCTTACGATATGTTCTCACAACAACAGCAATGTAATATAATGATTTCATACGTCCTTCGATTTTTAAACTATCAACATTTATGTCAATAAGATCAGAAATATAATTTATCGCGCATAGATCTTTAGAACCAATATTTAAATAACTCTTTGTTTTTTGTAAATCTTCATCGTAAACATCATAATTCCAACGACATGAATGAGCACATCCTCCACGATTTGCATCCCTTTGAGTCAAATAATTACTCAACATACATCTACCCGAAAACGAAGTGCACATACCTCCATGTATAAAGACTTCTAGTTGAATTTTAGTTTTATCCTTTATTTTTCTAATCTCAGAAATTGATGTTTCCCGTGCTAAAACCACACGAGAAAAACCTTTGCCTTCATAGTATTTAATTGCTAAGCTGTTATTAACAGAATCTTGAGTGCTTAAATGTCTTTCTAGCTTTGGACTTACTCTTTTAGAGACATTAGCAATATATAAACTACTAACAATTATACCTGTAACATTAACACTCTCAAGATAGCGCAAATATTCCTCAAGATTTTCTAAATCTCCATCATGAGGAACTATATTCATTGTCACATAAAACTTTTTCCCAAGCTCTTGAGCTATTTGTGAAGCTTTTTTTATGTCTTCTAAATCAAAATTACTAGCACGAGCACGTAAACTAAAATACTTTCCTCCAGCGTACACAGCATCAGCTCCATATAGGTAAGCTATTTTTAGTTTTTCCAAGTTACCAGCAGGAGCTAAAAGTTCGATTTTATTCATCACTACGAGCTCCTTTCAATAAGTATAACTTTTCCGTTAAGAACCCTTCTTTAAAATCTATCAAGGAATTATCGATATTTACCTCCCTGCCTTCAAAATAATCTTTGTATAAGTCGATTAGTTCTTCAAGCAAACGCAAATCACCATATTCTGATAATGATTTTTGTTCAATAATTGGATTACTAATTCGAAGCATAAACACTTTCCTTTTAATATCACTAAGAGGCTTTTTAAAATAAAATGCATAAGGAGTATAAATAAAAGTTCCTTTTTCTGTTTCAATTATTTTGTATTTTTCACTTCTTATCTCTTCTATCAAATCATACATTTGATTTCTCGAAAGAATACTTTCCTTTGAAAAGTCATTGTAAAGAGATAATAAAGGTCTTTTTGAATACATAATTCTATGAAATCCACACACATTAATAGCTATCTTTCCATCACTTGAATTAGCAAGAATATTTTCGACTTCATCATAACTTAATTCTGAAGAAATAAAAGTTTTAGTATCAATCATAGATGCTTCTTTAGATGAGCACACAAGTGTTTTCGAATCATATATTAGTTTATCTTTAGCGCTATCACCAAACATTTGAGTAGTTAACAATAGTACGGCATAATCACTATATATTATATAATCAAATAATGGAAAGAAAGTTTGTAAATATTTTTTTAAAGTATCTATTTCATCCTCTTCAATAATGGAATCAATATTCAAAAAATACTTTTTTTTACTCTTACGAGGAAATAAATTAATAAGTTCAGTAAATGTCATTGTTTTTGATGGATAGCATGAAAACTCTTTACTATTAAAAATAAATCCATCGGCATTACTGTTTACTAATTTATCATCATAATCACATACAACTAAATTCATTTTCTTACACATAATGCAACCCCATCACCTATATCTAAAAAAGTAGTATCAAAGTTTTCATTTTCACATAGCCAGTGGTTAAAGACATCTATTTTTCGAGCTAATCCTCTAAGGTTTCGGCTGCCACTTACATCACCAGTTTTACTAAACTCATCAACAAATCCATGGAACAATAGATTATCAATAACTATCACTCCACCATCATTTAAAAATGGCGAAAAGCGTTCAAAAAACTTTCTGTATTGTGCTTTTGCAGCATCAATAAATATTACATCATATTCTTTTGAAAGCGATTCTAGAGGAATTTCAAGAGCATCACCTTTTATTACTTTAATGCAGTTCTGTAAATTTTCTTTACTGATATTGAAAAGAGCCTCTTCGTACATCTTTTCATTTATTTCAATAGTTTCAACAAAGCAACCATTCTTAGCAAGCATAATCGATGTATAGCCTACAGCAGTTCCAATTTCTAACACCTTATTAAGTTTTTTAAACTTTGTTAGAAATAAAATAAGCTTTAAGGTTTCATCTTTGATAATTGGAACATTTTCCAAAACAGCTTTTTCTTTTAACGTGTCCATTTGTAATTTATCTAGCTTATTAAAATATTCACTCATAAATTCACCATTACTTTCACTGAATATTTTACCATATTATCTTTAAAAAGTTAAGTCTTTTCATAAATAATAATTAAAAGGCAAGATAATATAACATTACCCTGCCAATTAGACAATTACCACCTAGGATGGTTTGCAAGAAAATAATATGACTCTTTATATTTACTTGCATTCACTGTGTGTTCTAAATATATTTTTTTATATATTCTATTATATATTGGATTAATTTCTGTTTCAATATGAGGATTTATATGTTCTTTCAAGTATTTAATAACATCATCTTTATTTTTTGATGTCGCATATAAAACAATAAAATAAACAAATTTTTGGTGAATAGCATCAACATCCTCAAAAACATAAGTTTCTAATAATGAAAGGAGTTCTTTATAGAGACTCTTTTTATTCACCATATAAGCAATATAAGCAAGGAGACCCATAAATCTCGCATCGAAATAATAACTTTTATCAATCATTTCCCTAAAAAGTTCACTCAAATGACCATTTTTTATTTTAATAATCATCATATAATAAATAATATCTAATTTTGAATCACACGGAACAATTTGCATATCAAGATTATTTATGTCATCTAGTACTTCACTTGGGTACTCTTCACACATAAAAGCATTATTAATCATCTTAGCAACAAGTTTCCTACCTAAAGGATAACCAGTTATATCTATACGCTCATATTGAATATATGAATTTATTAATCTACAATAATTATTTATATTGTATGAAACAAGGATATTTGCTTCAAGCAATAAATATTTTAGGAACTTATTGTTAACTTTAATCATATCCGAAAGTTTTAAATATTTATAAGCTTCATTGTAATTATGAATGCCGATGTAATATAAAACAACTAAATATATTAAAGTGACACTTTCAATATCTGTTAAAGTATATTTGATATTATCTAAATACTTAACTTCTTCTTTAAATGTTTGATAATCAGCTCTTTGTAATAGATAAAAACACTTCACAATTTGTGTTCTTGAATTAAAAGGAAGATTTTCTATTTTTTTGTAAAGTTCTTCAACTTCATTATCTTTCTTTAAAAATACAAACTTTATAGCTTCTTGAACAATGTTTTCTATTTCGGCCTTATCAATAACATCATAGTCAATACAAAATCTTTCACACAAACTCCTAACAAAAGTTTCATTTGTCCTAATAGTGGAGTTTTCAAGTTTACATAAATAACTAACGCTGCAAATGTCTTTTGAAGCATCTTCAAGCGTCATATGACGTCGCAATCTCTCATTGCGAATAATCTGAGCATATGTAGAAGAATCGTTGTTTATCTTTCTACTATTAATACCCATTATAAAATCTTCTTTATTTTTAAGCATACTGCCCCTTCCGGGGTAATCAATATTTACATAGATAACTAGATTTTTTTAAATCTTTTACAGTCCTTTTAAAATCTGGGATCACTTCTGCTACCTTTAAGTAAAAATCCTTACTATGATTAGGAACAAAGAAATGACAAAATTCATGGACAATCACATAATCTATTTCCTTGAGGCTATAATGAATAAGTCTTTTTGAGAGAACTATTTTATTTTTCAAATATAGGCAATAACCGAATTTACTTTTCATTTCTTTAAATTCGAAAAGAGGATAAATATTAAATACCTTTGAATAATAATCCATTCTCTCTTTGATGATATAAAGAAAACTATCTCTTACTTTGTAAAAGGTTTCTTTCTTAGTTTTATTAGAATCACAAATAATTAAATCATCTTTTATAGCAAATTTATCTCCAGAAATGATTTTATATTTTTTACCTAATATCCATAAACATTCAAAATTTTTGATCTCTAAAAAAGAAACATCTTCTTTTTTGCTTTCAAGTTTTACAAGAGTTTTATCAATCCAAGCAGAATACTTACTAACAATTATATTAATTTCATTAGTATTCATATTATAACCACTAACAATTATTTGTCCATTAGCATTTATTCGCAATCTTTTTGTTTTTATTTTTTTGTTTTCGTAACAAACATTATATTCTTTATTATTAATAATTACTTTATAGTTAAGCACTTTATCACCTTAATTTATTATACATTTATCTTTTTATAATTACAAGTATTTTTTATTAGTAATAACTTTTTAAATAATTCCTCTTCTTTGTTATTTTTTTGTTTAAAAAACAAGTATATTATAATAACAAAAATACCAACACTTTGTAAATATATATTGATTAAAAAAATCATAAATAAAGTAATATAAGAAATATAAATAGATGTTTTCTCAGCAAAAATTTCCCGAATAATCCTATATCCATCTAAAGGATATATAGGTAACAAAGAAAAACAAATTAGCATTAAATTGTATTTAATAATCATTTGTGAATATATGCATTGGTATAAATATTTGAAAATAAATATTAATATAACATTAGCAAAAATTCCAAAAATATATACTATTATTCTTTTGTTTTTTGACATAAGCGAAGTATCAATACTACAAATACCACCAAACATTGAAACTTCAATTTTTATTTTTCTATTTCCAAAAATAAAAGAAATAAAAACGTGAAATAATTCGTGAATAAATATTGATAAACTAATAATAATAATTTCACTAATTTTTGAAACATAAAGCATAAGAATTAAAAATAGTAAATATGAAAATGTAAATTTCACATTACATTTTACCATTTTCTTCCATCTCTAATGTATAAAATGAACTAGATGATCCTATAACATCTTTTGTTTTTACGTAGCTATATATATGAATATCAAGTGTTTCCAAATTACCATAAATATATTTTTTGTTATCTAAACCTAAAATTGTAACTTCGTATTTATCATTATCCTTAAGAATTTTTACACATACACCACAGGCATAATTTCTTACTCCTTCTAGTGAATTTGTTTTTATACAGTTACCATTAACATATTCGATTGGTTCTGTTGATACAGCTATTTCACTTTCATTCCCTAAGTCAATTATATTTACTTTGCCATTAACTTTTTGTATTACTTCTAAAGAATTAATATTATATGTAAGTTTAGCTTTCACATCGCTTAATTTAATTACACCAAATTTATCAAGTAAACACATACAAACAAGCAAAACTAATCCTATAACTAGCTTATACCAAAAACGATCCATAAATGTCATACTATTGTTTTCACTTTTTTCCATATTTAACCACCTCTAAATAAGTATATGATTAAACAATTCATTTAATAACATCTTATCAAAACTCTTTTCCTCTTGAAAAGGAATAATAAGTATTTTTTTCAATAATCAAATGATCTATGAGATTTACACCCATAAATGAAGCATATTTAGAAAGTTCATTAGTAAACACTTTGTCATTATGACTAGGATTACAATTACCAGATGGATGATTGTGAACGATAATAAAGTTTTGTGACGAAAGTTTTAATGCCCATTTAACAACTTCTCGAAAATCAACTTCTGTCTTATTTGTATTACCCATTCCTAATTTGATTATATCTATTACTCCTCCTTTCGCATTCAAATAAACACATCGCATCTCTTCAACTAATAAATTTTCCATTTCAAAGCGCAAATACTCATATAAATCATCCGGTGTCTTAATACATAACATTTCTCGCTTTGTATTAAAAACTCTTTTACCAAATTCAATTGCTGCTAGTAGTTCGATTGCTTTTGCCTCTTTTATTCCTTTGTTGTCTTTTAATTCTTCCAAAGATAAAGAATTAAAATTTGAAAGAGAACGATATTTAATCAAAAGCTCTTTTGAAAGATCTAAAACTGATTGTTCTCTAGTACCTGTGCGCAGAATAATTGCTAAGATTTCATAATCAGCAAGAGCACTAGGACCAAATTTAGCTAGTCGCTCACGCGGCAAAGTGTTCTGCGGATACTCACTTAGCTTATATAACATTTTATCACCCGTTTATATATTATATAAAAATTGGTTTTTTTATTTTCTGTAACAAAATGTTTTATAAACTTTCTATAATTATTTTATAAGCTTGCATTTGAGCTTTCCTTCGAAGAGATTCATTTTTCATTGATTTAATAATAGTCATTTGTGTAAAAAGTTCAATGTTAACTGGATCAACATTATATTTTTCTGATATTTCAAAATCTTCATCTAATAAACTTTTATATAAATTATTAATGCATTCACTATAAAAGCTATATAATTTTTCATTATCTAAACATGAATTTGTTTTTTCTATTAATAATTCTTTCTTAATAATTGGATTATAGCCTAAAATAGAAAATTTATTTTTCAAATCACTTAACTTTTCTTCACTACTAGCTATTCCTCCATAGATGTAATAATATATCTTATCATAAACAACTATACTATCTAAATTCTTTTCCGATAAAACATTTTGGTAATTTTTTGCTCCACTTGGGTTATCAAACTTGGCAATTTGAAGAATATATACGTACTCTAACTCATTTTCCTTAACTACTGGTATATTTTCATCACCTGAAGATATTTTTTTACCAATCATATAACCTAAAAAAATTCCAATAACTAAACTCATTAATATAATTATTATGTCAATATTATTTTTCTTAAGCATAAAATTTCACCTCGATAATATAATATCTTATCGATTGTAAAAAAAATGATTTATTTTAGGGAAAATAATTTTTTAGTAAAATATTTTTAAATATAAACAAATTTTTATTTTAAAATAAAAAACTTACCACAATATAGTGATAAGTTTTGTAATTTTAATTATCTATTTCATTAACAAGCATTAAAATTCCTGCAATTCTACTTACAAATATTAAAGAAAGTATTTTAAATTTCATGCTTATTTTTTCTTTATTCTCATATTTTTTGAATAAACTAACAGTCATTGGTATTGTCCATAAAAGAGGAATCAAAAGAAAACCTGATAATATACAGCCTAAAACCATAAAACCTTTAGTAATAGCAATAAGTAAATCTGTATCACTACTACTTTCTTCTTTCTTCTCTTCTCTGATATTAGGAACTCTACAACCACACTTTGGGCAAATTACTGCATCATCTAATAGTTCATTCCCGCAATGTACACAATATTTCATTATTATGCCTCTTTAATTTTATTTATAATTAGATCTCGAATATGATCTGCTAAGTTAATGTTTGTAACACTGTAAAATGTTTTAAAATGGCAATTAGAATTAACTTCGCATAAAATTGGTTCGTTGTTTTTACCGAACATAATATCAACACCACAAAAATCTAATCCTAAAATTTGAGAAACTTTTTCAGAAACTTCGATGAAATCTTTAGGAGCATCCCACGCACTCATTTTTCCACCTTGTAAAACATTTGAGCGAAAATCATTTTCATTTGTACGAATAACACTGCCAATAGCTTTGCCATTAACAACTTCTATTCTTACGTCTTTACCTTTTGACGAGGCAATGTATTCTTGGAAAAGAACTCTTGCAGTTGATTTATTCTTTAGTAAATCAATCAGTTCTTCTTTTGTTTTTACTAGACTTACTCCCATTCCGAAAGAACTCTTGTTTTCTTTCACAACAAGCGGCAAGCCTAACTCTTTTATCACTTCATCAACAAATGAAAAATCATTGTATGGTATATTTTGAAATGTGAAAGGCGATATAATTGTTTTAGGAATTTTAATGCCTTTATTTTCCAAAGCCATCAAAGTTAATCCTTTATCATCACATAGTTCTATCGCTTTACTGCTATTAAATAGTTTATATCCGTGTTCTTCAAGATAACGAGAAAGAAGAATATCCTTATCCCAATATATAATAAAATCACATTCTAAAGAGAAATTATTAATTTTTATTAACACGTCTTTGTTTGTAACAACATCAAGTTCAATATTCTTCTCAGCAAATGACTTTTTAAGCATTTCATAAAGAACGTTAAAGCGATTTCCTGTTAGAAAGGCATTAACAATTAATATACCTTTCATGATATGCGTTCCTCTAACTTTTGCAAGACAATATCATTTAGACTAGTAATCATTTCGATTTCTAAATCACAAGGAATACTTTTTCTAATGCAATCACAAATATAACTTGAGATATCATATAATATTTTTGAACCAATATATAAAGATACACCTTTAATACGATGAACTAAATCTAATATTTTTTGATAATCTTTTTGCTTTAGAAAATCTTTTATAAGGCTTGATGCTTTTTCAAATTCAGAAATATAAGTTTCTCTAACAACACTTATTGTTTCCTCGTCACCAGCTAAATATTCTTCTGATATTTTATCATCTATTGGATCAATATTGTTATCTAAAACATCTTTTACCTGTAAATAAATTTTACTCATTATATCCATTTAATAATTTTATTGTCTCCTCAAGTTTATTTTTATAAGATGCTAATTTTTCCTTTTCTTCATCAACTTTTGCTTGTGGAGCTTTGCTTAAGAAGTTTGCGTTAGAAAGCATCTTTTCACATCTGTTAATTTCGTTAATGTATTTTTCTTTTTCGAGAGCTAATCTCTTCTTTTCCTCTTCAACATTTACTAAAGCTTTTAGAGGAACAATGACAATGACATTATCACATACTTTGGTAATAGTTTTATCTTTATCGATTGTTTCCATTGAAATATTGATATTTTCATAGTTAGTAAATTTTTCTAAATAAGCAATTGAAGAGTTAATTGTTTCAAGTGTTTCTTCATTCAATACTTGAAGTGCCAAATCTATTTTTTTGCTTGGGGCAACATTTTTCTCAGCACGAATATTTCTAACTGCTGTTATAATATCAAAAATAGTTTCTATTTTCTTTGCATTTGCAAATGTATATTCTTCTTTAATTTCTGGCCAACTTGCAATAACAATACTTCCTTCATTATACTTTTGATAAATTTCTTCAGTAACAAAAGGCATAAATGGATGTAATAATTTCAAAATTGTTGTTAGAACATAGCGTAAACAAGCACATGTGTTAATTTTCGCTTTTTGATCATTTCCACTAAAAGTAACTTTTGTCATTTCTAAGTACCATGAAGCAAAGTCAAACCAAGTAAACTTGTAAATAGCTTTACTAGCTTCCCCAAAATCGTACTTATCATAATTCATATCACTAGCTTTAATAGTTTCGTTTAATTTAGTAAGAATCCATTTATCGCAATCATTTAATAAAGAAAGATCTATTTCTTCATTTTGGTAATTGTTATTTTCAAAATTAAGTCCAATAAAACGAGAAATATTCCAAATCTTATTAATAAAATTCCAACTAGCTTCTATTTTTTCTTCAGAGTATCTTATATCTTGTCCAGGAGCACCTGATGTAGTAATAAAGTATCTTAAACTATCAGTACCATATTTGTTTGTTACATCATACATATCTACACCATTGCCTAAAGATTTACTTACCTTACGTCCTAATTCATCACGAATTAACCCGTGTATTAAAACATCTTTAAATGGTCTTGTGTTAAGTAAATACTTAGATTGAAATGCCATACGAGCAACCCAGAAGAAAATAATATCATAACCTGTTACTAGGCAATCTGTTGGGAAGAATTTTTCAAGATCTTTAGTTTTCTCAGGCCAACCAAGAGTAGAGAATGGCCAAAGAGCACTAGAGAACCAAGTGTCAAGAGCGTCCTCGTCACGAACCCATCCTTCACCTTGTGGAGGAACAGTACCTACATAAACTTCTTCACCACGATACCACGCAGGAATTTGATGACCCCACCATAATTGACGTGAAATACACCAATCTTGCATATTTTCAATCCAGTTTTCAAATATTTTTTCAAAACGTGCAGGAACGAAGTTTATCTTTTCCTCTGTTTTTTGCATTGCTAATAAATCACTAGCCAATTTATCCATCTTTACAAACCATTGTTTAGAAAGTCTTGGTTCAACAATAACACCTGTTCTTTCACTATGGCCAACTGAATGAATCATTTTTTCTACTTTAACTAAATATCCTTCTTTTTTGAGGTCTTCGACTAAAGCTTTTCGGCATTCAAAGCGATCCATACCTTCATATTTTAAAGCCATACTATTCATTGTTCCATCGTCGTTCATACATAATGGTCTTCCCAAATTATGTCTTAATCCAACTTCAAAGTCATTAGGATCGTGAGCTGGTGTTACTTTTACAACACCTGTTCCAAATTCCATATCAACATATTCATCACTAATAACAGGAATCTGTGTATTTGTAAGTGGTATGTAAACTTTTTTGCCAATGAATTGTTTATATCTTTCATCATTTGGATGAACCATTAAAGCCATATCAGCAAACATAGTTTCTGGTCTTGTTGTGGCAATTTCTAACCCTTCTCGGCCATCAACCTTTCCATCAACAAATTTATAAATCATGTGATAGAAAGCACCTTCAATATCTTTATACTCGACTTCAATATTAGAAATAGCTGTCTTACTTTGAATATCCCAGTTAATAATCTTCTCACCACGATAAATTAAACCTTCGTTATACATTTTCACAAACACAGTGTTAACAGCTTTATTTAAACCTTCATCTAATGTAAAACGTTCACGAGTATAATCTAAACTTAAGCCTAAAGTTTCCCATTGCTTACGAATATAGCCAGCATATTCTTCTTTCCACTCCCATGCCACTTCTAAGAACTTTTCACGTCCTAAATCGTAGCGAGAAATACCTTGACTACGTAATTTAGCTTCAACTTTAGCTTGTGTTGCAATACTAGCATGATCCATTCCTGGTAAATATAAAGTGTCATAACCTTGCATACGTTTACGTCTAATTATTATATCTTGCAAAGTATCATCTAAAACATGTCCTAGATGAAGTTTTCCTGTTACATTAGGAGGAGGAATAACGATACAATATGATTTATTTGATAAATCACCTGGCGTAAAATATCCCTTTTCAACCCAAGTACGATACTTACCTTTTTCAACACTCTTAAAATCATATTTTGTTGGTAAATCTTTTAATTTCATACAAACCTCCATATAAAAAATCCTTAAGATTTCTCTTAAGGACGAAAATTCCGCGGTACCACCTTAGTTCACATAATGTGCTCTTCATTTATCTTAACGCGATTAACGGACTAAACTACTTTTTTTTCGTAAAGCCAACTCCAAAGCTACCTTCATTAATACTTCTTATGACCTTTCACCAAACAGTCACTCTCTAAAAACAAGTAATTAATTACTCCTCTTCTTCATCGTTATTACGAATATTATACTATAAATACAAAGAAAATGCAAGTATTATTTAGTTTTTAATATTTGTTTAATAATAAATAGCTGCACTCTCTTTGGCAAAGAACTTAATAAACGCAAATAAATATTTCGATTTAAATTATAAACGAATTTAGGCTTTTTTGATAATAATATTTTTAAAGTTTTCTGAGCAATTTTATCAGGAGAAACACTTTTGCTTTCCACACTATTAACAATATCTTTAAATCTTTGAGCATTGCACTTATAAAGATTTGTCTTTAAGCAAAAATTATCTAAAGATGTTGTGGAAGAGACTAATAAATTAGTCTTAACAGCACCCGATCTAATAACCGAAACATGAATATCAAGTAAATTTAACTCCATGCATAATGAGTAAGCATACTTATCTAAACTACTTTTGGTAATAGCATATAAACCTGTAAATGGGAGAGGATCAAGAGGAGCAAGTTCACTTGTCGTTATAATGATTTTACTATTTTGTTTCAAAAGAGGCATAAATATTTTATTTACCATAAAACATCCAAAAACATTAATTTTAAACATTTTTTCAAAATCATTCTCATCAATTTCAATAAGTGAATCTAACATATATATACCCGCAAAATGAATGATTGCTTCAAGTCTATCTGTTTGCAATAAAACCATTTCATATGCTTTTTTAATTTCATCAATTTTGGATATATCCATTTTTATAGAAACAATACCATCTTCATCTTTAACATTTTTATCGAGTGCAAAAACTTTATAACCTTTAGACCTTAAAAGTTTTATAGTCGCATATCCCATGCCTCCAAATGCACCAGTAACAAGAACACTACCTTTTTCCATATTTATAAGTTCCTAAATATATTAACAGAGGCAAGTAAATCTTTGCTCGACTTAACTTCGAGAACTACATAAGCATCTTTTGCCATTTCTTTATATTTCTTTATATCAATAAGACCTTCGCCAATAGCTAAATGACAAGTTTTATAATTACCATCATGAATATGAAATTCTTTAAATGTCAGTTTATCACTAATTGTTAAGAGTTTATCACCATCATTATTATCATGTCCTATATCATAATTAAAAACAAATTCATCTTTTAAATCTAAATATGTTTTAATTAAAAACTCAGGTGTTTTTACATTTTCTAAAACCATAATAATATTATCTTTATCTAATATTTTCTTAATAGTAAGTAAATTACTTTTAAGTCTTTTTAAATATTCATCATATTCTTTTTCATACAAATAATTCTTTACTCCAGATATTGTAACTACAGGACCGACATTTAGATGAAAGTTAATGATTTTAACTTTAAGTTTTCTTAAATATTTAAGATATTTCTTTAACAGTTTTATATAACCATCAGTTATTTCTTGATAACTTCCAAAGTCAGCTTCATCATAAAAATGACAGGTAACTTCTAAGTTATTTGCTTGCAATTCTTTAAATAAATCTTTATTGTTTTCTAATTCATCACGTAAATAGCCAAAATTAAGATTTAACTCAATAAAATCAAGATTTAACTTTTTTGCAAGAGATATATTTTCTTTTAAGGTGTTGTATTCATAAAGTATTGGCATTCCTAGTTTCATTTTACACCTTTTATTGCACGAACTTTCAAAACTTCACTTATGTTTTCTAATTCTTTAATTGCCTCATCATCAATGATATTATCTAAATCAAATACTGAATAAGCTAAATCTTCTAAACTATTATTATACATTCTTGCAATATTAACATTATATTTTGTAAAGACTGTCGTAAATTTATTGATCATTCCGCTCACGTTTAAATGATTTAAAGTAATTCTCATCTTTGTTTGGCAGATACCAGCATCTACTTCAGGATAATTAACTGAATTAGAAATATTTCCATTCTCTAAGTAATCCATAACCTCTCTAACAGCCATTATAGCACAATTATTTTCAGACTCTAATGTTGAGCCACCTAAATGGGGAATTACAATTGTATTTTTCATATTTACTGTCTTAGGATTAGGAAAATCAGTAATATAACGACTTACTTTACCACTTTCTAAAGCTTTTTTGATGTCGTCATCAACAACTAAAGCATCACGAGCAAAGTTTATAATAGCAACTCCATCTTTCATTTTTGAAATTGCTTCAGCGTTAAGCAAACTTCTTGTGTCTTCTTTTAATGGAGTATGAATAGTAATAATATCACTTTTTTCAAGTAAACCATCAAGTGTTGTTACTCGATTAATTTTTTTCGATAAACCCCAAGCGTGACTAATAGAAATATAAGGATCATATCCATAGACTTCCATACCAAGATCAATAGCACTATTAGCTACTAATCCTCCGATTGCTCCTAGACCAATAATACCTAAACTTCGCCCTTGGAGTTCAAAACCCGCATATTTATATTTTTCCTTTTCAACTTTCTCAACAATATCTTCACATTTAGCTAGTGATTTCACCCAATTAATACTACCCAGAATATCTCGCTGAGATAAAATCAATCCTAAAATTGTCATTTCTTTAACTCCATTAGCATTAGCTCCAGGAGTATTGAAAACAACTATTCCTTCTTTACCATATTTTTTATATGGAATTGTATTGACTCCTACTCCTGCTCTACCAATACATAGAACATTTTTGGGCATCTCTAAGTCTAAAATATTTATTGAGCGAATTAAAACTGCATCACAGTTTTCAAGATCACTTTCTATATAACTGCTTGTCAATAGTCTTTTTGCTTCTTCTTTTATAGGATTATAATAATTTATTTTGTACATTCATTTTCCTCTTTAAATTCTTCCATAAATTTTATAAGTGCTTTAACGCCTTCAATAGGCATAGCATTATATATACTAGCTCTTAAACCTTTTAAAACCTTATGTCCTTTTAAGTTAACTAAACCTCTTTGGCTAGCTTCAAGAACAAATTTTTCGTCTAAAGCATCGCTCCAAGTTTTAAAACACACATTCATAAGGGAGCGACTTTCCTTACTAGCAATAGTTTTATAAAACGTTTGACTATCAAGATAGTCATATAAAAGCTCAGCTTTTTGTTTATTTATCTTTTCAATTGCCTCTACACCGCCATTTTTCAAAAGGTATTTAAACACTTTTCCACACATGTAGATATTATATGTTGGAGGAGTATTATATAAACTTTTTGAATCAGCGATAACTTTGTAACGCAGTAAAACAGGGGTTAAAGGATTACATTTTTGAATAAGATCTTCTCTTATTATAACAATAGTAACCCCAGCAGGGCCAATATTCTTTTGTGCCCCCGCAAAAATGATTCCATATTTACTGACATCTATTGTTTCCGACAAAATCGATGAAGACATATCACATACTAAGGTTTTTCCTTTTGCGTTAGCGACTTCTTTAAATTTTGTTCCGTAAATAGTATTATTATCACAATAATACACATAATCACAATCTGACACATCTAAATTATCACAATTAGGAATATAAGAAAAATTATCTTCTTCGCTACTTGCTAATATTTTTACATTTCCATACTTTTTAGCTTCTTCAAGAGCTTTTTTTGACCAATGGCCAGTGTTTATAAACCCTGCACAATGATCAAGTAAATGTAAAGGAATAATGGAAAATTGTGTTGTGGCTCCTCCTTGCATAAATAAAACCTTATAATTACTAGGAATGTGTAATAATTTTCGAAGATCATTCTCACAAGATTCGATTATCTCTTGAAAAGTTTTGCTACGATGACTCATTTCCATAACTGACATACCTAAGTTATGATAATTAATCATTTCTTCTTGAGCTTCCTTTAAGACTTCATATGGTAAAGTTGCAGGACCAGCGGCAAAATTATAAACTCTATTTTCTCTCATTAAATCACCTCTTATATAATTTATTCTTGATAACATATTCATGTACATCATTTAAAACTATTCCTTTATCAAGTGTTTCACGGTAAGCACTCGATGATACATTAGGAATAGATATATTATCTAAAATAAGAAAATTATCTTTATAATCTTTTAAAGTTTCTTTATTTAATATGCTTTCTACGTCTATGTGATTGCGATTAAAGATAATAAATTTATTTTCCCTTACAACATCAGGAAAATGTTTCCATGTTTCAATCTCAATTAAGTTATCAGCACCCATCACAAAATAGTATCCCTTAAAATGTTCTAACGTAAAATACGTTCCTTTATACTTATTTTGTTTTATCTCAAAATCACTGACACGGCAGTTAGGTAAGTGTTTGCACATTATCTCAAGCATTTCGATTCTTGACTTACTATCTATAAGTGTTTTCTTGCCATAATTTAAACTTGTTGGAACAAAAACAAAATCATTAACTTTAAACTCTTCTATAATTGCTTTACTTATTTCATAATGTGCAATTGTTGGAGGATTAAACGAACCTCCAAAAATAACATTTATATTAATATTTTGCATAAGCACTCACCTCATTTCCAATAATTATACATTATTTATTGAAAATAATCTATATTTTTTAGTAATTTACTTTAAAAAAGGGCTTAAAACCCTTTTCTCAATAGATTAATTTATTTTTGAAAGCTAATAATATTTAAAAACTAACTCTTTAAAATCTTTTCCTCTTTCCTCAAAGTTTTTATATTTATCAAAACTTTGACTACCAGGAGAAAATAAAACCACTATTTTTTCGTGATAATTCTTAATATTTATAATAACATCTTCTAAATTATTGTATAATTTAATTATGTTTTCAGAATAACCACTTTTTATAAATATTTCCTTTAAATAATTTTTATTTTCCCCGACTACATAAATTCTTTTAAGATTATCTTTATATATGCAAATGATATCCTCAAAAGACCCTTCTGATAACAAACCACCACAAATTAATATTAAATTATCATCTTCAAAAACACTTATAGCTCTATTTAAAGCATACAAATTTGTAGATTTTGAATCGTTATAAAAAACATAATTACTTGTTTCATAAAAACATTCAAGTCTATGTTCTAATCCCTTAAATTCATTTAGTTTTGATACTAATCCATTATAACTTTTATTTATCCATATATAAAGCAAGAGTGTTGCCAAAACATTTTCAGGATAAACTCTTAAGTATGGTATAAAATCATTTATCGAACATATATATTTTTCCTCAAAATAAATATTAGAATTAAGTATATACATATTTGCTTGAGGATTTTTTGTACTAAAAGATAAATATGTACAAGTACTACCTTCCTTTATTTTGCTAATCAACTGTCTAGTATAAAAATCATCATAATTATAACATACACAGTCTTTGGTATTCTTAATTAATTTACCTTTTGAAGAAATATAATTATCTAAAGTTAAATGATGATCTAAATGATTAGGATGTATATTTAAAAGGATTGAATAGTTAGGTTTAAAATCTTTAACATATTCACACATATAACTTGAACATTCTATTATCAAATTACTATTTGTATCAACCTTATCAAAGATTGGTACGCCAATATTTCCTACTAATTCATAATCTGAAAATAGAATTTTTAGAAGTGTCACTGTAGTTGACTTGCCATTAGTACCCGTAACACAAATTGTTTTTTTGTTTTCCATATAATCATTTAATAGTTCTAAATCAGTAACTATTCTTTTCTTTTTTTCTAAAAAATCACGTACTATTTTTTGATCATTTCTTATTCCTGGACTTTTTATTAGAACATCAATATCGTCAAAACTCTCTTCTTTTTCCTTTTTATTATCATCGAAAACTAAATATTTTATATTTTTTCTTTCGAAGAACTTTTGAACACTTAAACCAGATTTCCCTAAACCTAAAATTAAATATTTGTATTTCATATTATCACCACAAAGCCTTATAAAGTAATAAACCTATTATGACACAGATAACTTCACATATCCAAAAACCAATTGATATTTTTTCTTCTTTTATACCTTTTAATTCAAAATGATGATGAATAGGTGTCATTAAAAATATTCTTTTTCCTTTACTTATTTTAAAATATATAACTTGAATAATAACACTCAGTGTTTCTAATATCATCATCAATCCAAATATAACAAGCAAAAACTCAACCTTTAAAATAATACATAAATTAGCTATCGTTGCTCCTAATGCTAATGATCCAGAATCTCCCATAAATATTGATGCCGGATGAACGTTAAAGACCCAAAAGCATAATAAAGCGGCAATAATCAAAACAACAAATAAACTTACAATATCGTTTTTTGAAAGAAGCAATAAGGCAATAAATATTATAATTGCCATTCCTGAAGCTAAACCATCTAAACCATCACACAAATTAAAAGCATTTGATGATGATACAAACAAAAAGAGAATAAACACTCCATAAAACCATTTCAAATCAACATTATAGCCAAATATATTAATAACAGATGTTTCATAGTTTAAGAAAATAATAAAGTACAAAACAGCCCAAATGATTTGGAAGAGCATCTTAAAACTAGGACTTATGCCATCATTAGTTTTCTTTTTAGCTTTTAAATAGTCGTCTAAGAAACCTAATATTCCATAACAAATCAAAGGCATAAAAAGCATGAAAATTAGTTCATAATTGATATTAATTTTGTATACAAGACTTATAACAATAAAACTTATAATTACACTCAAAATTATGAACACTCCTCCTATATTAGGAGTTCCACTTTTTATTTTGTGTCTTTCTGGTCCTTCTTTTCTTATAGCTTGTCCAAGTTTCCTTTTTTTTAAATAATATATACCTATACTAGTGATTAAAAAACAAACAACAAATGATAATATAAAGGCTACCGTCAACATATTTATTTACCCAATTTGTAAACTTCTTCTTTATCACTATAAGGAAGTTTAATATCACCCTTTATTATGTAGTTTTCGTTTCCTTTACCTAATACAGCAACAATATCTTTTTTCGAAGATATTGAATAAGCTTTTTTTATGGCTTCTATACGATTCAAAACTATCAAAACTTTTTCTTTGTTTTCTGTAATGCCTTCTTGAATTTCATTAATTATATCCATTGTTTCCTCAAAACGTGAGTTGTCTTCAGTTAAAATAATTATATCACTATTTTCTGAAAGTATTTTACCAACTATTTTCCTTTTTGATTTATCTCTGTTCCCACCCATACCAATGACAGTAATTAATTTTCCTGCTTTTAACGTATTTAAGAGCTTTAATACATTTTCAACACCGTCAGGTGTATGTGCAAAATCAATTACAAACTTCCCTCTATTTGTTTCAATCATTTCAAATCTACCAGGAATTGTTATTTTCTTAGACAAATAGCTTAAAGTGTATTGATTAAATGATCCTAAATAGTCAACTAAAGCTATAAAGGAAGTGACATTGTATATATTATATTCACCTAGCATACTTGTCTGTATATGAAAGTTTTGCCCATAAATATCTAAATCAAAACTAGTACGTTCAATATCATAATCAATGTTATTTATATGATAATCTGCCTCACTTTTTCCAAATGTGATAATTTTCTTGTCAATTGCTCGATTAACCTCTAAGAACTTATTACTATCGCGATTAACTATGACATTGTTACAGCGCGATAAAAATAAAACCTTCGTATAAAAATAATCATCAAATGTTTTGTGATAGTCTAAATGGTCTAGTGTTATGTTGGTAAGTAAACCAACATCAAAACTTAAACCATTTACCCTACCCTCTTTAATTCCTTGGCTACTTACTTCCATAATTATCAAGTATGATCCATTATCAATAGATTTTTTCATGATTTCATAAATAGTAATTATATCTGGCGTAGTATTTAAGGATTCAAAATATAAATCGTTAATATAAATTCCATTTGTTCCGATTAAAGTGCATGATTTTCCTAAATAACGATAATATTTATACAAAAGTGTCGTAACAGTTGTTTTTCCGTTTGTTCCTGTGACACCAACAAGATGAACTTTTTGAGATATATTTTCGTAAAACTTCTTACAATAAAACCCTAGATCCTTTTTTACATCATGTGATAAAACGATGTTTAATTTTTCATTAACATATTTCTTATAAATATCAATATTATTAGTAACAAATGTTCTTACTTTTTTCTTTATTAATTCATCAATAAAATCATTACCACTAACATTTTCACCATCGATACATACAAAGATGTCATTTTTTTTCGTTTTTCTTGAATCAATTGAAATGCCTGAAACTTCATAGTTATACTTAACCTTTAGACCTAAAACATCTTCTACTTTCACTTTTGCTTCACCTCTACATAACATAATATTAATTTACTTCTTGCAATATTACATAAATAAAGATATAATAAATGAAAAAGAAAGGTAGAGAAAATGAAACTATTAACATTTAACGTTCAACACTTTAGAAATTATATAACTAGAGAAATTGATATTGATCTATTTGCAAGGACAATAAAAGAAATTAACCCTGATATTATATGCTTAAATGAAGTATTTGGTGAAGGAAGTAACGATATATATGGTGTTCAAGTTAAAAAAATAGCAGATAAATTAAACTTAAATTATTTTTTTGGTAAAGCCATTTCTATTCCGAAAGGTAATTATGGCAATGCTATTTTATCTAAATATCCTATTGAAAATCAAGAAATAATTCCCATACCTGATCCTCTTGTGAGAAACGAAGACACATATTATGAAACTAGAATATTAATCAAAGCAAAAATTAATAATATTTACGTATTTATAACACATATGGGGTTAGCAAAAGATGAAAGGATTAATGCTACAAAAGTTCTAGAAAAAAATATTAATAATTTAACTGAACCTTTTGTAATTATGGGTGATTTCAATATGACTCCAAATGATAGTCTTTTAAAACCTATATATAAATATACTATTGATGTTTTGAAAGAGCAAGATGGAAACACATTTCCATCAGTAAACCCTGAGAGAAGAATTGATTATATCTTAGTTTCTAAAAATATAAAAAAATACAATGCAAAAATAATTGAAAAAGTTGTCTCAGATCATTTTCCAATTGTATCAAATTTAGAATTTTAATGTTATTATTTTATAAAATGTTTGTTAACTCTCCATTAAATTATTATACATTTTTAGGTTCTAAAAAGTGTGCTAAAATGACACTAAAAAGAACATAATATGTTAACGTAAAAACAAAATAAAATAATTATATTTACTTAATAAAAATCACTTTTCTATCAAAATGACAATTTATTATTCTCTATTTTGAATTCTTTACATTAAAACAATAAAAAGGCCTCCTATTTAGGAATATGGCCTTTATTATTTGTGAAGTATTTATTAATTATAATTAAGTATTCAAGAAAGTGTCTCTCTCTAATAGGTTTTTTTGTTCCATCACTAAAATATAAAACTAGTGCTTTTCCAATACCTTTATACGAGTCTGTAAACTCATATCCTACTAACAATCCTTCTTTAATCTTTCTTTTTATTATTCCATGATAATTATAATACATATTCTTCACATTATTATTATTACTTATTTTTTTGTTTTTATACATTAAATAATTGTAATAAATTAAAAAATGATGTATAATAAATGGTAAATATTTTATAGGAGTTTTAATATGAAATTAGGTATGATTTCTTTAGGCTGTGCTAAAAATCTAGTTGATTCAGAACTTTTCTTAGGTTTATGCACAAAATACAATATCGAAATAACAAATGATATAGCAGAAGCTGACATAATCACAATCAATACTTGTGGATTCATTGATAAAGCTAAAGAGGAGTCTTTAGATACAATAATGGAAATTGTAAAAATAAAAGAAGAAAATAAAAATCTCAAAATAATCGTAATGGGATGTTTAGTTCAAAGATATCTAAAGGATTTACAGAAAGAAATTCCAGAAGTTGATTATTTTATTCCTATTAGAGATTATAATAAACTTGATGATATCTTTATGTTACTTACTTCAAGTTC
The DNA here is from genome assembly GCA_000431235.1 of Coprobacillus sp. CAG:698. Classification (GTDB taxonomy): domain Bacteria; phylum Bacillota_I; class Bacilli_A; order ML615J-28; family CAG-698; genus CAG-698. The sequence continues at coordinate 21,151 of HF988702.1, read as the reverse complement.
ATCACATCATGAGTTATCTTACACAAACAGAATTATCTCGACAGGAAATACTTCTTGTTATGTTCGCATAGGTGATGGTTGCGATAATCGTTGCTCATATTGTGCTATACCGTTAATAAGAGGTCCTTATAAAAGTAGACCAAGTGAAGATATTCTTAATGAAGTTAAATATCTTGCAAAGAAGGGTATAAAGGACATTACACTAATATCTCAAGATACTTCAAAATATGGAATTGATTTAAATAATTACAATCTTGCTAACCTTTTAGATGACATTGCAAACCTTCATCTATTTAAAACAATTAGAGTATTATATCTATACCCTGATGAAGTAACAGATGAAATAATTAATGTTTTCAAAAAGCATGAGGAAATAGTTAACTATTTTGATATTCCTATTCAACATGCTTCTAACAAACTTTTAAAAGCTATGAATCGTCGTGGAAGTAAAGAATTAATTGAATCACTAATAAATAGAATTAGGGAAAACATACCTGACGCAGTTATTAGAACAACAATAATTGTTGGTTTTCCTGGGGAAACTAAGGAAGATTTTGAAATACTAAAAGACTTTATCAAAAAAATGAAATTTGAGCGTTTAGGTGCCTTTACTTATTCTGATGAAGAAAATACAAAAGGATATACTATGGATCATAAAGTTAGTTCAAGAACAATGAATAAACGTTATAATGAACTTTTAGAAATACAAAAAGAAATAGCTTTAGAATACAACGAAAGTCGTATTGGCCAAACTTTAGAAGTTCTTGTAGAAGAATATGACGAAGAAATTCTAATGTTTAAAACTCGAAGTTATGCTGAAGCTCCAGATGATGCCGACGGATACATTTATGTTCCTGGAGATTTACAAGTTGGAGACTATGTAAAGATTAAAATAACAGCAACTTATGATTACGATTTAATCGGAGAAATCATTTAATCATAAAAATGCTAACCTCGTTAACATCCTAACCCTCGATACTTGAGGGTTTCTTTTTTAATTTATAACTTTAATGCGCGAATGAAAAATAGAGTAATAATTTATAGACACTCAAAAAACTCATTTTCAGATGGCAGTTTAAATCGTTGTTTTTTATATAAATTAATAATTTTGAACTACTATATGCTCTAAATAGTGGTTCTTTCCTTTTAATTGAAAAAGGAACTTTACTACTAATAAATTAAAAATAGGCGTTTAAAAACCTATTTATTTAGTGAATATACTTCTTCTACCTATTCATTTATTAATTTTTTGAGGTTATTGTTTAAGTTTTTGCTTGTGCTACTTAAAACAAGAATTGTGACAATAAAAGTAATCACATCAGCAATAACTTCAAAATATATAACACCCTCTAATTTCATTATTAAAGGTAAGATGAATACTAGTATGGTACCTAATATAATCTCCCTTAAAAGCGCTAAAAGTGTTGCCGTTAACCCTTTTCCTAATGCTTGCAAATAAATGAGAACTCCTTTATTAAAACATGCAAGAGGCAAACTAATTAAAAATACTCTTATACTTTTTACCATAAATTCTTGGTAAACCATACTTTCATTTTTGCCACCAAATATATTTGTTAACATATTAGCACTTAATTCAAAGAAACATGTGCAAATTATACCGATTATAAATTCATAAATTAGTAATTTTCTTAATATCTCTTTTAATCTATCATATCGTTTAGCTCCTTCATTATATGAAACAACAGGAATTAAACTAGCTGATAAGCCTATTGCAATTGACATAACAATTTGAAAGAACTTCATAACAATACCACTGCAGGCTGTTGGAATGTGACTATACTCATCTTTGCAAAATACTTCATCTAATTTTGCATACTTCTTGCACATATTAAGAACACCGAATAAGCTTAAAACAAAAGCAATTTGTGTCAAAAATGATGATAACCCTAATGAAAAAATCACTTTTACAAGTTTAAAATCCAATTTAAAGCATTTGCGATTTAATTTTATGGCTTTTGTTTTAAAAAGATAAAACAAAGATAAAAGAGCAGTAATTATTTGTCCAATAACCGTTGCAATTGCTGCACCAGTCATTCCCCACTTAAAGCCAAATATAAAGATAGGATCTCAAATCAAATTAGTTATAACTCCTATCAACATTGAAATCATTGCAAAATGAGGATTTCCATCAGCTCTTATAATTGGATTCATTCCTTATCCGAACATATAAAAAGCAACACCTAAAGTAATCCAAAAGAAATACTCTTTAGAAAACTCATATGTTTCTTGGTTTACTTTTTCTCCAAATAAATCTATTAAAGCCTCATTAAACAGTAAATATATAATAGTTATAAAAACACCAATAATAGCAAACATAAAAATTGCGTTTCCAGCAGCTTCTCCTGCTTTATCATTATTCCTTTCACCTAATAATTTACTTATAAATGAACATGCACCATCTCCAATCATTGTTGCGATAGCTAAAACAATAATTGTTAAGGGAAAACAACAGTACTTGCCGCATTACCAAATGAACCTAAATAACTAGCATTAGAAATGAATAGTTGGTCAACTATATTATATAAAGCCCCAACTAAAAGAGAAATAATGCAAGGAACAGAAAATTTGCGCATTAATTTGCTTATTTTTTCTTCTTCTAAAAATGAATTCGTACTTACCATATAAACCTCCGTTAAAGCACAAAAAAATACGAGAACTAGCTGTCTCGTATCGAAATATTCTATTTATATTTTGTATCGTGCCTTGAAATATTATACAACTTTTTAATTTTTTTGTAATTTTTTTTATAAATTTTTTGTAGTTTTTTTAAATATAATTATTGATACAATAATTGTTACAATACTATAAGATATTGTAATTATAAATGGTAATCCAAATGAAGAAAAAGAAAGATTAATTGCACAATCAATTGCTTTTAAAGAATTAGCAAATGGTAACGCATAGGCAATTTTATATATCGCACTTCCTTCCATTAAATCTAATGGCATAAAAATACCTCCAAAAATAGAACCAAATGAGATAACTGCTGAAGCAATTCCCCCAACAGTTTTATCTGTTAGTAATGCACCTAATAATATTCCTAAGAATATATAAAATAACATTATCGGTAGACTAATAATTATCGAAAGCAACAATCCGCCAGTTAATTTAAGTCCAAAAATAAATGAAAGCGAATAGCATAAAATTATTTGCACTAAACCTAAAGGTATCATTGGAAAAGCATATCCAAATATAAAATCTTTAACCTTAAGTGGAGATGATTTAATTCTATTTAAAAATGATGTTTGTCTATCACGAGCAACCAACATTCCTGTAAAAAGCATTAGAAAAGAAAAGCTAAACATGCATAAACCAGGTGCTAAACGTTCGATTTGAAATTGTGGGGTACCCCTTGCAATTTCTTCTTTTGTCATTGAACTTATTATTAATTGAAAGACAAAAAGCATCAAAACAGGAAAAATCACATTGAAAAGAATGCTTAATGGATCGCGAAGTATTTCCTTTGCATTTCTTTTTGAAAATATTAAAATGTTTTTCATGAAGTCATTTCTCCTTTTATTTAGAGGCAATATCAATAAAAGCTTGTTCGAAATTATTATAATTCTTAGAAGCAATTATTTCATCTATTGTCCCTTTTATTTTTAGTTTTCCTTTAGCCATTATTCCCACTTCATCAGCTAGTTCTTCTACTTCCTCAAGATAATGAGTTGTGAGAATTATTGTCATTTCACTTTTTATAAGTTTTATGAATTGCCATAACTCACTACGAGCTATAACATCAAGCCCAAGAGTTGGTTCATCTAAAAATAATACTTTAGGTTTACTAACTAAAGCCATAGCAATACTTAATCGTCTTTGGTAACCACCTGATAACTTCTTAGCATATTTATTTTTTACTTCTTCTAATCCAAGTTTAGATATGATTTCTAAAACATAATCATTGTCAATATTATATATTTCCCCAATAAATTTAATGTTTTCATAAACAGTTAGATTCATTGCAACAGCTGTTTCTTGGGGAGAAACATTAATAATATTCTTAACATCAGATGCTTGACTAACAATACTTTTACCTAATATAAAAGCATCTCCACTTGTTGGACTAATTAATGTAGATAACATTTTAATTGTTGTTGACTTGCCAGCTCCATTAACTCCTAAAAGCGCAAATAATTTGTTTTCTTCAATTTCTAAATTTAAGTTGTCAACAGCAACAATATCTTTATATTTTTTCGTAAGATTTGTTATTTCAATTGCTTTCATCACCATCACCTCTGTTTAATAAATCATCCGTTATTTCTTGAAAAACATCAGCCTTAATAAGAGCTAAACCTTTTTTTACGTCACCTAAACAGACAATATAATCTCCAGGGTTAATGCCAAATATATCTCTAGCCTCTTTAGGGATTACAATTTGACCCTTTTCACCAACTTTACATAATCCAAATAAATATTTACCTTTAGGTCCTGTTTTCATAATACCTCCGTATAACTTGTATAACTTTTCATACTTATTATACTACTTTTACTATATAAAATCAATACTAAAGCTAAATTAAAAAACAAAAAAGACGCTTTACACAATGATATGATAAAACGTCTTTTATGTATTTTAAGGGGTATTTTTTCATCCCCTTTTTTTCAAAAATTCTTTCAGCATACATTCCAAGAGACATAACTCTTAGATGGAACCTTAGAAAAACATCTATATCAGCACAATAAAATTTCTATCAAAGAAACATATCAACCGATACATTATTATTATACACTAATTTCAATTAAAAGTCAAATATATAATTCTTTTCGATAAATATAATATTATTGTATGTTATAATTTTATCTCATTTTTATATTTTAATATTTTACCTTAAAAAGTTGATTTTTTAAAACTTTATGAATAATTTCACTAAATAATTCTATCACTAATAAAATTAATATTCAAGATTATGATTTAATTGTTACTAGTATATCTTTTATACAATTATTTTCCTTTTTTATACTTACGCTTAGCAAGAGCGGATTTAAATGATCTAAGCCATAAATGGTTATCATCTAAAAACGTATAATGAGCTCCACAGTTATCACAAACACAATCATGGTTGTGAGCATTAAGCATATTGCTCCCACAAACCAAACAAATGTTTGTATATACACCTTCATTTACAGGGGCAACTAGTGTGCAACATTTCAAAAGCATATAAAGGTCGGTTGTGGAATTCTCATTATTTGGGGTTACACATGCCATATTATCCGAATATTCTACAGGATATAAGCAAAGCGTGTAATCAGCATCTTGTGACTTTTTGCCATCATCTATTGTTTTTAATTCAACTTTGGTGAGTTGTTTTATTTTGTTTTGTTTGCATAAAGTATTAATCAAAAACATATTTTTTTCAATTGATAAACTAATTGCAAATAAATCCCCATTGAAAATCAAATCAGAAATCTCAAATTCATAAAGGACTTCATCAAGTTCACGATCTTCAATTAACTTATATCCCATTTTTGAAAGAAATGATGAGGCTAATAAAACAATATATGAAGAATATAAAGATGATATTTCCATTTCGTTTAAGTCAGTAGTATTTTTCATACATGTATCTAAATAATTCCATAATAGATAGCAGGCTCTATAATCAGTATTATGAGTAAAGAGGTTAGTAGGTTCTGGGGTTCCAACAAACTTTGGACATTTACTCATAATTTTATAAAAGTCTGTGTTTTTTAGATAATTAAGTTTGGATTGTAATAAATATAACTTTTGAAAGTCTTTGAAAAAGACATTCTCAGAAAGGGTAAATGTATTAAAATCAGCAATTCTAATTAAATCGAATTTGTTAAGTCTATCACTTTGAAAATATTCATCATATAAATTCTTAATAGCATTTCGTGCTTGAAGAACTGGACCATTGATAAAGGCAATCAATCTATCAATTAAAGTTCTTACAACTCTATTTTCATAACTATCATATTCTTCTTCAAAAGTTTTACGATAAACATATTCTGGTCTAGGGTTATCTTTATCTATCCATACAGAAGAATCTCTTATAGTCATTTGAATTCCTTTAGGTGATAATTTATCTGCTTTTGAAGCATGAACTAATTCATATTCATTTTTAAGGGTAATATATGGCTTTTCCGATACACTCATCAAATTACCAATGGAACTATTTAACTTATCAATTATTTCAGCATAATCGTTTCTATCTGGAGTAGGAAAACAGAAAGTAAAGTCTCCTTTATTTACTAAATCTAAAATTGTATTTACAGTCTTATCTTGAATCTTAAGAAATTGGTTATAGTACTTTTCAAGAGACGATAAACTCATTAAATCAACTTCCTCTTTAGTTTAGCAATATATTCTTTAGTATTACGGAAACTCTCTACTCCAAATAATTCATCAAGCATTTTTTCTAACTTAACTAAGTTAGATTTTACACCATCTTCAAATTTACCATCTAACTTACGTAAAATTTTACGAGCGAAAATCAAATCGAGTGCCGACTCACTTGTTCCGCCACAAGCCACATAAACAGGTACAAACCTACTTATTTGGTTCAAAATACGATTACCAAAATTAATATCAAATGTATTAAGCATATATTCAGTAACTAAACTGAACTTCTTCATAACTTCATCATTTAGACCCATATTCTTTATGGCATCATCAAATAGAGACATTAATTTATCAGATGAAATATTGATTTTAGAAATATTATGTGCTTCTGTATTAGATTCATTACGTTTATTAAAATCAATTATGCTAGCACGGTCATATACTTTATCAGTAATTGTATATGTGGAATCATCTTTATTAGCAGTTCCTATAAACCATGTGTTATCAGGAATAAATATTGACCAACCATCAACAAGTTTATTAGGTGTTTTTCCTTTAGTGCTTAGAGGCATAAGTTCAATTGACCATTTTGATTTATCAAATTCAAGAACAGATAAGAAATCAGCAAAATAGTATTCAACACGTGATAAATTCATTTCATCTAAAACCATAAAATTAACTTCATCACGGCGATAATTAGCTTCATACAAACTACGTAAAAACGGAGTTTCTTTGAATTCACAAGTTAAGCTGTTATAAAAGCCTAATATATCACTACGATCTTTCCATGATGCTTGAACACTTGTAAAGCATGCATCACAGTTAATAAACTCAGCAAAATATTTTGGAAGAGATGTTTTACCTGTTCCTGACATACCTTCAAGTATAATAAACCTTGAAGAGGCCATACCAGCAATAAAAGCTCTAATTGTTTCAGGAGTATAGAACATACCTTTACTCTCAAGATACATATTGAAAGAAATACATAATTGCTTTAATGTTACATCATCAGATAAAATAGGCACATAAGGTTTTTGAGCGTATTTTGCATCAATAGCTAATAAGTCAGGAAATACTTCACGACCTAATTCCTTATCATCTTTCTTTTCTTCTTTTTTCTCTTCTGATTCTTCTTTTTTAGGCTCCTCTTTTTGGGCACGCTCTTTACGTTTAGCCTTCTTTTCTGGAGAAGAAAAGATGTACATTATACCATTAACAGCACCCCAGAAAATTAAAGCACTGAGAATATAAAATAGTAAACTGAAACGGAAGTTTTCCATGTTTACAGTTAATAAACTTTCATCACCCTTACCAGTTTTATAAATAATAAAGATTAAAGCTATACCTATAATTAAAGGCAAGAAATAACAAATCCATTTAAGGATTTTAATGAATATATTTTTTCCAGAAGGTAATCCTTTTGTATATAGCAAACTAACAAATACACACCACTCAATAATAACTATAAATGATATATGCATAATTAGCATCCATGAAGATGCTAAGACAGTAAATACACGTGTAATATGGAAAATAAAAAGACCTACAAAGCCTAATAGTCCTAAAATAATAGATTTTATAATTAACGACTTAACATTAAATTCACTAGTTTCTTTCAATGGTTTCATAATAAAAGCTCCTTTACTAATATATATTTTATTGAATTAATAAACATATTTTTATTTCTTTGATTATTATATATGATTTTATTACATTTTTCAAGTGTTTTTTTAATGAAACCAATTACATTTTTTTAATAATGTACTAATGATTTTTTAACATTAATTTAAAACATCAAATAAAGCTTTATCTTAATGATTTAATGCCCAAAGCCATTAATAATCAATAAAAGTCAATTAGTATTTATTAGTAACTAATTGACTTTTTTGCTTAAATTTATATTATAATATATCATTTGATTTCAAATCTTCGTCTGTAACATCAATTAAATTAACACCTTTTAATATAACATCAACTTCAGTATCTAAAGCATTAGCATATTTAACTAAAAAGGAAATAGTAGGTGAGTTACTCATATTTTCAAATCTAGTTATTTGTTGACGCATTACACCCATTTTATCAGCTACTGCTTGTTGAGTGAAACCCTTTTGTTTTCTTAAACTTATAAATTGCATTACAATTTTAGCTCTTAACCATAATTCTTGTTGTTCAAATTCCATTTCTTTTAAATCTTTGTTATTATAAATATCACTAATTTTACTTAACTTTTTCATACATAAACTCCTTATGTAATAATTATATCATATTTTTATAAATAATGCAACATTTTTGTATCGTTTTATAATAATTAAAATATATAAAGGCCACTTCAAATAATTCCTAGTTATGGAACCTTTTAAAATGACCTTATTCACAAAATTATTTATTCCCACACACATGTAAGAACAATATTATTGTTATTAGAGAATGTATAAACATCACCAGGTTTGTAGATTTTTTGTCCATCAGAAAAACCTATAAATTTGTAATTATCATATATAAATTTATTTTCTGGTACTATAAAACTATTTTCACCATTTAAGATTGTAATCATATTCATAATTCCTTCAACTTCTTCAGGTCCTCTTATGAATGTAATAGTTTTTCCAAGGGAGTTATCAGAAATAAATTTTGCAGGTACATAAAATGATCCTTGTTTTTTATTTTTTCCATAACTTGTTAAGACAAATATAGCAGGTGTTTTCATAGTTTCATAAGATATATTATCTAAAGTCATATTGTCTTTAATATATGTGTTACTATCTCTATGTATCATAATATTTCCTTTTTCAAATATTACTTCTGTATAATAACTTTTATATCCGTTTGTTTCATATGTGTTTCCAAAGGAAATAGTTCCTAAGTTTGTACCATTGCCTATTTGTTTACCTTCTTCGTCAGTTGAAGCAACTTTTACAAACAGCACACTATCAGCTGCTTCTAATGAACCCATATTAGCTGCTTTTACAATTCCGTGTACGATATCGGAATTTTGGATTAAATATTCGGTATTAATAACAGGATTTATGGTGTGTTTTTCACTTTGTAATGATGTGTTTTTTACGTAATAATTTCCGTATTCAGTGTCTTTATATCTTATATCTTCAAGTTTAGTTTCCACTGGTAAACCTATTGAAGAAAGGAGTTTTTCCTTTATTCCGTTTGGAGCATACATAAAGATTGGTACTGGCATATCAGTATGTCCACCATGCAAAGTTATAGAATCATTATATTTTTTGTAGTTGTAATTAACCCCTATTTCCACGCCTTGATTATTTACCCCAGTAATTATTGTATTTATAACATCATCTTTACTAGTTTCTATGTTGGCAAAACCACCAGAATCATGATCAGGACACGCAACAACAATTGTTTCATCTCCATTTTCTTTTGCCCATTTTACAACATAAGCAAATGTTTCATCAAAAGCTAAGGCTTCTCCAACTGCATCTCTTAGATTTCCACCTTCAGCTGCATTATCAAGAGCTCCCCCTTCAATCATCAAGAAAAATCCATTAGGATTATTAATATTTTCTGATAAAGTTTCAATAGCTACTTGAGACATTTCTAAAAGTGTTGGATTAGTATCAGAATTTTGAATGTCATAAGCAATGTGATCACTAGCTAACCCATAAGCACTTTCTTTTTGAGTATGGGAGTTGCTATGGCTAACTCCTAATATCGGAGCAAATATCTTTTTTGACTTCTTTTCAAGAAGTGAAAATAGTTCTTGTTTATTTGTAGCCACATCATAACCAACGCTTCTAGCACTTATATTTGGATGATTAGATGTTGAATCGGCAGTTAATATGTCTCCATATTCTGTTCCTTCAGCAATCACAACATCTGCACCACTTAAAAGTGCTTGTAAAGAATTATCATGGTATTCATATCTAAATATTGAATGGCTTGTAAGAAAAGCTAAAGGAGTAGCATCAACATATGATTTTGTTGTTACAATTCCTGTAGACATACCATTAAGTCGTGCAAGTTCAGAAATTGATGCATGAGGAATTGTATCAGAATCAATTCCTGAATAACAATATGATGTCTTATAACCACTTGATAAAGCCGTTCCCGCGGCAGATGAATCAGTGATATAGCTATCTCCATGAGGAGTATAAAGCAATGTATTAGCACTACCTACATGAAATTCATCAAGATATAATCCTTTAGGATTATAACCATATTCAGTTAACATATTATTTGTAAGTTTTGTACGTGCACCATTTAAACTATTTAAGCCACGCTTAAAGACTTCTTCTTTTACTTCACTTGCTAAAGTTAAATTATCATATCCTCCTCCATCAGGAATCATGAAAATAATATTCTTAATTTTTGTGTCTTCAGGCCTATAAAACATTTGGCTAATGTTATCAAAATAAGGGATATAATTGATATAACCATCAGTTGGCTTACAGTTTAATTGTTTTGCTTCAAATTTATCACTATAAATTGAAATTGGATTATCTATACTTCCAGAAATAAAGAAATAAACATTTGTATCAAAAGCATTAACATAGTGCGTATAAACTAAAGCTTTTTCTGTGTTATGATCAAGTACCTTTAAGTAATTTAAAGATAATTCATTAGCTTTTTTTATCTTTATTGTTTTTCCGGAATATTCGTTATTAACCTCTTTAATAGTAGTTTTATCAACTTTCACACTTTCATTATTATGAAAAACATAATAATTACCATTACTAAATAAAACTAAATAATCATTTAAATAATTATGTAATTTATTTAATTCACTATATGTGTTCTCACAATCTACTAAAGATTTATCTTTTTCAATTGTAGGTTTACATCCAACAAGTAATATAAATAATAAACATATAAATATTTTTTTCTTCATAATTCACCTTTCAAAAATAAAAGCTTTATAATGCATTTATAAACACTATAAAGCTTCAGTCATTTTATTTATTTTTTAAAGAAATTATATCGTATTCCTTCATTATTGATATCGCAAGATAATTTCTTCTCACTATAGTCATAATCCATTACCCATGGATAATCATCACTCTTGATTGTTAAAGTACCTTTATTTTTATCAGCTTCATCACGTTTATATTCATAATCGAATGTACCTAATTTTTCATATTTTTGATAAATAGTAACTTTTTTCTTTTCAAAAACCACTGCATATGTTTCAATTCTATTTTGAACGCAAGCATATTTTCCTTCAGGACCAGTTAAGCTTTCGCAACCAACTGCTAAAAACATAATAAACGCTAAACCTAATAAGCATAATAAACAAGCTATTTTTTTCATGTTATTCCTCCATATAATTATTTTTTCCCAAATAGTTTTGAGAAGAATCCTTTTTTGTTTTCTTTTTTGTATTTATTGGCTGTTTGTTCAATTATTGTTGCTAATTTTTCGTCATCTTTTTTTATTTCACTAATAATTTGAACTAACCTCTTGTTGCCATCTTTATCAAGTTTATTAAGTGTTTTATAGATTACACTCTTAATACCTTTTTCTTCATCAGTATATATTTTCTCAACAAATTCTTCTTTATTGGAAGCTTGTTTTAAGATATGAATATATAAACAAATGTTATCAAAAGCCCATATACTTGCTAGAGAGTCAACATTAACTTCATCTTTACTACCTCTTGTTATATTTCTATTAACTGATAAATACTCTTTACGTTTAGTATAAGCATAATCGAATAAACTTGGTAAATCAGCATCTCCAGTTTCTAGATATGTATATATACCAGCAATTGTAATAGCAGACAATGATAAATCATCATTTGTGTAACACCTTGCTTCAAATTCATCTAATCCTATTTTAAGTGATTCAAGAATTGATTTCATAACTGGTTTAGTTAAATCAGTATTAATGATTCTATAAACAGCATCTATGTTTTTTCCTTCTTTTATAGAATTAGTTACTTCGTTTGTGATAACAATTAAGTAGAAAGTATCTGATTCTTTTATAAATGGATTCTTTTGGGCAAAATCTAATATGTACTCAACACCATCTTGTTTTAATTTTGGATTTAATGCGTCAAGCAAATGATCCTTTACAAAACCATTTATATAGTTTTCTTTAATATAATTATAGAAATTATCTAAGCCATCATAATATAGACTTAAAATATCATTTAGTTTACGATAATCATCGCTTTTAATAGTTTCAAGTAATTTATCATCTAAATCGATTACGCTATATAACTTAACACCTTTAAGCGATTTGTAAGCATTAATAACTGCTTCGGTAAATCTCTTTTGAGCTGGCATAGGCATTTCGTAGCAAATAGTCCATACCTTTATGATTTCATCAGTCAACTCGTTAAATCCAAGTTGTGATAAATTTTCAAGGTATCTAGTAAATGAACTTCTTGTTGACCAAGATACAAATATTCTATGAAGAATAATTTTTTCTAGTATTCCCCCACTAGATAGAATTAAATCTAAGAGGAATCTTGTTTTTTTCTTTTCATCGTTTTCAACTAAAGTTGCAATACTATTTTCTATTTTCTTCTTATATGAAGAAGTATCTAAGTCATAATGTTTATTAATAAAATTAATGATTTTTTTTGTTAAAGAATCATCTTCTAAAAGCATTTCATAGAATGTGTTATAAATCATATCTCTTTGATTTGGAGTAAATGATTCATAGAACTTATCAAGAAATTCTAAGATTTTTTCTTGGATTCCTTGGGTTCTAATTGCTAATAAAAGTTTTTCAAGAATAATTGTTTTTGTTTGACTTGTTTCATCTTCATAATATTGGCTAAATAGCCCAATAATTTGACTTTGTAAGAAACCTCCATAAAATACTCTTGATAAGTCTTCACTTATGATACTTCTATTCTTTTGGATTTCTTTATTATAATTTGATTTAATAAAACTAAATAGTTTATCTCTCATTACATCAGTATGTATTAATTCTAAAATAATAGCCATAACTGTTGTTTTGCATTTTACTAGTTCAGTTGGGTATAGTTTTATTACTTTAGAAAAGATGTTTTGAGGAATGATTATTCTATTTGTTGCGTATCGTTGAATACATTTTAGTATTTCACAACGGTCTTTTTCTTTTAAGTATTCTCTGAATGTTTCGTAAACGCACAGTAAATTGTACACATCTTTGTCTTCAGGAATAATAAATTTTTCTTCAAATTCTCCAGAACTTTGTTTAAATAGAAGAATTATGTTAGAAAAATCTTTCATATCAAACGTATTAAGTTTTGGATTTTGTTCAACTACATAAGCATAAAAAGCTAAAAACTTATCACGTACGCTTTTGTTTCCTAATAAATCATACATAAAGTCTATTTCTGATTCACGTGATTTATACTCTTCGTCTCTAATTCCGTCAATCATCTTTGATGTCATATCAAATTGATAAGCTTTACCTAATTGTGGAGTTAAAAACTCTTTAGGAATAAACTTTATTTTTATTAAGTTATTATATCTATTTAAGTCACATAAGAATGTGACAAAAGTAAGTTTACTTCTTATACTATAAGGAAAGATTTGAACTAAAGTATTCATAAAATTTAGAGCAGTTTCTGAAAGTTTATTCATACTTACATCTAAAGTAATGTATACATTTTTACCTTTTGAAAGTAAAGTTTGAAGAATAGCATAAATTAAACGCTTAACAACAACTGGAGGATATTTAGTAACAAACTCCTCTACTGGGCCTGATTTTTCTCCACTTATAAGGAGTTCATCCATATCAGTTATTGGCTTACTTTCTTTGTTTGTAATATCAAAAGTATCTATATTCATACAGAATAGTTTTGAATTAATCAAACCATTTCTGTTTGAGGAAACAACTTTCATTCTTTCTTCTTCAGAATATATTAAAGAATGAACCATATATGAACTTCTTTCGCCAGTGAAGTCTAAAGGAATGTAACTAATCGCACTTTGAATTAGTTTTTCTCCGTTTTTGCTTAAGTACTGAGCAAAAGATGTTGAGAATTTACCATCACGAATTAAGTTCATTTCATTTGTTGTTAATTTGATATTACAAAATGGTAATAAATTATCGTTTATGAATTTTTGGTCTATGACTTCTGATTTTGCAAATGTATCAAAACTATCTGTTTTTTCATACATACTTAATCTCGCAGGTACACGCGAATAAAAATGTTGATATGCCATAAAAACCTCCTACTCTAAATATTTTATAACCTAATCACTAAATAGTCAACTTTTTTTATTAATTATTTACTAATTATTCTTCATTCATAGTCATAAGTTCTTGTATACTAGTGTGTCCTTTAAATACAAGTTCACGACATGCATTCCATAGTGGAACCATTCCACCTTCTTTAGCAAGTTCTCTTAACTTGTCTAAAGTTTTTTCTCTAACGATTAAAGCTTTAAGTTCATCAGTCACATACATAACTTCATGAACAGCTACACGTCCTTTATATCCTGTATTGTTACAGAATTGACAACCTTGAGGTCTAAATATAGATATTGGTTCAGCAATTCCTAACAATTCCATTTCTTTAGCATTTGTTTTACCACGTTTTTTGCACGCAGGACATAGTCTCTTTACAAGTCTTTGGGCAATAACTCCAACTAGAGCATCTGATACTAGATAGTCAGGAACGCCCATATCTTCAAGTCTTATGATTGCTCCAGGAGCATCGTTTGTATGTAGTGTCGAGAAAACCAAGTGACCTGTGATAGCTGATCTAATAGCTATTTGGGCAGTTTCCTCATCACGAATTTCACCTACCATAATGATGTCCGGATCTTGACGTAAAATAGAACGTAGAGCGGCAGCAAATGTCATATTTGCTTTAGTATTAACTTGAGTTTGATTGATACCCATCATAGTATACTCGACAGGGTCTTCAACAGTAATTATATTAACTGTTGGTTTATTAACTTCTTTTAAGAAAGCATATAACGTAGTTGATTTACCACTTCCTGTTGGACCTGTTAATAAAACAATTCCATGAGGGCGAGCTAAAATCTTATCTACGATATGATTTTCATTATCGTTGAAACCTAAATCATAACGGGTAAAGTTAAATGATGATTTATCAAGAATACGAATAACGAACTTTTCTCCATAAATTGTTGGTAAACAAGATACACGGAAGTCATATTCTTTACCAGCAACAATCATATTGATACGACCATCCTGAGGAGTTCTTCTCTCAGCAATGTTCATACCAGACATAATCTTCAAACGAGCACAAATTGCTCCATATGATTCAATTGGAATATCAGCACGATTTTGTAAATCACCATCGATACGATACCTTACTTTAATAACTTTTTCAAATGGTTCAATGTGAATATCACTGGCCCTAAAAGGTATAGCTTCACGAATAATTGAATCAACTAGACGCACTGAAGGGTTATTAATAACTTCTTCATCTTTATTTAAAGCTGAAGCAATATCAAATGATTTTGCAAGTTTAAAGATTTCTTCATCTTTAGCATTATTTAAATCAACTAATGCCTCAGATGTTTGAATTACTGCAACAATAGAATCGATATAACGTTCAATTTGTGATGGTGGAACCAAAACATAATCAACGTTACCATTGAAAACTAATGATATCGAAGAAAGAGTGTTTGCATCTAATATACTTCCAGTAGCAATTAGCAAAACACCATTTTTATCAACTGTAACAGGAATAAACTTATTTCTTCTCATGATTTCATATGTGAACATAGAAGTTAAGTTTTCATCTATATCTAACATGTCAACTTCAACAAAAGGAATATTATAATAATCAGCTAAAACTTCATATGCGCCAGTTTCAGTACAATACTCTTTTAAAGTAAGGTACTTTTCAGGAGTCATATTTAAACGCTCAAGTTCAGACTCAATAAACTCTAAGTCTTTCCTTTTTATAATTTTCTTCATGACGAAGTATTGTAATATTTCAAAGTTTAAATTCATTGATTTACCTCTATTTTCCAATAGTAGTCATTATTTGTAGCATTGGTGAATAAATAGCAATAAATAATACACCAACAACTCCACCCATTATTAAAAGCATAATTGGAGAAATTGCACTTGTAAATGCTTTTATTGCACTATCTGCTTGCTCATCAAAGAATGCACATGAACGGCTCAAAACTTCTTCAAGTGAAGCAGTACGTTCACCAACTGATACCATTTGAATTAAAATATCAGGGAATAATTTGTACGATTCAAAAGCCATTGTTAGCGTCATGCCTTGTCTTACATCTTCTATAGCTTGCTTAAATCTTTTCTCAACATTACGATTACCAATAACTGCAGAAATTTCTTCCATAGCTTCAATTATATCCATTCCACTCGATAACAATAAACTAAATCCACGAGCAAATCTTGCTGTTATTTTAGCAACATTAATGGTCTTTAAAAGTGGAAAATTAATTGCCAAAGTATCAAATGTGTATTTTCCTTTTTCAGTTCTTGAATATAGAAAGATAAGTGCTACTAGAGAACCAATAACAACTAATATCTTTTTCCACTCTAATTTTATGAAATCACTTAAGTCAGCAATTGCTTGTGTCAAAGGTGGCATCTCAACATTCATATCCTTAAGTGTATCTTTGAATGTTGGCACTACAAATAACATCATAAGAACAACAATACCAATTGTCATCATTAATAGCATTATTGGATAAGCTAAAGCACCCTTAGTTTTTTTCTTCAAGGCTGCATCATTATCATAATAATCAGCTAAAGAAATCATTACAACATCAAGTTTACCAGATGCTTCACCAACTTTAATCATACTTTTAAAGAAATTAGGAAAGACTTTCTTATGCTTAGCAAGAGCATCAGAAAGCATAACACCAGTTTTTACATCTTCATAGACATTTTCTAGAATTGATTTAAAGAATCTATCGTAATCTTGAGCTTTAAGAACATCCAAAGTTTGAACGATTGACATTCCAGAATTAAGCATTATGGAGAACTGCCTACAAAAGGCAGTCAAATCAACCATTTTAACTCTTCCACCAACACTAAAGAAGCTTGGCCTTACTTCATCAGAAGTAACTTTTGCACTAATTAAATATAAATTTTGTTTTGCAAGTTGACTTGCAAGATCTCTTTCATTTTCAGCAAGAAATGTTCCAGTAAATTTTTTCTTGTTTATATTTACGGCTTCATATTTATATTTCTTCAAAAGTTACCTCCTTTCCTTAGAAAACTAACGAATAATTTCTAAATAACCTTGAATTAAATAATATCCAAAGAATAAAGCAATGATTACACCAAAAACAATAAATGGGGCAAAAGGATATTCTTTGTCACTTTTATATTTTTTAATAGCTTTAATAACAAGTAACACAATACTAGCAACAACACAAGCAAGAACTAATGCTAGTATTGAATTAGTTAAACCAAGTAGCAATCCACAAATTGCAAGTAATTTAACATCTCCACCACCTAGGGCTTCCTTCTTAAATACAATCATAGAGCCATAATGTAAGATAACACTTAAACCACCTAAAACTAATAAACCATATAATTTGATTTTCCAAGTGTTATCTGGATCCCATTCAGTAAATATCATAGCGATAGCACATGCTAATAGGCATAATTGCAAACTATCTGGGATAATCATATGTTCTAAATCAATAAAGAAAATACAAATTAAAACTGAACAAGTTATGCACATTGTAATTGTATATGGAATATTCCTACTCCAAAACATTAAAACTGTACCAACCCATAACAAAGCATTAAGCAGTTCTACTATTGTATATCTAATAGATATATGTTCTTTACAATGCCTACACTTTCCACCTAAAATTAAATAAGAAAGTACAGGAATATTATCATACCATTTAATAGGATTATTACATTTAGGACAATGTGATGCTGGTTTTGCTAAGTTCATACCATTAGGAAGTCTATAAATAACAACATTAAGAAAACTTCCAACACATAAGCCTAATATAGCACTTAAAACTATTGCAATTATTTTTATTTGATCCATAATTATTCTCCATAACTCCATCTGGAAATTTTATATTTTCCATTCACATCTTTTTTGTATTCAATAATTAACGCTACAGACTTTGATTTTTTTTCAATAAGCTTGAAAACTTTTGTTTCATCAGACAAAGTGTTTTCTTGACAAATATAAATAGTTTCTGAATTGCCTATATTACAAGATATTTCTTCACTAGTATCTATATAAAATCCACCATTTATTTGCATAGAATACCTTTCGCCGATATTATCAATAAATAATTTCGTATTTATTCTATTTTTAGCAAAATCATTATAGTTAAGAGCATTAACAGAATATAAAGTCATTATTGTGCACAAAGCAAACACTACAACAGTTGTAATAATGACTAATTCAATTGCCATACCTTTATTACCAAGTCTTTTCATATTAACCTCTCAAATTATACCTATATTCATAAACAATATCTTTCTTTTCTACTTTAGTAACTTTAACTTGAAGCATAAACTCGTAATATGTAATACTATAAACCATTCTTTCTTTTGTAAATGAAAAATCATATTGGTTTGAAGTATTAATATCAGTTTCATAAACTTCTCCTATCATCGATTTAAATTCATCTTGTGAATTTGTAGTTCTATATAAAGTAACTAAATCAGAAGTTATATTTATTGCTCTAAATTCCATTGTGGAATTATTTGATGTTGCTAAGGCAGAAACAGAAATTTGAGTTGCAATTAAAGTAATGATTACAATCAATGCCATTGCAACAGCAGCTTCAACAATTGTTACACCTTTATTACCAAGTTTCATACTATCACCTAGAAAACTTGGTTCTTGTTATATTGTGCCATAAATAAGGCACCATATAGTTCTAAGTTTTCTTTAATTTCATTAGAATAACTTTCATCAATATCAAAGTATCTAAATTCTAATTTATTTTCACTAAGTTCCTCATTTGTTTTATCAATAACAAATTTATACTCACTAGGGAAATTAAACATAACATACTCAAAGATAAAATTTGCATTTTTTCTTATATATTCATCATTAAGTAGTAATGCCCACTTTACAAAGATACGGAAGTTTTCATATTTCATATCTTCATCATTTTCAGGAATTGGTCTTTGCATAAACTTTGGAAGCTTTTTAGGAACTTTTTTATTACTTTGTTCTAAAACTTCAGTTTTGACTTCACCATCCTCAATAGTTTCACTATTAGAATCATCTAAAACAGTTAATTGTTTAGATTTAGCTTTTTCTTTTGCATTTAAAACAGTAATCTCTGCTAAGTCATGATTAGAAAGCATATTTTCATACACTAATTTATTAGATTCAAGTACTTTATATCCATATTGTAAACTATAAAAACCAATTGTTTTTCCTTTGTTACAAAAAGCAATATTTGTATGATCCTTCTTTAAATCAAAAAAGATAAAACTATGACCCTTATTCTTGCTCATCATATGGAAAACACAAGAAATTAATGAATTAGCTAAATATGTTGCACATTTAGAAAACATCTTAACTTTAGCAAGAGTTGAAAAATAATCAGCCAATAAATCTTTCCTTACAGATAAGACTTCATATGTGGAATATTGTTTATTTGAAAATAAGACTTGATTCATAATCAATAAATCTTTAATGTTCTTATATGAAGATTCTAAACTTACCTTAAGTGAAGAACTCATTTGCCTCTTACTAACAGTAGGAATGTTAATCATATCAATTGAAACACTCTCATTAGGGAACACTATGTAAACTGCAGTAGCATTTGTGGAAGGTTTATCTTCCAAATATTTACTTAAAATAGTATCAAGTTTTTCAAAAAACTCATTATCCATTAAACGGCATTTATAAGGAATTCTTTGAACATTTACACTAGAAATATTTGTACCAATCATATTAAAGATACATATTTCTTTACTGAATACATCAACACCAATAACAAAAACTGGAGTGTTTTTTTTAATTGAAGAAACAGAATTACGTTTAAAAGATACATAACTTTTTTCTTTTGGTTTTGTTACTTCATTATTGTTATTTTCTTTTTTCAAAAGTTTATTAAACATTTCTTTTATTGATGTAGCCATAAGTTCACCTACTTACTATTTTTTGATAATACAAATGAAAATTCATCTTCATCATACGTAATGGTACATTTAAAAATATTTTCATTTGATAATTGTTTAAATGTAATATCTTTTATTCCTTTAAATGTGAAAGTTCTAGGAATAGAATCATTAACACTATCAGGATAATCAATATTAATATTATCTGCATTAACTCTAATAGTATAACTATTATCATTTTCTTTAATAACTAACTTATCGTAAACGACTTCATATTTATAATCTTCACTATCATATGTATGAAACCATTTTTCAATAAACTCTCTACTTAATGATAAATTCTCAATAGTATCATAAGTATATTTGTTTTTTGCAACTAGTCCACTTAAGGACTTGCTCATAAGCACAATTGTTGTACTTAATATTGCAATTAATGCAAGTACAACAACTAATTCAACGAGGGTAACCCCTCGTCGGCCAATTCTTCTCATTGAATGCCTCATGGAATTACCCTCCTTGTTTAGTTTATTTTCTATGTGACTAGAAATAATTTGTTAATTAATTTTAAGTTATTCACTAACTGTTACTTTAATTATTCTTTTAAGTGTTCCAGCAGTAACATTAATCACAACTGTCTTTCCCTTAGCAGTCGTCTTAATTGTAATCTCATTTTTTGCATTAACAGTTGCATAATCAGCACTTTCATTATCTATTTGAACTTTGTATGATGAATTTTCTGGAACTATAGTTTTTGCAGATAATTTTAGTACTTTATCAGCTGTAATAGTCAATGTTGTTGAATATATATTTGAAGCAGGAGCAACTGTTAATAATTCTTTTTCACCA
>HF988701.1:26404-47664 GCA_000431235.1 Coprobacillus sp. CAG:698 | reverse complement strand
ATTAACACAAATGCAAAAATTACAAATAAACATAATTTAATTAGTTTTTTCATGTGAATCCTTTCTCCTTTCAATTATTTTGAACTAACGCTTTTATATAAAACTATTATGTTATTATTTATAAATATATATTTTTTGCTTATTTCTTCTTTACTTACTTATATTATATTATAAAATTGTAAAAAATGCAAACGTTTTTATTTTTTTGTTTTGTCGAAAATTGTCGTTTTGAATTTCTTATATAAGCTTAATTTATGGTTAAACTTTATTTCATTCTAAAATTGTTAAAAATATTAATCTCAAATTATATAAAAAATAAGTGCTACTATATAAGTAACACTTATTAATTTAAATTTCTTTATGCTCTTAAAAAACCATTGTGATTTCTCTCTATTGCTTTTAGAATCTTATTTACTTTAGAGTTTATTACTTCATCAGTTAAAGTTTCATTGGCAGTGAAGATTACTTTCAAAGCTATTGATTTTTCATCATCTTTAATTTTATCGCCAACATAAACGTCAAATACTTTAACATCAGATATTATTTTTTTATCAACACTCTTTATTGTTTTAATAATGTCTCCACTAGCAACATCTTTCTTAACAACAATTGCAAGATCACGTTCTACTTGAGGAACTTTTGACACTGGTGTATATAGTTTTATTGGCTCACAATAATTTAAAATATCTTTCAATTTTAATTCCAAACAATAAACATTTTTCAAATCATGTTCCTGTGCGTATTTTGGATGAAGCATTCCAATAAATCCTATTTCTTTGCCATCAGAAATTAGTTTTGCAGTTCTTAATGGATGCATTTCTGGAATTGTTTCTAGTTTTTCATAATCAAGATTAATTCCTAGTGATTGCATTGCACTATTAATTATTCCTTTTAAAGTAAAGAAATCAGCTTCTTCAACACTTCCTTTCCATTGTGTACTTGATAAAACTCCTGATAAAGCAATTGCAAGATGTTCTTCTTCAATATATCTGGTTTCGTTTTGATAATATACTTTACCAATTTCATAGAAAGCTGCATTTTTAATTTTTCTATTGAATACGTAACTTACGTTTTCTAATAGACTTGGAAGTAAAGAACGTCGTAATACTTTTCTTTCGTTGCTTATTGGATAAATCAATTCAACATCTTTTCCTTCATCGAATAGATATGTAAATGTATTATTATTTTCTCTTAGAGAATAATTAATGCTTTCTGTTAATCCTAATGAACATAATTTATGTTTGAGTTGTTTTCTTCTTGTTTGATAGTTAGTTAATTTTCCAGCAAGAGAACTATATGGAAGTGTAGTTGGTAGTTTTTCATATCCATGTATTCTACCAATTTCCTCAACCATATCAGCTTTAATAGATACATCTTTTCTTCTTGATGGTACAGTAACTATAATTACATCATTAGTTTTAGTTGTTTCAAATTGAAGTCTTTTGCATATACTTAATATTTCTTCATTTGTTATTGTAATGCCTAAATAGTTAGATATATATTGGCTTGTAAATTCAATTTTAACTTCTTTTTCTTCATCGCTTCCTTGATATACATCACCCGAAGTAATTTCGGCGTCACATAAGTCCTTGAATAACTTGCAAGCATGTTTTAAAGCTTGTTGGACACGATTTCTGTCTATACCTTTTTCATATCTTATTGCTGCTTCACTACGTAAATCTAAACGCTTGTATGTTTTTCTGATTGAAATAGGGTCAAATACGGCAACTTCTAAGACAATATCTTTAGTAGTGTTTTCAACTTCTGTATCAAGTCCACCCATAACACCTGCAATTGCTACTGGTTTTAAGCCATCAGTAATAACTATATCTTCTTGTTCTAGAACTCTTTTATTTCCATCTAGAGTAACAATTTCTTCATTTGCTTTAGCATTTCTTATAACTATTGTTTTTCCTAACTTTTGTGCGTCAAAAGCGTGTAATGGCTGTCCATATAGCGCTAGGATGTAGTTTGTGATGTCAACTGCGTTATTAATAGGTCTAATGCCAAAAGCGATTAGACGCGAAATTAGCCAGTCAGGTGATTTTCTTATTTTAATGTTTTTGATTAGCTTTGCATGATATGTTAAGCATTTATCTGTATCTATTCTTACATTTAAATCATTCTTATCGTTTGCTTCTTCTAACTCAACTTCTGGTAATTTTAAAGGTCTATCAAAGCAGGCACTAACTTCATATCCAACTCCTAACATACTTAACATATCACTTCTGTTAGGAGTTAAACCTAATTCTAAAACATCATCATCAAGATCTAATTCTTTTAATGGGTCAGAGCCTGGTACAACATCTTTTTTGAAATAATAAATTCCATCACTATATTCGGCTGGTACATATTTTTTCTCCATTCCTAATTCTTCTAGTGAACAAATCATACCATATGATTCTACGCCACGAATTTTTGATTTCTTTATCTTGAAATCACCTGGAAGTTCAGCACCAACTTTAGCAACGATTACATATAAACCTTCTTTTATGTTTGGAGCTCCACAGACAATTTGTAATACTTCAGTGCCTACATCAACTGTTGTGATATGTAAGTGATCACTGTCAGGATGATTAACACATGTAAGAACATGTCCTATTACTAAATTGCTTCCACTTAGGACTCTCTCTACAGATTCTATCTCTGTAGAATATAAACTTAATTTATTTACTATTTCATTTGTACTTAAATCACTTAAGTCAACTAATTCATTTAACCAATTTAATTTTACTCTCATAGTAGCCTCCTAAAATTGCTTTGTGAAACGCGGATCATTGATATAGAAGTTTCTAATATCATCAATTCCAAGTTTCAACATTGTAATTCTTTCAATACCTATACCAAAAGCAAATCCTTGGTATTTTTCAGGATCATATCCTGCCATTTTTAATACATTAGGATGAACCATACCAGCACCTAATATTTCAATCCAACCATTTCCTTTACATAATGGGCATCCTTTGCCTCCACATTTAAAACATGTAACATCTACTTCAACGCTTGGTTCAGTAAATGGGAAATATGATGGACGGAAACGTACTTTTGTTCCTTTACCTAAAATCTTATCAAATATTTCTGTTAATGTTCCTTTCAAATCAGACATTGTAATATTTTTATCAACTACTAGACCTTCCATTTGCATAAATTGATGTGAATGTGTAGCATCATCATTATCACGTCTATATACTTTTCCAGGACAAACAACTTTTACTGGTTTACCTTTTTTCTCAAGCATTACACGTGCTTGAACAGGTGAAGTATGTGTACGAAGTAAATTGTTAGGAGTTATATAAAATGTATCTTGCATATCACGTGCTGGATGATCTTTTGGTAAATTCATCATTTCGAAGTTAAATAAATCTTCTTCAATTTCTGGACCTTCAGCAATTTCATAGCCCATCCCAATAAAGATATCCTCTAACTCTTCAACAGTTTTAGATAATACGTGCATACTACCTTCAAGCATTTCTTTTCCAGGTAACGTAACATCAATTTCTTCGCTTGCTAGTTTTTTGTTTACTTCTTCTTCTTTAATTTCATTTAATCTAGCATTAACTGTTTCTTCAACTTTCTGTTTGAAAGCATTAACTCTTTGACCTACATCCTTTTTCATATCAACAGATAATTCTTTCATTTTTGACATTATCTCAGATATAGGACTCTTTTTACCTAAGAATTCAGCTTTACTCTCATTTAATTCATTAACATTTTTGCTATCTTTAATCTTTTTAATAGCATTTTCTTGTAACTTTTCAATCTTTTCAAGTATTGCATTAAGCATCTTTTTTTCCTCCTTGTAAAATAAAAGCCCTAGGACAAATCCTAAGGACGAATAATCGCGGTACCACCTTAATTTATAATTAATAATATTATTAATTACACACTCATAACCTATTAACGCTAGGAAACGTGCTCTATTAAAGCAACTCAATTAGTGAATTCATAATATTTTTCTTACTTAGTTTCACCAAACCTAAGCTCTCTACAAAGACAAATATAATTACTACTCTAATGTCAACGATTTATTTATACTATTATTATACAACTTATTATCTTTTCTTTCAAGGAATTTTTGTATAAATTGATTATAAATATACTTATTAGATAAAAATTCCCATAAATATTAAGAAAAACACTTTATGTGATTTTATAATAATCTATTAGAACCAACAGTACTCGCTACAACCTATAGCAAAAAGTATAGAGAAACACATGCCCATTTCAGATATATATAATAAATTCCACCAGCCACTAAGTGAAGTCAAGTTAGTTCCAATTATAATTGCAGAAATTATAATGAAAAAGAAGAAGAATGTCAAGAAAATAGCGTATATCGCTCTCCTTCTTCGTCTTTAAAATAACATAAATAAGAATTAATTATAATCACAACAATAACTGGTATAGGAAAAACTACACATAGAAATAAAGGATTATTTGCAATAAAATTAGCAAACAATACTATTATTAGTGTTAGTAAAATAAAAATCAAATAGTTTGCCAAACGGAAAAAGAGAATTTCTTTCCTTAAAAAATCAATCACTATTGATATAGATATTAACTCCCATAAGCCACAATAATAATAATTAAAACTTTTCTTTGAGTAAAAGTATTATCTACTTTACATATATGATTATAGCCAATGTATGATAGAATAATTGGTATTAATATCATTACTATAGATAATAAAATTTTTAATGACATTAAGAAAAAAGACTTAAATTCTCTTAATCTCTTTTTAGAAATATCTTTTTGCATACTTATCCATTCTTTTATTAATGCTTTTAGTTTATTGTAAGTGACATTATCATTATTCTTTTTTGAACTATTTAGCGCTGATTGATAATAAATATTATTAGCAAAATCTTTTGATTGTTTTAATAATTTATACATTTTTCTTATTGATTAACTATAATTAATATAAAACTTGTTAAACTACTCTTTAACTATCCAATTGTATTCTATTTCAAGAATATACCCTTGTTTCATTGTTCCTCTTGGTGTAGATGAATAAACACCAAGTGAAGTTTGCCATTTTGAGATTTTGTTTTCGTAATCATAAAGGATCTCACTATCATGTCTATATGAGCAACCAATTCTTCCACCAACACTAGTGCTGCCTACAAATAAAATCACTGACATAAAATGTCTGTCAAAATAAAAAATTAAATAAATCTTGTCATTTCATAAAATTATACTCCTTTTCAAAATTAAATTTTGATCTGTGCATATTATACACCCCTCCCCCGACGCAATTTGTCAACATTTAGTTTATTTTGTCACTGACAATTGTTTTAAGCAAAGGAATGAAAAAAAGCCCTATATGAATATTCATACAGGGATATTTGTTAACTATTCAACAAAACTAATGATTGCCATTGGAGCATTGTCTCCACGTCTAGGCATAGTTTTTAGAACTCTTGTATAACCACCATTACGGTCTTTATATTTAGGAGCTAACTCCTTAAATAATTTTTGAATTGCATAAGTTTCTTCATCTACTTTTTCAAATCTAATCATTTTTGCAGCTTGGCGAATTGCAGCTAAGTCATTTTCACCTTTTTTGCCTAATGTTATCATTTTATCAGCAAGTCTTTGAAGTTCTTTTGCCTTATACAATGTAGTTTCAATCTTTTCATTTATAATAAGGTCAGTAATTAAATCTCTTAAAAGAGCTTTTCTTTGACTAGAGTTACGACCTAATTTACGATAACCTAATGACATTTTTTTCCTCCTGTGTATTAATCGATATCATCATCGTCTGTAGTATCATCATCATAAAAGTCATCAGCATCGTCAGTATCATCAAAGATGTCAACGCCGCCATCTCCATCATATTGATGTTTAAAGCTTAATCCTCTTTCATGAAGTTTCATGCTTACTTCTTTCAATGATTTACGACCTAGATTTCTAACTCTCATCATTTCTTCTTCAGTTTTTTGAGTTAAGTCGCCTAATGTATTTAAGCCAGCTCTCTTCAAGCAATTGAATGAACGAACTGATAAGTCAAGTTCTTCAATTCTAGTTTCGTATTTTTTATTTACAACTTTTTCTTCTTGTTCATACATGTAATCTTCTTTACTTACCATTTGGTTAAGTTCAGTAAAGATTTGGAAATGTTCAATTAAGAATTTTGATGCGAGTGAAACAGCATCTGTTGGTTTGATTGAATCGTTTGTCCAAACTTCCATAGTTAACTTGTCGAAAGATACATCTTCATCTAAACGTGTTTTTTCAACGTTATAGTTTACGCGTGTAATAGGTGTATAAATTGAGTCAATCGCAATTCTATCAACATATAAATTATTGTTATCATCACGACAATAGATTTTGTTTTCATCAGCACATACATATCCGATACCACGTTTAGCATAGAATACAGCTTTAAATTTTGCACCTTTTGAAAGAGTAGCAATTACTTGATCAGGGTTAACAACAGTTAGTAAATTTGAATGATCGACTAAGTCACCAGCTGTTACAACACCTTCGCCTTCTTTATAAACGCTAAGTTCATAAATTTCTTCTTGTGCTTTTGGCATTGGTTTATATAATAATTCATCATCTATTTTAAATATAACTTTTTTCAAATTTAATACGATACCTGTTACGTCTTCTCTAACTTTATCTAGAGCCATAAACTCATGTGCAACACCTTCAATATTCATTGCTACAATTGCAACACCAGGCATTGAAGATAGAAGAACTCGACGAAGAGCATTTCCAAGAGTTAACCCAAATCCTCTTTCTAGCGGTGAGATTACAAATTTTGCATAAGTATTCCCCTCATTGCCATTCTCAACTGTAATTTGAGGTTTAATAAATTCGAATTTTCTCATTCGCATCCTCCTTATAATATTTTAATTGATTATCCTTAATAGGATTATCCTCTAGGTTTCTTAGGTGGACGGCATCCATTGTGAGGAATAGGTGTAACGTCTCTAATAGATGTAATTTCTAGTCCAGCTACTTGTAATGATCTAATTGCAGCTTCTCTACCAGGACCAGGTCCTTTAACAGAAACTTCAACTTTTACAACACCAGCATCCATTGCTGCTTTTGCACATGCTTCAGAAGCTTGGCTAGCTGCGAATGGTGTAGATTTTTTACTACCTTTAAATCCTAATGCACCAGCACTGCTCCAAGAAATTGCATTTCCTTCAGGATCAGTGATTGTAACAATAGTATTATTGAATGTTGAATGGATATGAGCAAGTCCGGCAGGAACGCTCTTTTTAATTTTACGTTTACGAATTTTACGAGCCATTGTTTAGCCTCCTATTTCTTCTTGTTAGCTACAGTCTTAGCTTTACCCTTACGAGTACGTGCATTACATCTAGTATTTTGTCCTCTTACAGGAAGTCCTTTACGATGACGAATACCTCTGTAGCATCCAATTTCCATTAATCTTTTTATATTCATTGCAACTTCACGACGTAAATCACCTTCAACTTTGTAAGCAGCAACTTCACGTCTGATTGCGGCAAATTCTTCTTCTGTTAAATCTTTAACGCGTTTATCTTCACTAACATTTGCTTTTTTTAAAATTTCACTTGCTGTTGGTCTACCAATTCCATAAATGTATGTAAGAGAAATTACGACTCTCTTATCACGAGGAATATCAACACCAGAAATACGTGCCATAACTAAGCCTCCTAATTATCCTTGTCTTTGTTTATGTTTGGGATTGCTACAGATAATCATAACTCTCCCGTGTCTTTTTATAACTTTGCATTTATCGCATATTGGTTTTACAGATGGTCTAACCTTCATTTTAATCCTCCTTATTAAACCTTTTTAGGTCAAATGAGTATTTAACTTATCTTATTTATCACGATAAGTAATACGTCCACGTGTTAAATCGTATGGTGACATTTCTACAGTTACTTTATCACCTGGTAAAATGTATATGAAGTTCATACGGATTTTACCAGAAACGTGGGCGACTATTTGATGTCCGTTTTCCAAAGTCACTCTAAAGATAGAGTTTGGAAGGGCATCTGTAACTGTTCCTTTCATTACAATGACATCACTTTTAGACATTAACTATCCTCCTCAACTGTTAGTATCTTATACCCATCTTCAGTTATCAAAATTGAATGTTCAAAATGGGCGCTATCACTATGATCAGCTGTAACTGTTGTCCAGTCATCAGCTAATATCCTAACATAATGCTTTCCTGCATTAACCATTGGTTCAATTGCAAGGGTCATGCCAGGTTTTAAAATTGGTCCATGTCCAGCTTCTCCATAATTAGGAATTGCAGGATCTTCGTGTAAATTGCGACCAACTCCATGGCCTGTAAAATCTCTTACAACACTATAGCCATGTGCATTTACATAACTCTCAATAGCATGAGAAATATCTGATAATCTATTTCCGGGTTTGGCCATTTCTAATCCTTTATAAAGGGATTCTTTAGTAACTCTCATAAGTCTCTTACGATGTTCACTAACATTTCCAACCCCATGTGTCATCGCACTATCACCGTGATATCCTTTATAACAAGCACCGATATCAACAGAGATAATATCACCATCTTTTAAGATGATATTCTGCTTTGGAATACCATGGATAACAACATTGTTTATAGAGGCACATATTGAGCCTGGGAACCCGTTATATCCTTTAAATGAAGGAGTTGCTCCACAAGCTCTAATTGTCTCTTCAGCAATCTTATCTAGTTCTAAAGTAGAAATTCCAGGGCGAATAGCTTCTTTAACTTTTCTATGAGCTAAAGCAGTAATTCTTCCAGCTTCTATCATTAATTCTATTTCACGATTACTTTTTATTGTTATCATTTAAAATTCTCCTAATTCTTTTTTGATTTTCTCAAAAATTTCATTAATTTCACCAATTCCATCAACATTCTTAACTATATTTTGAGCCTCATAATAATCTAAAACAGGTTTTGTTTTTTCATAATAAACGCTCAATCTATTTTTAATTGTTTCTTCAGAATCGTCAGGTCTTTGGATTAATGTAGAACCACATTCATCGCATATTCCTTCAACCTTTGGTTTATTAAAAGAAACATGATATGATGCACCGCATTTAGTACAAGTACGACGTCCTGTAATTCTTTCAATTAGGAAATTATCATCTACTGAAACATTTATAACAGCATCAAGTTTAATTCCTAAATCTTTAAGAATTTTATCAAGTTCTTCTGCTTGAGCAAGATTACGTGGATAACCATCAAGAAGGAATCCATTCTCACAATCTTTCTCACTTAATCTTTCTCTAACTAGTTTATTTGTTACAGAATCAGGCACAAGTTTACCTTGATCTATATAACTTTTTGCTTCAATACCAGTAGGTGTTTTTTCAGAAATTGCTTTACGGAACATATCTCCTGTAGAAATATGTTTAATGTTATATGCTTCTTTAATTAATGCTGCTTGTGTACCTTTACCAGCACCAGGAGCACCCATAATAAGTAAACGCATATATACACTCCTTATTCCATAAAGCCACGATATTGTTTTTCTTCAGCTGCAGTTTTGATTTGTTTTGCAGTTTCAATTGCGATACCAACAACGATAATTAATCCTGTTCCACCAACTTGTACAGATGTTGGTAAATCAAAGATTTTTGAAATGATAATTGGTAATGCAGCAAGTACAGCTAGATAAGTTGCACCAATAACATTTACTTTAAACAATACACGTGAAATATATGATTTTGTTTCTTCTCCTGGACGAACACCAGGAATATTTGCAGATTGCTTTTGTAAGTCATCAGCCATTTTTTCTGGGCTCATTTGTAAGAATGAGTAGAAGAATGTGAATAACACAATTAGAATAATATATACAGTAAATCCAATAGGTCTAGATGTATTAAAGATTGCGTCTAATACATTTCTAGCACTTGAACTACTACTTAAGAATCCTGCAATAGTAGTTGGAATACTCATTAGTGTTGATGCAAAAATAACAGGAATAACAGAAGCAGAATTTAATTTAATAGGGATATTAGAATCATTTCTTCCTCTGAATGTTGCTGCATTAGATCTATTTGCATATTGAATAGGAATTTTTCTTTGAGCAGCTTCCATAAATACAACACCAATGATTATAACTAACATAAGTAAAATAACACCTATGAAAATAAACACTTGAGCAACACCAGCATCATCAGCTAATAGATATTTTGATACTAATGCATCAATCATATCTGGATAACTAGCAACGATACCAACAACGATCATAAGTGATGTTCCATTACCAACACCTTTTGCAGTGATTAAATCTGCAAGCCATAAGACAAATGCTGTACCAGCAGTCATAACAATTGCCAAATAGATATATGTCATTGCTCCACTAGGAGTTCCAACACCAAAGAATAAATCGTTCTGAGAAACAGAAACACCTAAAACGATAGTCAATGCTTGAACAAATCCAAGACCAATTGCTAAATACTTAGTTAAAGTATTAAGTTTTTGTTTTCCTTCTTCTCCTTCTTCACCCCATTCTTTAAGGGCAGGGATAATATCCATTTGTAATAATTGTACAACGATAGAAGCAGTAATATAAGGAGTAACTCCTAATGCAACAATTGAGAAATTAGATAAAGCTCCACCACTGAAGATATCTAAGAATCCAAACATTGTACCACTACTAGTTAGTTGTTGTACATTTTCATATCTAATATATGGAAGTTGAACAAAATATCCCAATCTGTAAATAAATAGGATTAGAACTGTGAAGGCAAAGCCAAGCCATAATTTTTTGTTCTTTAATACCATATTAGATTACCTCTATGCTTCCACCAGCTTCAACGATTGCTTTCTCTGCTGATTTAGAAAACTTATGTGCTTTAACAACTAGATTCTTTTCTAGTTTTCCATTTCCTAAAATCTTAACTAATTTTGTTCCTTTTTTGATTAAGCCTTTTTCAACTAGTACTTCAGGAGTTACTACTTGACCAGCTTGGAAACAATCACAAGCGAAATCTCCAACGTTAATTACAGTATATTCAACTCTATTAACATTTGTAAATCCACGTTTAGGAATACGTTTGAATAATGGAGTTTGTCCACCTTCATAAGCAGGACGAACGCCACCACCACTACGAGAATTTTGACCTTTATTTCCTCTTCCACTTGTTTTACCATGTCCACTTCCAGTTCCACGGCCAACACGTTTACGAGAATGTCTAGCTCCATCAACAGGCTTCAATGTATGCATTTGTAATAATGTAACTTCTTTTTCGTTCATTATAGCCTCCTACTCTACAACTACTTCTACCAAGTGAGCAACTGTAGCAACCATACCTCTGATTGCATCATTGTCAGGTTTAGTAACTGTTTGATTAATTTTAGATAAGCCAAGTGCTTTTAAAGTTTTAGCTTGATTTGGTTTACGTCCATGAGCACTTTTAACTAACTTAATTGTAATTGTTTTTTCATTTGCCATAATTATTACCCCAAAATGTCCTTTGGATCAAGTCCTCTAATTTCAGCAACTTGTTCAACTGTTCTTAATTGAGAAAGACCAGTTATTGTAGCTCTAACGATATTAATAGGTGTGCTTGAACCTAATGATTTTGATAAAATATTTTGAATTCCAGCAAGTTCAACAACGGCACGAACAGGTCCTCCGGCGATTACACCAGTTCCATCAGGAGCAGGTTTTAAGAATACTTTTCCAGCACCCCATACACCAGTAATTTCATGAGGAATAGTTTTGTTGATAATTGGAACATAAACTAAATTCTTTTTAGCATCTTCTACAGCTTTGCTGATAGCATCAGGAACTTCGATTGCTTTTCCTGTTCCTAAGCCTACGCGACCTTTTTTGTCGCCGACAACAACAACTGCGCTGAAACGGTATCTACGACCACCTTTTACAACTTTTGTAACATGGTTAATACTGACAACACGTTCTTCAAATTCTTTTTCAACAACAGCTTCTTCTTTTTTATTTTGCTTTTTGTTTTCTTTATCTTGACGCATCATTAACCTCCTAGAACTCTAATCCTGCTTCACGAGCGCCTTCAGCTAAAGCTTTAACACGACCATGATATAAGTATCCACCACGATCAAATACTACTGCTTTAATTGAAAGTGCTAAAGCTCTTTTGGCAACTAATTCGCCAACTTTTTTAGCAGCTTCGATATTAGATCCATTTTCTAATTTTAATTCTTTATCATTTGATGAAGCACTAACTAATGTACAATGTTTTGAATCATCAATGATTTGGGCATAAATGTGTTGATTAGATCTGAACACATTTAAACGAGGTAAAGTAGATGTTCCAACAACGTTCTTACGAACTCTTAAATGACGTTTTTGACGCGAAACATTACGCGATTTTTTTGTAACCACTACCTACACGCTCCCTTCTATTTAGATTTCTTTCCTTCTTTACGACGGATGATTTCATCCTTGTAACGAATACCTTTGCCTAAGTAAGGTTCTGGTCCTCTAACTGCTCTAACTTCAGCAGCGAATTGACCAACTACTTGTTTGTTATATCCTTCGATAGTAATTTCAGTAGCTGAAGTTGCATTAACTTTAACGCCTTCAGGAATTTGTAGTGGAACTGGATGAGAGTATCCAGCATTAACTACTAATACTTTATCGCTTTCTTTAACAAACTTATAACCAACGCCTTCAACGACTAATGTTTTCTTAAAACCATTTGAAACACCTTCAACCATATTGTGGATAAGTGCTCTTGTAGTTCCATGAAGAGCTTTCATTCTAATAGAATCATTAGGGCGTGTAACATGAACATGTCCATCTTTAACTTCAATTCTCATTTCAGGATCAAATGTATAAGATAACTCACCTTTAGGTCCAGTTACTTTAACAAAATTTCCTTCTTGAACATCAACTGTAACATTTGGATTTATAACAATTAGTTTATTACCTATTCTTGACATAGTTAAGCCTCCTACCAAACATAAGCCATGACTTCGCCACCGATTTTTAATTTACGGGCTTCTCTATCAGTCATAACTCCATTTGATGTTGAAACGATTGCGATTCCTAAGCCATTGAATACTTTAGGCATATCTTCAGCTTTAGCATAAATTCTTAAGCCAGGTTTAGATATACGAGTTATACCTTTGATAACTCTTTCTTTTTTATCTGTATATTTCAATGTAACAAGAATATATTTTTCCATTCTATGATTCTTTAATTCTCTTTCAAGAACTTCGTAACCTTGGATATATCCTTCTTTTTTGATAACTTCTAATATTTCTAATTTTGTTTTTGATACTGACATTTCAACTTTTTCGTGTTTAGCTTGGTTAGCATTACGAATACGAGTAAGCATATCAGCAATTGGATCAGTCATTCCCATAATTAGACTCCTTCCTACCAGCTTGATTTAGTAACGCCAGGGATTTGTCCCTTGTACGCTAATTCTCTAAAGCATAAGCGGCATAATTTAAATTTACGATATACTGCATGAGGACGTCCACAGCGTTCGCATCTTGTATATTCTCTTACCTTAAATTTAGGTGTGCGTTTGTTTTTAATTTTTAGTGATGTTTTAGCCATATTAAGTCTCCTTTACTTTTTAAATGGCATTCCCATTAGTTTTAATAATTCACGGCCTTCAATATCATTTTTAGCAGTAGTTACAATAACAATATCCATACCACGAACTTTTAATACTTTATCGAAATTGATTTCTGGGAAAATCAATTGTTCTTTTACACCTAGTGTGTAATTTCCACGACCATCAAATGAATCTTTGCTTAAGCCACGGAAGTCACGAACACGTGGAAGTGCGATTGAAACAAGTTTATCGAAAAACTCATACATTCTTTCACCACGTAGAGTTACTTTACAACCAATTGCAACACCTTCACGAAGTTTGAAAGCAGCGATTGATTTTTTAGCTTTTGTAATAATAGGTTTTTGACCAGTGATTGCTTTAATATCATCAACTGCAGCATCTAATACTTTAGAATTAGTGATTGCATCACCAACACCCATATTAACAACTATTTTTTCAATCTTAGGAACTTGCATAACAGATTTATAACCAAAAGTTTTCATTAACTCAGGTTTAACGTTCTCATTATAATTAGCTAATACTCTATTCATAATTACTTATCTAGTTCCTTTCCGCTTTTAATTGAATAACGAACCTTTTTGCCTTCGCTATTTAATTTATAGCCAATTCTTGTTGCTTGACCTTTGCCATCAACGATTTCGTAATACATAACGTTAGAAATAGCAATAGGAGCTTCCTTTTGAATAATTCCACCATCAGGATATTCATTATTAGGACGAGTGTGACGACTAACTTTATTAACGCCTTCAACAACGACCTTTTGTTCTTTTACATAAACTTTTAATACTTTACCAGTAGTACCTTTAGCATTACCAGCAATTACTTGTACTGTATCACCTTTTTTAATAAACATAGTACCCTCCTTATAGAACCTCAGGAGCTAAAGAAATAATCTTCATGAAATCTTTGTCACGTAATTCACGAGCAACAGGTCCAAAAATACGAGTACCTTTTGGAGTTTTATCATCACGAATGATTACGGCAGCATTATCATCAAATTTGATATAGCTTCCATCTTTTCTTCTTAAACCGCTCTTTGTTCTAACGATAACAGCTTTAATAACGTCACCTTTTTTTACTAATCCACCAGGAGTTGCTGATTTAACAGTTGCTACAATGATGTCTCCTACGTTAGCATATTTACGTCTAGTTCCGCCTAAAACCTTAATTGTTAAGATTTCTTTTGCACCAGAGTTGTCAGCTACTTTAAGTCTAGATTCTTGTTGTATCATAAATTAGCCTCCTTATAGTTGTACAGCTCTTTCAACAATTTCAACCAAACGGAATTTTTTAGTTTTAGATAGTGGTCTAGTTTCCATAATCTTAACTTTATCTCCCATTTTAGCTTCGTTGTTTTCATCATGAGCAGTAAACTTCTTTGAATATTCAACGCGCTTACCATATAATGGATGTTTGCGATATGTAGTAACTAATACTTTAATAGTTTTTTCTTCTTTAATTGAAACAACTTGTCCAATATAAACTTTACGACTATTTCTTTCCATAGAGAGCCTCCTTAGTTATTAGCATGAGCACGTTCGTTTAAAACTGTTTTCATACGTGCTATAGCTTTCTTTGCTTTTTTAATTCTGTCTGTGTTCTCTAATTTTCCAACTGCAGATTGAAAGCGTAAATTAAACAATTCTTTCTTTAAGTTTTCGATATTGTTTAAGATAGTGGCATCATCTAATTTTCTAATTTTTTGCATTTCAGTTTCTTTTTTAACTTCTTTTTTAGATGTTTCTTTTTTCATTTCTTTTTTAGCCATTATTCTTCACCACTTTCTTTGGTAATAATCTTTGTTGCAACAGGTAATTTATGCATAGCTAATCTTAAAGCTTCACGAGCAACAGCTTCGCTAACTCCACCGATTTCAAACATAACTGTTCCTTTTTTTACAACAGCAACATATCCGTCAGGAGTACCTTTTCCGCCTCCCATACGAACTGCAAGAGGTTTTTTAGTTTGAATCATGTGTGGGAATATTCTAATCCATACACTACCTTCACGCTTCATATAACGTGTCATTGCAATACGTGCTGCTTCTATTTGAGCTGCAGTAATCCATGATCCTTCTTGTGATTGTAAACCATACTCACCAAAATCTACTTTTTTAGCTCCTTTTGCTTTACCTTCATAACTAACGCGATGAGGTCTACGGAACTTTGTTCTCTTAGGCATTAACATAATTATTTAGCCTCCTTAGTGTGTTTTTTAGCAGGTAAAACTTCTCCTTTGCAGATCCAAACTTTAACACCTAATTTACCATATGTTGTATTAGCTTCAGCTACAGCATAATCAACATCAGCTCTTAAAGTGTGTAGTGGAACTGTTCCTTCACTGTATCCTTCTCTACGAGCCATTTCTGCTCCGCCTAAACGACCAGAGATAGAAGTTTTGATACCTTTTGCTCCTGCTTTCATAGCATCTTGAATAGCTTTCTTTTGAACTCTACGGAATGAAGCTCTGTTTTCAAGTTGTTTTGCAATGTTACGAGCAACTAATGTTGCATCAGTATTTGGATTTGCAATTTCAACAACTGATAAATAGAAAATCTTTCCAGTCATTTTTTGTAATAATTGAACTAAGCCATTTTTATTGCTTCCTTCTTTACCAATGATAAAACCAGGTTTTATAGTGTAAAGAGTTAACATAACTTTTGTCTTTGTTCTTTCGATTTCAATTTTAGAAATTCCATGATCGTTTGAACCTTTTTGGTCTTCACGTCCTGTTGGAAGTTCTTCATAATATTTATAAACAGCTTTACGAATCTTAATGTCTTCTTGTAATAAATCGGCTACTTCTTTTTTATTAGCATACCATTTAGATTCCCAATCTTTAATGACGCCTATACGTAAGCCTATTGGATTAACTTTTTGACCCATACAATCCTCCTAATTCTTCTCTGCAAGAACAATTGTAATATGACTTGTTCTCTTTAATAATCTGTCAGCACTTCCCTTGGCTCTAGGTAAAAATCTTTTCATTGTAGGTCCTTCGTTTACGTAAGCTTCTTTAATATAAAGATTTTCCTTTACCATATGTAGGTTATTTACAGCATTTGCAGCAGCAGATGTTAATACTTTTCCGATTGCAACACTTGCAGCGTTTGGTGTAAGTCTTAGAATAGCAGATGCTTCGCTTGCACTCTTGCCTCTTACTAAGTCAATAACTAATCTAGCTTTACGAGGAGTAACGCGAACTGTTTTGGCAGTGCATTTTGCAGTTTTAATTTCTTCCATTATTCATGCCTCCTTAATTAGCTTTCTTGTCTTTACCGTGTCCACGGTAAGTTCTTGTTGGAGCAAATTCTCCAAGTTTATGACCAACCATATCCTCAGTTACATATACTGGAATATGTACTTTTCCATTATAAACAGCGATTGTACGTCCAATAAATTCAGGGAATATTGTTGAACGACGTGACCATGTTTGGATAACTTTTTTATTTGATTCGTTTTGAGATTGGACCTTTGCCATTAAATGCTCATCGCAGAAAGGACCTTTTTTAAGTGAACGTGCCATTATTTATTCCCCTTTCTAACCATTACGACGACGAATAATCAAGTCGTTAGATTTTTTCTTATGTTTACGTGTCTTTAATCCAAGAGCAATCTTACCCCAAGGAGTAAGTGGTGCTTTTCTACCAACAGGAGTTCTACCTTCACCACCACCATGAGGGTGATCGTTAGGGTTCATAACTGAACCACGAACTGTAGGATTAATTCCCATATGACGAGTTCTACCAGCTTTACCAATGTTAACATTCATATAATCTGCATTTCCAACCTCACCGATTGTTGCACGACAATTTCCTAGAATCTTACGCATTTCACCACTAGTTAATCTAATGATAACATATTTGCCTTCACGACCTAAGATTTGAGCGCTAGCACCAGCAGATCTAACTAATTGTCCACCATGTCCGCGATATAACTCGATATTATGAATTACTGTACCAACAGGGATTTTCTCAAGAGGTAATGCATTACCTGTACGAATATCTACGTTTTCACCAGATAAAATTTTATCGCCAACTTTGATTCCTTTTGGTTGTAAAATGTATCTCTTTTCACCATCTGCATAGTTAACTAAGCAAATGTTTGCTGATCTATTTGGATCATATTCAATTGTAGCAATTGTTCCAACGATATCATCTTTGTTACGTTTGAAATCGATGATACGATATTTTCTCTTAGCACCGCCGCCTTGATGACGAACAGTAATTCTACCAGTGTTATTACGGCCACCATTTTTAGCTAATGGAGCAAGTAAACTTTTTTCAGGTTTATTTGTTGTAATTTCTTCATTAACTAAAGTCGACATATTACGACGGCCGTTAGTTGTTGGATTATATTTTTTAATAGCCATTTTAATCCTCCTAAATCTCGAATACGTCTAGAGTAGAACCTGCTGCTAGAGTAACGATTGCTTTATGAACCGCTGGCAAATAGCCTTCATAGCGGCCCATCTTGTGTGGTTTCTTTCTAACGTTAATAATTTTAACACTTTCAACTTTTATATTTTTAGATTTAAAAATTTCTAAAATTGCATTTTTAATTTCTATTTTGTTAGAGCCTTTACTAACTTCAAAAGTATATTTATTTTGTTCAGCTAGTTTAGTTGTTTTTTCAGTAATG
This sequence comes from Coprobacillus sp. CAG:698, assembly GCA_000431235.1. Taxonomy (GTDB): domain Bacteria; phylum Bacillota_I; class Bacilli_A; order ML615J-28; family CAG-698; genus CAG-698. The sequence continues at coordinate 29,491 of HF988701.1, read as the reverse complement.
ATTTGTTTAATTATAATATCGTAAGGATTTTTCATTATTTTAATTCCTCCTCATATTTCTTAACAGCAGCTTCTGTTAATACATAAGTAGTTCCATTAATTAAATCATAAACACTTAAATGATTGTATGTTTGTACATATGCATTTGGAACATTGTTTGAAGCACAAGTTAATTCTGGATTTTCTTCTGCAAGAACAACGATAACTTTTCCACTAACTTTTAATGCATCTAATACCTTAACAAATTCTTTTGTTTTAATGCTTTCTAATTTGATTTCATCAACAACTACTAAGCTGTTATTTGCTAATCTATTTGATAATAAAACTTTCTTTGCAAGTCTTACTACTTTCTTGTTTACTTTAACTGCATAGCTTCTTGGTTTAGGACCGAATACAGTACCACCACCACGCCATTGTGGAGCTCTAATAGTTCCTTGACGAGCACGTCCTGTACCTTTTTGTCTCCAAGGTTTTCTTCCACCGCCGCTTACTTCGCTACGGCCTTTTGTACAATGTGTTCCTTGTCTTTTAGCTGCTCTTTCAGCATTAACAACATCGTATACAACTTGCATATTAGGTTCAACACCAAAGATTTCTTCTGCTAAAGTTAAATCTTTAACAACTGTACCTTCTTGGTTTAATACTTTTATAGTAGGCATATTTTATTCTCCTTTCTACACTAAAGCAGCAGGGTTAATTGGTTGCTCTTTTGCTTTTGAAGCATTAGAAATCATAACATATGATTTTTTAGCACCAGGAACATTACCCCTTACTAAAATGATATTTTTTTCTACGTCAACTTTGACGATTTGTAAGTTTTGAATTGTAACTTGTTCTCCACCTAATCTACCAGGCATTTTCTTATTCTTGAAAATTCTTGCTGAGTCGATTGATCCCATTGAACCAGTTCCACGATGATAACCAGAACCGTGAGCCATAGGTCCTCTATGGAAGTTATGACGTTTGATAACACCTGCATAACCTTTACCTTTGCTTGTTCCAGTAACATCTACTATTTCACCTTCAGTGAATATATTTACTTTAACCTCTTGGCCTGCTTTGAAGACTAACATTTCATCTCCAGCGATTTCTTTAATGAAGCGCTTAGGATTTGTATTAGCTTTTTGTGCATGCTTAATTTGTGCTTTAGAAGAATTCTTTTCTTTAGCATCTGCGAAACCTAATTGAACTGCGTTATAACCATCAGTTTCAACTGTCTTAACTTGTAGCACAACGTTTGGTTCAGCCTGAACAATAGTAACAGGAATTAAATCACCTTGTGCTGAGAAAATTTGAGTCATTCCAATTTTTCTACCTAAGATTCCTTTAGCCATGAGTTTTCACCTCCTATATACTCATTATTTAAGAATGATTTCTACACCTACAGGAATTTCAAGATGTACTAACGCATCCATTGTTTTTGGTGTAGTTTCAACTATATCGATTAAACGTTTGTGAGTTCTTCTTTCGAATTGTTCACGACTATCTTTGTGTTTATGTGGTGAACGAATAATAGTGAAGACTTCTTTTTCAGTTGGTAGTGGAATAGGACCAGATACTTTAGCACCTGTCTTCTTCGCAGCTTCAACGAACTTTCTTGCAGCTTCATCGATTAGTCTGTGATCATAAGAAACTAATTTAATTCTTAATGCTTTGTTTGCCATGTTTTTCCTCCTTCGCATCATTTAAAATGTAGCTTGGCTCCATACGAATTACCTGATAACAAGGGTCTTGGCAACGCGCCCGTGTGTATCAGCAACCTCGCATATCTCGGCCTGTTTATAACCTTATGTATTATACTACAAACCTTAATTAAAGTCAATCTTTTTTTACACTTTTTTCTTTTTATTTTTAGTATAGCTTAAAATATACCTAAGAAGACAAAAAAAGCGACCAAATTACTGCCAATTTAATCGCTAGTTTATATCAATTTCTTTTATCAATTATCTTCGTTGTAGGAAAATTTTTTTTATTAAATTCATCCAAAACATGATAATTTTTTGCTCCTTTTTTTGAAGCCTTATTATTTCTTCGAATATTACATTTTAATTTTATAGATCCATTTATATGAAACTGATAAACTTGATTAGTAATATATATTTCTTTACATTCTTTTCTTCTTATTGCATAAACAAACTTTGATGTGTAGAACATTACTTGATCGCCAATAAAGGATATTTTATATACCTCTTTATATATAGGAGCAAATGTGACTATGCATATTCCAACAAATACACCTACCGCAAATAAATATATTAGAAAAGTTCTCAGTTTACTTACTTTATACAAAGCTATCATATCAGCTATCATATAAAGTGCAATTAATGCTAATGCATTTAAAAAGAAAATAAATATTTCTTTTAAAATTTTATATTTTCGAGGAACTCTTAAGTTCTTCACTCTTGTCATTTTTTAAATTATTTTCTTTGAATATTATGATACAAATCTTGAACATCATCTATATCATCAAGAAGTTCTTCGAAGTGATGGAATTTTCTCATTCCTTCATCATCTAATTCAACGTAGTTTTGAGGAATCCATGTAGTTTCATCTTCATCAAATTCGATCTCACCAAATGCACCTGTTAAGGCATCGCGAACCTTTGTATATGAACTTTGTGGAGCATATACAGTTACATATTCTTCATCTAATTCTACATCTTTAACTTCTACATCTGCCATCATTAATGCTTCTAGTACTTCTTCATCTGTATGACCTTTAAATGTAAATACCGCTAGATTGTCAAACATATATGATACACATCCAGATACACCCATTTTAAATCCTGCTCTTCCGAAAGCAGTTTTTACAGCTGTATAAGTTCTATTAACATTGTCTGATAAGCAGTCAACCATAACCATACAGTTATTAGGACCATATCCTTCATATCTTACAAAGTTATAAGCTTCACCGATTCCACCTTTAGCTTTCTCGATAGCTCTTTTTATAACATCTGCTGGAATGTGCTCTTTTTTAGCTCTTTCGATTTCTTTTTTTAATGATTGGTTAAGCTCTGGATCTGGGACACCACTCTTTGCTGCCACATAAATTGCTCTTCCAAATTTTGCATTTTGTTTACTTTTAATTG
>HF988701.1:0-26329 GCA_000431235.1 Coprobacillus sp. CAG:698 | reverse complement strand
TGTTTTCTCCTTTGCTTCATAAAGTATTTTTAGTATAACTATTATAACACACTATTATTAAAAAATAAATATATTTATGTATTTTTTTTAAAAAAACACTATATTTACTTTTATTTAAATAATTTTCCCAAAGTAAAAGGCCTATTTTTAGGCCTTTACCACTTTCTTTTTAGAAACATTTGTATTTTTTCGAGAATTTCTTTTCCATAACCACTTAAATTATAATCTGTTTTTGATCTCTTAGTGGGGGTTTTTAAGTAATTAGGTAACTCTTTATACATCTTTGATAATCTTTCAAGGAAATCATCAACATCATATTTTGACACTACTTAAAATGTGAACGCTGCTCCACAAATAACTAATAGAATAAATAAAACAAGAATAAATGCATATCTTCCACTTGCATTCCATCCGCCGCCGCAGCAAGGATTAACATTGTTACAGTTTCCCATACTCACACCACCTTTCACTTTTATTGTATGAATATATCTGTATTTGGTTCATATATTTCATATTTTTATTTTAAGTTTAATAAATTTATAATATAAAGGAGATGGGAAAAGTATTAACTCATTTAATGATTTTACAAATGTAAATTATAAAGAAATGTCTTCACTTCTTCAAAGTCTATCTCCTTTAGAATTTGGAACTATAGGGTGCTTAATAGGTTTAATTCTATCCGCTTCTCTTACTAGTGATGAGCTTAATAGTTTAGGTAACTTTTTAGAACTTGTCGGCCAAGTTATGCTTACAGTACAAGCACAAATGGAAACCGTAAGCCCTCAATATACTCATATTGATAGTTTTAATAACCTCAAAAAGGATTTGGATGAAAAATTTAAAAATATTTTAAATAAAAAGAATAAATTATAACTATGCTACATATAATTATTGTATGTGAGGAGGAACGTTTATGAATGTAAAAAGTATGGCAAGAGTAAAATACTCTTATAATCTTGATGGAATCAATTTAACAGGAGTTACAACATCTAACATTGTTAATACTGAAATTAGAAAAATGGGCTTGGTAGCTCGAAAATTCTCTAGTAGTGAGTTTTACAAAAATGGAGATATTCTATCTTTTAACATTGTTGTATCTAATACGGGTAATTACTTTACAAATAATATTTTTATTGAAGATACAATCGAAGGACAAGAATTAATTCCAAGCACTGTCAAATATTATTCTCTTGATGAAAACGCAGATCTAAATGTTACTTATGAAACAAGTGATGATATTTTAAAAATTAAAATTCCGACACTAAAAGAACATGATGTTTGTATTATTTCTTATAAAACTATCGTTAATTCAAACGCTCAAGTAATAAAATCTACTTTGAAGTTATATAGTGATGATATCGAAGAAATAGTATCTACACCATTTAATTTAAAACAAGGTTATGCGAAGATAGAATGCTTTAAAAAGGTTAATGATGATGTAACTTTCTTAAACTCTAATTTAACATACGAATTAACTTTAAAGAACTCAGGTAATATAAGTGCTTATAATGTTGAAGTATATGATGAACTTCCTAGCACATATATTCTTGATAGGGAAAGCCCAATTATATATGACGGTAAACATATTGATTTTGAATTAAATAATAATATATTAACTTTTTCATTACCAGAAGTACCTGCACAATCAGAACTTACTGTATTTATAAATGGAAAAATAGTAGACTAAAAAATGGTGAGAAATCACCATTTTATTTTGCAAATTTATTTAAGTATTGTGGTTTAATGTCTTTTATCTTTGTTATCACAAGCATATCCGTGCTACAAAATTCACGATCTATGAAAGCATCACGACCAAAACTACTTCCTATTCTTATGTATCCCTTAATTAAAGGCGGCATCTCCGAACGGACCTTTGCTACGTCTATTTCTTCGTTATTATCTTTAATTTTATACACATCATTGATTGCATAACAATTTTCATTAGACATGTAATTACTTGTTATATATCTCATACATTCATTATGTTTAGAACCATCAATCCCATGAAATGATGCTGTACCAAGCATTATATCAACCTTTTTTTCAAGGGCATAACGAATTGCTTCTTTCCATAGCAAAAGAATAACTGATCCGTCTCGATGTTTCTTGCTTACAACAGCTCGACCAACTTCCATTAATTTTCGATCCTTTAAAACATCAATGTTAAATTCTTTTTCTAATAAGAATTTTCCATTTAGGTTTTTTATATGATTTTCAAGAATAAATCTATATGTTCCAATCACTTCATCAGTTATTATATCAATTATTACAGCATGATCACAATATTTATCATATTCATCGCAATCTAATCCATTTCCTGATTTTGAATCATCATATTCACAAATCATTTCTTTGTATCTTAAACTAAATACTTGATTTATTCTTTTTTCATAGTCATCTTCTTTACGATCTAAAATTTTTCCAATAAATCTTCCCGCTTCAATTTTCATCATTCAACCTCAAACTTGTTATGAATTCTTTTTAATATATTTGGTATATCTAAACCATATGGACATTTACTTATACATTTTTTGCAGTTTATACAAGCATCTGCTTTTATCTTCATATTTTTATATCTTTTTAACGCCCAATCTTGAAGCCCATATCTATCATAGTAATTTTCTAATGTAAATACTCCTGGAATATCAATCCCTTTTGTACAAGGTAAGCAGTATCCACATCTGTGACAGAAAGTTCCTTCCGCTTCCCTTATTGTTCTTGAAATATAATCTTCATCATCACTAGATAGTTTTATATTTTCCGACGCAGCTAAGTTGAAATTAAGCTCTTCTATCGATCCCATTCCTGGAATTAAAACTGATAGATTACTATCATTTAATAAATACTTCACAGCGACATCCTTTTTATCAATATAGCCTCCACCAAAAGGTTTCATAGCAATTGTTCCAATATTCAACTCATTAGCTTTTTCAAAAAGTTTCGCACTTTTATTTTCAATGAAGTTATATGGAAACTGTATTGTTTCAAAAAGTTTGTTATATTCGCTATCTAATATGTATTCTAAAAAATCATAACTATGTGAAGTGATTCCGATATGTTTGATTATTCCTTTTTCTTTTGCTTCAAGTAAAGCTTTGTAAGCTCCATCTGAACTTATAATTTTTTCAAAGTCTTCTTTTTTGCTTACATTATGAAATTGATATAAATCTATATAATCTGTTTTTAACTTTTCAAGACTTGCATTTATATCATTTTTCATTTCTTCGTATGTTCTCGACATTGATTTTGTTGCTAAGAACACCTTGTCTCTTAAGCCAATTAAACCTAAACCTAAGTACTCTTCGCTACACGTGTAAGACCTTGCTGAGTCGAAGAAATTTATTCCTTTATCTACAGCAGTTTTTATTAAATTTATAGCTTCCTCTTTAGAAATTCTTTGAATAGGTATTCCTCCAAATCCTAGAGGATTAATATATAAATCTGTTTTTCCTAGTTTTCTTTTTATCATATTTTCACCTAATTTTTTTCTTCATAAATTAGTCTTCCATTTATTCTTTTTGATTCAAAGAGAGTAATTTTTGACACTTCTACTTCTTGATAACTATCCATTATTACGTTCTTATTTATCTCTCTAACTAAAGTTATATGAGGAACAAATGGTTTTTTGTCATAATTGAAATTGCCTTCTGATAATTTTTCTCTTAACATCTTAACATATGTTAACAGTTCATCAGTTTGTTCCAACTCTAAGACAAGCATATTTCTTATAGGCTTCACTTTTGTAATAATTAATTTTTTAGGTTTGATATTATCAAGAGAAGCAATAATTTTGTTTAATTCTTCTAATCTTGTTTCTTCGCCAATAAAGGCTAGCGTTAAGTGATTATTTGTTTTTAACGTATAATTTCCTCTAATGCCATTTTCATAAAGGTAGTTTTTTATTTTTTCTATTTTAGCATTTATAATTTCAAGGCCTATTCCTATAAATAATCTCATATTTTCTCGATAATATAAAGATACGGAGGGTTGTTAATTTGATTTATAAATTCGTACCTTAATACTTCATACTCCTTTTGATTTAATTTTCTTAAGTACTCATCTAGATTTATACTTTCTTTTAATCCTTCTTCATGGCCTGGATAACATGTTATAATAATAACTCCTTTTTTTCTCAAAATTTGCAAAACTTTGTCAAGAGATATTTTTATTTGTTCATAATGTGTTGTTATATTGTGATCCCCTTTGGGAAGGTAACCTAAGTTATATACAGCTACACCAATGGATTCATTTATGTAAGAATCTACATATTCATGGCTTTTTAAAATATAAACTATGTTATCTAAGTCTTTAGTTTTTTCTTTCGCACTATTTATAGCTTCCTCTTGAATGTCAAATGAATATACTTTTTTGCACATTCTTGCAAGGAATAATGTGTCATTACCTCTCCCACAAGTTAAATCAGCACACACATCATTTTCTTGTATTTTTGATATGATTATTTTCTTTTGAAATTCTAGTATTTTATCCATTTATAAACTTTGCTCACTTGTTATAACTACTTTTTTATCATTTAGTGTAAAACTCATTGACTTTGAAAGTAGTTTCAAATCTTCAGTTTCCCCTTTGCCATATAATTTATCACCAATTACACTATGATTAATATATGCCATTGAGACTCTTATTTGGTGAGTACGTCCTGTAACTATTTTTATTTCTAGTAAAGTTCTATCACGACAAACTTTAATTGGTTTATATGCAGTGATAGCTAACTTTCCAGTTTTCGATACAACATATTTTTTACTATCATGACGATCTCTACCAATTAATAGAGTTAACTCATCACCTTCTGTTATGACTCCATTTACATACGCTAAGTATGTTTTCGTAACTTTATTGTTTTCAATTTGATATTCTATATCATTGTAACTAATGATATTTTTTGAAAATAGACATAATCCTTTGGTTTCAATATCTATTCTATGAAGCGGGCGAAGATAACTATCATCACCTTTTTCTTTAAGATAATGTACTAAATAGTTTAGTATGGTCTCTTTTGTGTTTCCATCAGAATGAATAAGGGCATTTTTCTTTTTATCAACAGCTATTATGTCATCATCTTCATAAATAATATTAAAACTATTATTCATATCTATGCTTTCATCTTGCTCGTCATTTGTCTCTAGTAAACTAAAATTTATATATATGTGTTCTCCGTTAGTTAATACAGATTCTTTGTTTAGAATCTTGTCAAGCGATGAAATAGCATTAGCTTGACATAATTTATATATAGTTTTAGGAGACAAATGTTTTTTTCTTAAATAATTTTCTAGCGTTATATCAGTGTTTACTATGTATTCTACTACCATAAACAATCTCCATTATTTCTTCTTCTGTGTATTCTTTTATTTCTTTTTTATTTTTGATTAGTTCTAAGGCTTGCAAATGTTTCTTTGATGGACTCGGAAAAACAACAAATGTATTAATTACTCTTGTTATTTCTTTTGAATATAGTCCTCCATTTTCATAAATGACTTTTTTAAAGTCTCCTTTTGTCATGCTTGAGGGTTTTCCTGTAAATGATATAACCATTCCTTTCATAAGTTCACTTTTTGGCTTTATCTTTTCAGTTAGTTTATTATAACAATTACGGAACTTTTTTTCGTCAAGTACACCAAAGCATAAGCCAACTTCTTCAAATAGTTCTTGTATAGTGTCTACTTGATAAATTCTCTTGCATCGCTCAATAATATAATAACATATCGAGGCATCACTTATGGCATTGTGATGATTATGGCTAACTTCTAAATAGTTTGAAATTGCAGATAATTTGAAAGATGTTAATGAATCTTTAAAAGCAATTCTTGATAATTTTAGTGTACAACCTACCCTTATATTGGGAAAAGGCAATTTATATTTTTCAAGAAGACTTTTTAAAACATTCATATCAAAAGATGCAGAATGAGCAAATAAGATATTTCCATCTATTAGTTCTTTTATTTCTGGCCATAATTCAGGAAATGTTTTTTCGTTTTTCACATCTTCATATGTTATACCATGTATCAAAGTATTATAACTCAAAAAATCTTCCTCGGGGTTTATTAGATAGTATTTTTCAAAAACTATTTTTCCATTTTTAGCACCAACTAGTCCTACACTACAGGCACTAGTTAAACTGCTATTAGCAGTTTCAAAATCTATTGTAATATACTCACAATTATTCGATGACATATGCTACGCCACGCCAGAAGTTCATGAAAACTTCTAATTCAAATTCATAATAAACAAATAATCCTTCTTTAAAGCGTGAGTTGATATTTGGGTCATTACATATTACATATGTTTTTCCGTTTTCTTCTCTATAACCTCTCACAACGATTAAATGTCCACCAGTCTTATATAAACCTGTGTCACCAGCGATACTAGCTCCTACTGGGCCTACCTTAGCTAGATGCCTCTTTAATTCATTCCATGAATAAAATCTAGCTACATATCCATTATAACCAAATGCGCCCATTACTGCTGTATTATAAACCCAATTACCATATGTTGGTGATTTATGTCCCTCATCTGCTACTAGGCTAGCAACATATCGATGTTCAAATTCCGGATCTTTATCTTTAAAACTCATGCCTTTAAACTTTAAAAGCATCGCTGTTGTTGTTGCACTGCACATTTCATGTCCTATTACAGGAACCATATTTTGGTTTAGTTTAGGTACATCATAGTCAACAATTGAAGGTAAGCATTTTACATCTACTTCATAAGTATAATTTAATAATTTAAGAGCAATACAAACTAAGCTAAGTTCAGCATCTTTTTCGAGAATAACTTTATATTGGAATCCTTCACCTAAGTTTCCATCCTTCATTATTATTTCATCAACATCCATATGAGCAAAGTCATCATCTTGATTATAGTAGAGATTTTCACCACCTAATGTCCAAGATCCATATGAGAAATACTTACTCATTTTTCCGTTGTACATTACTCTTATCAATAGTTCTATATGTGAATTATTATTAGTTAATGCGCACCAAGATCCAGTTAGTTTTGGAAACTTATTAGTATAAAATATTGGAGATTCTACATATCCTTTTTCATTTTTATCACTAACTTTTATTTTGTTATCTTTGTATTCCAAATTATGCATTTCATAATCCTTCATGTCAACTGCACGATTAATTAAATTATGTTTTTTAAATTCCATTTTTTTCACCTCGAACTGCCTTTCTTTGTATTTATATTATCATATTTTCTTATAAATTACAATTAAAAAAGTTTTTATTTTATTTATTGTAAATGACTTATAGATAATATTTATATAATAAATTAAAAAAACTCATATACTGATATTAACCATATATGAGCTTAAATAATTTTTGTTTTTTATTTTATACCAGAATTATATTTAGTTGTATAGTGACCATATAAACCTATTTCTGATGTACCATCTTCATAGTGTAATGTAATTTCGCCAATTAAGACCTTAGAACAGTGTTTAAAATATCCTACAACGCCAAATATTATTAACTCTTCACCAGGTTTAACTGGACCAGTTGTTGTAAAATCAGCATAATACTTTCCTGTTATTTCTTCAGCTTCTAAATTACCACTTGAATTGAAAACATATAATCTACATTTATACATTGTTATTGTTTTACCTGTGTTGTTTTTGCCTCTCCAACATACTTTTATACCATTAGCAATATTTTTGTAATAACAATATCCAAGTATATCATCCTCAATAGGTTTACCTATTTTGTTTCCTAATTCTTTGATATTTATTTCAACTATGATGGTTTCCGTAAATAATTTACCACCAGCACTTGTTATTTCAATTGTAATTTCTGATTCACCTAATGCTTTGCCTGTAATAGTTAAATATCTTTCTCCTGATTCATCCCAACCATTTCCTGGGTCTATTGAAACCATAGATTTATTTGTCCAAGTAAGATTGAAATCAGCAACTTCAGCGTTGTTATTTAGTTTTATTTTTACCTTTTTTGATTCTTCAACATTAACAGAAATATTATTTTCACTAACTGTAAATCCCTTTAATTCTTTTGTATCTTCTTTACAAGCTTCTAAAGCAAAGACAAATAATATTGTTAAGAGACACAATAACACTCCTTTAAATTTTTTTATCATACTTTCCTCCATTTAATTATTTATAAATTAATCATTAGCATTTTCTTTTTGTAATTTTTCTAACTCTTTATTAGCATCACTATTTATTTGCGCGATATCTATATCAGGATATTGTAAATTTTCTTCATAAAAAGCAAACAACATTATTACTTCATAATCCTCATAAAGGCTAGGAAATTGTTTCTTTCCACTATCAGTCCAGTCAGCTTTGTAAACACCCCTTTTTACTGTTTTTCCTACTAAATCACCATAAGCTAGTTGCACAAGTGGTCATTTAAACCTCCTTTTACTAAATTTTTTCTTATAATTTTGAAATTTTCTTCAGTTAGGCATATATCTTCTACAACAACCACTATTTCTTCTTTCACTTCTATCATTACCTTTGTACCAGATATATATTTCATATCAAAATAAAAAATTTTATCTTCATAATTTGAATGATTTTTGTCCATTGTAAATTCCATATCATATGCATCGTAATAAACTGAACTTTGATTTAATTTATCACATATTATCTCACTTATTATCTTGCTTATTTTTTTTGTAGGATTTTTCCTTTACAACCCACTATTAGAATACATGTTAATAATAACATTACAAAGAATGTTAATTTTGCTAATTTATTCATACTTTTCCACCTCATATATTTATTTAATTTTTCATTATTTATTTCTTATTCCTCATTTGTTATTATCTCAGAACCAATTAATAACTCATCTAATATACTTTGAATTTCATTATAATTTTTTGCGAAAAGTACTGAGACTTTCCCTGAAGCAGCTTTTATCATTACTGAATGAAAAAATCCACTTGTTCCATAACAACATACTTTATCTAGAGGCAATACTTTAATTGTCTTAAATAATGAACTTTTATAGATTCTTTTATTAGTTATTGTAATATTTCCTATATTTAAAAATAAGATTATTGATGCAATTACTCCTAATATCATTGGAATAAATGGTCCAAATCCATAATCAAATTCAAATACATCTGATACTCCACCAAGCGCCGCTCCTATAATTAATGTAATCACAAAACCAGCAAATAACGCTCCTATCGCAAAATACAATAAATTTTTAGAGTTTGTTTGAATTAAAACTTTTTCTTTCATACTTTTTTGTCCTTTCGTATATAATTATTTTTCGTAGATACCTTTCTACTCAATATATAAGACACAAATAAATAATAAAAAATTTATTTTTTTTGTAAAAAAAGAAAAAAGGCGTTTTTTCGCCTTTATTCGATTATATATGATACTCCACGCCAACAGTTAAGGAATGTTTCTAGAGGTAATTCTACATATACATTCTTTACTGCAGGATCGTTAAATATACATATTGTTCCACTTGCTGTTTCACGATATCCACGTAGTACAACTAAGTGTCCATTTGTGTTGTATGAGCCGAAATATCCTCTTACATTTGTACCAATTGGTCCAATTGTGTTAAGCAAATATTTTGCTTCGTTCCATGAATATGTTCTAACTACATATGCATCAACGCCAAATGCTCCAGCAGTTATCATATTGTATGACCAGTTACCGTATGTTGGATTGTTATGTCCTCTATCGGCAACCATATTAGCCATATATTCATGTTCATATGTATAACCTTTGTCCGAGAAATCAAAACCTTTCCATTTTAGAAGCATTGTTGTTGTCGTTGCTGAACAGATTGTTCCACCAATCTCTGGAACAGCATATTGATATAATTTTGGCAAGTCGTTATCCTTTTCTTTTGGTAAATTCGATACATCAACATTATAAACATATCCAGGAATCTTAAAAGCCATCGCTACAAGCGATAATACCGGTGATTTTTCGCTTGTGCTCGTTCTTCTCATTATAAACTTATATTTTATTGCATCAGCAGTTTTATCGTTTAGAACGTTAATTTCGTCTGTGCTTATCTCAGCTATTGCATCACTGTCATCATAGTATAAGTTATTTCTTCCTAATCCGTATGCACCGTATGTGAAATATTTACTCCAAGTGCCATTTATACGTATGCTTATCATAAGTTCTCCAGTAGCATTTTCATTTGAAACGCATGAGTATGAGCCAACTACTGATGTAAAGTTATGAATCTTAAACACCTTTGATTCATATGTGCCTTCTATTGCCCCATCTTTTAGAACAATTTTCCCATCTTTGTATTCTAAGTTATTTAAATTTTCTTGTTTGAAATCTTTTACTCTATCAACTAAATTATGATATGGATAATATTCGTCACAGCCATTTAAATCAATCTTCAATACTAAACAATCATATGTATATGTTCGTGTTTCTCCTCGGCAAGATAATTCAAGAGTTAGTGTTACTTTGACATCTGTCTCACTTGGATTAATCACTCCAGTATTCGATAATACTTTTTCATTACTAGAAGTCCATTTACCTGTTACTCCATAAAGAAATTCTGTATTTAAAACTATATTATTTGCTAAATTTGTTTCAATCACTATTTCTGAATGTGCTTTTTCAATACATACTAGAGCATCATAAGGTTTAATAATTATCTCAAACTTTGTATCATACAAATATTCGACGTAATCATCTTCTAAAACTAACACTAATCCAAGTTCAACTGTTTTATCTGTTTCTGTAAATGATATTTTTCCATCATCTGTTAGTAATCTACGGTTACTTGTTGTCCACTGAAGTTCAATATCACCTATTTTTGATACTAACTCAATGTCTTTATTTGTTTCAGTTGGAATATTTAATTCATCTAATATTTCTTTAACTAATGTGTTAAAAGATTTAATAGTAATATCATTTATAGATTTTGTTATACTTATTCCATTTGTACTAAGTGTAATTTCTAAATTAGTTTTGATGTCATTTTCTTCAGGAATTACAACATAACCATTTTCTTTTACAGCATCTGTATCAAATTTATAAGATATATTTACTTCTTCATCAGAAACGATTAAACTATTCACTAATTCTATTTTACCAGAAATAGTTTCAGGTATTTCTATTAATTCAAACGCTTCTTCTAATATTTGATTATAATTTTTATCTTTCTTTAATACTTTTATCGTAAATTCTCTTTTAAGCTCATATTCATTTAAATGTCCTGCTGCTGTTAATATTACATCAACATCTTTATCTTGTCTATTCACTATTCCTTCATTTGACATAGCTTCGTTATTTGACTCATAAGTAAATGTAATTGTATAGTCATCAACCTTGACTTCTGGAATTAATGGTAAATTATATGAGATTTCCTTAGGAACTATAAGTTGATCTAATCCTCTAGATATAATTGATTTATAATCTGTAGGATCTTTCAAAACTATTATTTTGTATTCTTTCTTTAGTGTATGACCATCAATTGCAAATGTTGCCGTTAAAGTCACTTCAACATTCTCTTTAGATCGGGTTATATCACCATTAGTAGCAATAGCATCATTATTTGATTCCCATGTAATTGAAACAACTTCTTTTGCTACTTTTACTGATTGAGGTAAACTAATGTTCTCACTTACCTCATCTGGCATAATTATTTCATTAACTGCATTTCCTAAAATAGTATCATAGTTTTTTTTACAGCCAATTAATGTAACTGTTAAACATAATAATAAAATTGTAATTATTTTTTTCATATACTTTAACCTCTTTATCTTATTTTATCATATTTTTTATTAATAGTCTAGTTTCTTTTACAATTATACGTGTAAAAAAAACAAAAAGCACCCGAAGGTGCATATTGTATCAAACAAATTGATTATAATGTAAATTCTAGTACATAAACCGCCTCTTTTAATTAAAATATGCCTCAATTTGTTTCTTCCTTTTTGCGTTTGATACAATATTATTTTACAGCATAACACTACTAAAATAATAAGTTAAGTTTTCTTCTCAAATCATTTCACTTACTAGTAATAATTGGTTACACAATCTATTCAATCTTCTTTATATAATTTTCTCTACTTCTTTCCAAATATTATCGTTATTAAGATACATTTACATTATAATGTAGAATAGTGATAGAGAAATGATTTTTTTCCTCTACATATATTAAACAATTTTAAATGGAATATTTTGGAAAAATATTTTATGAAAACGTATTCAATAGTTAAATATTTAATAACTTACTAATTAAATCTGGCATTATTATAGCTAGTGCAACAAATAATGATGCAATAAGTAAACGCACAATAAAAGGTACAATTGATTTTTTTACCCCTCTTCGTATGAATGAAGTTAAAGAATATATTGAGGCAAAAACAATTATAATTGTTTTTAAAAGATCTTTTTTAATAAACACTTGCATTAACACAAGAATGATAACAATCGCAAGAGAAAATCCTGCTAATACTTTTCTTATATTTCTTAATCTAACTTCACGGGCTTCTTTTTTTATTTTTTCTTCCTTTTCATATATTTCTTTTATACCTTGTACAGAAAGATCACTTTGCTCTTTCATTTTACTTTCAAATTCTTTGAATTTCTTATCTTTACATATATTTTTATTATATACAAGTGAATATACATTAGGATATCCATTTTTGATAAGCATTAATCCTTCTTCAGCGTCATAGTTATTAGGATCACCTTTTAATATTTCAAGATACATTTTTTTAGCTTTAGCTATGTAATGGCAATTTAAATATCCCTTAGCAAGGCAAATATTTAAATAATTATTTGTTTCCTTTGGAAGTTCTTTAAATTTGACTCTATTCTCTATATATATTTTATTTATTAATTTTGGCTTTTGTAAACTGTATTCTCTAAATACATATTTAGATATAGATTCTAAAATATTATCTATTGCTTCTGACTTCTTGAGATAAGTAATATATAAAGAAGCGAATTTGCTCATTTTTTTAATTTGATATTGTTTTTTATCTTCTTCTAGTTTTTTTGATTCAATGACTAGTTTCTTTAAGTATTTATTACTTGATAAACTTATTTCTTCCTTCATTAGATTTTCTATACTTTTACGTTTTTTCTTAATTTTTTCATTGATTAAAGCGAACATATAAGTTACTAAAACTTCATCAACATTTAGATTCTTTATTATATTTGTTGGCTCTTCTATTTTTTTATCAATTAAATATGCTAGTAAAAATCCTCTTATTTCAAAATCGTTAGCATATTTACTTTCATTTAATAGATTGATTATTTCTTGATAATTGTTTTCATTAATTTCTTTTTTAAGTACTGATAAAACTGATTCAATCTTATAATATGATTTTGAATAGATGAGTTTATGAACATCAAAACTTATTTCATTCTTATCTAATAAATCACCAGTTATTTTTGTGTTTTTCTCATATGTTTCTTCCTTTACTACATCATCTTTTTTCAATGGTTCTATAACTTCTTCGTTACTAACTTTTTCTTCTACTACTATTTCTTCTTTCTTTATTTCTTCGATATTTTCTTTGTTATCTTTTTCATTTGTTTCTGGGTAAATTGTTTCTTCCTTCTTAATTTCACTATCATTTTTCTCGATATCGTCCTTTTCATTTATATCTTTTCTTAGCTCTATATTATCTTCTTTTTTTTCTTCATCTAAAACTACTCTTTCATAATTTGATTTTATTTCAGGTATCGCTTCTTTAAGCTCTTCTTTTTCTAATATTTCTTTTTTTTCTTTATCAATCATATTTTTCTCCTTTTGAAATCATTAAATATTATATGAATTTTGAAAATTCTAATTCACAAAATTATTTAAATTTTCCTTTTGTAATAATTATACCATACTTATATATTTTATGCAAAAAATAATACGTGATAACATAGAATACAAAAAAAGATAGACCAATTAATCTATCTTTTAATTCATTTTTTTCTCGCAAAATCTTATAAAACCTTCAATTATAAGAATAATTATAATTAGTATTAATGTCCACGAAAATACTCTTGTCATATTAAAGAATGAACCTTTTTCAGTAGCTATTATTCCTCCTATAGTATTAGAACCTTGGACAATAACTTCACTCATAATTAATACTTTTAAACCCAATCCAAATGATGATAAAATACTTGAAATAATATTTTTCTTAGTTATGGGAATAAATACTTTGCCAATTATTTTATAATTAATATCACTTATTAATTTTGTTTCTTCGACTATATCTTTTTCAATTTGTATAAAACCTGTAAATATATTTTCATAAAGTATAGGTATTAAAACAAATAGTGTGATAAAAATTGGAGAATATTTTGAACCTACAAGTACTAATAATATAAGTACAAAACTAGCTACAGGAATTGTTCTTATAGATGCCATAACTGGTGATAGATAGCATTTCATTTTCTCACTTTTATAACTAACTATAGCTAATAATAATGAAATAACAAATGATATTGTTACAATTAAAATTAATTTTCCTATTGTAAATAATATTAATAATAGATTTTTCCATATTGAAAGTACTTTAATAGTATCTATCAAGACACTTGGTATTGATGGTACTATAAAATCACTTTCCACAATACTTAAAATAAACCATAATAAAAGTAATGTTATAATACCAAATAAGTAAAATATAATATTAATTTTAGATAATGAAGTTTTCATCAGGTCTTTTACCTTGTAAAACACTTGGTTGGAATTTATCTAATAACTTGTAATAACTTTCAATAATATTTTTATTATCTTTTGCATTTATAAAAGTTATGTTGCAATTAGGAATAGCTTTTTCTAATACTTCTTTTGTTAGTCCTTCAAAAAAATTATGTTTTGATTCTACACTTTTAGCATAATCACTTGGATTATTATTCATTTCTTTAATATTTTCTTCGATTTTATTTATAGCTTTATCATCAATATTCTTATTTGGATTTACAAACAAACAAGCTTGTATAAGCATATCAACCTCATCTTTTAATAAATCAGATAAACTTATTTTATATACTTCTTTTTTTGTCTTATTACTAATTATTGAAATATTAGGTTCAGCAAGTAAAAAGAAATCATATTCTGTATTTTTGCTCGTATATTCAAGAGTAACATCGGCTGCACTTGATCTGAAATCAACCTTTTTAGGCGTTAAGTTTTTATAATTCATAATGGAATTCAAAGCAAGTGATGGAGTACTTCCTTCTCCAAATCCTAAAACATTTTTACCATTTACTTCTTCTATATTTTTGAACTCATTTTTACTTACTAGATATGTATTATTTGCTGTTATTATAGCTTTTAATTTATACTCGCTTTTCTTAGCAATGTTTAATTTAGTTCCTAAATTTAATGGAGCAATTAATAAGTCATATTCGCCTTTTGTGAAGGCTTCAATTAATGGATCTTGCCCATTTACGATATCAAAACTAAACATTTCGTCATCAAGTAAATTACCAACAGCAACTAATGGTGTTCCTTGAGGTAGTAGAACTCTAATTTTTTCTTTTGGGTTTTTTTTACATCCTATAAATAAAGCGCAGACAATCATCACTATAATGCTCGATAGTATTTTTTTCATTATTTTTGTATTCATAAAATTCTCCTTTTAATTATTATTGACTTTTTTATAAAATAATTATACAATAAATTATATTAAAATATTGTAACATATGTTACGGAGGGTAATTATGCATATTATTTTTTCAAATACAAATCTAGATGAAAAGTTATACAAAAAAGTAATTTACAAGCGTGGAGAAGTAGTTTTTAATAGTGGTGATATATGTAATGAAATTGGATTTGTTGAAGAAGGTTTACTTTCAATTAAAACTCACACATATACAAGTGATGAATACGAAATCAGTTCATTAAAAGAAAACACATGCTATGGTATGTTTTTACTTTTTTCTGATGATCCCCATTACTTAGGAACTTGTATTGCATTAAAGCAAACTATCGTTTATGTTTTCACAAAAGATAATTTATTAGAAGCATTAAAGAATCCTTTTTTCTTAAACAATTATCTTCACCTTTCGTCTAACTTAGCAAAAGTAAATCAAAAAAAACTCAAGATTTTATCTCAAAAATCTATTCAAAATAAGATTTTATTTTTACTTGTTTCTAATTATCAAGAAAATGGTTCTTCTATTCTAAAAATTAAATCCAAAGAATCATTAGCAAACTATTTATGCATAACAAGGCCATCTTTATCTCGTGAATTAATTAGACTAAAGAAATTAAAGATCATTGATTACTCGAGAAATTATCTTAAACTTATAAAAATAGATAGTTTATATTAAAAAACTGGATTTCTCCAGTTTTTATTTTAGGAAAAGTATTTTACACACTTCGACCGATGGATCCCTTCCTATAATGTTACCCATTTCTCTAAACATAACAATTAATAAAATCATTGCAATTATATTGATAATAATTCCAATAATATTAAGAGTAGTGGCTATATTTTTTGATTCACCTGTTTCAGATTTTAAGGCTTTTGTTAGTCCAATTATACCTAGAATAATTCCAGCAATACTAGACACAAATGGTATCATACATGTTATTATTACCACGCAAATTGATATTATACCTAATATAACTGATGGTTCCATCTTTTTATTTGCTTTTACAGCAGGTACCAGTTGATTTTCTTGAGGAATAGTTCTTTTTTTGTGTCTTTCCAATGAATAGTTACATACCACACAGTAATTTGCGTCATAACTATTTTCCTTTCCACAGCGTGGGCAAAAGATTTTCTCTTCAACTAATTTATTACCGCATACAGGGCAAAACTTTGCCTCTTTTCTAACTTCTGCTCCGCATTTTTCGCATTTAACACTTACACTTTCTTCTTTTTCTTCGGGTTCTTCTTCTACAATTTCTTCTCCACAAAACATGCAGAACTTGCTATCATCCGAAATTTGTTTATCACAATGAGGGCATTTCATAATTATCTACCTTTTATCACGTTTTCAAAACTATAAACCTTTGTTTCTCCGTTATATGTTACTTTTACATCATAAGAAACTTTTTGGTTTTTTAAGTTTGGTTTTGTAATCCTTCCTGTATTGTCCATATTTTCAGATTTTGATATCCACTCAAAATCTACACCTTTAAGGTTATTTTTTGCAAAGTATTCTAATCTTACTAATAGTAAGAATTCTTCCCAACGATTATTTTCACGCATTACTTGAGGACAATTTTTACCTGAGAAATCGTTGTGTTGTTTTACTCTATCTATATCTAAATTATATTGTATTAATAATTCAGCAACTAATTTGGCTAATTTTCTCATAACAACAGTATAATCAACGCCTTCATTAACACATGATTCAATACCGATTCCGTTTCTGTTTCCACCGCCTATGCTCCATGCGCCAAAGCTTGTATTGTAATATGTATCACCAAATACATGTGAACCATCACCAGCATGATATGCTACTTCATCAAGAGGTAAGTGTTGATAAATTCCATCATCACCCACTGTATAATGCCAAGATATTGATGTTGCATCTTCTTTTTCGTTTAGATTTTTTATGTATCTATTATGCATTTCCGCATTTGCAGTTTTACTTGGATTTCCTGTATCATGTACAACGACATATTCTGTTGATTTTTTTAAAATGTTAGTTCTTTGATTTCCAAATGTATATGGTAAAATATCTACATTTACATTTGCATTGTTTGTGTCATAGAATGGCAAATATCCATTTTCTGTTCCCATCCAACTAATTAAACTATATGTATAAGTAGTTATTTTGGTACTATTTATTGTATCAACGAATATTTTTATTTTATCCCACATATCTTCATATCCTTTTAGCTTAATATTATAATGCTTTGATAGATATGCTGTTTTACCTTTGTATGTTAATCTAACTTTCACATTTAAACGTCCTGCAAAAATTGGATTTCCCACATAGTCTTCTAAGTGCAATTTTTCATTGTTACCATCCAGCCATTCAAGCGTTGTATGATATTCATCGATGAATGTTGGGAGAATTGTTGCTTCACCGATATATCCATCTGTGCATACATTTTCATCAATCCATTTGTTGATATCATCAGACAAATCATTAATTGTTTTTCCTTCAACTTTTAGATCTATTGAAAAATTTTCACTGAGTTTAGGATTACCTAAAACTACTTTATAACTTATTGTAACAATTGAATCATCTATTGGCTTATTAAATTCGCCAGTATTTGAGAAGATACTTTCATCACTTGATGACCATTCTATTTTCGAACCACCATAATAATCTGGATAATCACACACTAAATCCATACTTTTGTATATTTTTTTAGCACGGAATTGAGCTGTGAATTTTTGAGCTAAATCGGCAAAAGCAGATCCTGTTACAGTAAATGTCCAAGTTTTATATTGTGTTTGTCCACCATAAATTGCTTTACATGTCAACTCAACATCAGTATTAAATTCAACAAAATCTAATACGCCATCATCAGTGCAGAATAAATCTTCATCACTTGATGACCACTCATATTTACAATCAACTTCTGGATGTGTAGTTGGCAAAGATACCTCTGAATAACCTTTTACGCCTACTTCATTGTATGCCCACTCTAAAAGTTCATCTAAACCAGCTTTTTCACTAACTTCTATCTTGATTGTTTTTTTAACATCTGCTCCATCTTTAGGGAAAACATATATTTCACAAGTTCCAGCAGCTACTGCTATTACTTTTCCATCTTTAACAGTAACAATCTTTTCATCACTTGATTCAAATATTAATGCTTTCTCACTAGCATTTGTTGGTAATACTTCAGCTTTTATTTCTGCTATATCATCAACTTTTAATTTTAATTCTTTTACTTCTAATACGATATCACTAACTAGAACTGGTAAAACTGTAACTTTTAATTTCTTTGACATATTTGTTTTGGTTTCATTAATTGTAATAGTTGCTTCACCCGTTTTTAGTCCCGTTACTTTAAAATCATCTATTTTGATAATATCACTTTGTGTTGTTATTTCAAAATTAGGTTCAAAGCCATGATTATAAGTAATTTTAATTTCTTTTGTTTCGCCGCAAACAATATTTTCTATAGTTGCTTCAAAAGAAAATTCTTCTTCTTTTACATTAATTTCAATTGAAACTTTTATTTGTGAATCGTCTTTTACAAATATATTAAGAGTAGCCTTACCTACTTTTAATCCTTCTAACACGACTTCTTTTTCCGAAATTGTTTCTATTTTGACAACATCATTATCTACGCTTGCATCACATACTTTTTCACAATCATACCTTATTGTTAGTTTTTTTCCAACTTCAACCTCTAAGGAACTCGCATCGACGCCAATTTGTAACTGAGGCTCCTTTGTATTCCCACAAGCTACAAAAGTTAAACTTAATAGTAAAACAAAGATAAATAATATTTTTCTCACTCTATTTATCATATGCTATACCTCTATTTATTTGACCAATCTTCGTATGCCAATAGATTAGAAGTGTATTCAACTTTCTTTGTATAATCTTTATAACTTACATTAATTTCATATTTTAAAGTTTTTGCTTTCATATCTTTATTTAATACTTTTCCTGTATCATCTAATAATTCAGGAGTAAGTGATTTATAACTGAAATTAACGTCTTGTAATTGTGTTTTACCAAAGTATTCAATCTTTACTAAGTTTTTGAATTCTTCCCAACGTCCTGTATGTCTAATAACTCCTGGACAATCTTTACCACTAAAATGGTTATGTTGTTTGATTCTATCAAAACTTAAATCAAATTGTAATAATAATTCAGCAACAAGTTTTGCTAATTTTCTTAATGTAACATTGTAATCAGCTCCAGCATTGATACAAGATTCAATACCAATACCATTTCTATTTCCTCCGCCAATACTCCATGCTTTATATGTGTTATTGAAGTATGTGTCACCATATTCGTATGATCCATCGCCAGCATGATAAGCCACTTCGTCAAGTGGTAAACTTTGATATATTCCATCTTCACCAACTGTGAAATGCCATGAAATATATGTATTATCAGCTTTATTATTAGCCTGTACTTGATTCAAAGCAAAGCTTTCAGCTGTATGAGTTGGAGATCCTCCAGCAGTGTCATGAATTACAACATATTCTGTTGATTTTTTCTTTATATTTGTACGTACACGTCCATATGTATATTCAAGCATATATTCTTTGTTAATCTCAGCATCACCAGGGAAGTAGAATGGTAAATATCCCCAGTTTGTCTCGTAATACGCAGCACTCTTATATTTATAAACTTTGACATTATCATAATATAATACTTTGATGAAATCTTCTATTTTTTCTTCTGTAGAATTGTATCTTTTATTCCATACTAAGTAATCTACAGTTTTTGTAATTTCTTCCCCACGACATGTCATTGTAGCTTTTAATACTTGAGCATCACCTAAAATAGGATCTTGAGCGATGTTAGCAAATTTTAAGTTTTCGCCTTTACTATCAGTCCATTTAATTGTTACATCATAATCAGAACATATTTCTGGCAATGATGGGTCATCATAATAAAGAATGCTATTTTTAGGGAATGATTCAAAAAGCCATTCCAATGTTTTTTGTGCTTTATATTCTATTGATTGCCCTTCAACTAAAACCTTAGCCTCTACAAATCTAGATGTTTTTGGTGTTGTTGTTCTTATGTTAAGTGTTAAAGTAACTTCTTCATCATGGAAAGGTCTATTATATTCACCAGATGTTGATAAATATTCAGGTTTGTCGCTTTCCTTAACTAATATTCTACTTGAACCATAATCTTCAAACTTAAAACTAAAGATTTGTGCAGTATTGATTACTTTAGGAATAGAATCATAAAATTTCTTTAATAAAACATCGATGTAAGTTCCAACAATAATAATAGAGAAATCTTTTGAAACTGTGTGATCTCCTAGTTTAAATACTAGTTTACCTTTAGTTTCAACGTCTAATTCTTCTCTAGTTATTACACCTTCTGCAGTTACATTTTTATCTAATTCATATGAAACTTGATAATCTTCATATTCTGTTGGTAGATTTTCATAAACATCTTTTCCAATTTCTTTGATGAAACTTTCCATTTTTGATAAAATTAAAGAATCATCAACTTTTTTCTCAACATTTATTTCAATTTCTTTTGATATTTTAGATCCATCTTTTGCAGTAAATTTAATTTTACCTAAGCCTTCTTTAAGTGCTTTAACTTTATTATTCTCTACAGCTAAAATATCTAAAGTAATAACTTCAATTTCAACATCTTTATTTGTTGCATTCTCAGGAAGAACAGTTATTGTGATTTCTTGTTCTTCTCCAGTAAACATTGAGTTAACAGTACTTACTTCAATACTAGAAACTAAAATTGTTTCGCTTTTCTTTTCTTCAATGGTTACGGTATATTCTTTTTTTACATTAGATCCATCTAATGCTTTTACCGTTATTATTACTGTTCCTTCTTTTAAGGCAACAAGTTCATTTCCATTTGCTTTACAAATAGTCTCATCACTTACTTCTATTGAATATTTTTTGTTTGAAGCATCTTCTGGTAGTATAGAAATATCCAAATTTTGCTTTTCAGAAACTAACATTTTTTCCTTTCCTTTAATATTAATTTCCGTAACCATAACACTTTGAGGAGTATTTGGTTTACATGAAATTAGTACTAATGAAAGCATTAATAAAAATACGCTTAAAATTTTCTTCATAAATGTTTTCTCCTTTACTCTAATTTCAATAATTTTGATTTATAATTAAATGTTTTTATTTCTCCATTATATTCACATATAACTTTATATTCAACTATTGGTTCTGTATTAGGATTATTAATAATTTTACCGGTATTATCAAGGTATTCAGGTGTTAATGATACGAAGGTGAATTTAACATCTTTTAACTCTGTTAATGCATAATATTCTAAACTTATTAATTCTATCATTTCTGCCCAACGTCCAGCTGTTCTTATTACTTGAGGACAATCTTTTCCGGCAAAATCATAATGTTGACGAATATCTGATGGTGTTAAGTTGTATTTTAGAAGCAATTTACCCACAATTTTTGCTGTGTTACGCATTACCATATTAAAATCAACGCCTTCATAAACACACATTTCTATTCCAACGCTATTATTATTACCTCCACCAATACTCCATTTTTTATATGAGTCATTATAGTAAATGTCTCCATAATATGTTGAACCATCTCCTGCATGCCAGCCAACTTCATCTAGTTTTAATTCTTGGTATGCTTCTTTATCGTCTATAGAATAATGCCATGAAGCAACTCTATCTGTTGTATGAATATATTCATTTAACCCTTTAGCAGTTGCTGTAGGATGGGCCATACCAGTATTATGCAAAGTTATATAATTTGTAGATGTACGCATTCTATTTGCTTTTAAGTTGCTATCATCTGGTAGAATATCAACTGTAACTTTTACGTCTTCCATTAGATAGAATGGTAAATATCCAATGTTTTTAGTTAATACTGTTTCATATCCTGGTTCCCAACCATATAGATAGAAACTTTGTGTTTTTATTTCTTTTTTATTTATTTCTTCTAGGAATAATCCAACTTTATCCCATATATTTTCAGGATTCTTTCCTTCAACAATTCCAGATACGATACCTCTTTTAGCAAATTCGCCCATTTCAATTGTTAACATAAAGTCAATTTTGATGTCCTTGAAAGGTTTAGTTACTTTTCCAGAATCATCCATAACATAAGGATTATAAGATCTCCATGATATAGCTGCTTCGTATCTATCATCTGATGTTGGTAATTCTACACTTTCTCTTATTTTACCATTTTCAATCAGTTCTTTTAGTTCATTATATAATAATTCAACCTTTTTCATACTTTCTTTCATAATACATTTTACAGTATAAATTTGTTCTTTTGTTTCTCCATCAATTGTTATAATACATTTTATATTAACATAATAATCAGGATCATCATTTCTTTCAAATGTGAATAATCCATCTTTTATTTCTTCGTCATCAATAAACCATTGATATTTAGCCCCATTTGAAAAGCAAGTAGTTGGCAAATTCAATGATCTTTTTGTCTCTGTAGGAATCTTATCTTTGACATAATCTAAAGCAACATCGAACTCTGTTCCCCAACCTTTAAGAATTAAAACAACATCAACAAAATAATCTTCATCACCCAAAACATAATATACCATTACAGCAACTTCAGTGTCAACTATAGGTTGAGTGAATTTTCCTGTATCAGTTAGATATTTTGTTTTATTGATTGAATATTCAAAATATACACCTGTATCTTTATACTCTTTCACAAAATCAATGTCACCAGAAATTTCTTTGCCATCATATAATGATTTAATATAACCACTAATCTCTTCTTCTGTCAAACTTGCATCTAGAACTGTGATTTCAATTTCATCATATGTTTTTTTGCCATCATTTGATTTAATATATATTTTACATGTTCCAAATTTTAAAGCTAATATTTTTTTATCGTCAATTTTTACAATTTCAGGATTTGCACTAACAACAGTGATTTTATCAAGTACACTATCATTACTTGTTTCAATAGAAAAATCTAAAGACTCTCCTACATTAAGTTTAGTACTACTTATCACTAATTTTGCAGTGTCTTCTGTTTGTTTTACTTTCTTTACTGTTATAGTAACTTCATCAAGTTTTGTTCCAGTTTTAGTTTTTAAATATATTTTACACATTCCTTCAGCCTTAGCAATTATTTTATTTGCTTCAATAACTACTATTTCTGTATTCTCGCTTATGCATTCTAAATTATCCAATAACTCTTTAGGGTTACATTCTATTGTATAGTCTGCTTGTTCACCAACGTTTAACTCTTGTTTATTAACAACTAAACTTGCTTTTTCAGGTAAATTTTCGATTACTTTTATATTTATTTCTTTGTATATACTTACATCTTTTTTGTAAGTTATCTTCAAAACACATGTTCCAACTGATAAACCTTCAACTTTTCCATTTTCAACTTTTGCTATTTTTTCATCATTTACTTCGAAGTCAAAATCTTCCAAACTAAATTCATTTTTTGAAGAAATATTTATATCTACTTTTTCTCCTTGTTTTATCTCTTGTGCTATCGTAGCATCAAATGTAAATTTTTCTTCGATAGGTTCCTTACATGATATAATCATAAATACTAGTGCTAATAATATGCTTAAAATGGTTAAATTAATTTTTTTCATTAGAAATTTTTCCTCCCGAGTTTAGATTTAAATATGTATTCATTTTTTCCAATTGTAACTTTATATTGTATTTCTTCATTCTCTTTATAATTAATTATCTTTCCCGTGTTATCTAAATAATCTAAAGATAGTGATTCGAATTTTACACTTACATCTTTCAGTTCTTTCATACGATATAAGTTTAAACTAACAAGGTCAATAAATTCTTCCCATAAATGGCCTTTTCTTATTGTCATTGGACAATCTTTACCACTAAATGAATTATGTTGTTTAACACTATTAATATCTAGATTATATTTTATCAATAATTTTGCAACCAAATATGCAGTAATCCTCATTGTTTTAATATAATCATGTCCATAATTTACACATGTTTCAATTCCAATACTGTTTAAATTTCCACCCCTATTTGCTACTGTGTCAAATCCAGAGTTATAATAAGTATTGCTTATCATTATTGTGTTATTTTTAGATATTTTAGTATTGATTCCTAGATAAGGTATTCTTTGGCATACATTTCCATTTTTATCTCTTGGAGATAATAGATTGGTTTTTTGACCATTCACTTCAAAATAACCATCATCAGTAATTAGGACACTTACTTTACCAGTGTTTTTAACATTTGTATCAATAAATTCTAATTTTACTTGTGTTCCATCACCTGCATGATAACAAACCTCATCATCAGGGACATGATTAATATACCCTTTATCATCTACAGTATAATGCCATGAGACACAATAATCACTTTCGGGATTTGTTGCCATACTCATTAGGCAATTAGCGTGAGCATTTGCGTCTGCAGTTGGATCTCCGCTTGCTGTATCGTGAACTACAATATACTCTGTATATTCCCTCTTTATCCCACATCTATTTAGTTTATTTGTTGTTGGGATAATTTTATCAATTTCTTCAAAACCAAAATTATTCAAAAAAGGAACATAACCCAGTGAAGCGTTTTCAATAACGGCATAATCTTTTTGATATCCAAACGTTTTGAATTTAAAATTTTCAATCGTTTCTTTGTGTAACATTTTTAAAAAATCATCATAAGTCATAATATTTATCCTTTTAAATAATAGTTTATTTTTGTTTATATAATTATACACTATTTTGAAAAAATAATAAACAGTTTTTTTACTACCAATTTTTTTCTTTTATTATTTTCTTTTTAATTATTTCCTATAAATTAAATCTATTTTATATTTATTTTATAAAAAAAAGAAGGGTTTTTCCTTCTCTTTAAATGACTAAAGCTTTTCAGTTTGTTCAAGTTTTTTGACTATTTTATTCTTTGTTGCTTTAGCCAAATATTCATTACAATTTTATGGGGCATGATTTTTACTAACCTATATTGCATTCTAGCATATTTTCCAGGACATATAACATCTTTTATTTTCTTCTTAGTTATCATTTTAAAACAATATTTTACAATATATTCTGGTTCATAAACATAGTTAAAATATTTAATAACATTATCTTTATTTGCTACATCAAAGAATTCTGTCTTTACCCAGTATGGAGTCAATGCACAAACATGAATTTCTTTTTTTCTTAATTCTACATTAAGTGCTCTTGAGAAACTCAAAACAAATGCTTTGGTAGAGGCATATATGTTGATATAAGGAACAGGCTGAATCGAACTCATAGAAGCAAGATTTATTATTATTGATCCTTTTTCCATATATGGTATAGATATATAAGAAATCATTTGAACGGCATTGCAATTCAAATTCACCATATCATAATTAATTTCTTTGCTTCCTTTTATAAATTCTTCAAATTTTCCAAAACCTGCACCATTAATAAGCAATTTAATATTATACTTATTGTCTTTTAGAAATTGCTCATAGACATTAAAACTTTCCTTTTTCGATAAATCAAGTTTTAATGGTAATATTTCTGCTTTTGTATATTTTTGTAACTCATTTAATAATTCTATTCTTCTTGCAATTACAACAATAGCATCGACATTGAAATATTTATCAATTTGCTTTACAAATTCTTTACCCATACCGCTTGATGCACCAGTTATTACCGCTATATTCATTTTTATCTCCTTTCATTAATTGCTTTTATATGTTACTTTTCACTACAATATAGAAAAAAAGTCCTTACGGACCTTAAAATCTAAATGGTGGCTCGGGACGGAATTGAACCGCCGACACGAGGATTTTC
>HF988700.1 GCA_000431235.1 Coprobacillus sp. CAG:698 | reverse complement strand
GCATAATTGAAATTGAAGAATTAATAAATGATTTCTTAAGTTCTTCCCTTGAATCATTTAATACCATAGGTAGAATGTTATTAAACTGGAAAGATGAAATAATTAATTCATTCACAATAATAGATTCGAATGGTAATAATCGCATAAGCTATAGCAAATTAAAAAGACATTTTAACTCTATATGTTCGTATTATGCAACACATTCACAAAAAAAGAAGGGTAAAACCTAAGTTTTACCCTTGCAATTTTATTAAGCAGCTTTATAGAATTTAACAGTAATATCAATAGCACCTTTAGCTAAACCTTGAATGTCTTCAAATGTTTTGCCTTCAAATTTTAATAGATTTCCTGCTTCAATTCCTTTTAATAATGTTGTATAAGCTTCTTTTTCAGCATGTGTACAAGCACCATGTATAGCAATTATATTATCAAAGTCAGTTCCATAAACTAAATCAGTATTATAATCACCAACCGCAACATAGAAGCCATCGCCAACATATTTAACAGCTAATCTTCTTTCATAATATGCATTGAATGCATAACTTCCAGATAAGTAAACAGCAGTACCATTTACATAACCAGTTGCATAGTTAGTTAATTGCATTGAGCCAATAGTACTTAATGTTTTAGCTGTTCCAGGTGTAACTTCTGCACCTGTAATAGTTGCAGGTACTTCTGTTAATGCAGCATCTGCAGCATCTAAATATAAGTTAGCACCAAATACTAATGGTTTTGGAACATCATTTAACTTAACATATTTTGTAACATTTTTGAAAATATTATCAACAACTTCAACTTTAGTTGCATCAGCGCCACTTTCAAATAATGCAGGAACTTTTACAGGATCATTAACGAATACATTACCTTTAATTAAAGCAGTTCCTCTTCTAATTCTGAATAATGCAGCGTATTGGCTATCAATTTGACCGCAATTAGAAATTTCACATCCTTCAACAGTTAAAGTTACATTAGATTCTTGAACCCATGTAATGAATTGTCCAATTTCATAGAATTTAACATTCTTGAAAGTTGCTGAACTTTCAGCACCTGTAACTCTTCCTTTATAGAATGAATTCATTTTTTCTACAATTGAATTTTCAACTGAGAATAATTTATTATTAGCAGCTATTTGGAAATATGTTCCACCAACTCCTGCACCAATACCAACTAATCTCAAACTATCAAATTTAACAGTCTCAGCAGCTACATTTCCAGCAACATCTTTTGCTACATTGATAATAGTTTTGCTAGCGCCTTGTCCTTTGATAAGTACACTTGTTTCAATTTTACTATCTAAAGTATAAGTTCCTTCAGAAACAGTAATAACAGCATTTTCTTTTACATGATTTAATGCTTCAGCAAGTGTAGCATATTCTTGTTCAGTGTTTCCATCAGTTGCAGCGTTAACAGTTACTTTGTCAAATTTATCTGCTTTTTCCAAATTGCATAATAAGTAACATCTTCTGTTAATTCTTCAACAACTTCAATTCCTTCAGTTGCTTCTTTTTCAGTATTCCAGCCCATGAAGTCATATCCAGCAAGAACTAGATCAGCAGGTTTTGCAACTTTTTGACCTTTTTCTAAGTATTGAGCACTTACAACACTTTCGCCATCAATAAATTTAACTGTATGCCATTCAACATCAACTGGTAAGAATGAACTAATGTCAACTAGTTTAGCTTCGATTCCTTCAGATAAAACACCTTTAACACCGCTTGTACCATCACAATCAGTTAAACCTAAGCACCATCTTTCTGCAGTCATTGGGCACCATAATAAGTCACCCTTAGCTAAAGTTACAGAATCTTCAAATTTAACTAGTTTTCCAGTGTATGAATTCTTTTCAGCATCATAAACGAAATGATATCTATGGTATCCGTAGCCAGCACCATTTAACTCACGTCCATAAGTTAATTTAGCTTGGCTAATTGTAACATTGAATTCACCAGCGTTAATATATAATGCACCATGACCATAAGAGTTTTGAGCTTTTACAGTATCAGTTTTTTCATCATAAATTAGTCCAGTACTATTTTGAGCAGCGCCATCAGTACCATAAACTTGTAATTCTTCTTTTTTGCTTAATGTAATATCAGCAGTAGCATCTTTGCCTAATTCGATTGCAGCAAACTTAGGTAATATAAACATCTTACCTGCAACAACCATTGCATATTTACTTAAACCAACAGCATTAACTTGATCATTAATTGTTCCTGTTGGAGTAGCCTTCTTATAGTTTTTGCCAGTATCTAATGGTGCGCCATAGTATACAGCTTCAACATCTTCACCAACAACTTGTTCAACTTTTTCTTCAACGATAGGATTCCATTTTGCATATACAGTTACATCTTTGAAGTATGCACCAGTGATTTCAGCAGGTTCACCATTTTCAAAGAACCAACCAGCAAATTCAGCACCATCTTTATGAGCAGCTTTTGGAAGTTCTACTTTACCATCTGTGCAATGATAAATTACAGTTGAGAATCTTTCTTGAGTTTGTTGTCTATCAAATATAGCAGCATAATGATCAGCTGGAATATGATCTTTATAAACTGTCTTACCAATTGAACCAGCGATATATTGAGCAAATCTATATGCACCAAGTAATGCACCAGCATTAGTAATTGTAACTTGTTTTCCACCATAGCTTACTAGATCTTCACTAGACCATTTAGCAGGTTGTGAAATTTCGTTGCAACGGCCCCATGCATCTTGTCCACTCATGTTACCTTTTCTTGTAGCTTCATCAACGAAATCCATAATATCAATCCACTTATCATGATATTTTTCACTATTGAAGAACTTAGTTGTTCCTTCGATAACATCATGATAGTTTTCATTTAGAGTAGTCTTATCACTTTCATATTTAGGAGTAAATAGATAATGAGTTAAAACTGTAGTAGCATATTTAGCATAATTGTTTCCAAAGTATGCATTATTGAATTCTTCACGAGAAGGAACTACACCTTCAGGATCATCAACTAGATTTCCATCTCCATCAACTTTCTTCTTGAATGCACCTTGTTCAATGAACCAATCATAAATATCAGATAATAATTGAGGGATTACGATATCGAAATCTTCGCCAGAGTATAAACCTTTAGCATATCCACCATTATAATCTAAAGTTACTGTTAATTCAATCTTAGAAAGTTCATCATATTTAGCATCAAATGCAGCTTTTGCAGTTAATTTAGCAATAATTTCTGAAGTTAATTTTTGTAGACGAGTATACATTTCACCCATTTGAGTAACGAATGGTTTTTCGCCTTCTGGTAATGTTTGTCCTTCTTTAGAAAGGATTAGATTTAATTCTGCATCTAACATTGCAGCATATGCAGTTTCAGCAGCTTCAAGTCTTGCAGCTTCGAATACTTTTTCTTTAGTGATTCCGAATAAATCATTATTATAAATATTTCTAGCTTCAATTAAGTTATTTTCGATTGCTTTGTTGTTGTCAATTCCACCTTTAGCAATTGCAGTTTCTGCATTTGTTAATCTTGTTGTTGCAGTAGTTGCTTTTGTTGAGTTAAGTGGATGAACACCATATTTAGTAATTTCAACTTTTGTTCCTTCATTACAGAAAGGTTCAACAGCATGAATATCGCCTACGCCGTAGAATTGATATTTCCAGCTCATTGCATATCCACCAGCAGGAACTACGAAGTAATGAACTTTAGATCCTTTAGTTGTTGTATCGCCAACTAAATATTTAGCTGCTTCAGATCCAACTTCTACAAGGTTTTCTTTTGGCATAGAAGTTTGAAGTTTGTTAGAACCAGCACCATGTAATACGTTACCATCTTTATCAGCAACGAATCCTAATGCATATCCATCCATAGACCAACTTAATCTTGATCCTAATGTTGTAACAGCTTCTTCGCTTCCTTTATAGTTTTGACCAGTTGCACCATAAGTACCAACTTCGATAAAAATATCATGGTTAGTTGTGTTCTTCATGAACCAACCCCAGTTACCACCCATATCACCAGCATTATTGAATAGAGATAGTGGAACTTTTACAATATTGCCATCTTTATCCTCAGCAACTTCCCAATACATATAATCCAAATTGAAGTATTCATAGTTTGCACCATTGAATTGAGCAGCTACTTTATATCCAGACCAATATCCATAACCTAATCTTCTAGCTACATAACCAACAGCCTTATCAAAGTGACTGGCATTAGAAACACAATCCCATGCACCTGTACGTTGATTTAATGAGCCATCTTTTTGGTCATCACTTTCCCAAGTTGCAGTATAAATAGCAGTTGCATCTGTAGACGCACCAATATTTAATACTAAAGCAATTGTAGCTTCAACGCCGTCTTTAGCGAATGTAGCTTTAATTGGAACTTGAGTATATCTTAAGTATTGAACTACTAGTTCAGGTTTGCCTTCTTCAGTTAGAACGAATGCGCTCATAACTCTGTCAGCTTCTTCTTTTTCATCAGCTAAATATTTAGGAGCAACAATAGCAGGAGTTACATCCCATTTAACTTCGTATTCAACTTCACCCATTGTATACTTAGTAGGAACATCTAATACGTTACCTTTTTCAGTACCATATGCAAAGTTAACAAGTGATTTAAATTCGCTAGATTGTAACCATTCTTCAGCAGCTTTTGCAGCTTCATTTTGAGGAACTACAGTTACAACAAATTTTGCATCTTCTTTGAATGCATAATTCTTAGAGAATGAATAATCAATATTAACAGTAAATTCAACTTCTGTCTTTTCAGTTACAGGAGCAACTAATTTACCAGTATTATCCATAACTTCAGGTTTATTTGAAGTATATGTTAAAGCAGCTTTGAATTTGCTATCGAATGCAGGAAGAACGATGCTTGTAGCAACTTCTTTACCAGCAACTTGTGCTAAAGAACCTTCGTTTAAAATATAAGCGATTTTTTCTTCTTTAGTATAACCTTTTGCAACTAATCTATAATCATTAGATTTAGCGTTATCTCCACATTTTGCAACTAAGTTAACAGTAACTGGAGTGTCATCTAATTGACGAGTATATTTACCTTCATCAGAAATCTTATTTGGTAATGCACTATCCCATGTTAATGATGCTCCATAAATAGTAGTTGGGAATAATAAGTTTTGATCAACTAATGCACCATTAATATAATCTTGAATTAATGTTTCAGCAGCTGTAACAGCAGCATTTAATCTGTTAACAACATTGTCTTTTGCATCTTTAACAGCCCAAATCTTAACATCAATTTTTTTCTCAGTTGTTCCAAGTTTTAATGTGATTTGATAAGTAACTGTCATATCCTTTTCAAGTTTTTCAGGATAAACGAAACCAGAAACTTCTTGTTGATCTGAATTAGTAACTGTCATTTCAACAGTCTTATTCCATGGTTTAGGGAAATCAAATGATTCAGAAGCATAAACTGGAATTTGACTTAACATTTCTTTTGCTTCTTCTTCAAGTGCTGCATATTCATCAGCTCTGTTATCTCTAACAGTTAATGTTGCAGAACTCTTAACATTTGAGTCTAATACTGAAACTGCAGTAATAGTTGTAACACCAGGTCTGTGAGCAGTGATTACACCATCTTGACCAACAGTTGCAACTTCTTCATCAGAAGAATACCAATATAAACCTTTATAAACATTTTCATTGTCAAGAGGTAAGAAATCCTCAACAGACATTGTCATAGGTTCATCTATATTAGCAAAGTCTTCTAATAGTAAGAATTCTGTAGGAGCTACGATTGGAGCGTATTCTTTACAGTTTTCTGCATTAGGACCATAACCTTTTTCATTACAATTATCTTCATTGATGTGTTCTTTACAATTATCTTTTGTAATGAATTCTTTACAGCTTTGATAATTTGGTTTTTCACAATAATTTTTACATGTGTCTTTACTTGCAGCAGGGTCACAGTAGTCTTTACATGTGTCTTTACTTGCTGAAGGATCACAGTAGTCTTTGCAAGTTTCCTTGCTAGCAGCAGGATCGCAATAATCCTTACATGTTTCTTTATTAATCTCGTCGCCACATGCAAACGCTAAAACGCTTACAAGAACAAGAGCAATTAAAAGAAACGCCTTTTTTACGTGTTTAAACATAAATTTCTTTCCTTTCTCTTTATAGATTTTTGTTTAACTTAAAAAAGTTTACATACATATTATAATAAAAAATGATTGTAAAGTCAACAATTAATAAGTTAAAAAATAAAAAAAGTGAAAACGATTTACCTTTTTTTAACTTATTTTCATATTTTTTTCATTATGCATAAAGACGATAGCATTTTTAATACTATCGTCATATAAATTTACTTAATGATTACTTCCTATTTTTATTTATTTTCAAGTAGGAATTCTAAAGACTTTTTATATAATTCGTCTCGTTCAGAATTAGCATCATAACCATGTCCTGCACCGTTGATTATGTGCAAACGAGAATTTAGATATAAAACTGTCGTACGCACAGAGTTTAAATAATCGACAGCCTTATCACATCTTCCATGTATTAGCATAACTGGATTAGTAAACTTACTAACACCTTCAAGTGTATTGTATTTATCTAATGTCTCATACATTTCTTCTGATAATTCAAATGTTCCAAATTGAGCATTACCATTTTCTAATTTAGGACTATTTTCAAATGCTCTTCTAATTATATCATTAATATTTACAGCTGCCGACCATAGCAGAACCTTAGAGATTTTGTTACCATATTTAACAGACATATATGTTGCGACGCCACCACCCATGCTAAATCCTAAAAGTGTAACTTTTTTAACACCTTGAATGTTAAATGCTGAATTAATGATTATTTCCGCATCACTCATCAAAGTATCCATTGTAAAATCTTTAAAATCACCATCAGATTCACCATTTCCATAAAAATCCATTCGTAATGAAGCATACCCATATTCACTTATTATTCTTGAAAAATTAAGGAAATGCTTTGCATGTTCTGTTTTATTTCCAGTAAATCCATGGAACATAACAACTATATCACCATTAAAATTGTCTGGTAAATTAAGATATCCTCTTAATATGCTACCATTTTTATTAACTATTTCTACATGTTTAACCATTTATATTTTCCAATGCCTTTCTTAAGTTTTGTTTGTTTTTTTCCATTATTTCATTAACTTTACTTTCATCATCTATTCCACTCATAATTGAGAATAAACTATGCTTAACTGTTTTATATTTAGCAAACTTCTCATATGCGATCTCCTCAGTTACGCCAGTTATTTCTTTGATGATATTAATTGCCCTACTAACTAACTTTTTATTAGTTGGTACAACATCAATCATTAAATTTTGATATACATGACCTAATTTAATCATTGCTGCTGTACTTATCATGTTGCATATCATTTTTTGAGCTGTTCCCGATTTCATTCTTGTTGAGCCTGTAATAACTTCACTTCCAGTTATTGCTTCAATTTTTATATCACATACTTTTGAAAGTATACTATCTGGTGTTGTTACTATACATCCTGTAACCGCACCTTTTTCTTTAGCATATCGGCATCCACTTACTACATATGGAGTTCTACCACTTGCGGCAATGCCTACAACGACATCATTTTTAGTTATGTTAATTTTATTTAAATCGTCAATTGCTAATTTTTCGTCGTCCTCAACACCTTCTTGAGCTTTAACAAAAGCTTTTTCACCGCCAGCCATCAAGCACATAACTTCATCATTTGAAACACCGAACGTAGGATAGCATTCTACAGCATCTATCACGCCAACACGTCCACTTGTTCCAGCTCCCATATAAATTAATCTACCGCCATTATCAATAGCCTTTTCAACTACTTTCACAAGCTTTGTTATTTCTGGAATAGCCTTTTCTACTGCAAAAGCCACTTTTTTATCTTCATCATTTATTATTCTTAGAATCTCTTCTTCACTTAATAAATCAATGTTTTTAGTTTTTTCATTTCTAGATTCTGTTTTAATATTTTCTAAATCAACTAGCATATTAATCAATCTCCAAATTATATGAAAGCTCACCAAGTACGACTTTTTTTCTAGCGCCTGTTGCTTTAGTAACATTTCCATGTTTTCCATTTAATGTCAAATATCCTAAAACTGCAAAAGCAAAAGCTTCTTTGGCATCGCTATTTAATCCACATTCATCAAGAGAATATACAATTCCAGGGAATTCTTCTTTTAATCTTTTGATTATATATTGATTATGAACTCCACCGCCACTTATAACAATTTTGTCAATACCTTTTAAAAACTTTCGATAGTTTAAGGATATTGAATAAACTGTTATTTCCGTTATTGTTGTAATAATATCCTCTTTTTCATACATATCAAAAGAATATTTGTCCGCAAGTAATTCTAAAGCTTCGAAGGAATATTTCTCTCGTCCTGTACTTTTAGGTGGCATTTGTTCAAAGAAACTATCTTTTATAAGCTCATTAAAGATAGGGAGAATAATTGAACCTTTTAAAGCAATTTCACCATTCTCATCATAATCTTTGTTATAATATTTTTTCATAAAATGATCTATCATCACATTGCCAGGGCCAGTATCAAAGGCAATTATATCATCTTCACTAGCTTTTTTAGGAATATAGGTTAAATTACCCATTCCTCCAATATTTTGTAATACAACGTTTTTTTGGTCATCTTTAAAATATAAATATTCAAATTCAGGAACAAGTGGAGCACCTTCGCCTCCAAGAGCAACGTCGCTTAATCTAAAATTAGAAACAACCTTAACTTGAGTTAACGTACTTAAAACTTGCCCGCTGCCAATTTGTAAAGTCGATGGAACCTGATTCTTTCCGCCATGTGGACAATGCCATATAGTTTGACCATGGCTTGCAATAAGTTCAATATCTTTATAACTTAAATTATTCTTTTCTAGAAGACTATCTACTGCCTTTTTAAAAACATGAGGGAGTTCAAAATTTAAACTACAAATCTCTGAAAGTTTTGCAGTATCATCTGAAAGATTTCTTTTAATTTTTTCTTTAAACTCATCACTATATGGATATAATAAATAGTCAATTAATTTATAATTATCTTTTTCTATTTCAACAAGGGCAACATCACATCCATCAAGTGATGTACCACTCATTAGTCCAATTACTTTCATTTTATCACCTTAACATTTTATAAACTACCAACAATTACAAGTTTGAATTTCTTCCCACCAGTTATTGCTTTTAATACATAATCATTAATTAAAGCTTTACCAACAACATTAACTCTATCATCAGCTTCTAAATTTGTTTTCATAATGCAAACCTCACCTTGATATCTTCCAAATTTTGCATTATCGATTGTTACATCGAACTTTTCTCGTTTATTAGTATTATGAGGAAGTATATCATCAAATGAACGGCATGATGATCTAACAAAATAGCTATTTTCATCATTTCTATTAATATGCATTCTTTTCAAAAGCTCTTCTTCATAAACACTAGTATCCGATGTTATTACAATTGGTACTTGAATAACATCAAAGTCAAATGACTTCGCAAACTCTAGTTCCTTTTTAGAAGCATATGCATCCCCAAAAAAGATGCCATCACATTTTAAATATGATATTGTTGAGAGAATTGCATAAGGATTCATATTTCTATGAAGTTCTACAGTAGGAAGTCCCTCATACATTGGCGGTCTCTTTTGATTAAATGACGGAATATATATAGTTACCTTCATACCAAGTTTATGATATGCTTCATTCTTGCTTATTACATCTTCAAAACTTAAACCAGTGTATTTTTTAGGGTAAAAGTTATGACTTATTCGTATTGTTGACAAATTAACTCCATGTTTTTTTAGATACATCAATTCATCAATAGTAATTGTTGATGCATTTAATTCGATTACACATTCATTCTTTTTATATATATCTATAATTTCATCTAATTTAAACCCATAATCTAATCTTAACGAATATACCTTAGGTAAGCTAAGTTCAGAATATGCTTTTTTAGATACATCTAATATAACTTTGATATTGAGTTTTTCCGCATAAGCACATACTTTATGAAGTTCTATAATAAAATTCTTATTCATTTCCGGAATATGTGCTGATATGAATACTTCATCAATTCCTGTCTCTTTAAGTAAATCTAAATACTTTAGGTTTTCTTTTAAAGGATATTCCTTTAAGCCTACATAAAGGCTTGCACCTACTTTAATTTTTTTTTTAGATCTACAGGTAGTTTCCCCTTTGGTTCTAATTCTCCTTTTAAGTACTTAGCAATAGTTCTAACTGAATTTGGAGTATATTCATACAAGCACAAATAATTACTTATTTGATTGAATTTATATAAATCATAAGGAGATCTTGTAGAGAGAACAAATAGTTCATTATCTAGTAAATCAAGTTTATTAACTAAATCAGCTTGTTTAGTAAACAAATTGGCATTGTAAGTACATACTAAAACTTGTTCATATTTTTTAGCTTCATTGTATAGTCTTTCTATTTCTTCCTCGCTTAGATTTACTTCTATTTTTTCTACATCTACACCTATTTTTTGTTCCTTGATTACCGATGCAATACTTCTAACATTTAATTCGTCTTCAGCAATAGTTGTTGCGAATGGTTCAGCACATATAACAAGAGTTTTCTTATAAAGCGAAATATTTTTTCCTTTTACAAGAGTTAATGAGTCATCAACAATTTTCTGTGCTATTTCCTTATGTGCCTGATTATCAATTGTAGGATAAACTTCAGCAAATGATTTTTCATAGAAGTATTTTTGCATATAAGGTAAACTTTCTTCCTTAAGTTTTAATATTTTTTCAACTTTTTCATTTATTTCTTCTTCTGTTAATTCCCCGTTTTTAAAAGCCTCATGAATTGTCTCTAAACTAGCAATTTGCTTTTCAAAAGTCGCTGAAACCATAACTTGATCTAAACCTGCTTTTAAACCCATTAGGCACCCTTTAGGAGTCGTATAATTATCATCTATAGCTTTCATTTCCATACAATCACTAATCACTAATCCTTTATATCCAAGTTCTTTCTTTAAAAGATTAGTAATAACATTATATGAAAGAGTTGCTGGAAGATTACCTTGCTCATATGCAGGGAAAAAGACGTGAGCAGACATAATAGCTTTTGTTTCATTTATATTTGCCTTAAAAGGGTATAGTTCCACTTTGTCAAGTCTATCTTTATCATGAGCAACTGTAGGTAAGCTTTTATGGCTATCACTATCAGTGTCTCCGTGGCCAGGGAAATGTTTGCTTGTTGCTATTAATCCTTGTTCTTGTAATCCTCTTATATAATTTTTACCATATTCACTAACAACTTTAGGATCATCAGAATAACTTCTAACACCTATTACAGGGTTAAGAGGATTATTATTAACATCAAGCGATGGTGCAAGATTCATATTAATTCCTAGAGAACGAAGTTCAACGCCCATTATTTTTCCAATTTCATAAGCTTTTTCTACTGGAGATGTAGCTAAAGTCATATTGCCTGGGCAGAATGTAGCTCCATCCATAATTCTTGTCACCATTCCGCCTTCTTGATCTATTGATATAAAAGGCATTATGTTTGTTTTTTCATATATATATTCATGAATTTCTTTATTTAAATTATATAATTGTTTAATGTCTTTAATATTTCTTGTAAATAGAATAATATTACCGACTTTATATTTATCAATTAGATACTTTAAGTTGTCATTAAATTCATATCCTTGAAATCCAATCCACAATAGCTGACCAATTTTTTCCTCTATTGTCATTTCATTAATTGTTTTCATTTTTTTCATATATTCACCCTTAATATAACAAATATTTATTTCTAATCTTTGCAAACTTTTTAGTATCTTCGTCAATTATTTTGAATTCTTCTTCCATGGATTTGGAATTCTTCGTAACATAATCACAACCTGTATTTAATTCAAGCATACATGCCATTCCCTCTTTATATGGAGGCAAAACCTTAAAGTCATTAGGATACAAATCTCTAATTATATTAAGCATTGCCCATCCAGTTTTTACAGGTTCAAATGTATTTCTATCAATCACATGTACTTGCACACCTCCACACATTTTTTTCTCATGCTTTGAAAATGTTGGTGTAAAATACATTGGTCTAAAATATACACCTTGTAAATGTAAACTATTTAATTTATTAGCATATTCGTTAGCATTTACAAATGGAGCTCCAGCAATTTCGAAAGGAA
Organism: Coprobacillus sp. CAG:698; assembly: GCA_000431235.1. Classification (GTDB taxonomy): domain Bacteria; phylum Bacillota_I; class Bacilli_A; order ML615J-28; family CAG-698; genus CAG-698. The sequence goes on along the minus strand of HF988700.1, from coordinate 48,673 downwards.
TTGTCGTACCTCTTCCTTCGCTTATATTTGTTCCTTCAAATATACATGTTGCATTATATAGTATTGCTGTTTGCGGAGTTGGAAAGTTTGGTGATGGTACTACCCATAATTTCTTTGTATCTTCGTAATACATATCGCGTGTATAACCTTCCATTAAAATGTTTGTTAAATCACAGCCGATTTCAAATTCTTCATTAAACATTTTTGCAATTTCACAGATAGTCATTCCATGTCTTTGCACAATTGGATAATAACCAATAAATGATCTATACTTTAAATCTAAAATATTACCTTCATATTTTTCACAACCTGCTGGATTTGGTCTATCAAAAACAACAAATTTCTTTCCATACTCTTTGCATGCCATCATCGCATAAGCCATTGTGTATATAAAAGTATAAAATCTACTTCCCGCATCTTGTATATCAATGCACATAACATCAATTTCATCCATCATTTCTTTTGTTGGTTTTTTAGTATTTCCATACAAACTATGAACTATAACATTTGTTTCCTCATCTATATAAGAATCCATTCTTTCACCAGCTTGAATATTGCCCCTTACACCATGTTCAGGCGAATATAAAGCGACAAGATTTGTTTTTTCTTTTAATATATTTATAGAGGAAATAAAAGAACTATTAATACCTGTTGGATTAGTAATTAATCCAACTCTTTTTCCTTTAAATAAATCAAGATAACTATCTATACAATCAATTCCAAGTTTCATTTTAATCCTCCAGATCTTCTTCAGTTATAATGTCTAAATTTTGTACTAAATATCTATATTTTTTTGCACTCAGCAAATAAATAATTAATTCTGGCAAACTTATGCCTACTAAAAACCATATTGGAATAAAGAACCCATTTATAAAACATACTAATACTGGTATTGCATATATAACAATATATAATAAGGTAAATAGTATATTTTTAAAAGCCATTATTAAAGTAAACTTTACAATTGTATATGGTCGCATTCGAAAATAACCTAATGTTAAAGGTAAATTAACAAGCCATAATGCAAATATTATTAATGTTATTAATATAATTGAATATGAAAATGTTAGGAAAAACCTCTTCGAGTCTAAACCATTTATAACGCGATAATAAAAGTATAATGCAAATGACATAATGACAAGTATTGGAATTAAGATTAATTCTATTTTGTATATAGCCTTAAAATTGTCCCACAATCTATTGAAAAACAAAGTAAAGGTATTTGCTGAACCATCTTCAGAAAAGATTTTTATCATTGAAAAAATAGTTATAAAACATGGTATAAAAGCAAAGAACCCCAAAACAACAGCAATAATTATAAGTGCACCGCACAAGGAACTTTTTGTATCAATTTTATTACCATAATTAATTTTTGTTCCATTTTCAAATGATATAACCACATTATTATTTATGTCTATTTTACTTTGTTCACTTGAAAGATTACTATCAAAAATGTTACCAACGTTAGTTTCTTTTTTCATTCCGTACAATACTAGCTCATTTTTTTCATTAAAGTATGTTTTATCTTTATCAAGTTCACGATATTTTTCTTTATTTGGTGTTGCAACTGTATAAGAATTTTTATCATAATATAAGTCTAAATAGATATAATCGTCTTCTGCACGTACATCATCTATTTCTAAATTATTAATATGATTAGTGATGTTTGTACCTACTGATTTTCGATTTCCATTGTTTAAGGTAACTATTATTTCATCATAATTGTTAGCCTCAACAGTATTTATCAAATAATCATTTTGTATTTTGTAAAATGTAATTGCTGGAACGCTTGCGAAAAGTGCAACGATTAATAATGTTAATAAATTCCAAACAATTAATTTAAAAGCCCATTCAAAGACTAGATAGACCTTTCCACTAGTATATTTTTCCATATCCATAGTTTAAGTATATCAGGTTACCCTGAGTTCCTCCTTCATGGTAATTTTAATACATAAATAGTATATCACATTTTTTATTTTATTTAAATGATTTTTTATGATTACTTTTCATAAATTTGTAAAAAAAGAAATCTCCTACTAGAATATAGTAGGAGATAATCTAATTATCAATTTTTATGCAGCGTAGAATTTCTTAACATCAGTTTCGAATTGTTCTCTAACTTTTTCGAATTCTTCGATGTAATCTTTTCCTTCATACATAGCATTGTTAGCTGCAGACTTAAGTGGAGTAACAGATATAGAACTATAGATACCATGAGCAGGGTCAAACAAAACTCTCTTAGCATCATAGAATAATACTGCTTCGATTGAAGCTGGATTATCTAATCTATTCTTTAAACTATTTTCCATAACAGCTTTAGCATCGAATAATGTATCTTCTTCTTGATATTTAATTGTATTTAAGAACATTTCGTTCATTACAGACCATACTTTGTTATATCCTTCTTTACCTAAAGCTTCAGGATATTGTCTACCAGCAATGTACATATAAGCACTGTAGTTAGCCACAGAAATTCTCGTATCTTCTTTTGCCATTGTATCAGGATATGGGAATGGAACGTATGCATATTCAGTTGTTCCTTCGCCCCACATATCTTTAGTCCATCTACCAGCATTTCTTATGAACCAAATGTCACCAGTAGTCATTAGTGTTTTACCTTTATGGAATGAATATTCACTTTCAGATTGTTCAGCCCATACTTGAGGTTTTAATACACACTCATGTTGTACTAAGTTATAGATAACATTAGATGCTTCGATTGATTTTTCATCATCAACATTAACTGTTGCCATGTTAGCATCAACCACTTGGATACCAGCTGCATTTGTCATACCAAACCAGTAATAATATGGACTTCCTTGAAGAACATGTTCATTTTCTCCAAGAACAGCTTGTGTATTAATAACCCAGTTTGTAAATCCAGTGTATGTCCATTCACCATTATTAAACATTGTAGCAGGGTCTTTAACACCTAATTTCTTTAGCCATCCATAGTTATAGAATAAACCTAAAGATACATAAGTGTTTGTAGAACTAATACCTGTAGATGCAACTAATAATTTACCTTTATAAGAACCAGCTGTCTTTAATGCAGGTTCAATTTGGCTCATTCCGTATCTTTCATACATTTCAGTTACATCAACTGCAGCATTAGCAGCACCGAATTGAGGAATCCAGTTTGTAGCAATAATTCCTAAGTCGCATTTACTTGTTCCATTTGTAGCATTGTCAATAATCCATTTGATTCTTTGTGCACCCCATGGAGCCTCTGGAGGATATGCTTCAACAACTATTTCACAATTATATTTATCTTGAACTTCTTTCCAAGCTTTTTGTTTGTATAACTTGTCAGCTTGAGTATATTCAGTAACAATTCCATTGCTTTCTTTATGATAGAATGGGTCATTATCTTGTAATGCACTATCAGCATTCATAATGATAATTTTATATCCTTTTAGATCGCCTACTGGGAATGGTTCAATTGGTTTTTCAATTGTAATAGCTTTCCAAGCACTCTTCTTACTTGGGTCAAATTGACTTACGGCTCTTACTTTAATTGTACCTTCAGCAATTGGAACAATCATACCTTCTTCATTGATAGTAGCAAATTTTGTACTAGTCTTATGAATTTCCCAAGTAACGCCTTGTGGGCAAATAGTTGGATAAACTGTAGCAACAGCTTTTAATTTATAGCCAACATATGTTTTATTTTCAACTTCAATCTCTACATATTCAACTTTAATTTCTTGAACTTTCTTAGGGATAACAGTGATCTTAATTTGTTTTTCAAATTCAACGCCTTCAGCAGCAGATTTTACAATAATAGTAGTTTCACCTTCAGCAACAGCAAGGATTTGACCATTAGCATCAATTGTTGCGATATCTTTATTTAAAGATTCGAATGTTGCTCTTGGATCGCCATCTTCTGGTTCTACAGAAACAGAAATAGTCTTTCTTCTAGAAACTTCTAAATCTTTAATTTCTGTAACTTCTTCACCCATTGAATCAACAACTTTGAAAGATGTTGGAGCAGCATAAGGTTTTACAACGATTGTATATTCTTTTGAAATATCAGGATTAGCTGCAGAGAATGCAGTAATTGTAACTTCACCAACACCAACGATGTATGGAGTTCTATATGTTGGGCTGATTTTTACAACTTTAGTGTCACTTGATTCCCAATATACATCTTTGTTATCTAATTTGTCAGGAAGAATTTTCTTTTCCATATTAGAAACAATTGACTCATGTAATAAGAATTCAGTCTTTTTGAATGTATATTCAAGAGATTCAACATCATATACATATTCTTCAGAATCATCTACAACAGTAATTTTTATTGAAGAATAGATATCTTTATCTGCAGTAGAAAGACATTTAATAGAAACTGTACCAGCTTTTAATGCAGTAAATAAACCATTTTCAATTTTAGCTACATCTGATTCTTTTGGATCAGTTTCCCATTCATAATCTGATAATGTAACTTCTTCTACATTTGAATATAGATATGCTGCTAATTCCATTGTATCACCAACTTTAATATTTTTCTTATAGCCAGTGATTTGAATGTATTCTGGAGCACCAGGAACTTTTTCTTTTTCAACTTTAATAGTTATTTTTGCAGTAACATCAGCTTTTGCTTTTGCAGTAACAGTAATTGTAACTTCTCCAGCTTTAACGCCTTTTACTACACCTTCAGCATCAACTGTTGCGATTGCTTCATTACTTGATTTGAATTCAACTTCTTTATTAGTTGCTTCTTCAGGAGTAACTTCAACAGTTAGAGAAACAGTTTTGCCTACAAGAACTTTTGTTTCGCCAGTAACTTTAATGCTTGTTGGTAAAACTTCTTGAGCTTTTTCAACAACTTTAATAGTTACTTCTTTTTTGATTTCAGCTTTTGCTTTTGAACTTACAGTGATTGTAGCTTCACCAAGTGCCACACCTGTAACGTTTCCGTTAGCATCAACTTTAGCGATTGCTTCATTGTTTGATTTGAATTCAACTTCTTGTTTAGCTCCGCTTGGTAAAACTTCAACAACTAATTTGATTGATTTTCCAACTTCGATATCAGCTAAACCAGTAACTTTGATTTCAGTAGGATCTACGTCAGCAGCTTTTGTAATTTTAATTGTTACAGTTTTAGCTACTTTCTCATCTGCAGTTGCTTTTGCAGTAATATTAACAGTACCTTCTTTTAATGCTTTAACTGTACCAGCACTAACTGTAGCAACTTCAGCATTGTCAGATGACCATTTAACAGTCTTATCTTTTGCATCATCAGGTAATACTTTTGCAGTAAGTGTTAGTGAATCACCAACAACCATATCTTTTGCGCCAGTAATTTCAACTGATGTAGGTTTAACATCTTTCACACATCCAAGTAATACGAAAGCTAGTGAAAGAGTTAGCAAAAACGCTAAGATTTTTTTCATTTTTATTCCTCCTCAAAATTTTTGATAGTAAAAGACAATTTCCTAAACAAATAAATTGTAAATCGCAAAACCTTTTCATATCCTATATATATTCTATCACAATTAATTCTATTTTGCAAGATATATTAAAAGTAATTTTTTCCAAAATTATTTTTTTTATGAAAAAAAGAACTTTTTTCCAAAAAAGGAAACAAAGTTCTATAAAAATTATCTATCATTAACATCATATGGTATTCCTTCAGCTTTTGGAGCTTTAGAATTTTTAGATGTCAAAGCTAAAACTAACATACAAATTATATAAGGAAGTATCTTATAAACAAATGATGGTATACCAAACTTTCCACTATATAAAATACCAATTGTTTGCGACAAACCAAATATTATAGAAGCACCTAAAATGTGTAATGGCTTCCACTGGCCAAAAATCATTACGGCAAGAGCTAAAAATCCAATTCCTGCAACACCATTTTTGAAATCCCAATATCCATTAACAGATGCAATATTTGCAAGTCCACCTAAGCCAGCCAATATACCAGAGATTATTACACCAATATATCTTTGTTTATAAACATTAATTCCTTGAGCTGCTGCTGCTTGTGGGTTTTCCCCACAGGCCATTAATCTTAACCCATATTTTGTTTTGTACATAAACAAGAATGTTATAACTGCAATAATAACTAATAATATTGTAAAGATTGTTATTGTAAAATTACCTCCAAATGAGAATAAACTACTATCATATTTTATTTCTGAAGATACAGTTTTTGTATAAATTCTTGCAAGAATTACAGCTAGTGCAGTACTCATAATATTTAAAGCTGTTCCTGTAATTGTTTGGTCAGCTTTTAGTTTGATACAAGCAAACCCTAACAACAATGAATATAAGGCACCACCAATCATAGAAGCAATAATAGAAAGTAAAACTCTAATAAACGCAGGAGCATTAGCCTTTGTTAGAACAGCTAACATAACTGCTCCACACAGTGCCCCAATTACCATAATACCCTCTAAACCTAAGTTAATTATACCACTACGCTCCGAAAACATACCACCTAATGCAACAATTGCAAGAATGGTTGCGAATACTAATGTGTATTGAATTAATAAACCCATTATTTGTCACCTCCACTTTTTCTTGGAAGTCTTTCTAATTGTTTTTTTGATTCTTTATTCTTTTCTCTTTTAGTGATTAAACCTTTAATAAATAAAGAAAATGCACATAAATAGATAATAATTGCTGAAATTAAATTAGCTATCTCAGAAGAGAAGTAAGTAGTATCTAAGTATCCTCCTCCACGGGTTATATGTGTAATAAATAATGCAGAGAAGATTGCTCCAATTGGATCTAGTCCTCCAAGAAATGCTACTGCTATTCCATTAAAACCAACCACTGGTAGAGCCGTTTGTTTAGTTGGAGAATATATTTCAGCGTTATTTAAATAATAGCATGCCGCAGCAAGTCCAGCTATAGCACCAGAAATTGCCATTGTTATAATAATATTCTTTTTATGATTCATACCAGCATATTTTGATGCTTTCATATTAAGACCTGTTGCTTTAATTTCATATCCAAATTTTGTTGATTTCAACACAATTTGAATTGCAATTGCTACAATAATAGCAATAAATAAAGCTATAGTAACACGATCATATCCTCCAAATAATTGTTTTCCAATTACTGGTAACTGTGATTTTAATGGCACTTCATAGCATTCGGCTAAACTCTTATTATACATTAATCCAACTTCGTCACCAGAAATATAGTTCATTACATATAATCCAATCCAGTTAAACATTATTGATGTTATTACTTCATTAACATTTAGATATGCTTTAAATATTCCAGGAATCGCTCCCCAAATAGCACCACCTATCATAGATAATAGCAAACATAAATACCAAGGTAACTTAAACAAGAATACTCCTAAAAAAGCAAACATAAGTCCTATAACATATTGTCCCGGAGCACCTATATTAAATAAACCACATTTGTATGAGAATATTATTGATAGTGAGCAAAGGAGTAGAGGAATAAAACTTACAATAGTTAATCCAATTCCTTTTTTTGTATTAGGTGCATTAAAACCACCTTTTAATATTGTAACAAACCCTGTAAAAGCATTTTGTGGATTAACAATAAGAAATATTATTAAACCTGCAAATAATCCACCAGCAATACATATTAGCGAAGACAAAAATGTTTTAAATCCTTCGCTTTTTAGAAATACTTTTAATCCGCTTGGAGAATCTTCACTACCTTTAAAGAAATGTATAACCAATTCTTTTATCTTTTCAAATAATAATTTAAATTTTGCTTTCATAACATCACCTGTTTCTCTTTGCACCTGACATATAAAGGCCAATTTCTTGAACAGTTGTTTCTTTAGGGTTTAATTCACCAACAATCTCACCATTATGCATAACTAAAATTCTATCAGCTATACTCATAACTTCTTCTAATTCTAAAGAAATAACCAAAACAGCTTTGCCTGCATCTCTTAAACTTACAATTTTCTTATGGATAAATTCTATAGCACCAACATCTAATCCTCTTGTTGGTTGAACTGCTATTAGAATATCTGGATCCTTGTCTATTTCACGTGCTATGATAACCTTTTGTTGGTTTCCGCCAGACATTTGACTTACCATATTAACAGCCCCTTCACCTGATCTGATATCATATGCATCTATTAGTTTATTAGCATATTCTCTTATTTCTTTTTTTCTTAAAAATCCCATTTTTGTAAATTGAGGTTCGAAATATCTTTGAAGAATGAGATTATTTTCCATTGTATAACCTAAAACTAATCCATGTTTCTGTCTATCTTCAGGAATATGACTCATTCCCATAATAGATTTTTTTCTTATACTTAAATCCGTTATGTCAACACCTTTAAAGAGTACTCTTCCAGAATTTATTTTTTCTAACCCTGTTATACCATAAACAAGATCACTTTGTCCATTTCCATCGATACCAGTTATACAAACAATTTCACCACCACGAACAGAAAATGAAACTTCGTTTACTAAATTTTTTGTATCATATTTATTAATTTTATTAATCGAATGCCCTTTACTAAACATTGTTAAATCTTTAACTTCTAGGACTGCTTCTGTTGGTACAATATCCTTTTTATCAACTGTTAGGCTAACCTTACGTCCAACCATAAGTTCAGATAATTCCTCAACAGTTTTTTCAGAAACATTATATGTTCCCATATATTTTCCTTTTCTTAGAATTGATACTCTATCAGCAACTTCTTTTATTTCATTTAATTTATGAGTAATGAAAAGAATAGATTTGCCATCATTTGCAAGATTTTTCATTATTTTTAAAAGTTCTTCGATTTCTTGTGGAGTAAGAACAGCTGTTGGTTCATCAAATATTAAAATATCATTTTCACGATATAACATCTTAAGAATTTCAACTCTTTGTTGCATACCAACAGAAATATCTTCAATTTTTTTATCAAGGTCTACAAGAAGTCCATAACGCTTAGATACTTCAAATATTTTCTCTCGAGCTTCTTTTCTTTTTATAAATCCCAAAGTACCACAGGGTTCTGCTCCTAAGATTATATTATCTAAAACCGTAAAAATATCAACTAGTTTAAAATGTTGATGAACCATTCCTATTCGTAATTTTGTAGCATCGTTGGGACTTTTTATATTAACAACTTTGCCATTTTTCTTGATAACACCAGAATCCATTTGGTTAAGTCCAAAAAGAATACTCATAAGAGTTGATTTACCGGCACCATTTTCTCCCAAAAGAGCATGTATTTCACCTTTTTTAAGTTGGATTGTTATATCATCATTTGCTTTTAATGATCCAAACGATTTACATATATTTAACATTTCTATTACATATTCGCTCATTTTTTTCACCTTTTATTTTAAAAAAGGTTAGAATACATAAATTTATATATTCTAACCATCTTTTCATAATTATTTAACCTTGATAATTATTTAATACTTGCACCAAAATTATCATTCTTAGCAGTTACATTTTCATTTAAGAAGTCTTTTGGAGCTTTAGTTGTATCACTAGAAATAGTAATTTTTCCATCTCTAATGTCTTTAATTACTGAATCATAGTTAGCAGTTGTAAAGTTTTTCATAGTCCATGTTTCTCTTGGAAGACCTACATATTCTTTAGTTGCATCAGTCTTTAATCCCCAAGTTAATACTTTTCCACCGTTTTTCCATTCGCCATAGAAATCATCTAGACAAGATTTTGTTGCATCAGCTAGACCTTTCATAGCAGATGTTAAAACTTCAATATCTTTAACAACTTTGCTTTGGTCTGTATCAACACCGATAAGTTTGCATTTGCCGCCTTTACCAGCATCGATTACAGATGTATAGATTCCACCACCACAAGCGAATACAGTTTGACATCCATTTTTAACCCATGTTTCCATAGCTGTTGTGATTGTTGCATCACCGCTGAATTGTCCACCATAAACATACCATAAATCAACTTTAACATTCATTTCTTTTGCAGCAGCAGCGATTCCTTGAATGTATCCATATCCGAATCTTTGTACAGCTGGAACTGCCATTCCACCTAAGAATCCTAATTTAGTTTCGCCTTCTTTAACAGCAGCGTATCCAGCTAAATATCCAGATTCTTCTTCTTGGAACACGATTGAAGTAACATTTGAACTTACATGAGGTTTATTATTTTCATCTTTTAATGTAGTTCTTGCACCATTAGCATCATGATTGTAGAATTGATCTTCAATATCATATTCAGATACGTCTAGAGCGATGAACTTAACATCTTTATATTGATCTTGTACTGCAACTATTGCACCAGCAAATGCGAATCCTGGCATAACAACAACTTTAGCACCTTTACTTATAGATTCTTCAATTTTTTCAACTCTTGCATCAGTAGAGTCATTTACAGGTTTGTAATAAGCGAATGACTTATTATTATCCTCTGCATATTTCTTTGCAGTTTCGTAAGTTGTTTGGTTGAAAGATTGGTCAGTAATATCGCCATAATCTGTAACCATAGCAATTTCATAAGTGTTTTCTTTACATCCTAAAAATAGGAAGGCAACCATAAGAACTAAAATACTTAAAATAAATTTTTTCATTTTTTCCTCCATAATATTATTTTAGTATCTATTGTGCAATTTTATACACAACCACTTATATTATAACCAAAAATTACTAAATAATCAAGATATTTTTAAAAGATATTGGTAACATTTTTAAAAAAAGTCATACAAAGTACAACAAATACCAAGTATGACTATTTTTTATTATCCACCATACGTACGAACAAATGAATCTAACACTTTACTATAAACAGAATCTAATTCTTGTTTTGAATCATTTCCTTTAACTGAATTAATAACAGCAGTAGTTAAATCTCCAGAATATTCTGTTTGGAAACTTTCATCAAACATTGGATCAAATATTGTTCTTGCACCAATATAGAAAATTGTAGCCTCAATTGATTCAGGATCATCAACTCTTGCTTTTAGAGAGTCACGTTTCTTTTGCTCCGCATCAAATAATGGGTCATTTTTCATTTCATCCATTGTTCTTAAATACATATCTTGAACGGCTCTATAGATACCTTCTTGATCAACTCCAGTTGGATATTTTTTGCCTTCAACCATCATAAGTACTGATTCACCAGAGAAGTTAACTTTTGTGTCTTCTTTGCTAACACTTGCAGGATATGGGAATGGAACGTATCCATATTCTGTAGAATCGCCCCACATATCCTTTGGATATCTGTTATCAGCTTTTAAGAACCAATACTCTCCTGGAGAGAAGATTGCTCTTCCTTCTCTAAATGGAACATTAGCTTCATCATATCCTATTTCATTAATAGACCAACCTTTACCTTCATTTATTTTTTTCAATGCAGCTAAGGCTTCTAATGAATATTTATGAGTAATATTAATTTCCATTTTTTGCTTGTCAGCAAGTTTTATTCCTGCAGAGTTTACCATTCCAGCCCAAATAATACTTGGTCCACCACTAACAGCATAGCTATTTTCTGGTAAAACCACTTGAGCATCAGCACAATATTTTACAAAGTCATCATAAGTCCACTTGCCTTCATTAAATAATTTAGCAGGGCTTTCAAGACCTAACTTTTTAATTAATCCATAGTTATAGAATAAACCTTTTATAACATATGTTCTACTTGTATTTAAACCAGCAGATACGCAGCGATATTTTCCTCCTGATGAGCCTACTTCATATAAAGCTTCTTCAACTTGATTCATTCCATATAAATCAAAGAATCTTGAAGTATCAACAGCTGCATTTCCACCAGCAAGTTTATTGATCCATGCACCAGATACAACACCAAAATCACATTCAGTTGTACCATTTGTTGAATTGTCAATAAGCCATTTTACTCTTTGTTGTCCCCATGGAGCTGTATCAGGATATGCTTTAACAACTATTTTACAATTATATTCTTCTTCAACTGCTCTCCATGCTTTTTGTTTATATGGTTTGTCAGCTCCAACATATTGAATTGCACCATTAGAATAGAACGGATCTAACTCATATAATGCCGATGCAGCATTCATTAAAATAATTTCATAACCATTTAAATTTGGTATTGGTTTTGGTTCAGGTTTCTTAACAATATTAAATGTAACGTATGAACTCTTTTTACCATTTACTTTACTAACGGCTCTAACACGAGCAACACCTTCAGAAAGAGCTTTTAAAACACCTTCTTGGCTTATCTCAGCGAAACCTTTAGAACTTGCATGTAATTCCCATTCAACTGCACTACTTACGCCAGCTGGAGTTACATCAACACTTAATCTAATTTCGTAACCAATGTAAATTTCATTTTTACCACCATAATTAATTTGGATTGAATCTGGACCAGCACTTGGATCAAATGCTTTCTTAATTACTAAAGTGTATTCAGCAACAATACCAGTTGTCTTATCTTTTGCAGTGAATTTTACTTCACCAGCTTTTAATGGTTGAACATAACCTTTATCATTAATTGTAGCAATATCTTTATTTAATGATTCCCACTCAACATCATAATTTGCATGAGCAGGGTTTGCTTGAATTGCAAGAGTTACATTTTCTTCAGTTGTAATTTCACGGCCAACAATTGTCATACCTTCAAGAACCGGACTTTCAATAACTGTAATCTCTAATGTTTTTTCAATTCCTGATATTTCTTCAACAGCCGTAATAGTTGCAGTACCAACTTTTATTGTTGTTAATTCACCTTTTGAACCCACTTTAACAACTTCTTCATTTGATGATGTCCATGTGAATTGTGTTTTTGGTGTAGCTGTTGCTGTTGGCTTAGAAGTAACTTCATAATTAATTTTATATGAATCATTATCATAGAATACTTCTTCATCGCATTTCAAAGTGAAATCTTCAATAACTAAATCTTCTTCAATTACATCAAAAGAAACGCTTGCACTAACTTTTTCATCCGCTTTAGAAGTACAAGTTATTTTACAACTTCCCTTAGCAACAGGAGTAACGATACCATTAACAACTGTAGCTACTTCTTCATTTGATGATGTCCAAACAACTTCTTTATTTAAGAAAGTATCAGGAATATAAACTACTTCTAATGCAAATTCAGTTCCTAAAACTAAATAATTCTTAGCTCCAGTTAATTTAATTGATTCAAGTCCAGTTCCTTGAGCTTCTTTTACAGTAACTTTCTTACTTGCTGTTACCTTTTCATCACCTTTAGCCTTACAAGTGATAGTCACTTCTCCAACCTTTTTACCTGTTAATTTTCCATAATCATCAATTGTAGCAATTGTTTCATCACTTGATGACCATACAACTGCTTTTGTAGTTGCATTATCAGGTAAAACTGTGGCTTTAAAATCAATTGTTTTACCAACTTCAACTTCATTTGGTGATTCAATTTCAATACTTGTAGGTAAAACTTCAGGTCCTTTAACTAAAACACTCACTTCTGCAGTTACTTTAGGGTCAATATTTGCAGAAATTGTTATTTTAGCGTTTCCCATTTTTACAGCTTTTACAACACCTTCACTAGAAACAGTTGCAACACTTTCATTATCTGATTTAAAATTCAATTTTAAATCGCTAACATCACTTTGTTCCAACGCTGCTTTAATTTTAAACTCTTCACCAACGTTTAAAGTTAAAGAGGTTGAGCCATCAACTTTGATTGATAATTTCACTTCATCATCTTTACAGCCAACAAAAACTAAAGCGGTAAATAAGAGAAGCAAAAAAGCAAATAGTTTCTTCATTTTTCTCTCCTTGCACATTATTTTATATTTTTATTTGCATATTGATAACACTTCCATGTTTCAAAACCATACTTTTGATAAAAAGCAACAAGTCCTGTCCAATCAATTAATGCTTCCGAATAGTTATTCATTTTTGCTTCTTTAAGAGCAATTTTAATTAAATTACTTGCAATACCTTGTTTTCGGTATTGGGAATTAACTCCTAGTGGACCTAAGCCTATTAACTTTTCAAAACGAGAGCTCCACATTACATTATATGATATTTTGGAAATTAAATTTTTATTTGTCCTTAAAAAACCTATTACTTTATCTTTATCTAAAACAATTAAATATTCTTCTTTTATATCATTATCATCAAAATATTCTAACGCTTCATAATACCATCTACCATAGAAACATTCTTTAAAGAATTCTAATACTTTATCTTTATCACTTTTCTTAGCATATCTATATATATATTTATCTGTATGCTGATGGAGTATTTTATATTTATTCAAATGATTAACTAAATCATGGGTATAATAACTAACATTATAACCTCTCTTGGAAAAGAAAACATCAGTTAAATTATCAAAATCATTTGGTATTCCTGGGAAAAAGCAATCAATATCAGAACCAACAGATATTTTTGTTACATCAGTTTTTCTGACTTCTTCTTCAAACTTTTTCAGTAAAGCGCTTCCAATACCTTGGCAACGAAACTCGCTAGACACATAGAATAATGATATCCACGAGTTATTGATATATTTACTTATAATCATATTATTGTCATAGATTTTAGTTAGTATAAAACCAACTAGTTTATTTTTATTAAAAACAACAAATGATCCTTCTTTAAATAAATATTTATTATTAATATTTTGATTAAACATTTTTGGAGAAATAGGATAAATAAATCCTATTTCTTCATTCCATAAATCGATTATCTCTTGAGAATATTTAATATCATATTCTAAGAATATAAAATCATTCATTATTTTGTAATTAATGAAGCAGCTTCTTCATCAACGAAAACGATAGCATCTGGATGTTTCCATAAAATAGATGCTGGGAATTCTTCAGTTACTACTCCACTAGCTAATTTTTTAACAGCTTCAGCCTTGTTTTTGCCACTAGCAACAAGTATTAACTTCTTAGATTTCATAATGTTTTTAATTCCCATAGTCATAGCATATTTAGGAACTTCATCAAGAGAATTAAAAAATCTTTGATTATCAAGTCTTGTCTTTTCAGTTAACTTAACAACAAATGTTTCTTGTTCGAATGAAGTATTAGGTTCATTAAATCCAATATGTCCATTAGCACCAATTCCTAATAATTGAATATCAATTGTTGCTTTATTAAGCATATCATTATATTCTTTGCATAGTTTTTGTAAATCATCGCCTTCAGAACAAGGAATATGAACATTTTCTTCTTTTATATCTACATGACTGAATAGATTTCTATGCATAAATGAATAATAACTTTCTGGATGTGAACGTGGTAAACCACAATATTCATCTAAGTTATATGTTTTTACATCTTTGAATGAGATAACTCCTTCTTCATATTTTTTAATTAGATTCTTATAAATTCCAATTGGACTACTTCCTGTAGCTAATCCTAATGTTGCATCTTTCTTTTCTTTTAATAAGTCAACAATAATCTCACTAGCTTTTAAGCTCATTTCATCATAGTCTTTTACAATTACTAATTTCATTTTAAAATTCCTCCTTATATAATTGTACTGGTAATTTTCCTTCGAATTTATTGTTTATTAAACATTTAGTAAGGCTTTCAAAAGATAACTTCGATGTTTCATAAATACATATATAACATTTTACATCATCTAAATATAAGATATCATATGGAGATCTTAAAGAAACAACGATGGTTTTTTCTTTTTGTAAGTTTTTAAATAGTTTACTTTCAAAACCATTTTGTCTTACATTATATGTTCCTAATATAATTTTATCATAATTTTTCTGAATGTCTATAACTTTTTTAATTATATCATCATTTTCTTCATAAATTAGCTCATCACAGATGAGTTCATGTGCATTAAATACTTCTCCAAGTGATAAATAATTAACATTATCATTATCAACTAATGTAAACACTTTAATTTTAGGAGAGATGACTAATATATGATTCTTTTTATCAAGTGGCAAAACATTTTCATTTTTTACAAGGGTTATACTTTTTTCAGAAATCAATTTTCCTAAACCTTTTTTGTACTCAATTTCTGTTTGTTTTGAATTTATATATTTTTCTTTCAAGCGAATAATTTTTTCATAAGATTCATCTATTCTTTCCATAGGAATATTTCCTATTTTTACTTCTTTTATAAATGAATTATATATATCTATTTGCTCGTTAATATCAGCCTTCCCACAAAACACTAATAAATCAATTCCTGCATTACAAGCGTATCTTACTATTTCTCGATGTGAGTAAGTATTATAGATTGCCCCCATTGTTAATGAGTCTGTAACTATTATACCTTTAAAGCCCATTTTTTCTTTCAATATGCCTGTTATAATTTTCTTAGAAAGTGTTGCTGGAAATTTATCATCCAGTGCAGGATATAAAATATGTGAAGCCATGATTCCTTCTATACCATTATTTATAGTTTCCTGAAAAGGAATAAATTCCATTTTTTCCAGTTCCTCTATTGATTTATCAACCTTTGGTAAACTTAAATGTGAATCAACTTTAGTATCTCCATGCCCAGGAAAATGTTTTGATGTAGGAAGTATTAAAGCGTCTTGAAAACCTTGTGCTGCTCTACTTGCATACCATCCACATACTTTAGGATCATCACTATAGGAACGAGAATTGATTACTGGGTTTAAAGGATTATTATTACAATCAGCTACAGGAGCAAAATTAACATTAAATCCTATGCTTCGTAATTCTTTACCAACTTCATAACACACATCGTAGTTATCCATTTGTGAAGCACTTATTGCCATCGCTCCTGGGAATGGTGGCATTCCTTCAACAATTCTTTGCACAATACCTCCTTCTTGGTCAATTGCAATAAAAGGTGGTATTTTGGCGTTCTGCTTGATTTTTTCATTTAATCTTTGTACTTGTTCCTTATTTTTAATGTTGCGACTAAAGTAAATTATGCCCCCTACTTTTAGCTTTCTTATTTGCATATCTAATTGTTCATTGTATGAATCTCCTTGAAATGCAAACATTAAAAGTTGCCCTACTTTTTCCTCAAGAGATATATTTTCGTATTTTTTTGTCATAGTAACTTGTCTCCTTATCAAAAAAATGGTGCCACATAAGTAGCACCTTGATTTATTAACCAACAAGTCCAGTTCTTTCGATACTTTCTACGAACAATCTTTGTACAAAGAAATAACCAATTAATAATGGTGCCATAATCATTAAGGCTGATGTATTAGCTATTAAAGCTACGAATAATGGGTCAGTCGCAACTCCTGAACCTCTAAATGATTCAAAGAATTCATTACCTGCGGCTATCCACGTAGCAATAATTGTACGTAATTGTTCTGTACCAGAACTTAATTGAACTGCTAGAAGTGACATATTACCAGATGTATAACCCAATAATTGTCCAAAATAACAGTCATTCCATTGCCATACAAAAGCAAATAGAGAAACAGTTACGATTGCGCCACGAGCATTTGGAAGCATTACACTCCAGAATGTTCGTATTACTCCAGCACCATCAACTTGTGCAGACTCTTCTAATTCAATAGGAATACCCTTAAAGAATTGTCTAAACAAATAGATAAAGATTGCTGAACGAATACCTTGACCAAACGCTGCAAGAATATACATTGACAATACATTACCAATTAATGAAATACCTAAGAATGTATATTCATTCATGATCCATGAACGAGATCTATCTAAAGCTTCATTAGGAACAATAATTGTAAATAATATAATATAGAATATTACATTATGTCCTGGGAATTTTAATCTAGCAAAAGCATAACCAGCTATAGCTGTTGCTATTACTTGAATAAACGTTGTCACAGACGATAATAACAATGTATTAAAGAATGATTGTGTATACATTAGCATTTGGGCTGCTATTTGAAAGTTTATCGTACTAAATTGAGCTGGGATCCAAACAACTTGAGGATTAGAAATATCTGAAGGATGTCTAAACGCTGCTGATAATTTTTCAAATATAGGTAGTAAAATAACGAAACATAATCCTATAAGGATGAATGCACGTAATATAGAGCCAACTACAATAAAGAATTTCTTAGAGAAGACTTTTCTCTTAACTGGGTCTTTAAAAGTAGCAAACAAACCTTTATTTTGCATTTCTTGATTATTCATCACGATAGAACACCAACTTTCTAATTGCTAGTAATACAATGATAACAACAGCTAAACTTACTAAACAGAATAGAATTGACATAGCCGCATAAATACCATCATTTGTTAAGTTACCTAAGCCTAATGTATAAGTAACATCACCAGCCAAACCATATTTATCCATTAATTTCAATAAATCAGATCTTAAGAAAGAATCGACTACGGTATAAACACCTGCTGTTAGCATAAGTGGTGAAACCATTGGGAAAGTAATTTTCCAGAAGATTTCATATTGAGTAGCACCCTCAATTTTGGCAGCCTCATACAAATGTTTTGGTACCGATTGAATACCCGATAGGAAAATTAGAATTTGTACGCCCGAGTAAGATATAACATCGAAAATAGATTTCGAAGCATTAGACAAGAAGTTTACAGCAAATACCGGAACATTAGCGTTCGTTAAGAAATCACTAAAGTTAAACATTGTACTAAAAATATCTTGACCTGATTCTTCCATAGCATCAGTTAATGCTTGACCAGTACTCATTGCTAAATCTACTGCTTGTGAGTTGAAAATAACTGGCATAAAGAATATAGCTCTTACAAATGAACGTCCTCTAAATTTTGAGTTTAAGACAACGGCAATGATTAAACTAAAAATTAAAATCATTAGCACGTTTACGATTGTATCAACAAATACATTTCCTAAAGTATCTTTAAATGTTGAGTGAACATTCCAAATGAACTTGTAATTATCCATACCAACATATTCAGTTACAACACCAATAGTTTCATTTGTTTCGCGCATAATACCTGCACGATAAACATTTGAGAAACTAAATACTATTGTTGTAATAAATGGGAATAGGAAGAAATAAATAAAACCTATTATTAATGGAAGAATAAAGATATATCCCCACATAGCTTGTCTTTTACGATAAGTAAATTTTGCCGACATAAACTTAGAAAAAGCACTTTGTTTATCTTCTAATTCATGAAGTTCGCCATGTTTTTCTTTTTTGATTTTACTGAATAGTTTTCCTAAACCTGTTCTTGCTTTATCAAATAATTTCTTTAGGAAATTCCAAATAGCATTTAATAAACGCCATATACATTTTGTTAAGAATAAATGTACATATTTTCCAACAAATACTAGAGCTACAGAAATGCCTTTATATATGTTCTTAAAAACCCAACCAATTCCAAAAAACATATAGTAGAATGCAGCAAAGAAATAGTTTAGTCCTGTAAGAATTCCATTACCAACTTTTTTAAAGAAGTCTTTATTCATAAACTATTCCTCCCTTCCAAGTTTTTCAACAGCATACCAGTTTGAACGAACAGCTATACCTGTTGAAGAATCAATGTAATTAGAATCGCTATAATTAATAAGTATTGTTAGTCCATTTTCATAAGAAACACGAACTAAATTATCATTTAAATATTCATGATTTACTAGTCTAGAATTATAAATTCCTGTTTCATTTAATGTTTTATTCATACTAATAATCTTTTCTTTCCAGTTAGCATAGTAAGAATTATAATAACTAGTATAATCAGTTTCAAGTAAATCACTTGTATCTGAAGCTGAAACTTCAAAATATAAATTTGATCCTGTTTCGATTGCTTTTAGGATATTCCATTCGATTGAGTTATCGTTATTATAATTAATTGTTTTAGAACTATAATCAAATAATCCACTACAAACTAATTGATATAGAGGAATTGAATAGTCAACAATTTGTAATAATGTTGTCTCTACAGGAACATTATTAGCCACATCAACATATTCAAATGCATAATCAAATGGTGCATCAAGCATTATCTTCTTACCTGAATCTTTTGCGGTTTGAAGAGCAAGTCTTTGATACTCTAGGCCATCGCCGCAATATACTTGTCTTGATTTTGTATAGTCAGATGCATTTGAATTACCAATTCCAATTAAATTAATTCCATTTGTTTCTAGTTTTGCATAATTCTTCATATATTTTGTAACTATAGAATTGTAGAATACAGGAGAAAGTAATCCACCAGTTTTACCAGTTGCATCAGCTAAACCAGTTGATAAAACATATTCTAAAGCGTTAGTTGTTGAACCAGCAATAGATTTAATGTTATATTTTAATGAACCAAATGGCATATCATATCCATATCCCGTATCAACTTGATAATCTAAGAACATATTATATCCCTTGTTGATAACATTCTTAGTAAAGTCTTTTAAGTCATTTTTTCCGCCTAAAACACTATTTACTTTATATTTATAACTTATTTTAGTATCAGCAGCTTTACTAGTCCACAATGAATAATTTACATTCATTGAATTTATTCCATTATCAGTTAAATCATTAACTATTTCATTAGCTTCATTAAATGTTGTTAATGATTTTTGAGCATCATATACAACACCTAGAAGAATTTGTTTCTTTTTATAAGCTCCAATAAATGTAATTGTTGGAGTTGCACTCTTTGTTGTATCAACTTTTTCTTGTAAATTATATTTATTAATCAAATATTCACGATAGCAACTAGCAACAGTTGTATAATCAAATTTTCCACTTTCTTCAGGGAAAATAAATTTATATCGATATGAAATATCAGATGAATATAATTTATCACTAACCTTTGTATAACTTGTGTTTGCAGTTATTTTAACACTTTCACTACTTCTTAATCGAGTTGTGAAGAATGCATAGTTGTAAACATCAATTCCACTTACAGATGACTTACGTTTAAAGTTTGCTGTAATAGATGATTGTGGAGCACCTTTTTCAACAATTGCTACGATTCCTTTTTTGCTTGTTTGCTCTACAAATCCAAACATAGGGAACATAAGTGTTTGTTGGTCATATCCTCTTGTTTCCATTGGAATAGCAAAGTCATTACCATAAATTGGTTTTTCAGCATATTTTGCAGCATATTGTGAATCTTTAATACTATTGAAGGAAATAATAGCACCACTTCCATCTGGTAGAACTATTTGTCCTTTTTCAGTTTCTGATTTGTTTGTAGCCATGTATTTACACATTTCTATTTTTGCAAATGTATTGTCATGTTTGAAATATGATTCTACTTCTTCATTAGAATTTTTACCTACACCTTCAATCAAAGAATTATTGATTAAAGTGATATCTAATTCATCATTCTTTAACGCGAATCTAATGGCTAATTGGAAAGCCTTTGATTCTGCTTCAGATGTTGCATTATATTTAGTATTTTCCTCTTCAGTGATGTCTTTTGTTAAACCATTTTGATAAGGTTTATAAGATCCTGTTGAATCGACACTTGATGCAACACCTTCATCATCGTTTAACATACGATTTCCATTAGCATCAAAATAGAATATTTTATTATTTTCATCTATAAATAGATAATTACCTTGTAAATCACGAGCTTGATATCCACCATATACGAATCCTTCATCAGCAGTGATAACACCATCATTGTTGTAATCAAAATATACAGTTTTATTTCTATATGTTTTAATTTGTGATTGATATTTCTTGATCATAGTTGGTTTTTCTGCATTAGGAATCAAATAGTTTGGTAAACTACTATTAGTTTCAGCTAATCCATAACTACCAATTACTAAGTATTGATAAAGTTCTTTTGAAGGACCTTTTTCAGTAGCCTTGAACTCTAAATAACTATTCTCAATATTTGCACGATCTCTATAATTTGTATTTGCAGTCGTTTTCTCGCCTTTATCATTTTCTGTTTCATAAATGATTGGGTAGAATGTTGGGTAAGTAATAGTATCTAAAATTGACGTAGTTAGGAATGGATTATATTTAACTGGTGAACTAGTGCAGTTGCAATTTTCACCTAATTTAAATTTAAGTGTTCCAGTTTCATCAACAATATTAAATACTTCCCAGTAACCATTTTCTGCATTTAATATTTCATTTTCATCACTTGGTGCTTCTTTGAAAGTTAATTCTTTAACGCCTATTTTTTCATCATCTGCTTTATAATGAAGAGTACCTAAACCATTTTTAATGATATATAAAGCAGCTTCATTATCAAAACATAATGCATATCCGTATTCATTATCAGCACCTTCACGAATATTATCTGCTGTAAACTTACTTGCTATTTTCATTTCATAGCCTTTATCAGCTAGAAGATTTCCATCGCTACCAACAACATCTATTTCTTTTTTTCCAAGTGTTGAATCATTTGTATAAAGGAACATTATATTTCCAACAAATAATTCTTCGAATTTTGTTCTAGTGAAATATTTAGGAAATGTTTCAAGTACATTTGAAAATTCACCAATTTGATATAAAATATCTAAAGTTCCATCATTATTATATCTTAATGAATAATATTTTTCATCTTGACCTTTTAGTTTATTTTCGTATTTAACACTATTGTCAAAACTATTTAAACTTGCAAGCTTACCATTTGAATCATAATAATATAATGTTACATTTGACTTTTCTTCAGCAAAGTTACTAGATGTATTTGCAGTTTGATATAACAATTTTTCTTTTGTTTTATCATCTTTTGTCCAACCCTCTAGTTTTTGATATATTGAAATAACAGTTGTATCTTCATCAATATACATTACATATTTTTCATTATCTGTAACATATTTACGAGTATTGATATCAACATCATTCATCAGCCATTTTTTGTTTCCATCAATAATAACCATTTCTGGTCTTACAAAACCATCTTCGTTCCACTCAAGATTATCATATTCAAAGCTTGCAGCTTTTAAGCCTCCTACAAAGAACGTCAATACTAAAATACCTAACATGATAACTATTAAAGAGGGAACAATAATACGTAATCTAAGAAATTTATACTTCATATTTCTCCTCCTTTATAGATACCTTAATGATATTTCTTGATATAATGTATAAATAAATCCAGACATTTTTTGGAATAAGTCAAATGCTAAAATTCCAATGAAGCAAATAACTAGTATCGCTATTGCTGTAGCTATTAATGTTACTATACATTTTACTAAGCCATATTCATGAATGCTTATGAACCCAAAGAAGGCCATATAGCACATTAAGAATATTCCTAATCCATTTATTAAGCTATATAAAGCAGCTTCATTTTGTGTAAGGAAATTACTTACAAAAATACAAATGAATTTAGCCCAACATAATGGGAATAGAGAGTAGGAAATCATCATAAATATTTCCTTCATCTTACCTTTTCCATCAAATAATGTCGTAATACTCCAGTTGGCAACTGTTATAATAATTACGATTCCAAGAACAGATAAGATTTCTCTAAATGTGTTAATCTTAGTTATATCATTTTTAGGGTTAATGATAAATCCTGTAAATTGATATGAAATAATATTTAGGAAAATTACGAATGCAATGAAAACAAACGCAACCCATAATTTACCTTTCTTTTCACGTTTGAAGTCATCAAATCCTTTAATAGGATGTGACATAATGTATAATGGATAAGTAATAAATTCTTCTTTAAATACTTTTAATCCCTTCAAAAGGGCACTGCCAATCTTTTTAAGAGTAGATTTAAAGTTTAATGATTTTGATTCATTAATTGTATCATTCATTATAGTTCATCCTCCTCTACTCCAGTTTTTCTTTTTTTAGCCTTTTTTACAACTTTAAGTGTAATATTAAGAGCTATTAGAATTAAAATACCACCGCCAACATATGGGAAATATTTGCCAATTATATCATCTCTATACATCTTATATGCTCTAGAGAAATATTTAACATCAGCACCTTTTTCAAAGTTTAACATTGCCTCTTGGTATCTACCTTCTTCATATAGCTTTTTACCAACTCCAACATATGCTAATTCGTATGCAGGATTTGCATGAATAACGTTTTGCCATTCATCAGCTGCTTTGTCAGCATCACCAATATACTCATAATATACGGCTTTATTAATTGATTTTGCGAAATCAGTTGGTTTAAAACGCATAACACATTTGTTTCCTTTATCTAACACTAATAGGTTTTCACCTTGATATGCTACAGCTACAGGAATCTTAATATCTGTTACTTGTTGTCCAGAACCACCTGAGATATATAATAAATTACCTTCATTGTCATATGTAAATAATTTATTACCTTTTGTATCAGCAACAGTGTAAACTCCATATTCATTTACAGTTATTGCCGCAAAGTTACTAGAACCAGCATTAGCACCAGTTTTAATAGTAATTAAATCACCAATTGGTTTATTATAACCATTTCTCTTTAATACATCAGAGTTTGTTGAATTAATTTTTTTGATCATTGTATCTGTTGATTTTGTGCCATCAGCATTTGAAATGGCTCCAGATACTGTATACAAAAATCCTTTTTTGTCAATTGTTAAGTTATTAAATGATGTTTGAAGAATTGTTGTTTCTTGAGCAAGTTGTTCTTCAGTTTTTTGACTTCTCTTTAGAGCATCCCAGAATGAAAGTGTTGTATAGTTAACACCTACAAATGTCATAAATGAGCCATCATAATTGATCAATAATATTCCTTCATATACACCAGTAGAGATAACGTACATTCTTCCGCTTGAGTCGACAACCATTTTCACAGGTTCAAATTTTGCAGTGAAATTAACACCTTCTGGTTCACTAACTATTTGAATTACTTCAAATGTTTTAGGGTTTAGAATTAATATCTGTCTATTTTTTGAATCACACAAACATAAAATATCTTCATAAACTGTTTGTTCATTTTCATCAAGAACTATTTTATAATTTGCATCACGAAGAGGTCTTTTACCACGATATATACCAGCTAATGCATAACAATCAATGTATAAATTCTCTTCACTTGTTCTATTAGCAAATGGTATATTCTTTACAGATTCATATTTTCTTTGTGAGTCAGCAGTCCAAAATGAAGTTGATGCAAGAGTACCTTTAGAATCTGATTGAGTTGCTGTTTTAATCTTTGATAATTGCGCTATTGTATATTTTCCTGGATCAATTGGAAATCTTGAAACTGTTTTTGTCCAAACCAAATCCTTGTTGAAAATATATAATTTATTAGATTCAGAATCAACTATATAAATCGTTTCTTCATTAGTAATTTCATCTTTATAGATGTACAAATCACTTGGACTATTAAATGTACTTGTTTCATCATTAAAACCATTCTTCCAAGAATCTGATAAAGTATTAAAAATATTTTCTTCAGTAACACTATATCCAGCAGATGATTCAATAATCTTTCCATCACTTGAATACATGTATCCAACAGCTTTAGTAGTTTTAATACCAATAAACGAAATAATTGCTAGAACTAAGATTGATAATCTTCTTAATATTTTTTTCATACGTCTCATCATATTCACCTCTTACTTCATACCTGAATGTGCCATTGTCTCCATAACATTACTTTGTGAGAAGATAAATACGGCAATTGGTACGATTATCATAACTAACTGTACAGCATTTAATGTACCTGTACGAGCTACACCTGCTGAGGCAATTTGATTTATTGCATAACTTAACATTTTCAAATCTTCACGATAAATAGTTGTTGAACCATATGTATTCCATAAGCTTTGGAAGTTTAGAATAACTAAAGTAATCCAAGCAGGTTTTACAAGTGGCATTACTATTGACCAATAAATTTTGAATTCACCAGCACCATCAAGTTTTGCTGATTCAATGTATTCCATACTAATTTGATCCATAAATTGTTTCATTAAGAATAATCCTAATGTTCCACCTATTACAGGAAGAACAATTGACCAGTGTGTATCAATTAAACCTAACCAGTTTAGGATAATGTAATTTGGTGTTGCTGTAACACTTGATGGGAACATTAATGCATAAACTATCAATGAGAAGATAACTTTTCCACCAGGAACATTATATCTTGATAATACATATGAACACATTGATGCTACAATAACATGTCCAAATGTACCTAAAATAGTCACATAAACTGTATTGAATAAATATCTAGAGAATGGAACTAAAGATGTTCCTAAAACAACGCCTAAATCAGCAAAGTTATTTAGTGTTGGATTAATAACAAAGATAGTTGGTGGGAATTTAAATATTTCATCTAATGGTTTAAATGCATTGTTTACAATCATTATTAATGGAAGAATACTAAGAATACTAGAAACTAGTAAGAATAGGAATAGGAAAAAGTCACCTACTCTTGAACGATTAATACGTTTCTTTTTCTTAGATCTCCTCATTACTTTCATATTAGAAATTTCTGCGAAAGGACGAGAATCAATATGACGAGCTTTTTTAGCATTTTTCTGTTCAAACTTTTCTTTTTCAAGTTCATCAACAGACTTACTAACTTTTTTCTTGAATAATGCCACGTTTAAGAACCTACCTTTCTGATTAATTTTCTAATCAAACTATTTAATCCAATTGAAGCTAAGAATAGAAGTGTAGCTATTGCTGAAGCATAACCTAACTCATATCTTGTACTTGTATAATCGGTTAAATGGTTAACAATTGTATGACCAGCATATTGTACAGATGGGAAGCCACACAAAGCAGTTGTGATAGCTCCAACACCTAATGTATTTGAAATCTGAATAACAGCACTAAATAGTAACTGTTCTTTTATACATGGAAGTGTTATATACCATAACTCTTGCCATCTATTTCTAATACCATCAATTGCACCAGCTTCGTAGTATTCTTTGTTAACACCTTTTAAACCTGCAATTAATGTTAAGAAGTTTACACCTAAACTACTCCATAATTGTACTAAAATAACAATTGGAAGAATCCATTTAGGATCTTTTAGCCATAAGATAGGCTCACGAATAATATTCATATTTATTAGAAGGGAATTCATCCATCCATAGTAGTCGCTACTAAAGATTAAGGCCCAAATTGATACTGCACCAGTTAATGCTGGAGCATAGAACATAAATGTTACTATAGCTCTCAAGAATCGAGGCAACTCGTTAATTAACCAAGCAAATACAAATGATAATAAATATCCACCAGGGCCAACTATTACAGCTATAATAAGTGTATTTTTTACAGCTGTAATGAATATTGTATCTTCTAAGAATAAATCTAAGTAGTTATCCCAACCACGCCAGTGTGGAGGAAATTGTAACATATTAAAATCAGTAAAACTGCATAAGAAACTTAAAATTACTGGTACAATTGTGAACGTAAAGAATAGTAATAAGTATGGAAACATCATCAAATATAATTTACGATTTAAATAGATTTTACGACGCATTGGCTTTCTACGGCTCCATTCGTCCATCTTCTTATTTCTTTCAGTAAACCAGTTTTTTATTTTCTTCCAAAGGCTAATTTTTTGTTCATTATTCATTTCCATAAATTATTTACCTTCTCCTTTGTATGTTGACATACCAAATTCATCACGTTTTCTTGTGATCTCACTATTAATTAATTCTACATATTCAGCAAGAGTTTCACGTGGGTTTGAATCATTATTAATTACTTCACGAATAGCATTTTCTAAGTTACGACCGATGTAATATCCACCAGGAACTTCAGGAATACCAAATGCATTATAAAATTGTGATAATAATATATCTAATTCATCTTTACTCCAAGGAAGACTTTCTAATGCATTAATATTAGCAGTATTATGACGAGCTCCACTTCCTAAAATTGATTCAATTTCAATTGAATATTTTTCTTGAACAACTGTTGAACTCCACCATTTTAAGAATGCCCATGATTCTTCAGGGTGTTTAGTTTGTTCCATGATTATTGTTGATGTCAAACTTAAAACACCTTTATTGTTAATAGTACCATCTTCTTGTTGATATCCTGGAAGAGGTGCGAAAGCCCATTTACCAGCAATATCAGGAGCAAATACAGAAAGTGTATTGTATAATGTGTATCCAGTAATTCCGATTGGCATTTCCCCGCTACGGAATCTGTTTGTAAAGTTAGCAGATTTTTCAAATCCATAATCACAGAAATAACTACACCATTGTTCAAATGCTTTCTTAGCAGTTTCTGTTGAGAAATCACATGCAGTTTGTTCGTCATTATAGAATTGTCCACCCATTTGATAAAGTATTGTTGAGAAAATTGTTGATCCTGCACCTTCTAAAGGTAAATAGAAATCTAGATTTTGAACACTCAACTCTTTTACAAGATTTGTAACATCATCCCAAGTCTTAGGAACTTCCCAACCATTCTTTTCAAAGATATCAGTACGATAGAACATTACTAAGAAACTAGCTGTGTTAGGGAATCCATAACATCCACTATTAGGATCGTCTATGTTTCCAAGCATCATTGGTATCATTTCTTCACGTGTGAATCTTTCATCAACAACTTCTTGGAAATCATCAAACTTTTTCAAATTATATACAGCTCCACGGAGAGCATAATTGATTGGTAAACCTTCACCAACATTGATTGCTACATCAGGTCCTGTTCCCGCTAAAGTTGCTGGAAGTAGAACACTTGAAGCTAAAACTTTTAAAATTACATTACAATTATAATCTTTGTAATTTGGAACTTCTTTTTCTGATTCTTCGTTTTCATATGTAAAGTACATATCAATTAAGTTCTTAACAACATTTGCTTGTTCACGACCTGATGATTCACTTGTTAAGAACCATACCTCGATTTCGTGATCAAATCCTTCTTCACTGATAACACCTATTGATTCATAATCAAAGAAGAATGAACCAAAGAATCCACGAACTCCAAACCATAAACCTTTGAAGAATCCTTCTTTAGCATTTGGAAGTTCACTTCCTTTAGGAGCTAAGTAGAATGATTCAATTGTTAATGTTTGTTGTTGAACATCCATAACCCATGTTCCTAAAGAAGATAGGTTAGTTTTAAATGCATTTAAGTCACGCGTTACGTTACGTGGTTTATTAGCAAATCCGCCAACATCTTCAGCTTTTCCATCGCCATCAAAATCAACGTATCCACCAATTTGTAAAACTATTTTATCTAATACATTGTTTAAACTACTCTTTTCACCAGTTAATTCTGTAATATATTTTGACACATCATTTAACTCAATCGCACATGATGACATAATTTTTTGTAAATCAATTTTCTCACCATTTTGATTAGTTCCTAATCTTGAATTATCACCATAGATTTTGTAATCTGTATAATCATCAGGATTAGTTGTTGTTATCGCAATTATACGTAAATATAAATCATTTAATTTATCAACAACCTTATTTACTCTACTTATTGCTGAGCCATAATCACCTAATGTAGCTTGTAAAGAAAGTGTGTGCTCACCTTTTTCAAGATACAAGTAATAAATATCTCCCGCCTTGTTACCTAATGAAACCATTTGGTAATCTGAGTTATAGTAGAATCTTAAGTTAGCAGCTTCACTAAATGGTTGAACACCATCAACTAATAATTTTCTTGTGGCAAACATACCACGAGATAAATCTTGTTTAGCTCTAAATGCTAGTTGGTAAAATCCTTCTTCTTCAACATTTACAGTCCAAGATATTGTGTCACCTGAACTAGACCATTTTGAACCACCTATAGCATTATATTTAGTTCTTACTGGATCATTTGGAGTACTTAATGCACTTGATCTATCAGAAATAGGATATAGAGTTGGTGTTGAAGCTGTTCTATTAGAACCTTCTGCTTCATATTTATAATTTTCAATATCCTTAATTGTCATTTGTTTATCTGTGTATTTCTTAGCATATTCTTCATAAGTTGGTAATTTGTAATTATGATTATCGCTAACACGAAGTTCAGTAATTACTAAACCTTCTTTTATGCTTTCAAAAGTAATTGTATTATCACCTTCGTTTAGAAAAATCAAATAAGGAGTTGAAATATAACCAGTAGGATCATGTAAATATTCATTTTCATGATATTTATAAATTTCTTTTTGACTAGGCTTTAAATCATTTCCATTGATGTCTTGTTTGATTTCTTCAGCATTTGTGTATTCACGTGTGAAGTTCATAGTTAGTAAATCATCAAATAGTACTGTATCATTTACTAATATTTTTCTTTGAACAGCAGATCCTTTACCTCTTGGAATAAAATAACTAAGAACAATATGGTAAAATCCTTTTTCTTTGACATTTTTAATTTCAAATGTTATGCTTCCTTTTTCGCCAACATATGAACCTTTTTTACCATTTAGATATTTATCATATTCATTAATATCAGCATCGTTACTTGGCCAATTATTATCGCCATCTTCAGCATTTTTGATTATTCCTTCAGTTCCATCGATAACTATATCACTACTTAATTTTGCATTAATATAGCTATCATAAATTTCATGGAATTGTAGTTTACTATCAGTACCAATAATATCATTAATATCATAAGCATCAAGTTTTGTTGATTCAATTCCAACACTTTTCTTAATGTAATCTTGATATGATCCCGAAGGAATATTAACTGTTGAATTGTCTGAATTAGTTGTTGTATGACGTTTATCTACGTAGCTATCAACAATTGAATATGTTAATAAGCCAACTAGTAGGGCACAAATAACTAACAAAACAACTTTTTTCATTATTTTCTTATTAAAAGATATTTTTTTCATTATTGTTTCCTCTTTTCACTAGAAATAATTTAATTCTTCAAAAGAAATGATTTTATATTCTCTACAGTCGCAAAGAAATCAGTAAGACGCTTCATACTTTTTTCTAATCCACCTTCTTTGTTTCTTGCAAGCCATAATTCTTTTTGTTTCTTCAAATACTTGTCTTTGCTAAGTAATACATAATCCAAATATTTGATTTTTTCGTCTAATGTAATCTTATCGCTAATAGCTACGCTAAAGTGATCTATCATTTGCAATAAAGCTATTGATTGTTTTAATTCTTCACATATTAACTTTTGTTCACTTGTTTGACAATCAACATACTTTAACTCTTTTAATTTTAATTTAAAGAAATTCTCTAAAATATTATATTTTTTAACTGATAAAGCATTCAATCCAACTTTTGATACATAATATTCATAAGGTGTAATATTTAGTTTCTTTGTATCATCAAGAGCAACACTTGCCCACATAAATCGATAAAAACTTTTTGTTCCATTACCAGCATATCCAGTATCATAGCGATAATAATTATTTAAATCTAACATTATCTCTGATAGAATACCTTCTTTGTCATCTAAATATTCTTTTAAAGCTTCTTTGATGTTAAGAATTAAACCCTCCTTATGAGACCATGAGTATAATCCCATAAAAATGAGTGGTGCCAAACTAACATTAAAGAATTGCAAATGACCGAAATCTCCCCAATCAGCTAAGACAACTCCTAGACCATGATTGTTATAAACGGCATCAACAGCATTTTTGATGTTTTCATACCAATCAATGTATCTACCTAGAAAACTTGACCAACTACAAGTTCCAGGAGCGCACATAAACGATACGTTTTTTTCACTTAACTTCTCTGCATGAGCATTAAACGGATAATTTGCATCATAACCCCAGTCAATAAAAATCATATCTTGAGGAATTTTATCCCATTTATCATCATGTCTTACTAAAACGTCTCCCCACATAAGTGGTGTCTTGTTATACTTCTTCACTTCTTTATAAACTTTATTTAAATAATCAATATAAAGATCTTCACGATTTAACCCTTCAGTTAAACCATATCCTAATTCAAATGGTTCATCAAAATTCATATTAAAATACTTTGATGTTGTATGAGGAATCATATCCGCATACATTTTCTTTACCAGTTCTAATGATTGCTCATTTAACGGATTTAATGTGCTTGGTTCACGATGTCTTCCCCATAAATCAATTCCCCCAGGACATACCGCCAAATCTTTAAATTCATCATGTTCGAGCCAATCAGCCATATGTCCGAATCCATTTTGATTAGGCACAAAATCAATAAAACGATCATTTGCATAATTTTGCAAATCTATATATTCTTCTAATGTAATAAATCCATCTTTTTGTAAGTATTTTTCAAAGCTTTTGTATTCAAAAGAAAAACCTTCAACATATAATTCTAAATGATTCATTTTTAGTTCTGCCATAAGGTCAATTAGTTTTTTAATTTCTGTTACTTTTTGTACCTTATTACGGCTAATATCAAGCATAAAACCTCTAATATTAATCTTAGGTTTATCAAAAATCTCCATTCTTGGAACTGTATAATCATTCATATATTTTTTAAGTGTTTGCACAGCATAAAATGCTCCAGCACTACCACCATACTCAATATAAACTTTTTCATTTACAGTTATGGAATACGCTTCCAAACTAAGTTCTCTATTTTCTCTAAAAATAATTTCTGAAGAAGATTCATCTTTAACTTCAGTAGTATTTTTATCAAAAAGAATAAAAACGTTTACTTTTTTCTCACAAAAGAAATACTTAATTGGATTGCTTAAAACGATTGCTCCAGTCAACATTTTGACCTTCTCAACATTTGGTAAAAGATTTATCATAGGCTATTCTCCCTTGTAAAAGATTAATGTCATCTTATTATACATATTATAACATAACATACACCATTTTTCAAGAATTATTATTAAATGATAATGTGTTTTTTTGAAAATTGATAGAGCGTTTTCATAATTTTTCTGTAATTTTCCTTTCCTTTTTCATAATTAACTTTATTTTTTTTGATAATTATTTCCTATTTCCCTGATATAAAAAAGTATGCATTCTTCTTTGAACACATACTAATTTTAATAATTAACATTTATATAATAAATCGTCAACTAATTCTATTTTCCCCTCTTTCAATAAATATTCAAATGGCTTAGTGATTGTTTCCTTTTCACTTGCATTTAACTGCTTATTTATATCATATCCAACGTATTCTTTAATCAAATTTTCCACTTGTTTTGCCGAGATGCCTATTGATTTTCCAATAATAGTATTTATTAAATCTGCTAATTCTTTGTAATATATCTCATCTATAGTTCTACGATAAGTTGATTTTTTAAAACTATTATCTGAATCTTGTGTCATATAGAAATCTCCATCATTATAAATGTAACGATACAATCCATGTTCTTTAATATTAGCTGGAATTAAATCAAGCAAGTTTTTAGTAACTTCACTTGTGTTGAAAAATTTAAGCATTCTCTCAGCAAGAGGTTTGATGTGTATAGCTCCTTCATTCTTCACAATTCGATAAACAGCTTTAGAAAATTTTTCACTATATGACATATTTGAAGAAAGAATATCATCATATTTCGTTTCTCTTATTGTATCAAATATTATAGTTCCATGTTCAATTTCTTTTTCAAATTGTTTGTATGATTGATCGTTAACACTCTTAATTTCACTTTCACCTTTGATAGTTTTATCAATGGCTACTAATATTTTGTCAATAACAAGACTTCGGTTTTTGATATAATCAGTACTATAAACTCTAAATATATTCCAGCCCATTTGTCTTAATACTCTTGGGCATAATTTATCTCTATCTCTGACAGATTTACACTCTTTATAAATATTATCATCTAAGGTAATCCCCATTATAAACTCTGTTTCTTTTTCTGGATTGTAAACACCTAATCTTATCTTAAACTCTGAATTTCCAATGTTACGTTCTGTCTTGAGCCCACGTTCACGAAGATTTTTTTCAATGTCTGAAACAATTTGTTCGCTTATTATTAAATCTGTTTTCTGTTTATCATTTATATCATCAATTACTTTAGTTTTAGCATAACATAAAAACTTTTTAAGAGCCGCTAGACCAGTTTGTTCTTCCTTAGAAATTACTAATGTTTCCGGGTCAAACGAACAAACAACTTTCATATTGATTTTACTTCTACTTGTAGCTACATTTATACGCTTACGTCCCTCATCTCTAGTTAATCTTCCAAGATTATAGAATAGCTCTCCTTCTTCACTATCTTTTCCATAACAAACAGAAAAGATAATTGTATCTCTCTCATCACCTTGAACATTCTCTAAATTTTTAATGAAGAATGGTTCTTTGACACTTACATCATTTATATATAACATTATCTTATTATACTTTTCAAGGTCTTCTTGCTTTATATTCTTTAATTCTTCCATCAAAGTATTTTGAATACAGTTTCTTTGGCAAACGCTAAAAGTTACTACACCAATACTTCTTTCAGGATATTTAATAATATTCTCAATAACAAGTTTGCTGACAACTTTAGCTTCTTCTTTGTTTGTTCGTGTACCACCGCGATCATAAATGCCCTTCTCAACATAATAATATTCTAATCCTTCGTCATCTTTTTTCATACGACTGATAGGAAAAGTTATTAAATAATCTTTATAGATGTAATGATTTGAGAAGGTAATTAACTCTTCGTTTTTGCTACGATAATGCCATTTCAAACGAACACTTTCAAGAAATGTATTTGCTAGATCTAATAGCGATGTTCCCGCCAATCCATCATTTGCTTCTTCTTCATCATCACCATCTAAGGCCATTTTCTTAAAGAAATCAGTTGGAGGTAATTGTTCAGTATCACCAACAACTACTATTTGTTTACCACGATATATAGGACATAACGCATCTTCTTTTTGTATTTGACTAGCTTCATCAAAAATCACAATATCAAATTCAATATCACTAGGAAGATAAGTACTAACAGATAGGGGACTCATTATCATTACTGGTTTAATCCTAAGAAGTAATCTTTTGATATTATTAAACAATTCTTTGATTGACATTGTTGGTTTATCCTTTTGTGACTTAAGAATACCAATTTCTGACTTTGTTGACTGACTATTAGGATTTGGTTTTCTTAGCGAAACATTTTCTCTTGTTTTCACAATCGCTATTAAACTATACAAATCATCAAGTAAAGTATAATCATTTATTTCATTCTCTTCTTTTACGCATGAGAAATTATTAATTATTTCATATTCTTTACTTAAAGAATCTATTAATAGTGAATAATATCCTTTATAGTAGATAGATTCTAAGTCACTACGAGAAACATTTTGTGATAGAGATTCTTCTATAAACTCAAACAATCCAGTATCTTTATAATTCTTCATATCTTTCACAAGTGAATTAAACATACCTAGTGTATCAATTTGAGTTACATATAATTTTATTTTTTCAATTAACTCACTGTATGTAAGTTTTGAAAAATCAACAATACTTGTGTCATAGAAATTATTAATTTTAGTAATTAAATCAATATATTCTTTTACTATCGTAAATTCATTCAAATGATTTTCATCACTGAAAATAATATCTAGATAATTTGTGTCCTTAGTACTATCCAGCAATTTTTTGATTTTAAGTATTGTTTTATAAACATCCTCTTTTGCATAGTCTTCACTTGTTACTTTCGTAAATATTACTTCACAACTCTTCAAGTTCATATATGTATTATAATAATCTTTTAAGAGAGTAGTATATAAACAAACATTTTCAAGAGTTAATTTTTCAAAAGAATATTTTTTCAATACTTTTAAATTCTTTTTAATATCTGTTTTATGTTTTTTAATACTTTCAATAGTAATTTCACTTGGGACAACACGTAAGCTGCCACACACTTTTGCATCTAAAACTTCTTCTTTGAAGTTCTTTAATATTTCTTCTTTAATACTTTGACTTTTATTATAAAAAGCAAAGTATTGTGCCATTTGTTTATAGTACGCATTTATATTACTCAAAACAAATAAGTTCTTATTTAAATAATTAGGTCTATTACAAGATAAATCGTATATAAAATATAAACTATATAATGAGTATTTTGCAATTTCTTCAGGAAGAACTTCAAGTAAATTCTTTCCCTTTAGTACCTTATTGAAAAGAGATAATAATTCTTCTTTTGTAACTAAAGAAATATCACTATCTTTATATCCATAATACATATTATCTTTATATGAATTTATATTTAAATCATCTAAATATTTGTTATATCTATTTATAAATCTTGTACGATCTTCAAGTTCACCAAAACTTACCTTTTTGATATCATTTATATGAGGATTAATATATTTATAATCGATTACTTCAATGTATCTACTAAAAAGATCATAGAATGTTAAATTACTGTTTTTAACTGTACTATTCACAAAATCACAGTACTTGTCTAAATCATCTTTTAATTCATCTAATCTTTTCAAAATTGCATAAGCATCATCTTTTAATAATACAGGTTTTTTCATTAATGAGTCATAAAGACTATTAAAGATTATTTTCTTATTAGCTTTATTAGAATCAATATACAAGTAGTAATCGTCTAAGGTAACTCTCTTGAGCTTATTAGCAACAACATCAAGAGCAGCTTTCTTTTCAGCGACAAATAATACACTTTTACGATTATTAACTGCATCAGCAATAATATTTGTTATTGTTTGACTTTTTCCTGTTCCTGGAGGGCCTTCAATTACTAAACTCTTACCTTTTGAAACTTCACTTATAGCTTTTAACTGACTTGAATCATAACTTACAGGAAGAAAAGTCTTTTGGTACGAAAACTCATCATCCATCTTTTCTTTAACCTTTAGTGCTGGTATAGCACTTTGATCACCATCAATTGCTCTTACAATCGGATGATTAATCACTTTATCGGCATTTTCTGTTAAGTCATTGTAAATATTTATTCTTGCATTATAAAATATACCCAGTACTATTTTTTCATCTATTTTAAAACTATACTTTAGCATTTTTTCTTTTAGTTCACTAAATAAAGCTTTTAAATCAGTACTATTATTAACTGTTGGAATATCAATCTTAACTTTCTCTTCAATAAATTTTTGAATTAAAGAAACATTAAATTGCATTTCTTCTTCTGATAAATGTAAAGAATATTCATAATTGCCACGTGAATGTAATTTAAGATTTCTTTCCATAGTAACAGGAACTAAAACTAAAGGTGAATATAAATCAGATTCATCACTATCAACCCATTTAACAAATCCAATTACGATATATAACGAATTCACACCTTGTTCATTAGTTATTTCTTTATATTTAGCATATATCTTTTCAAGAGCTTTTGAATATTCAGTTCTATTTGCTTTTACCTTTAGAGAATCTTTTTGCACTGATTCAAGGCAGTCTAATACAACAGAACCATTTTCTTTTAAGTACTTATATAATTCTGTTCCTGAAAAGTTACAGATCTCCAAAGCGTTTTGAGTTTTACTTCCAGAGAAATTGATTAATGGACTTATTTTACCTATTTCCAAAACCTTTGATTTAATCTTTTCAATTTGTACCATTTTATTTCAATCCTTTCGCTTATTGCTAGCATATGCTTATTATTAATATTTACAAAGGTATTAAGTATTCTATATGCACTTAATTTTATGCATATATTATAACATTATTTTCAAATATTTGTATTAAAATATTCAAGTTTAATTTTTATAATAAAAACTCCCTTATAGAGAGTTTTATTAAATCTTATATCCCTTTTCTAATGCTATCTAATATTTTTTCACTATCGACTTCTTCTTTTGTTTTTTCTTTCTTCTCTTCTTTTTCAGTTTTTGTTTCTTTTTGTACGCCAATTGCATCATTAATTAGTGCATCAACTTCATCATCTGAATTAAAACCCATTGCAACTCCTAAACTATTGCTAAAATTTTTCATTAAATCTTCTAACTGACTAATTGAAGTTGTACTATCAATCATACTAGCGTATTCATCGCATGCTGAATATATTTTAGTAATATCACTGCAGAATTTTGAATCAATTATTTCTTCACCACGAGTTAAAGAAGCTTCAGCATATTTTGTTTCAACCTGTGCTCTAACAGCATCGATAATTGCTCCAAACCTTTCATATGCTTTTTTCTTAGCAAATAGATATTTTAATGTATTTTTAGTAGAAGCTATTAAATATTCATTCTTTGGATTTTGTTTTAAATTTGCTAAACTTCTTTCTATTTGTTGATCGTACACGCTTGACATTCTTCTAATTTGAAATGATTTTTGATTAAGTTTTGATAGAAGATTTCCTAAATCTTCTACTTTTTTCTCTGCTATTTCACTTTGTGTTAATTCTTTTTTGTTACCTTTTATTTTATCAACAATTTTTCCAATAAATCCCATAATAAATCTCCTTTGTTTTATTTACACATAAATTATACCATATAAATAATTTATTTGTTATTTAAATTACAAGTTAACCATAAATAATATTTTTACAAGATTTTCAAATGCTATATTTCTAAATAAATAAAAACCCCCATATAGAGAGTTTTTACTATTACATTGATTTTCTTATTTTATCTAATAATTTTTCAATGTCAACTTCGCCTTCAGTTGCTTCTTTCTTTTCTTCTTTTTTTACTTCTGCTTTTGATTCTTCTTTCTTTGGACTTATTGCTTCATTAATTAGTGAATCAACTTCATCATCAGTATTAAATCCCATTGCAATTCCTAAACTATCAGTAAAGTTTTTCATAACGATTTCTAATTGATCAATTGAAGAAGTTTTATCAATCATATCAGTATATTCTTCACATGTAGAATAGATTTTTGATATTTCATCACAGAATTTAGAATCAATTACTTCTTCTCCACGAGTTAAAGAAATTTCAGTATATTTTGTTTCAACTTGCGCTTTAACTGCTTCAATAATCGCACCAAATTTTTGGTATGCTTTTTTCTTAGCAACTAAATATTTTAAAGTGTTTTTAGTAGTTCCAATTAAGAATTCATTCTTTGGATTTTGTTTAATATTTGCTAAATTTTTTTCGATTTGTTGATCATACACACTTGTCATTCTTTTTATTTGGAATGATTTTTGATTAAGTGTTGTTAATTGTTTTCTCAAATCTTCCATTTTTTGTTCTGGTGTTTCCACAACCTTTTTTGGTTTTCTTTTAAATAGTCCCATAATATATCTCCTTTGTTTTATTTATATATATATTTTATCATAATAATAAACTTTTTTCTATCCAAACTACAAGATGAATACTATTTATATTTAACTTTTGTAGTTTTTCTAACTTTAACCTTAAATTTCTTTAAATAATCTAAGATTACTTTGCCTGAAATACAGAATGGTACTTCACCTAGAATCCCACAGTTTATACCAACTACAGATCCATAACAATCAAATACAGATGAACCACTTGTTCCGTGTTCGGTTTTGATACTCATTAAAATGTTATCATCTAAGAAGCTTGCCACATATCCTGATATAAATCCAAGACCTAGACCTGAACGATTTCCAACAATGTAAAGTTTAACGCCTTCAGTCACATCATCGATATTAGCAAAAGTTACAGGAACAATATCATCACTTCTTACTAACATTTTTATTAATGCTATATCATGTTTATCATCTTTATCTACTATCTGTGCAGCAGCATTGATTTTTTTATCTTTGCTTATTACACTAATAATGGTTGCTTTATCAACAACATGTCTATTAGTAATTAGATAACATTCATCATCTTTGTAGTCAACAACAAAACATGTGCCTGATCCTTTGTTTGTGCGAACTTCATAAACACTTTTTGTAAATATACTAAAAGCATCAATTTCTTTGATTTCTTTATAATCATAATCAACTTCAATGTTTTTAGTAATGGCATCAACTACTTGGCCCCAAGCTTCATAGTTTTTCTCATCACCTTCACTTTTATATATAGATCTTAATTCTAAACATAATTTTAAAGCGATAAGGTAATGATAGCGCATGTGGGCAAATCTATTTCCCTTGCGCATTAATGATGCATATTCACATTCTTCTTCAAATTTTTTTTGTAATTCTTTTTCTTTAGTACTCATAGTGTCTCCATCAACTTTCATATTTCAATTATATCACAAAGTATTTTTATATTTGCAGAAATATGCAAGTTAGTACATATTTTTAATTCTATCAACGTTTGATTCTTCAGTTTCTTCCTTCTTTTCTTCTTTTACTTCTTTTTTTGATTCTTCTCCGAAGTAACTATCTCTTTCACTTCTTGTAGATTTTGATTTTTCCAAATTTTCATCTCTTAAGCGATCTCTTTCGCCCTCAAGAATTTCTTTATCAATCTTGTACACTTCGCCATCTGGATTATGAGCACCCTCAAGTACTTTTTTATCCATTTGAATGTTTTTTATATAAGTCTCTAAATTATTGTTTCTTACAATTTCTTTAATATCTTCAATTATATTGTCAATTCTCTTGATATTATCAAATATTTGTTGGCATTCACTATCTAGAGCAGCAGAGTTAGGATTTGCTTTTAGTTCAGCATCCTTTGCTTTATATTTTATATATAATTCTTGTCTCTTTGTTTCTAGTCTTCTTAATTTTTCTGTGTATGCTTTACATAGAGCTTCTAATGCAACTTCTTCACCAGCAGTCGAAGAAATACTAATTACATCTCGAGTATCTAAACAATCTTTCAATTCTTCAATTAGACTTTTATATTCAGCCATATTGAATCTTTCTCTTTTTGTTAGAGCAGATGTTAATGTTTTTAAAATATCCTTTTCAAGTAAAAGAATGTATTCATTATTAGCTTTATGTCCTTGTAAGCCTTGTTGTTTGTATCTCTTATTGATTTTTTTAGATAAATCAATAAAATCTGCTTCAACTTGAGGATTTGCTTTCTTTGATAAGCCCTTTATTTCCTTGACAATCTTCTTACTTGATTTATCTTGTAATTTGACTTCTTTCTTTAGTTGTTTTTCATCCATTGTATTAGCCTCCACACTACATTAGTCCTTTGAGTAAGTCACTTATTCCATCTTCTTTTTTCTTTGTTTGGAACTCAGCTAAGATTTCATTTTTTTCAGAATCAGAAATTTCTATTCCTTCAACTGATTGATTACTATCAGCAAAACTTTCCTGTATTTCACGGAATCGCTCAGTTGTTTCACCAATCATCTCATTTGCTTTTTCTTTGGCAATGCTTACCTTTATATTTCGTTTATCCATATCTTTAGTTATTTTATTAATTGATGTATAACCAAAAACTTTTGAAAGTTCCTTGGCCATTTTTCCCATATCGTTAAAGAACGAGCTTGCTGAGATTTGCATTTCACTTGAATATCTAGCGACATCAAGTTGGCCAAGCATTTCTAGTGCCTGTCTTTTGTATTCATTAGTTAGTTTATATTGTGTCATCCAAAAATCAACTAATGTTTTCTGCTTATTCTCAAGGGCTATTCTTCCTTTTTCAATAGCAGTCTTATGAGAGTTATCCATCTTCTCAATAAAGGCATTTATATTTTCAGTTAACTTTGCAATCCTTTTTTCTTGTTTAGGTGTCATTCTTTTTTGTCTCCATCAAGCATTTTACGAATTCTATCTAAATCATTTTCGCTGTCAACTCCAGGTTTACTACCCTTTCCACTAACAATGTAAGAATCAATTATTTTTATTGCCTCATCATTTGACACAATTTGTTCCTTATCATTTTCAACAATATTTCCATATCCTTGAGAAATTGTTGTTGTTAAGTCATCAAGTTCAGCGTTCTTTTCTTCGATAATTTCATTAGCAGCATCAACATTTTCCATAACTTCATTAATGTCAACATCTTTAGTAATCTTAGAAATTGATTTGCTCCATTTATTCATTGAATAGGCAAATGTTTGCATTATTTGCATTGAATTACGTAATTCAAGTGCCATCTTTAAATCCATCTTTAATGAAATATATTTTACCCTTGTATTCATACAAAAACGTAAGTTATTGACTGCTTTATTATATTGTGTTGTTAAGCCTGCTTGCTTTGCTTCAGCAGCAGTTTTTACAATGTTAGTAATTTCTCTTGTTAAACCATTGATATTTTTGTCAATCTCCATTACAGCGTGACGCATTTCACGTTTAAACTTTAACTCTTTTTTTCTTTGACGCATACTTGGTTTTTTCATTTTTGTTTATCTCCTTATAAGTGATTAGCTATTTTCTTTCTTCTATCAATAGCTATTTTAATCATATCTTCAAGAACCTTTTCATCAACAGGTCCTTCTTTTCCTTCAATTGCATTGTTAAAGGCCTTTTTGTTAGCATCTTTAGCAATAAACTTTAAATCACGCCCATTTAATCCATATGTCATTAATGAAACTTTATCCCAATTAATATCTTCACTTGCATATGGTAAATTTTTCTTTAAGATCATCTTTCTTGCTTCATTATCAGGTAAAGGTATCTCAACAATATTATTACCAAATCTTGACAAGAACGCAGCATCAAGTTCATCAGGTGTATTTGTTGCTCCGATGAAAATAATATTTAAGTTTTCTTCATCAACTTTTGTTAGATTTACTAAAAGTGAGCTCATTGCTTCTTTAGCGCCCTTATCATCTGATTTACGGCTTCTTGCTATACCATCAATTTCATCAATAAATATTATAGCATAGTGGTCTTCACGTTCATTTATATATTCTTTTGCTTTATTAAATAACTTGTCTATGTTTTTACCAGTATTACCTATATAAGCATCAATTAAATCTGATACTTTAGTTTCAAATAATTGTGCTTCAGGGAATTCGTTAACAGCAGCTTTTATACCATAACTTTTTCCTGTTCCTGGAGGCCCTTGTAATAGAATACAACAGTTAGCTTTTACTTTGTACTTCTCAGCCATTTTTCTATTCCTAACAACAGCAAAAATATTTTCTCTAAATAATTTTTTAAAGTCTTCTAGTCCAACAACATCATCAAAATTAGGACCTTTACACTTATCTAAGTTCTTCGATAATTTAAGAATTAATGTTGATAACTCTTTTTTTTCTCTCTCATTTTTAGATTCATCATAAATGCTTAAACCTAGTTTCATAGCGCCTTTATAATAATCTATGGCTTCAGTAAAGTTTCTCTCAACATGAAGTTCAGTAGCCTTCTTTATAAGTGCCTGTAGGTTTTCTAAATTGTAATCAGACATTTTAATTACCTCACTTTTTTCAATAATTTTGTTTTCACATCCATATATACTTTTTTCAAATCTTTACTCATAAGATTGTCTTTTGATAAATCAGATTGTAATAGTTTATCTAATTCATTAATGCATTCCATTTTCTCTTCTTTACTAAGTTTACTAATATCACTATATATCTTCTTCCTTAAGTCTTTATAACTAAGGGTAGTCAATTCAAATGTTTGTTCATAATCAAGGTAGCCCATATTATTATATGCTTTTTGAATATAATCAGGTAAAACTTTTGTGTCTATCCTATATGTTTCTGGGCAAAAAATATCATTATTAAACTTTGATTTACAGGAGGTATCTTTTAGTACAACCTGTTCAGCCAAATCTTGTTTTAATAAAAATACGTAAAAGTCATTATATAAATTTTCTAGTTTGCTATCATAATATTTTTTTTTGCTAAAAACATTTTGATTTTCAATCATTTCAATAATATCTTCAGTTAATCGATTTATTTCACTATTGAAATAGTTTTTAATGAATTCTGTTTTTGGGTAACCTTTAGTCATTAAGGTATTCGTACTCGCTTGCATTAATCCATCCTCCTTTCGTGTATAAATTATACCATATTAGTGTTTTTTACTTATACAAATCTACAAGGTAAATGAATTATTCGTTTCAAATTTAATTTCTATTTTTAGTTAAATAATACCTACATATATAATTATACCAATTTATACAAATATTTACAAGTGTTAATGAAAAAAAAGCTTACCTATTATTACTAATAAATAAGCATAAAGTTTTTTATAATTTATTTAATTTATCTTTTGCTGATTGACTACCAAGATCAGCGGCTTTTTGATAATAATATCTTGCCATACTTTTATCTATTGTAACACCACGTCCATTTTCATACATCAGTCCTAGATTGTAGTATGCGTATTGATTATTTTGACTTGCTGACTTTTTATAACAATCCATAGCTTTAGCGTAGTTTACATTAACTCCCCAACCATTTTCATAGCATACTCCTAAATCATTAAGTGCCGACGCTAATCCTTGATCAGCTGCCTTTTGATACCAGTAAACTGCTTGATTGTAATCAATCGCTGTTCCTTTACCTTTTTGATAGCAGAAACCTAAATTTCTTTGACCATATTTATCGCCTAATCTAGCAGCTTTTTCATATGATTCAAAAGCTTTATTTATATCGCTATTAACACCACGTCCATATTCATAACATATACCTAAATCTGTGTAAGAACTTGCTGAGCCTTGTTCAGCTGCTCTTTTATACCAGTAAAATGCTTGATTGTAATCAACTGGTGTACCTTTACCATAATAATACATGTTAGCTAAGTTTCTTTCACCATACATTTGACCTTGTTCAGCGGCTTTTTTGTACCATTCAAAAGCTTTGTGTAAATCTTTAATTACACCATAACCATATTCATAACAAATACCTACATCAACTATTGCATCTGGATGATTTTGATTTGCTGCTAAACAATAATATTTATATGCCAAATCATAATTTATCGTAGTTCCAATTCCTTTTTGATAGCAATAAGCAACATTTCTTTGGCCATATTTATCTCCTGCATCAGCGGCTTTTTTGTACCATCTAACTGCTTCAGTTGGATTTCTAGGAACGCCATTGCCATTTTCGTAGCATAAACCTAAATCAACATATGCAGTTGCATAACCTTGATCAGCAGATCTTGAATACCATTTAAATGCTTCATCATAATCAACAGGTACACCTTTGCCTTTTGAATAACATAAACCCAAGTTCCTTTGTGCATACATTTCCCCGAGGTTAGCAGCTTTCTTGTACCAATAAATAGCTTTATCAATATCTTTTCTAACTTGTTCTCCACGTTCATAGCGTAAACCTAAACTGTTCATTTGGGCAGGATCAGTTAATTCAATTTCATTTTCACGATAACCTTCATTTAGTTTATTTATATATTCTTGCCAAGTATCAACATGAACGCTATCTTCCTTTACTGCGTTACCAGAATAATCATCTAGGTTTATATCAGAAGAAGAGTATTTAGCTTTAAATTCATCTTCAATTTGTTTTCTGATTTTTTCCTCTAATTTCATCTTTTCTTCAATTTCTTTTCGAATTTTCGCTTCTTCTTCAGCCCTTATTCTCGCTTCTATTTCGGCTTTTTTCTTTTCATCCATTATGCTCACCTCAACCAT
This sequence comes from Coprobacillus sp. CAG:698, assembly GCA_000431235.1. Classification (GTDB taxonomy): domain Bacteria; phylum Bacillota_I; class Bacilli_A; order ML615J-28; family CAG-698; genus CAG-698. The sequence continues at coordinate 3,808 of HF988700.1, read as the reverse complement.
TTTATTTTACATTCCAAGTTTTTTCTTAGCTTCTTCATATCCACACTCAATGGCTTTCTTATACCAGTAAATAGCTTCATAATGATTTATTTCACAACCAATGCCCATTTTATAATAATCACCTAAACCATCATATGCAAATACAAAACCATTATCAGCTGCACTCTTCATCCAATAAAAGGATTTATCGTAGTTCTGAATAGTTCCTATACCTTCATAATACATATATGCTAGTTCATATTGAGCATCAATATATCCTTCTATAGCTGATTTATAATACCATTTGAAAGCTTCATCTTCATCTTCATTTGTTCCAATACCATTCATATATAAATATCCTAAATCATACATTGCAAATATATAACCCATTTCATCTGCTTTTTTGTAATAATTAAAAGCTTTATACATATCTTTTTCAACTCCAAAGCCATTTTCATATAAAACAACCACATTATAAATTGATATTATATAACCACAACATGAAGCTTTTTTGTACCATTTAAAGGCCTTTGTGTAATCTTTTCTTACACCATTCCACACTCATAATGGTACCCTAATCTATTCATTTGTTCAGGATCTGTTATTTCTATTTGATTTTCAATGTATCCTTCGTTAAGTTTGTCTATATATTCTTCACAAGTATCTACGTATACCTTATCTATTTTAGTATCCATAACAATTATAATCCTAGTTTTTTCTTTGCCTCTTTATGACCTAAATTGGCAGCTTTTTGATAATAGTCATAGGCTTTAAATTTATCAATCAAAACTCCTTCACCGAACTCATACATTAGTCCAACTGCATAACATGCTTCTCCATAGCCGGCATCAGCTGATTTTTTGTACCAGTTAAAAGCATAAACTAAATCTTTAGGAACACCTAAATTATTTTCATACATTAGTCCTGCGTTATACATTGCTTCTTTAAGGCCTAAGTTCCCTGCTTTTATAAAACATTCTAAAGCTTTAGCAAAACTTATTTTACAACCATTGCCTAATTCATAGCAAATCCCTAAATCATTTAATGATTCTTTATTATCTTTTTCTGCTCCAATTTTATACCATTCAAAAGCTTTCGTATAATCCTTTTTTACACCTAAGCCATTTTCATATAATGCTCCTAAATCATCACAAGCTAAATAACACCCCTGTGAGTAAGCTTTAGTATAATACTCAAAAGCTTTTGCATAGTCTTGAACAACGAGTTTGCCATATTTGAAACAAAGAGCAATATTTCTCGATCCATGTCCTTCACCTAGTTCACTTGCTCGTTGATAAAGGTTAAAGGCTTTAAACAAATTAATTTCCACTCCTTCTCCTTTTTCATAGCATACACCTAGATTATTTATCTCTGATGGATCTTCTAAGCTTAAATCGTTTTCTAGATAACCTTTATTTAAGTTATCTATATATTCTTCACAACTTTTACAAATTATTTTTGTTTTCTTTTTTTCTTTTTTGGCTTTTGCCTCTTCAAGTTTTATTCTTGAGGCAAGATCAAATTTTTTCTTTTTATCTATTTATTTCACCTCAAGGGTCAAAAACTATTTTAATGTTTCAAGTTTTTTCTTAGCATTTTCATAGCCTGCATCTGCAGATTTTTTGTACCACTCCAAAGCTTTTTTCTTATTTTTAAGAACGCCTTTGCCATATTCATAAAATATTCCAACATTATACATCGCTATGCCCAAACCAAGTTTAGATGCTTTTTCGTAGCATTCTAAAGCTTTTTTGTAATCTTGTTTACAACCTTTTCCAGATTCATAGCAAATACCTAAACTATTTAAAGATTCTTTATTATTTTTTTCTGCACCTTTGCTATACCAAGCAAATGCTTTATTTTCATCTTTAACTACGCCTAATCCATTTTCATATAGACGAGCTATACTATCACAAGCTAAATAACATCCTTGTTCATAAGCTTTTAAATAATATTCAAGTGCTTTCTTATAATCTTGAGCAACATAACGTCCTAACTTATAATACAAACCAACATTTCTTGTTCCATAGCTGTTACCTTTTTGACTAGCTAAACTATATAATTCGAAAGCTTTTTTGTAATCTTGTTTTACACCTTTTCCATTTTCATAGCATACACCAAGTGAGTTAATTGCATCGCCATCTTCTAGTGACAATTCATTTTCACTATATCCACTATTTAACTTGTTTATATATTCATCACATGTTTTACAAACAATTTTTTTGATATTTGCATTTGCTGATTCAATTTTTTTCTTTGAAGGCTCATGACCTGCGGCAGCAGCTTTTTTGTACCATTGTAAAGCTTTATCCCAGTTTTTATGAATGCCAGTTGTACCATATTCATACAATAAACCAGCATTGCTCATTGCCGTTACAGATCCTAATTCACCTGCTTTTTCATAATTTTCTAAAGCTTTTAATTTATCTACTTTACAACCAACACCTTTTTCGTAGCAATAACCTAAATCACATATTGACTCTTTATTGCCATTGTTAGCTCCTAATTGGCACCAATTGAAAGATTTCTTTTCATCCTTTTGAACTCCTAAACCTTTTCTATACATACGACCTAAGTCATTGCAAGCCAAATAATTGCCTTGTTCATATGCTTTGGTATAATATTCAAAAGCTTTATTAAAATTTTGTGTTACTCCTTGTCCTAATTCATAATATAAGCCAACATTTCTTGTTCCAACTGAAGATCCTTTTTGACTAGCCAAATTATACAATTCAAAAGCTCTTTTATAATCTTTATTAACAACTTTACCATTAGCAAAGCACAATCCTAACTCGTTTATTTCATTTGGATTATCAATCTCTAAGTCTTTTTCAGAACAACCTTCTTTAAGTTTATTAATATATTCGTTACAAGTTTTACATATGATTTTAGAATTTTTTGTTTTGTATTCTTCTTCAAGTTTTTTACGAGTTTCTTCAGCTATTTTTTTTCTGATTTCTTCTTCGTACTTTAACTCTTCCTCTCGTTCTTTTTTCTTTCTTTCCTCATCTTCTTTATTCTTATCAGCTAATATTTTTTTACGAGTTTCCTCAGCTATTTTTTTTCTGATTTCTTCTTCGTACTTTAACTCTTCCTCTCGTTCTTTTTTCTTTCTTTCCTCTTCATCATTATTTTTTTCAATGCTTTCATTATTAGAACTTGTTCTATCCATAAATAATGATTTGCATTTTTCTATCAGTTTTCTTTTTTCATCACTATTAGGAACATATTTAATAGTATTCTCATATATAGCTCTAATTGATTCATTTTTATTTGAAGTAAAATTTTTAGAAACAGATTCTAAATAGCCATACCAAATTCGATAATTTGTTTTATACTTGACAACTAATCTTTTATAAATATCTTCCGCAGATGAAAACAAACCCATATTAAGATTTATTTCCGCATTATCAATTTCTTCCTCAGTAAACAAATCATCACATTTATTTATTAATTCTTTAATAAGTGAAAAAATAGTGTGCGAATCACCTGATCGAAGTGTGCTATTTAAGCTAATTAATCTTTCTTTGGCTTCATTATACATTTTTTCGTTAATTAAGTTTTCGGTTTTAATTAATGAATTACATATATCTAAATATTCATTTACATCTTGATAACCTTTAATGTTTTCAAAAGCTTCTTTAGCTTTTATATAATCTTTTGCTAATAATAATTTAATAGCATTTTTATATTCACTTTCTTCTTTATGTTTTAAATCATATACTTTTATAAGTAAATCGTTAATATTTGTTATCCATTGTCCTGTAAAGAACTGTTTAAATAATGTTATGTCTCTAGAATCATCTAACTTATATTCGATTCTTTTCTT
>HF988699.1 GCA_000431235.1 Coprobacillus sp. CAG:698 | reverse complement strand
TAAAACGTTTACAATATAATTTTACCAATATATGCCAATATATACAATGTTTTTTTGTGATTTCATTTGTTTTTTTGAAAAAATATAATATTTTTTATAAAAAACACAGTATAAAATGTAATAAAATAAAAGGTTTTGTCGAAAGTTGTCAAAATAAAGGAAAATGGTTATTGATTATTTTTTATAAACATATTATAATTTTAAATGAGGTGAATTTAGAGTATGAAAAACAAAATAGAAACAAACGGAGACATTACCCTAACAATCATAAATGATGATAATTTCTTATCACCATATTCTCCAACGTATAAACCAATTATATCAAGTGAAGTTGCTGAATTCATAGAAAACTGTGCTAATGAATATCATCCAAAAACAAATTTAATTTTAAATATATATAGTAATTGTATAGATGAAAACGAGAAAGAAACATATAATAACGCAATAAAAAATTATTTTACATTAAAACTTAATAACGTAACAAGAGACATAAAAAGAACAGTTTTTACAGGTATTTTGTTTTCTATCATAGGAATCATCGTTTTAGCTTTAATGTTTCTTTTAAGCAATCTTGAAGCAAAAGCCATATGGATTGAATGCGTAAATATATTTGCTTGGGTATTCTTATGGGAAGGAGTTG
>HF988698.1 GCA_000431235.1 Coprobacillus sp. CAG:698 | reverse complement strand
AATAAAAAAATTAAAAATTATGGAAGCGTTAATATAACGCCAACGTTCTCTGCAACCCGAGTTTAGGGTCTTATATCATATTTTTAAACAAAATAAAACAAATCAACATATAAAACAATTTTTGTACAGTTTATATGTGTAATAAAATTTTAACAATCTTAAAACCATATAGTTTTATAACATAAAGCATTTATTTTTATTCATATTAATGAGAATTTCATTTGAATACTTAAAAACATTTGAAGGATTATGTTATAAAAGATTTTCATATACACAAATAAACTTACTTTGTGATTTTGATAAGCGTTAAGCAATCAAAGATAATCATTTAATTGTTTTAATATTTAATATTAATAAAGAACTGTAAAAAATGCCCTTAATTTTCAACAGATTCTAAATAACATTTATATAATAATAAAGATATTTTTGTACTTTTTTGGCCTACCTAAAAATTTCAAATTCTTCTACTATTATTTTTTCTTTCTCAGTCAATGAATCTAAAACATGATTAAGTAAAGTTCCTAATGGTGTAAATCCTCTTTCGGTTGTATAAAATATAAGATTATTTTTATCAATTTTTATCTCATATTTGTCAACTGGATAGCCATATAAATTATCATCAAGTTCAATGCTTTTTACAATATTCAACTATTAACTTTGTATATTCATTTGATCTTTGCTTAATCAATTTTAATACTTTTAAATCTATGTCTTTATCAATCATAATAAAATTAGTTAAATATTTACCATTTTGATCTTTTATTAATAACGTAGCATATTCTAAACTTTTTACAATATTTTCAATGTAAGGCAAACTTATTCCCATTTCTATTGCATAATCTTCTAAACTGCATGGATTACAATATGAATGCAATAACAAGTTTTGTTGAATCAATTCAGAAGTATATTCCTCTGGATCCAAATTTGCTCCTCCACTTCGATGTGTCTGATATTCTTTGGGTACAAATGCTTTTTTCCATTTAATCTTTCCATTTTTAAATACTCCTTAAGCCTATTTTTAATATTAAACAATCTATATTTGACTGTTCCAAGAGGTAAATTTAATTTGTCAGCTATAAATGATAACGATCTATCTTCGACATAATATGAATAAAGTATTTCTGCATAGTCACTTGACAATAGTTTTATTGCACTATTAATCATTGTAATTTTTTCAAAGTTAATTAGTTTATCTAATGAAGAAGGTTCATTGCCAGGTTCATTAATTTCCTCAACGACTATCATGTTTTCTCTGTCTTTAACTTTTCTAGCTACATATTTACTATAATGGTTTTTACATATTTGCCATATGTAATAATCGAAGTTTTCTATTTTTATTCCTTTATTAATATTAATCATAATGTCTAACAATATATCTTGCGATAAATCTTCAGCATCAATTCTATTATTACATCGCTTTATACAATAAAAAAATACTTTATCCATTTGGGCTAATAGTTGTTCAGTTAGTTGTTCTTTATCATTTGTTATCTTATTCATATATTTTTACCTCTTACACATATATAGTGTATAAATATTTAAAATGGTTGGCATTTTTACGTAATTTATTAAACTTTTTTAATTTCTGCTTCTAATAGATATATAATAAATACTTTTCTATAAATGTCCTTAAATACATTTATTTAAGAAAAAGTCATTCTAATCAGAATTTGTAATTGTAATTCAGTTAGAATGACTTATTTTTATTAAAAACCACAGCTTCAATTATTTTCTTTTGCAATTCACATTTTTTTCATAAATGAGGTTATTCATATATACCTTGTGAATATTTATTTTATAAAAGTTATCAATCCATATACATTAATTAATATTTTAGATTTTTTAAAAAATTAGCACTAGTTGTATCAGTTAATTTTTATAAGAATTATTTTATTAAAAATGCCATATATAATGGAATCGTATTAATTCCATTTGTAGTACCAACATTAGTATCAGCAAGTTTAAAATTACTACTAATATTATATTTATTCTTATTATTTAATATTTCTTTTAGCGATTTAGCATTTCCGTTATTTGACTTAACTTCAATCAAAGTAATTTCATTATTATATCTTGTAACAAAATCAATCTCTAGTCCACTTTGCTTATGATAATAATATAAGCTTTTATTCATTTTATTAAAAGCATCAGCTATAATATTTTCAAATATTGCTCCTTTATATATTTTTAAATCTCCATTTATAATATTATCAACAGTTCCCTCTTCTAGCATTGCAATAAATAATCCTGTATCTGTTACATATATTTTAAATGTATCATCATCTTTATTACCATCAAGAGGTAGTTCTAAATTAAATAAGCTATGACATTTGCATATTAATCCAAACTCTTCTAGCCAAGTAATTGCATTACTATGACTTCTTGAATTAGCATTACTTGCTATCAGTTTATATTGAAATTTTTTATTTTCTTTAGCTAACTGGTTGGGAATAGATTTATATACTTGCATAATTTTAGTTAACTCAGTCTGATTAATTTCCTGAACTTCATCTTTATTAAGATGTTTACCAAAATCATCTTTATAGCTTTCTAAAATACTTTGTTGAAGTTCTCTTACTTGTGCTAGATCATGTGTTAAATTAAACACATTAACCACATCAGGAAGTCCACCTACACAAAGATATTCTTTAAAGTATTTCATAAGTTTTTCGTTAACATTGGAAATTACATTAGTTTTTTCATTAAAAGATTTTTTCACATAATCTATAACTGACTTTTCAAGACCAATGGCCCATAAATATTCTTCAAAGTCCATTGGTTTCATAGTTATAACTTTTTCAAAACCAGTTGATACTCCTCTTGAAATCTTTCTATTATAACCTCTAAGTCCTAAAAGTGACCCAGTACAAATTATATCAAATCTACCATCTTCCATAAATGGTTTAATAGCTGATCTAGCATTTGCACATTCTTGTAATTCATCGAATATGATTATTGTTTTATAAGGAATAAATTTAGCACCCAAGTTAAATGCAGATAAACTTATTATTAAATCATTAACGTTTAAATCTTTATCAAATAAAGATTTTATAGATGAATTATGCATAAAATCAATATATATTACATTTTCATAATACTCTTCACAAAATCTTCTAACAATAGTTGTTTTACCGATTTGCCTCAATCCTTTAATAATCAAAGCTCTTTTTTTTATTTTTAAAGATTCGTACCACGAAATAATATCATTATATATTTTTCTTTTAAACATAATTATCACCTCTAAATAAATTATACACTTTTTTATAGGGAGTTTCAAGTAAAATATGCATTTTTTTATAGGGAGTTTTTGACATTATTTGCACTTTTTTATAGGGAGTTTTATAAACAAAAAAATTACAGCTATTTTAGCTTTTTACAATCTTATGTTTTATAGATTTTTATTGTTTTTAAAGTATTGATTTATCATACGCATAGTAATAATAAGTTCATAGTTGTATCATTAATTATAAGTTTTAAATTATGAAATTTCAAATTTTTAGTACCACAAATTCAATTGTAGAATAGTAATCATTAGAATTTCTTTTTTTTAGATTACTATCACACTAAATCATTATTAAATAATTAATTAAAATAATTAACCATCCTCTTTACAAATAATTATTCTTTTATCGAACATCAAATTTTAAACATATATAATTTCATATTCTGTTTTATTAATTATAATTACATTTTTATAATAAAACTCTTTTTTTCTAGCAAAATAATATAAAATAAAACTGTCATTTTTATTTCAATTTTCCATGTATATATAAAACACGATGCTATTATAAATGATATATCTATTATTGAGAACAATATTAATAGAGATTTATTGAAAGTTTTCACTTTTCTTCTTATCTCTCTAACTTTACGTTTTATTTAAAAGCTCTAACATAACATCAAAAAAGGCTAACAGTGTTATTCTGCTAGTCATTTTTTTACTTATTCCACATTTGAATTTAAACTCAAGTGCATATCTTTTTCTTATATAGTTAATCATTTTTGTTTGGAAACTGTTTATTTTCTTTTCTTATGAAATTAAATATTTTCTTCTTTCCAAATCACATACTCATCGTTTGCTTCAACTTCAAAGAAATATTTGATAATTTCCAAATCCGCTTTAACATAAGAAACTCTCTTTGTAGTTGCTGACACTTGATTATCAGAGTTTAAAACAAAAAGATTTTTAGTTTAGTATTTCTTCGCAATATGATTTTAATTTAGGAATACTTTCTATAGCTGTATTCCATACAATTTCTAAATTAATTGTATCATATCCATGTACTATTTTATTTCTCATTCCTATAATTTGTTTCAATGGTATCTTATTATATTCTTTCATAAATTCTAAAAACCATTAGCTAATTCACCAATTTGAAATAAATTAAAACATACTACTTCTTTAACGTCATCATTTCTTGAGAACTCTGCTTCCGTAATATTTGATA
>HF988697.1 GCA_000431235.1 Coprobacillus sp. CAG:698 | reverse complement strand
TTATTATAAGACAGATGGTAATACAAAGATATTCTATATTCGTAACTCAACAGCTAATAAAAGTATTAAATTGGAAAACTTTATTATTTCCTATGATGATAAAGAAATAAATGTTAATCCTAATGAAGTTACTTATTTTGCTACACTAAAAGAAAATGAAGAACTTGAATTTGATATACTTTATAATGGAGAACAAAGACATTGTATTATACAGAATCTTAACTAGAGCCTTTCAGTAGGCTCTTTTTAAGTTATTAAATAATAATTATATTGTTGGAAGGTTTACGAAATGAAAATAAAAATAAATAAATTTATCAATATGATAATATTAATATTATTAGTAGTTATATCTTTAAGTATAAACTTATATCCAATTGATGGAAATAAAGTTACATACACTTCTGGAGGATATATCTCACAAACATTAACAGAAGAAATACAAGAAAGTATAAATATGAATGAAGAAGTAACGATATCATTAAAATTAGATTATGATTTATTAGATACAAGTAATTTACTACCACCTGAAGGATGTAGTTTAGAAAGAGCAAGAGAGTTAAAGAGACAAAGAAGAGAATTGGGAAGAGCTTATTATACAAGAAATAATAATATGTTAGTTCAGAAAATAGATGGAAAGAACTATAAGAATAGATATGTATCAACATATCTACCAGTAATAGAATATAGTTATACAGTAGAAGAATTTAATAAAAATAAAAATACAATACTAAGCTCATTATCAACAAGTAGTGATGTAAAGACAGTAGATGTTGTTGGTAGTGATAAAAAGGTAGATCAACTATCAGCAGCATTAGCTAAATCAAATGCTAGCTCTTTATATAGTTCAAGTAATACTTATACAGGATCAGGAATTAATATTGGTGTATTAGAGGCGGGAATAGCAGATAAAGATCATGCTGCATTAACTGGTATTAATTTAACAGTTAGAGATGAATGGTATTATGTTGAGACAAAGACTGATCATGCTACAAAAATAGTTTCTATACTTGCTCATCAAACAGGAGGAATAGTACCTGATGCTCATATATTTAGTGTTGAAGTCTTTGGAAATTTAACATCAGAATTAGACTGGTTAGTTGATAATGACGTTGATATTATAAATATGAGTATGCGTAAAAATGCTTCATTAGGAGAGTATAATGATATTAGTGCTGAGTGTGATTATGTAGCTAAACAATATGGAGTAATGATAGTTGCTGCTAGTTGTAATAAAGATAGTGATAACCCTCAATGGAAAGTAGGTAATCCTGGACTTGGTTATAATGTTTTAACTGTCGGTAATCATTCGTTAATAAATGAACTTGATGAAAATTCAGGTTATGTAGTTGTAAATGGACCTGCTAAACCTAATTTAGTTGCAGTTGGTTGTAATATTGGAATTCCTGGTTATAATGTAGAAGAATCTGGTACTAGTGCATCAACTGCCATTATGACAGGAATGATAACAGCCTTAATGAGTCAATATTCAGATTTAATTGGAAACCCAGGTAAAGTAATGGCATTAACAATGGCTTCATGTGCACCTGTTACAGGAACATTAGGAAATACAGAAACAAATGGATTAAATGAAAAATGGGGAACAGGATTATTTAATTATGGACAAGCAGTACAAGGAAAGAATAGCATTTATGTTGTTAATAACACGAATACATTAAGTGCTGTAGGTGGAGTATTAGTTGGAACATTGCCATGGGGATTTACAATAGGAAAGCCAATAAGAATAAGTGCTTACTGGCAAGCTAATGCTACAGGGAATAGTTCAGAAACATCAAAGACAACATATTTTATGGAACTATATGATGCATCAAACAAACTAATAGCAACATCAACATGTGGTTCATCAAATTATATGTACATATATTTATCTGAAGCAATAACAGGAGGAAGATATAAACTTAAAATATATCAAAAAGGATCTAAAGCTGTTAGTGGTAATGAAAATGTATATGTGTGCTTTGGAAGTAATGCGTAGCATATAATTTCTTGAAATATATAAGACCTTTTTCTATCAGGAGTAATCCTGATATTTTTTATAGAAAAAAGGTCTATAGATAAACTATAGAACCTTGGTAATTTTATTTTTTGTATTTATAGAAACCTTCACCAGAAGACATTCCTAATTTTCCTGCATCTATATAACTCTTTAACATTTTTTCCATTCCTTTGAAGTTATATGGTGCTAAGAATGAAGGTATTTTTACATACATTAGAACGATGTTGTATGCAGTTTTTAATCCAACAGTATCAAGAATTTGGAAAGGACCTTTTGGAGCACCAGTTCCTAATGTCCATGCTTTATCAATGCTTTCTGGATCGGAAATGCCATTAACATATAAATCCATTCCTGAGAATAATAGAGGTACTAACATAGAGTTTAGTAGATATCCTGATTTTTCTTTCTTTACTGGAAGAGGAATCATCCTTATTTCTTCAGCAAATTTCATAATTTCATCGAAATATTTCATATCTGTTTTTGGTTGTGCCATTATCTCAGCAGTATTGTTTTTCCAAATTGAATTAGCAAAGTGTAATGAAAGATATTTATTTGGTCTTCCTGTATATTTAGCAAATTTAGATGGAAGAAGTGTTGAAGAATTAGTAACTATAACAGTTTTTTCTGGCAATAAGTTTGCTAAATTCTTATAGAAAGTAATTTTTTCTTCAGGATTTTCTGCCATTGACTCGATAATTAAATCAGCATCTTTTACGGCTTCAGCCAAATTTAATTCAAGTTTAATTGATTGGTAAGCTTTTTCTGATTTTTCTAAGCATTTATTTTTATCGAAAGAATCATAATCAGCAATTCCTCTTGCCCATGTAGAAGGTGTTTGACCTTCTGGAGTAGCCATCTTATTGATAGTTTCTTCATAAACTTTATGTAGATTATCTAATTTTGGTTGGCATCTACCAATGCTACTTTCGCTTCTTAACCAAATAGTAACATCAAATCCACAATATGCAGCTTGATAAGCTATTTGACTTCCTAATACGCCTCCACCAGCAACAACTATTTTTTTATAACTCATAATTAACCTCCGTATATAATAGTTTGACGTTTAATTTTATCATATTTTATTTGCAAATCAAATATTTTTTAAAAAAATAATTACACTTTGTGAATCATATATATAATAGAGGGATAAAATTGAATAGTGAAGAAATTAATCGATTAGAGTTTGAAAATATTTTATGGCTTATTTTCGCAATCGTTTGTTTATTAAATATTGTTGGTGACTATGAAGAAGAGATGTATATCAAGAGTAATGATTACAATTATAAAAACAAAGCCAATAAAGTTTTTGAGTTAACATTGTCAGTAACTTTTTTAATATATGTTTATTTTGCAATCAGAAATTATAATGCTCTAAATAAGGCATCAGATGAGATGAAAAGTCTTTATGAAATAAAACTATTGGGGAGCATTTTTCTAATAGCTGGCGTAGTATGCTTACTTTATTTTCAGTTTAACCAAAAAAATTTTATTGGTTCTCCTGCGCTATAACAAATGTTATATTTTACTAATAATTTTTATACTTTACACAAACACGATTTTATGATAAAATAAAGAAAATAGGAGTTAAATATTATGGATGAAGTAAAGGTAATTGAAATCAAAAAAAGTATTTTCGAAGCCAATGAAAAAGATGCTAAATCTTTACAAGAAGAGTTGAAGAAAAAACAAGTTTATTTATTAAATGTAATGTCATCACCAGGAAGTGGAAAGACTACTACATTAATAAAAATAATTAATGATTTAAAAGATAAATATAGAATTGCCGTTATGGAAGCGGATATAGATTCTTCTGTAGATGCAAAAAAGGTTAGTACAGAAACTTGTGTTGAAGCAATACAATTACATACAGGTGGTATGTGCCATTTAGATGCCTTAATGACAAAGCAAGGTTTAGATAACTTGAATTTAGATAATCTAGATTTAGTTATTTTAGAGAATGTAGGGAATCTTGTTTGTCCAGCAGAATTTGATACAGGAGCAAACAAGAGTATTACCATTTTATCAGTTCCCGAAGGTGATGATAAGCCTTTGAAGTATCCTCTTATGTATTCTGTATGTGACGTTGTATTAATAAATAAAATTGATGTTCTCCCATATTTTGATTTTAATCTTGAAAAATGTAAGGAGAATATTCATTATCGAAACAAAGATGCAAAGATTTTTCCAATTTGTGCAAAAAATGGTAATGGATTGGAAGAGTTTGAAAAATGGTTAATAAGTGAAATTAAAAAATGGAAGGAGTAGTATTATGCCAGAAATGAGTAATGCATTTGTGCCCAAATATAAAGGCGATAAACAACCTAGAGAAAAAATATTAAAACTTGGTCGTAAAATAACAGATTGTTTACCTCATAAACTAAAAGGACTCACAACGGATGATCCTGAATATTGGGGCTTAGCTTGTATTGTTACTGATGAAATGGCCGATATTGCTTTAAAAATGAAAGTAAGAAAACCATATACTCTTAATGATTTATTAAAGTTAAATAAAAGTTATAAAAAAGAAGAACTAGAAAAAGTTTTGACTGAAATGTCAAACATAGGTATTCTTGAATATGATTATGGAAATTTATATGATGGTGTAAGTGAAAATAATTCTAAAGAGAAAAGATATATTCTGCCTATGTTTGTTCCTGGATCTGCTGAGTTTACTAATATGATTAAAAAACAATTAGATGAGCATCCAGAATTAGCAATGTTTTTCGAAAGAATGACTTTCTTGCCTTTGGAAAAGGTAACTCCAATGGTTCCACCTGGTGGTGCAGGAATTGGAATGCATGTCATTCCAGTTGAGAAGGCAATCGAAACAGAAAATACTACGCTAGATATTGAGCATATTTCATATTGGTTAAAAAAATATGAAGGACATTTGGGTGTAGGAATATGTTCTTGTCGTTATGGTCGTGCAAAGCTAGGCGAGGGCTGTGGAGATAGTTGTGATGATTGGTGTATAGGTATAGGTGATATGGCTGATTACTGTCGTGAGACTGGTAAAGGTCATGATATTACATACGAAGAAGCTATGAAAATACTTAAAAATGCTGAAGCTAATGGCTTTGTGCATCAAATTACAAATATTGATGGTGAAAATAAAATATTTGCTATATGTAATTGTAATGTAAATATTTGTAATGCATTACGAACATCGCAATTATTTAACACACCAAATATGTCAAGAAGTGCATATACTGCTCATGTAAATGAAGAAAACTGCGTGGCTTGTGGGAAATGCGTAGAAACTTGTCCAGCAGGTGCAGTTAAATTAGGTCAGAAAATACCGACTAAACTTGGAAAGGTTACTTATCCAAAGCACGAATTACCTGATCATATGCCATGGGGAGAAGATAAATGGGATGAAAACTATCGTGATAACAACAGAATAAATTGTTATGAGACAGGAACTTCACCTTGTAAAGTTGCTTGTCCTGCTCATATAGCTGTTCAAGGATATATCAAACTAGTTAAAGATGGTCGCTTCGAAGATGCTTTAGCTTTAATAAAAAAGGATAATCCATTCCCAGCAATCTGTGGAAGAGTATGTAATAAGCGATGTGAAACAGCTTGTACACGTAATTTAATAGATGAAGCTGTATCAATAGATGAGATTAAAAAAATTGTTGCTGAAAGAGATTTACATGCAGAAACAAGATATATTCCAGAAATAATTATTCCTTCTAATTTAGGCAAGTGGAAAGAAAAAATTGCTATAATAGGATCTGGCCCAGCAGGGTTATCGTGTGCCTATTATCTTGCCACAAAAGGTTATGAACCAGTTGTTTTTGAAAAAAGCAATAAACCAGGAGGAATGCTTACATATGGTATACCATCATATAAGCTAGAAAAAGATGTAATTGAAGCAGAGATTGCTATACTAAAAGAAATAGGCGTTGAAATAAGATGCAATGTTGAAGTTGGTAAAGACATAACTCTCGAAGAATTACGTAATGAAGGATTTAAAGCCTTTTATATAGCAATAGGATGTCAAGGCGGAAGTTTGCCAGGAATTTTAGGAGAAGATTCCCAAGGAGTAGAAATTGCTGTTGATTTCTTACATAATTCAATAACTGATGAAAGTCGTGTAATGAATGGTAAAGTTGTAGTAATAGGTGGGGGTAACGTAGCAATTGATTGTGCTCGTACAGCATCAAGATTTAAAGCCCAAAAAGTATCATTATTCTGTCTTGAAGATCGAAATCATATGCCAGCTAGTAATAGTGAAGTCAAAGAAGCTTTAGATGAAGATATTGAATTTAATAATTCTTGGGGTCCTAAAGAAATAGTTTCTGAAAATGGAAAAGTAAAGAAAGTAGTCTTCAAGAAGTGCACTAGAGTTACTGATCCTGAAACAGGAAGATTCTCACCGCAATACGATGAAAACGAAACTATTGAAGTTGAAGCTGATTATGTAATTATGGCAATAGGACAAAAAATTAAATGGGGCAATTTATTAGAAAATACAAAGGTAAAATTTGTTCATGGTAATTACCCTGTTGCTGATCCATTAACATATCAAACAGATGAACCTGATATTTTTGTGGGCGGTGACGTATATACTGGTCCTAAATTTGCAATTGATGCTATAGAAGCTGGTAAATGTGCTGCTGAGTCTCTTCATAGATATGTTCAACCTGGAACAAGTCTTACGATAGGACGTAACAGACGAGACTTTATTCAACTTGATAGAGAAAATCTAGTGATAGATGGTTACGATAATCAAGGAAGAAATGAACCTGGAATGGACGAAACTATCGATTATCGCAAGTCATTTAGAGATGCTCATAAGACTTTCACAAAAGATGAAGCTCAAAGAGAAGCTGGAAGATGTCTTCGCTGCGGCGCCTCAATCGTTGACGAAAACAAATGTATTGGCTGTGGAATATGTACTACAAAGTGTAAATTTGACGCTATACATTTAGTTCGTGATCATCCAGAAATGTCAAAGATGGTCAAGAGTGAAGATAAATTCAAATATATTTTACCTTATGCTTTGAAACGTGGGTTAAAAATTGTCTTTAAGAAGAAGACAAAAGAAGAAAAAGAATCAATAAAAAAACATAAGATGTATAAAAAGGCTAAGAAGGTAAACAAGAATGCATGAGTTGGGGATAGTTTTCCATATAGCTAAAATTGTTGAAGAAGTTGCTGAAAAGAATAATGTTTCAAAAATATCACAAGTAACTTTAGAAATAGGTGAAGTATCTTCAATTGTAAGTGATTACTTAATCGATTGTTGGAACTGGAACGCTAAGAGAAGTGAACTATTAAAAGATTCTGAACTAGTAATAATTCCTATAAAAGCTATAACTCATTGTGCAAAATGCCAAAAAGATTATGATACTATTTCCTATGGAAAAAAATGCCCATATTGTGGGAGTGAAGATACATTTTTAAAACAAGGAAATGAAACAAACATAAAGAATATTTGTTACAAATAAACTGTTGTGATTAAAATCATAGCAGTTTTTTTCAAAAATAAATATTTCAAAAATGATAAAAACATGATATAATATTAATGGTGATTTTATGAAATGGTTAATTGCATCAGATATACATGGCTCAAATTATTTTTGCCAAAAACTAATTGATAGAATAATGATAGAAAAGCCTGATAAAATAATTCTTTTAGGAGATATATTGTATCATGGCCCTAGAAATGATTTGCCAAAAGATTATAATCCTAAAAAGGTGATTCAACTATTAAATAATCTTGATATAAATATAATTAGTGTAAGAGGTAATTGCGATTCAGAAGTTGATCAGATGGTATTAAATTTCCCTATTTTATCTGACTATGGCTTTATATCTAGAAACAATTATACAATTTATTTAACTCATGGACATATTTATAATAAAGATAATTTACTTCCAATGAGAAGTGGTGATGTTTTGCTATGTGGTCATACTCATATCCAAAAGTGTGAAGTAGTAAAAGGTGAAAAAATAGAATACATATATATGAATTGTGGGTCCGTTTCAATCCCTAAAGAGAATGGATATAATGGTTATATGATTATAAATGATAATAATTTTATATGGAAAGATATTGATGGTAATATAAAGAGTGAATATCAAAAATAATTAGAAGGTGAATTTATGAACATTTTACATTTAAAATATGCCATAATGGTATCGGAAACAGGATCAATCAGTAAAGCTGCTGAGAAGTTATTTGTAGCTCAACCTAATGTTTCTCGTGCAATAAAGGAATTAGAAAATGATCTTAATATAACAATATTTGAGAGAAATGCAAAAGGTATGGTTGTAACTGCTGAAGGTGAGCGACTTATAATGTATGGCAAAAGAATATTACGAGATTTTGATGAACTTGAAAAATCATTTAGAGGCCAAAAAAATAAAAATATCTTTTCTATTTCTGTTCCACGTGCTAGTTATATTTCAAAAGCTTTTGTTAAGTTTTCTGAAGTAATGAAAAAAATGAATAATGTTGAAATGTATTATAAAGAAACAAATGCATATCGTGCTATAAATAATATCTTAAATGAAGATTATAAACTTGGTATTATTCGTTATCCAGTAGCATATGATAAGTATTTTAAAGAATTGTTAGAAAAAAAAGACTTACGTTTTGAATTATTAAATGAATTTAATTATACATTAATATTTAGTAAATCTAGTCCACTAGCAAAAATAGACAAAATTACTATTAATGATTTGAAATCATTAATCGAAATTTCTCATGCAGATCCTTATGTACCATCTTTTCCTGTATCTGAACTATCTAAAAATGAATACACAGATGAAGTTGGAAGAAGAATATTTATTTTTGAAAGAGGAAGTCAGTTTGAACTATTAGAAAATAATCCTAATACGTTTATGTGGGTTTCTCCTGTTCCAAGTGATATACTTGAAAAATATAATTTGATGGAAAAAAACTGCGAAGGAGCAACTAAATCATATAAAGATTTATTAATTTGCCGTTCATCTTATACATTTACAACTTTAGATAAAGAATTTATTACTCTTGTTTGCGAAAGTAAAAGAGATGTAACTAATAAATAAATATATGTGAACCATACTAACATGGTTCTTTTTTTAGTTCTATTAAATAAATAAATATAAATATATCGATAAAGATATATCGATATACTTTTTTAATAATTGAATAATAAGGGAAAATAATATATAATATAATTGTAAAAAAAATATAATTAGAAAGGCAGTAAAAATATGTGTTCTAATAAAATCCCTAAAACAGTAATTGAAAGAATACCTTTTTATATTAACTACTTAGATAGATTAATAGAAAACAACGTAGAGATGACGTCATCAAAAATAATGGCAGATGAGCTATGTTTAGGAGAAGTACAAGTTAGAAAAGATTTAAATTTAATTTCCGGAAAAGGAAAACCGAAAATAGGTTATAACGTGAAAGAACTACGTGATGACTTTGAAAGATTAGTTCGCGATGAAGATCTAACAAGAATGATTATTGTTGGGGCTGGAAAAATTGGTGAAGGATTAGCTAATTATAAAGGTTTTCAAAAATCTGGATTTGAATTAATGGGTATTTTTGATAACGATATAAATAAAATTGGTAAAAAGATATTGAATTTAGAAATTTTACCAGAAGATCAGTTAAAAAATTATTGTCATGTAAATAAAATAGATATTGGAATTATAACAGTTCCATCAGCAAACGCTCAAAAGGTATGTAATGATATAGTGCTATCTGGTGTAAAAGGAATATTAAATTTTACAAACGTAAAATTAGAAGTACCAGAGGGTATAATTGTACGTAATGTTGATATATCTTCATTACTTACAATGCTTGCAATTGAAATTAAAAACAACTAAAAGGAGATACATTTATGGAAAAAAGTTATTTAGTGGTAGATAGTTTACAAACACTATCTACAAAATTAGAAGAAGTGCGTAAGGCACAAAAAGAATTTGCTCTATTTAGCCAAGAAAAAGTTGATAAGATTTTCTTAGCTGGTGCTTTAGCAGCAAACAAGGCACGTATAGAACTTGCAAAAATGGCTGTTGAAGAAACTGGTATGGGCGTTGTAGAAGATAAAGTTATTAAAAATCATTATGCTTCAGAATATATTTATAATAAATATAGAAACGAAAAAACTTGTGGTGTAATCGAAGAAGATAAAGCATTTGGGTTTAAAAAAATAGCAGAACCAATTGGTGTGATTGCTGCAGTTATTCCTACAACAAATCCTACATCAACTGCTATATTTAAAACTCTTTTAGCATTAAAAACTAGAAATGGAATTATTATTAGTCCGCATCCACGTGCTAAGCACTCTACAATTGCTGCTGCAAAAATAGTTCTTGAAGCTGCTGTAAAAGCTGGTGCTCCAGAAGGTATTATTGGATGGATTGATGTTCCAAGTCTTGAACTTACAAACACTATAATGAGAGAAGCTGATATAATCCTTGCAACTGGTGGACCTGGAATGGTGAAAGCAGCTTATTCATCTGGTAAACCTGCTGTTGGTGTTGGAGCTGGAAACACACCTGCCATTATTGACAATAGTGCAGATGTAATATTAGCAGTTAACTCAATAATTCATTCAAAAACATTTGATAATGGTATGATTTGTGCATCTGAACAGTCAGTTATCGTTTTAGAGGGTGTGTATGAAAAAGTTAGAAATGAATTTATGAGTAGAGGATGCTATTTCCTTAATGATGAAGAATTAAACAAAGTTCGTAAAACTATTCTTATAAATGGTGCTTTAAACTCAAAAATAGTTGGTCAAAAAGCAAGCACTATAGCTGAATTAGCAGGTGTAACTGTACCAAGTGGTACTAAAATTTTAATTGGTGAAGTTGAATCTGTAGAGTTATCAGAAGAATTTGCTCATGAAAAATTATCTCCAGTTTTAGCTATGTATCGCGCTAAAGATATTAATGATGCTTTTGAAAAAGCAGAGCACTTAATTGCTGATGGAGGTTATGGTCACACTTCATCAATATATCTTAATACAGTAACAGAACAAGAAATACTTTCTGAATTTACTGAAAGAATGAAAACTTGTAGAATACTTGTTAATACTCCTTCATCACAAGGTGGAATTGGTGATATCTATAATTTTAAATTAACTCCATCATTAACTTTGGGATGTGGATCTTGGGGTGGAAATAGTGTATCTGAAAATGTTGGTGTAAAACATTTAATTAATATTAAAACTGTTGCAGAAAGAAGGGAAAATATGCTTTGGTTTAGAACTCCAGAAAAAATATATATCAAGAAAGGATGCTTACCAGTTGCCTTAAATGAACTTAAAGACGTAATGAATAAAAAACGTTGTTTCATAGTTACAGATAAGTTCCTTTATACTAATGGAAATGCTAATCCTATTATTGAAAAACTTAAAGAAATGAATATGGAATATACGGTATTCTTTGATGTTGAACCAGATCCAACTTTAGCATGTGCTCAAAAAGGAGCTGCCCAAATGGAATCATTTAAACCAGATTGTATTATTGCTTTAGGTGGTGGTTCAGCAATGGATGCTGCTAAAATAATGTGGGTATTATATGAACATCCAGAAGTAGATTTTATGGATATGGCAATGCGTTTTATGGATATTCGTAAACGTATATACACGTTCCCTCATATGGGCGAAAAAGCATACTTTATTGCTGTTCCAACATCTGCAGGTACTGGTTCAGAAGTTACACCATTCGCAGTTATAACAGATGAAAAGACAGGAGTCAAATATCCTCTTGCTGATTATGAATTACTTCCAAAAATGGCAATCATTGATGCAGATTTCCATATGACAGCACCAAAAGGATTAACATCTGCATCTGGTATTGATGCTGTATCACACTGCTTAGAAGCATATGCATCAATAATGGCAACAGATTATACAGACAGTTTAGCTTTGAGATCATTGAAGGTTATTTTTGAATATCTTCCAAGAGCATATGAAAATGGTGCTAATGATCCTGTAGCTAGAGAAAAAATGGCTAATGCTGCGACAATGGCTGGTATGGCATTTGCTAATGCATTCTTAGGTGTATGTCACTCAATGGCTCACAAGTTAGGTGCCTTCCATCATTTGCCTCATGGTATAGCTAATGCTTTAATGCTAGATGAAGTAATTAGATTTAATTCTGCAGAAGTTCCAGAAAAAATGGGAACATTCCCACAATATGATCATCCTCATACTTTAGCTCGTTATGCGGAAGTTGCTGATTATTTAGGATTAAAGGGTTCTACAAATGAAGAAAAAGTAGAAAGTTTAATTAAAGCAATTGATGAATTAAAAGAAAAGATTGGAATTAAACCAACAATTAAAGATTATGTACCAAATGAAGAAGACTTCTTAAATAGATTAGATGCAATGGTAGAACAAGCATTTGATGATCAATGTACAGGAGCAAATCCAAGATATCCATTGATGAGTGAAATTAAACAAATGTATTTGAATGCTTATTATGGAAAAAAATTTGTTGAAAAAGAAGTTCCTAATCAAATAAATGATAACTTAGAAGAAGATGGTGAAGATTTCAAACGAATCTATAAGAAAACAAAAAAAATTAAGTAGAGCGAGGAGAAATATATGAATTTAGAAAAAATAATTGCAATTAGAAATGCTAAAACTATATATAAAGATGGAGATAATTGCGTAAAAGTTTTTAATAACAATTACTTGAAATCAGATATTCTTAATGAAGCATTAAATCATGCGAGAGCTGAAGAATTACCTATCAATGTTCCTAAAATCAAAGAAATTGGGACAATTGAAGGAAAATGGGCGATAATATCTGAGTTTATTAAAGGTGATACATTAGCACAACTAATGGAAAAATATCCTGAAAAGAAAGATGAATATTTAAAGAGATTTGTAGAAATACAATTAGTTGTTCAAAATAATAAATCACCATTATTAACAAAATTAAAAGATAAAATGAATAGAAAAATTAATTTGGCTGATATCAATTCAACAACTAAATATGATTTACATACACGATTAGAGAGTATGCCAAATGGTAATTCTTTATGCCATGGTGACTTTAACCCTTCAAATGTCATCATATCTGAAAATGGCGAACCATATATAATTGACTGGTCTCATGCAACACAAGGTCATCCATGTGCTGATGCTGCAAGAACATATCTAGTGTTCTGGTTAGCAGGTGATATTGAAACAGCTGAAAAATATTTGGAATTATATTGTGAATTAAGCAATAAAAAGAAACGTGATGTTCAAAAATGGTTACCAATTGTAGCTGCATCACAATCAGTAAAAGGCAACGAAAAAGAAAGAGAGTTTCTTCTTTCTTGGGTTAACGTTGTCGATTACGAATAAAATGGTGAATGTATGTATAAATTAGTTGTATGTATTGGTAGTTCTTGCCACATAAAAGGATCAAGTAAAGTTGTTGAACAATTACAATATTTAATCTCTAAGTATAATTTAAACGATAAAGTTGAATTAAGTGGAACATTTTGTATGAAAAATTGTCAAAAAGGTGTATGTGTAAAATTAAACGATGAGATGTTTTCATTGACTCCAGAAACTGTAAATAGTTTTTTTGAAACACATATCTTAGAGAAATTAAATGGTAACAATTAAAATATGTATTGGAAGCTCCTGTTTTCTTAAAGGAGCTTCTAAGATTATAGAGTTTCTAAATAATAAAATTTCTGAAAATAATCTTTATGACAAAATAGAATTAAAAGGAAATTTATGTGCTGGTAATTGTAATCGTATAGGAGTTACAATTCATATTGACAATAAGGCCTTTATTGGTGTAAAATTAGAAGAAATGGAAGAGTTTTGGAATAAAAACATAGTTCCTATTCTTATGTAAGAGGTAAACAAAATGGCAAATTATTTAACTTTAAAGAAATCAAACTGTAAGAATTGTTATAAATGTATAAGACATTGTCCTGTGAAATCAATAAGGTTTTCCGCAAACCAAGCTCATATAGTTGAAAATGAATGTATTCTTTGTGGTCAGTGTTTTGTTGTGTGCCCTCAAGATGCTAAAGAAATAGTCAATGATATTGAAAAAGCTAAAGTTTTAATCCAATCAGATGATCCAGTATATGCAAGTATTGCTCCTTCATTTATTGCCAATTACAATGGAATTGGAATTGAAAGTTTAAAGAAGGCATTACTAAAACTAGGATTTTATGATGTTGAAGAAACAGCAATCGGAGCAACTTACGTAAAAAATGAATATGAGAAAATGGTTAAAGATGGTGAACATAATATTATCATATCATCTTGTTGTAACACAGTTAATTTGCTAATTCAAAAATATTTTCCTAGAGCTTTAAAATACTTAGCCAATGTTTTAAGTCCAATGCAAGCTCATTGCAGTGATATTAAAAAAAGAAATCCAAAAGCTAAAACAATTTTTATTGGACCTTGCTTATCAAAAAAGGAAGAAGCAGATCGTTATAAAGGTATTGTGGATTGTGTATTAACATTTGAAGAACTAACTAATTGGCTCAATGATGAAGGTATTGAACTTGAAAAAGTTGAGGAAAAAGTAATTGATCATAGCAAAACAAGACTTTTTCCAACAACTGGAGGAATACTAAAAACAATGAATTGTAGTGAAAGTGAATATAACTACTTAGCCGTTGATGGTGTTGAAAACTGTATAAATACATTAAAGGATATAGAATATGGAAATGTTTCTAAGTGCTTTATTGAGATGTCTGCATGTGTTGGTGGATGCATTGCTGGACCAATTATTGAGAAAAAACATTGTTCACATTTAAAAGATTACGTGTTAGTTAATAATTATGCTGGAAACAAAGATTTTGAAGTTACACAATTGGAAAGCAAATATTATATAAAGAATTTTGCTCCAATAGATTTACATAAGGATATACCTTCTGAATATGATATTGTGCAAATACTAAAACAAATGGGCAAAACAAAGAAATCAGATGAACTTAATTGTGGTTCATGTGGTTATAATACATGCCGTGAAAAGGCAATTGCAATTTATCAAGGTAAAGCTCAAATTTCTATGTGCTTACCATATTTAAAGGAAAAAGCCGAAAGCTTTTCTGATAGTATTGTAAGCAATACACCTAATGCGTTAATTGTCTTAAATGATAAATTTGAAGTACAACAAATAAATGCTGCTGCAAAAAAACTATTACATATTAAGAGTGATTCTGATGTATTAGGTGATCAAGTGGTTAGAATATTAGATCCAGTACCATTTATAAAAGTATTAGATACTAAGGTTAATTTAAGAAATAAAAAAGTTTATTTAGCAGAATATGAAAAATATGTTGAACAAACAATTATATATGATGAAAATTGTCATCTACTAATCTGTATAATGAGAGATGTAACTGAAATAACAAAGGAAAAGTCTAAAAAGGAAGAGATTTGTAAGCAAACAATTGAAATCGCTGATAAAGTTGTTGATAAACAAATGCGTATAGTTCAAGAAATAGCTTCTTTGCTAGGTGAAACAGCTGCCGAAACAAAAATTGCTTTAACAAAATTAAAGGAGTCTATTACAGATGAATAATTTATGTGCTGATATTGGATTTAAAAGCATAAATCACGAAGGTGAACAACTTTGTGGTGATCATATAGATATAATTGAAAACGAAGATGGTTCAACAATTATTGTTCTTGCTGATGGTTTGGGAAGCGGTGTTAAAGCAAGTATTCTATCAACACTTACTTCAAAAATTATCTCAACAATGATTTCTGAAGGATTATCATTAGAATCATGCGTAGATACGATTGCAAAAACCCTGCCTATTTGTTCAGTTAGAGGTGTAGCATATTCAACTTTTTCCATAATCTATATAAAGAAAAACGAAGAAGTTGAATTGATTCAATACGATAATCCACAAATTGTTTTCATACGTGATGGAGAAGTTTTTGATTATCCTAAAATAGAATTAGTTATTGATGGTAAGAAAATCTATAAAACACAAATTAGTATCCGTGAAGGTGATGTAATTACAGTAATGAGTGATGGATGTCCACATGCTGGCATTGGTAATTCATACAACTTTGGATGGGATATAAAAGATATAGCAGATTATATTAAAGTTGCTAATATTGGTGGCTATACTGCAAAAACAATATCAACAATGCTAATTGATGAATGCTATAAATTATATGGCGGTCAACCAGGAGATGATGCGACTGCTTGTGTTGTGAAAATTAGAAAACGCGAACCCGTTAACATACTATTTGGTCCTCCATCTGATAGAAATGATTGCAACCGAATGATGGCACTCTTCTTTGCTAAAGAAGGAAAACATATTGTTTGTGGAGGAACAACATCTTCTATAGCTGCTAATTATTTAGGTAAAGAGGTAATTACTAGTCTTGATTTTCTTGACCCTGAGATTCCTCCTATATCAGAAATAGAAGGAGTTGATTTAGTTACTGAAGGTGTTATCACAATAAATAGAGTTGTGAAATATGCTAAGGATTACGTTTCCGAAAATAAATATTATGATGATTGGTGTTTTAAAAGAGATGGTGCTG
Source organism: Coprobacillus sp. CAG:698 (assembly GCA_000431235.1). GTDB lineage: Bacteria > Bacillota_I > Bacilli_A > ML615J-28 > CAG-698 > CAG-698. The sequence continues at coordinate 28,929 of HF988697.1, read as the reverse complement.
CTTTAATAAGTAGAATGTTATTTGAAGAAGCAACTGATATAAATTTTTTTGTTGGTAGAGCAATAAATCCAGCTCATCAAAATCCAGATTTACCAATTAATTTTAATATAAAAATGAATTTAGTAGAAGAACTAACAAAATATTTAAAACAAATGGGCAAAAGGATAAAAGTTAGTTATTTCTAAGAGGTGAAGTTGTATGAAAAAATTTGATACGAAAATTCAGTATTTAAAGTATAAAGCTCTAAAAGAAGTTGCTCGAGAGAGTTGGAAGGGAACGCTTCATGATAATCTATTAGACATTCCTAAAAGAATCATAACGGGAACTAAACCAACTATGCGTTGCTGTGTTTACAAAGAACGAGCAATTTTTGCTGAGAGAGTAAAAGCAGCTATGGGAAAAGGTGATAGCCCAAATGTCATCGAAGTAATAGATATAGCTTGTGATGAATGCCCAATTGGTGGTTATGAAGTAACTAACGCTTGTCGAGGATGTTTAGCCCATCGTTGTGCTGAAACTTGCAGAAAGGGAGCTATATATTTTGATGAAAACCATGTAGCTAAAATAGATAAAACGAAATGCGTAGAATGTGGCTTATGTTCAAAAGTATGTCCATATAATGCAATTCATAATTATAAAAGACCTTGTGAAATGGCGTGTAAAATTAAAGCTATTTCAATGGATGAAAATCATTGTGCAAAAATAAATGATGAAAAATGTATTTCTTGTGGTGCTTGTGTTTATCAATGCCCATTCGGTGCAATAACAGATAAATCATATATTTGTGATGTTATCGATATAATTAAAAACAGCAATGATAATCAAAATTATAAAGTATATGCCATAGTTGCTCCTTCAATTTCAAGTCAGTTTAGTTACGCTAAACTTGGGCAAGTTATTACAGGTCTTAAGAAATTAGGCTTTTATACGGTTGTGGAAGCAGCCCTAGGAGCAGATATGATAGCTTATAAAGAATCAAAAGAACTTGCTGAAAAAGGTTTTTTGATAAGCAGTTGTTGCCCATCATTTGTTAAATTTATAGAAAATGATTTTCCTAAACTATTAGATAAAGTGTCACATAATTTATCACCAATGGCAGAAATATCGAAGTATATAAAGGATAATGAACCAAATGCAAAAGTTATTTTCATAGGTCCATGTACTGCTAAGAAAATGGAGATAAAAAAAGAAAATGTTAAACCATATGTTGATTCTGTGTTAACTTTTGAAGAATTACTAGCACTTTTTGAAAGTAAAGAAATTGAAATAGAAACATTAGAAGAAGATGTTCTAGATAATGCCTCATATTACGGAAGAATATTTGCGAGAACTGGTGGTTTATCAGAAGCTGTAAAACAAGGTTTAATAGAAAATAATATTTCCGATTTTGAATTAAAAGCAGTGGCATGTGATGGCATTGAAGCGTGTAAACTTGCCTTACTTAAGAAAAATAAAAACCTTCTTGAAGGTAATTTTATCGAAGGAATGGCCTGTATAGGAGGATGTATTGGTGGTGCAGGTTGCTTAACACATGGTGAAAAAAATAAATCTGATGTTGATAAGTATGGTAGAGACGCATTTGAAAAAACAATTAAAGATGCTATTTCTGTATTGAAAGTTAATGACTAGAAGAGAATTTAATTAGAGGTGGTTCAAAATGGCAATTGAAATTAGAAAAGCTCAAAAGTCAGACATGAAAAAAATAATGATTCTGCTTAATGAAGTTTTAGAACTACATGCCAAAATAAGGCCTGATATATTTATTTCTGGTACTACAAAATATACTGAAGATGAATTACTTAATATAATTAGTAATGAAAATACACCAGTATTTGTGGCATGTGATGATAATAATTGTGTATTAGGATATGCTTTTTGCATAATGAAAAAGCAACCATTTAGTACTAATATGAGAGATTTTAAAACATTATTTATTGATGACTTGTGCGTTGATGAATCCTCTAGAGGCTTACATATAGGAACATTATTATATAAATATGTCTTAAATTATGCTAAAGAAAAAGGTTGCTATGATGTGACATTAAATGTATGGGAAGGTAATGATTCGGCTCGTGCATTTTATGAAAAAATGGGTATGAAAGTTAAAGAAACACAAATGGAAGTTATATTAGATAGTAAATATGATAAATGATAATTTTCTAGAAAATAGTGTATTTTAATTAGGTGTCGCTCTTGCCACACCTTTTAATTAACAAAAAATTTATGTTCTTTATTACGAAATATGATACATTATTATTGATTAATTATTATTTGGAAGAACTATATATGATTTTTTGTTCTTCAGTAACAGGTAATAGTTTATATAATGAAGGTAAATCTATTTGGTGGTAAAAATTGTACCCACTGCATGGCTTGTATCTGTTACTACCTAGTAGAAACTATTGAATATAAAAAAAGCAAGGGAAGTCTCGCTATTATTTTGAAAAATTATAAATAAAAAGCTCATAGAAAAAATTCCATGGGCATTTTTATATATGCTAATATGAAAATATTTTAACTTAGTTATTCTTTTTATCAAGTTTTTCCACGTGTGCTTTTATTGCATTAAATGTTTCTTCTGACAAGTCATGCTCTACTTTACAAGCATCATTTCGTGCAGTTTCTTCTTTAACTCCTAAAGCCATAAAATAATTTGTTAGAAGAACATGACGTTCATAGATTTTTTGAGCTATATTTAAGCCTTTTTCAGTTAAATTAATTTCTCCATTTTCTTCAAATGTTATATATTCATTTTCTCGTAAAATTTTCATTGCACGTGAAATGCTTGGTTTAGAATAATTCATAGAGTTAGCAATATCAATAGATATGACTTTGCCATTTTTCTTTTTTAAGACAAGTATTCTTTCTAAATAATCTTCTGCTGATTCGTGTATTTTCATATTTCACCTCAAGATGCATTTATTCTATCATACAATTTAATAAAAAGCAAATATTGAAAACATTTTCAAATGTATATAAAGGTTGTTTAGAAAATTAATGCTTGACTTTTCGCATAAAGTGGAATAAAATATATATATAGAGTTAGCGGTAGCTAACTATTATAAAACTATAAAAGTTAGCAAACGCTAACTAATATTTATGGATATAGGTTAGCATAGGCTAACTAGAAAGGAATAATTATGCCTCTATTTATTGCTCCAATTGATGTTGAATTGAAGGTTGCTAAAATCTTAGTTGATGAGAAAACAAAAAAACACTTATTGAATTTAGGCGTTAATGTTGGAAGTACAATTAAAGTTATATCAAATTCTCAAAGAGATGTTATTGTTAAAATATTAGAAACAACACTTGCATTAAATAAAGAAACAGCTATGAAAATTATTGTTGCTGCATAGAGAAAGGAAAAGATAAAAATGGAAAAATATTTAAACACATTTATTGTTGGTGAACAAGGAAAAGTAAAGAAAATTGAAGCTGAAGGAAAAATCAAAAGAAGATTATTTGATATGGGTGTAACACCAGGAACTGAAATTGTTTTAAAGAAATTAGCTCCTCTTGGAGATCCAATTGAAGTTACAATACGTGGATATGAATTAACATTAAGAAAAGATGAAGCTAATAAAGTTCTAATGGAGGTGAATAAATAATGAAATTCGCACTAGCAGGAAATCCTAACTGTGGAAAAACAACATTATTTAATGAATTAACTGGAGCTACTGCTCATGTAGGTAATTGGCCTGGTGTAACAGTAGATAAAAGAGAAGGTGTTTATAAAAAATTACCTGAAAAAGTAGACATTGTTGACTTACCTGGTATTTATTCTTTAAGTCCTTATACACCTGAAGAAGTAGTATCAAGAAACTTTATAATTGATGAAAATCCAGATTGTATTATAAATATCGTTGATGCAACAAACCTTGAAAGAAATTTATATTTAACAACTCAAATATTAGAAATAGATGTTCCAGTTATTGTTGCACTAAATATGATGGATTTAGTAAAACAAAGTGGAACACAAATTAAAGTAAAAGATTTAGAGAAAAAGCTTAATGTACCTGTTGTTGAAATAAGTGCTTTAAAAGGTCAAGGTACAGAAGAATTAATGAAAAAAGCTTATGAAGTTGCTAGAAAAAATAGTAACCGTAAAGGTGAAACATTTATCCAAAATAAAGAATTGCTTAATTTAATTGATACTGTGGAAGAAGGATTTTCTTCTAAAGTTAAAAGTCCTTTATTCCACGCAATTAAATTAATTGAAAACGATGAAATCGAAGTTGAAATGCATAAAGATATTCTTGAAGAAGTAAATGTCTTAAAATCAAAAGTTGATACAAAAGAATTTGATAGCGATTTTGAAGCTTTAGTAGCTGATGAAAGATATAAATTTATTTCTGAAAACTTCCAAAATTCAATTATTAAACCTAAAAATGTTGAAAAAGAAACTAAGTCAGATAAAATCGATAAAGTACTTACTCATAGAATTTGGAGTATACCTATTTTCTTAGTAATTATGTTTGTAGTATTCCACTTAGTCTTCTCTGAAGATTTACTATTCTTAAATAGTTTGTTTGGAGTAGAAATTACAAATGAAGGTTGGATTAACTTCTTTACAGGAATGGGATATGAAGGATTGCTTGAAGAAGCAGCCGAAGAAGCAAAAATAACTGTTGAAGAATTCTTAGCAAACGGAGGTAGCGTAGCAATATCTATTCCATCTCCAGGTGTCTTCCTTCAAAGTTGGATGGGATTTGTTACAGGATCAATTATTGATTTATTCAATAGTTTTATGCCTGAAGGTAAATGGTATACTGGCTTAGTAGTTGATGGTTTATTAACTGGTATTGATTCAATCTTTAGTTTTATACCTCAAGTATTGTTATTGTTCTTATTTATTTCCATTCTTGAAGATTCAGGATATATGGCTCGTGTTGCATTTATCATGGATAGAGCATTTAGAAAATTTGGTCTATCAGGAAAAGCATTTATTCCACTATTAATGGGATTTGGATGTAGCGTTCCTGCAATGATGGCAACTAAGACTCTAGAAGATCAACGTGAAAGAGATATGACAATTAGAATTACACCATTCTTTAGCTGTGGTGCAAAAGCTCCTATTTGGGCTTTACTTGCAACAGTTGTAGCTGGAAAATTCTTAGGTGATATTTTCGTATTCTCAATCTATTTATTAGGAATAGTAATTGCTGTAGTAAGTGCAATCTTTGTAAAATTATTTAGTAAGAATTATGAAGTTCCTCCATTCATTATGGAATTACCTGCATACCATCGTCCACAAGTTAAAAATCTTCTTGCTCACTTATGGGAAAAATTCAAACATTTCTTATACAAAGCATCAACAATCATTACTGCATCAATCATTTTGATTTGGTTCTTACAAAGCTTTAGTTGGGCATTCTGGAAAGGAATGGTTGACAGTATCGATGAAAGTATGTTAGCTGATTTAGGTAGAGTATTAAAAGTTATATTCTATCCTCTAGGATGGGCTATGGGAAGTGAAGGATGGAAATATTCTGTTGCTTCTATAACTGGTTTAATCGCTAAAGAAGATGTTGTTGCTACAATGGCTACTTTAGGATTAGAAGAAGGAACAATTGGTTTATCTAATGCTGCAATTTATTCATTTGCTGCATACAACTTATTTACTCTTCCATGTTTTGCAGCTGTTGCTACTGCTAAATCTGAAAGTAGTAAACGTGGATTCTTAATCACAATTGCATGGTGGTTAGGTGCATCATATGTCATTTCATTAGTAATTTACTGGTTAGGTGCTTTATGTGAAGCTTCATGGATTGCGGGATTACTTGTAATTTTAGCTTTAATTGCTGGTATCGTATTTGCTGGAATAACTGTAAGTAAAAGAATTAAAAATAAATCATTAGCAAAAAATAATTAGAAAAAGGAGATAGTTAATATGAAATGGTTTGAACCGATAATTGCTGTTGTCGCTGTTGGCCTAGTTTTCATGCCATTTATATTAAGATTTATAGGCAAAAAAAAGGGAGTAACAAAATGCAATTCGAGATGCTGTTGTTGCCCTCTTCGTGAAAAATGTTGTAAAATACCCACAAAAGACAACAAATAAAAAAGAAGAAGGCTTACGATAAAGATAAATTCGTAAGTCTTTTATTTTGGAAAGGAATTAAAATGGAAATCGTAAAATTTGAAAATGTAAGTAAAATATATGAAACAGGAGATCATGTTCTAAAGGCCCTTGATGAAGTTGATTTAACTTTAGAGAAGGGACAATTTATAGTAATTTTGGGACCTAGTGGTGCAGGGAAATCTACTTTATTAAATTTATTAGGTGGACTAGATGTTCCAACGAAAGGTAAGATTATTGTTGATGGTACAGATATTTCAAAGCTAAACAGTAATCAGCTTGCTGAATATAGAGCCATGAAAGTTGGATTTATTTTTCAATTCTATAATTTAATTCCAACATTAACAGTCTTAGAAAATGTATCATTAGTTAATGAAATATCAAAAGATTATTTAGATGCTAAAACAATGCTTAATGAAGTTGGTTTATTAGATCATATAAATAATTTCCCTTCTGAGTTATCAGGTGGAGAACAACAAAGAGTTTCAATTGCTAGAGCATTAGCTAAAAACCCACAAATAGTATTATGTGATGAACCAACTGGAGCACTAGATTCACAAACTGGGGTGATGGTATTGAGATTACTTAAATCTATGTGTGCAAATTACGGTAAAACAGTTGTTGTTGTAACACACAATCAAAATATTGCTAAAATTGCTGACACAATTATAAGAGTTAAAAATGGAAAAATAAAATCGTATGAAGCTAATAAAACACCTATGAGTGTTGAGGAAGTTGAGTGGTAATATGCTTTTCAAAAAATTGCTGAGAACACTGAAACAATATAAATCGCAATTCATTTCCATGGTAATAATGATTGCCATTGGAACAGGTATATTTATTGGTTTTAATATGGAATGGTATAGTATAAAAGTAAATACAGATACATTTTATGAAGAAACTAATTTTGCTGATTTTCGTATTATAAATGCCAAAGGATTTTCAAAAGATGACCTTGATAAAATTAAAGCTATAAGTGGAGTAGATAATGCTACAAGATATTTATCGGTTAACACATCAGTTGAAGGTAGTGATAAAATAATAGCTCTTACTGTTAGTGAAAATATGGAACTATCATCATTTATTTTATACAATGAAACTGGAGAATCTTTTGGTGAAGAATATAATACGGAGGAAGCTGAAGGTATTTGGCTTTCTGATAAGTATGCTCTAAAGAATAACCTTAAAGTAGGAGACGCCATAACACTTAAATATGAAATGTTTACATTTAAATTTAAAATTGTTGGTTTGATTAAATCAAGTGAATACTTAGTTTGTTTACCTGATGAAACGCAATTAATGCCCGATTATAATACACATGGTTATGGTTATATTACTCCAAAAGCATTAGATAAATGTATTGGAATGGAATATTATACACAAATAAATATAAAGTCAAATTTAAGCAAACAAGAACTATCAGATAAAATTGATAAAGCATTAGGCTCAACAACTATAATTTTATCAAAAGATGATGTTATATCTTATTCTGGACCTAGTGGAGAAATAGAAGAAGGAAAAACAATGTGCTCTGTTTTGCCTGTACTATTTCTTGCAATAGCTATACTAACAATGATAACTACTATGCATAGATTAGTAATTAATGAAAAAACACAAATAGGAATTTTAAAAGCATTAGGATTCAAAGACTATAAGGTTGTAATTCATTATACTTCCTTCTCAACATTCATTGGTATATTAGGCTCTATATTCGGTATAGGTATAGGATATTTTGTTGCTTATTATATTATGAACCCTAATGGAGCAATGGGAACATATATTGATATGCCAAATTGGCATTTATATATGCCATGGTTTGGTTGGTTATTGCTAGTTTTAATAAATGTTCTATTAACTTTTGTAGGTTATTTGTCAGTTAAAAATATGCTTAAAGGTAATACTGCAGATGCATTAAGAAGTTATACCCCAAAGAAAATGAAATCATTGTTACTTGAAAAAACAAAACTATGGTCTAAGTTTGGATTTGGCACAAGATGGAATCTCCGTGATATAATGAGACATAAAGCAAGAAGTTTTATGACTCTTATAGGAATTGTTGGCTGTACTATTTTAGTTATTGGTTCATTAGGTATGAAAGATACAATGAATGAATTTGTTGATAAGTTCTATGATGAAGCTATTAACTATGAAACAAGAATGTTCGTTTCTGAAAAAACTTCTAATGAAGATGCTATAGAGGAAGCAAAAAAATATAGTGGTGATTTTGCCTCAATTACTAATGTGAAAGTTAAAGACAAAACATATCCCTTAGAAATATATAACATTACTCATGATATGGTTAAATTTGTTGATCTTGATGGTAAAATAATAAAATTAGGAGAAAACGAAGTTTACATTAGCAAGAGATTAGCTGAAGAATATGATATTAAAGAAAATGATTATATTGAATTTTCTCCATATCAATCATCTACAGAGTACAAAGTCAAGGTTACAAAGATAATTAGAAGTTTGAGTGAATCAGTAATAATGTCAACAAAATATGCAGAAAGCATTAACTATGATTATAAAATTAATGTTATATATTCAAATCAAAAAGACATTGAAGCATCAAATATTATTACAAGTACACAAAGTAAATCAAGCATAATTAAATCATTTGATACATTTACTAATTTGCTTAATGTAATGGTATTATTATTAATGGTTGCTGCTCTTATTCTTGGAGCAATTGTTCTTTATAATTTAGGAATAATGAGCTATATGGAAAGATATCGTGAAATGGCAACACTAAAAGTAGTTGGATTTAAAGATAAAAAAATAGGTAATTTACTTATAAGTCAAAATCTTTGGATAGCTACAATAGGTGTATTACTTGGAATACCATTTGGAGTTATTACACTTAAGTATTTAGTTGAAAAATTAGCTAGCGAATATGAAATGAAAATAGTAGTAAATGCATTAACATACATTCTAACAATTATATTAACAGTTCTAATGTCGTTCGTAGTTAGTCTAATAACATTCAGGAAAAACAAAAAAATAAATATGGTCGAATCATTAAAAGGTATAGACTAAAAAGGAAGTCAAAAGCTTCCTTTTTATAATATTTGTATTGACTTAAAGCATGGGATAGTTTATAATTTAAGTTATATAATGGCTTTTAAGTCGGTAAGGAGATTGCATGGAGAAAAAAATAAGTGATGAACAAAAAATCTATGAATTATCTTTGATTTGGAGCGAAGCAAAATATAATTTTGCCTTTTGGGATTATCTGAAAGATACTGTGAATTGGGATGAAGAATATAGGAAAACTTTAAATAGAGTTCTAAATACTGATGACTTGTTTGAGTACTATCAAGAATTACAAAGATTTGTTAATTTGTTACGAGATGGACATACACAAGTAATGTTTCCCGATGAAATAATTTATAATGAGAGATATTGTTCATTTTTACCGATATGTACAGAATATATTGATGACGAAATAATAATAACTAATTGTTCTAAAAATGTTGCTGATAAAATAAAACTATTTAGCAAGGTTAATAGAATAAATGGAGAACCTACTATTGATTATATAAGAAAAAACATTTTCCCTTATTTGTGGCATGAAAAATTTGATAGTTGTTATAAGGATATTAACTTTTATCTAACAATGGGTCCAATAAACAGTGTCGTTAGTTTAGAACTTGAAGAAAGTGGCAAGAAATATATAGTTGACCTTAAACGAAAAAAGTTTAATCCCAATTGGGTATTTAAGCCTATAAATAAAGAAATGTTTAAATTAAAGAAACAATACATATTTGATGATTTTTATATTGAAATCACTGATGATGATATAGCTATTTTAACTGTAAAAACCTTTATGAATGATTTTATGATACTTGATATGTATAAACATATAAATTACTTAAAATCTGCTAAAGCATTTATTGTTGATGTTAGAGATAATGACGGAGGCTCATCATCTAATGCTGCTGCTGTAGCGTCAATGTTTATAGGTAGAGAGTTTCCATCGCATAACTGGTTAATGGCGGTTAATAAGTCAACGTACATGGCCTGGGCTGTAGAGAGAAAAGTTTGTGATTTTAATTATAGTGATTTAAAATATTATTTTGATAATGCCGAGTTTGCTGAAGGTTTATATAAAACTCGTAAACATACATATTTTGAAAAACAAGATTCTAAGTCGTACACTGGTGTTCCTGATGTATTACAAGGTCCTGTTGTGGTGATGCTAAATGAAAGAACTGCATCAGCTGCTGAGGATTTTCTAAATATGATGAGATTTAATACTAAAGCAGTATTTATTGGAAATAATAGTTATGGATCAACTGGTATACCACTTAGTTATAAATTAAAAAGTGGTGGATAAGTACGAATTTGTTCTCGCCATAGTTTATTGCTTAATAACGAAGAATTTACAAATAAAGGAATCGCTCCTGATATAATAGTTAAACCAACAATTGAGAGTATAAAAAGTGGCGAAGATTTGTGCCTTGAAAGAAGCTTAAAAGAGATAAGAAAAATGTTATCAAATAAATAATAGGAGGTAAACATGACTGAATTTAAAAATATACGTATTGTTGATAATTTTTATCAAACATCATCATTCTTTCCAATGCCACTATGTTTAGTGGGAACACTTGATGAAAAAGGTGATAAAACAAGTTTTGGTGCCTATTCTTTATGCTTTCCATACTATATAGCAGGAAAGAATTTCTATGCAATGATTTTAGAATGTCGAAACACATCTAATACGGCAAGAGGATTGCTTAGACATGGTAAGTGTACAATAAATTTCTTGAAATATTGTAAAAAAACTTTTAAAGAACACGTACGTTTAGGATTCCCAGGTGATACGCCTGAAGAAAAAATGAAAGATTTTAAGTTTAATTTAGAAAAAGGACAAATGGCAAAAGAAAATCCTCAAGAAACATATCCTCTCATAATAAGTGAAGCAGTACAAGTTTTTGAATGTTCTTGGGTTAAAGAATTAGAAAATTGCGAAAATGAAGAAGTAAAAGACGAATATCAAGGACCATATCATAATTTTAATGGAATAACATCAAAGTATGGAGCACATTTCATTTTAAAGATTGATCGTATATTACTAAAAGATAAATATTATGATGCACTTATAAATGGTGTGAATAAGCATAATTTCTGCCCTCTACCTACAAATTGGGGCTATCGTGACTCGACAAATTTCTGGTGCTCGAATTATAGAGTTCCCAGTCCAGAACCTATTCCTGAAAGAGAAGTTGATATAACGTCTGTAAGGTACGCAGCAAATAGAGCTGATGATGTTGTTAAATTTAGTGATGATGCTTTACAAATGCTTGTCAAAGTTCCAAGACCTTTCTTAAAACTTGTTTTAAAGGGATGTGTTTCGTGGGCAAAGGAAAATAACTGTACATTAATCACAGCAAAAGAAATGAAAATAATTAATGATAAAAGATCTAAAGAAAAGCAGAAAAAATAAAAAGCAAATTATACAATTGAATTTATTTGATTGTATAATTTTTTATAAAACTTGCTTTAAAACTATTATCTAAAATAAAAATAACAAGGAGGTTTATATGTGTCGTACAATACAAATAACAGGTAAAGGAATGCTTAAAATTAAACCTGACCAAATTCTTTTGAAACTTTCTCTAAGTAAAACCTTAGAAAGTTATGAAGAAGCAATAAAAAAATCTGTTGAAGAGGTAAATGAAGTTAAACAAATTCTTGAAGAAGCTGGTTTAGATAAAAAAGAACTAAAAACAACATACTATTCTATTAAACCAGATTATGAATCAGTAAGAGACAATAAAGGAAATTATGTAACTCAATTAAAAGGATATAAATATAATCAAGATTTAAATTATAAATTTGATATTGATAATAAGATTTTAGGAAAAGTTTTATATAGTTTATCAAAGAGTACAGAAAATGTTCAAATTGATCTTGAATATACTATAAAAAATCCTGAAGAAGCTAAGAATGAACTTTTAAAATTGGCAGTCGAAGATGCATATGCAAAAGCAAAAATATTATCAGAAAGTGCTCAAGTGCGTTTAGGTAAAATACTAAAAATTGACTTTAGTTCTAAACAATTTGATTTTAGCTCAAAACCATTTGAAAGAGGAATGATGTTATCAAGTAAAATGTGTGCAATTGATAGTATCGATATAGAACCAGAAGATATAACAAAAAACGAAGACGTAACAATTATATGGGAGATAGAATAATATGGATATAGAATTATTAACTAAGGAAAAAATTGAAGAAAATTCTTACATGATTTGGTATGAAAGTACACAAAATAGCGGACCTTGTTTTATGTGTTATGGACAATGGTATTGGTCAAAAGACTTTGAAATGATAAAAAAATTTATCAAAGAGTTTTGTATTCCTTCATCTGTTGAAACTTGTATAGATTTTGATGGAGATAACATTTTTGATTTAAGTTTAATACTTAACGAATATAAAGATGAACTTGAAGAAATCGATAAGGATGCATATAAAAGCTTAATTGAATTAACAGAATATGATCCCAAAGATTTAAAAGAATTGAACAAATATTTATATAAATTAATGCTCACTTTTACTAAATTAGGGATAGATGCTAAAATCTATGCGTTTGATTCACCTTTCTCTGGAAGAGCCTTGTTAGAAACTCACTTAGAAGAAGATTTAGATGAAGATTTTGAAAGTAATTTTAATAAATATTTTGATGCTGATATACTTGAATAAAAAACACGCCGAACGCGTGTTTTATAAATTTTTTATGTACTTTTCAAGAAATGCAATAACTTTTTCCTTTTTTGAGTGAGTTGCAAAAGTGTATGTCAAATATTCCCAAAAAGAAGAAGTCATATTTTTCTCAGTAATAACAAAAGCTATAGGAGAAGGGTAATTTCTAGCTATAATTGTTCCATAGTTTTCTAAAGAATATATGTGAATATTATTCATTTTCCTAGTTGTTATAACTATATTATAGTTTTTATATTGTTTAAGCAATCTAATTATATTTTCTAAATGTAATTTAAGATCATCTTTAGTATAGGTAATTACAATAGGATCAGATGTATATCCAATTGTCATTTTAAATTCATTGGCTTCAAGCTCATTTATTTTAGGTAAACTAATAATTTCTAATGTCGTATATCCCTTCTGCATATGTTCTTTAAATGATGATATTGATTGATTATAAAGGTTAAATAGGATTTTATTATTAGTCTTCTTAAAGTTGTTATCAATTATTTCTATTGGCATACTATATATGCTAAGGTTATTATCTAGGATTATCCTGTTACTATTATAAGTCCTAAATTTTTGAAGAACTTCCCAAAACTGATTTATCTTTGTTGGGCTATAAACATTAAAAATTGGTTTGCATAGTTGATAATAATCATAAAATTCCTCTTCAAATGCCTTAATTGCATCTTTATCATCAGTAAGTGTTGTAAGTGAATTATTAGTATTATTACATATTGAAATTGATGAAAGAGCACAAGTTTTTTCAGAAACAAGTAAAGTACGCTGATAGATTCCATCTTTTGATTTTGGATAATAATAGGGCTCCATTGAACCGGTCATATATAGTGGAAGCCACTTTTCGACGCTTCCAATCATTTTCTTAAAGTCCTTTGTTAGAGGATGTATCATTATGACAGATCCACCTTTTCCAATGAATTCAAAGAGTAATTCGTTAAGATTCTTTAAGTAATCAGGATCACTTCCAAGATATTTTATGTTGTCACTAAAGTTAATTAGAAGAGTATGACAGTTATTTGCAAGACAGGCACTTCTTATTAAATTTAAAATTGCAGTTCTTAAACCATCGTTTCCGTAGAAATAACCATTTTTAGAAATTGTCTTTTCTGAATCAAAGCTAGAAGTTTTTATTGAATCTGTAGGTTTATTAGTACTAAATTTAATCAAGATATTTCTAATGGCTTCATGATCAAAATCGTCATCGTCAGATAGCCATTTATAAATATATTTTTCGGCTTCACTTGCATCACTTGGCCATTCAATATCCATGTTAATGGCGTTTGCTATAGCTGTTTTTTGATAAGGTTCCTTTATTACTTGAGCAAAATATAAAGAAATGTTAGTTATTATTGATTTATTTTTGTGCATTTTTCTGCTGCCGTTTCGTATACGGCTTATATAAGAAGGGTCAAATGATAATACTCGTCCAAGAGTACTATTTTTAGTGTTTGTTATTGTCATTAAAAAGTCTAATTTTTTGCCAAACATAAATTACCTCCTTTATATAAAAATTATATCATTTGAAATTATTTATGTCAACTTTTTTGTCATTATATGTGACAAATATCTACAAAATAAATATTGTAAAAAAAGGTAAAAATAGTGTATAATATCTATACGTATGTAGAAAGGATAGTTATGATAAAAATAAATAAAATATTAAATGAAAATGCTTCTCCCTATGAAAAAGCACTTAAACTATTTAAAATAGCATTACAAAGTCAAGATAAATTCGAAAAAACGAGAATATTAAACATAGCTCATGATTTGGATCCAGATTCTTTGTCAATCTCTTTAGAATTGATGAAGGCACGTGGAGCGGGTATTGATGACCTAAAAGATATGCTTAAAAATAGTTTTGAAAATGTTGATTATAACAATACGCTAGAGTATGAAAAATATATTGAATCCTTATATAGCCTTTTTTCACTTTGTATAAGAGAAGGAAAATACGAAGAAGCCAAAGAATGGGCTATTAAACTACTAAATTCAAATAATATGTTTGAAGTTGATATTTTATTGCCGGCAATGGCTATTTTTTATCGAACAAAAGATTATGAAATGTTAGATAAATATTTTAGTGAATGTGAAAACAAAAACAATTTGAGCTCATTGTTATCACAAATGCTCTATTATATGGCAAATAAAAATGATGCGAAGTGTAAGAAAACACTAATAGAAATTAGTAAAAAGAATCCATATGTTATCTGCTTTATTGCAAATGTTGGAAATGCATATGAAATAATTGATAATATTGATGAACCAGTCACAGAGCTTGATAAATTTAAAAATGCTTTTCTTTGTACAAACCAATTCTTATCTGCATTTACAGATGCTAGTGAAGTGGCTTATGTCAATAAATTGATTGCTAATGAAGAAATATTACATAGAATATTTAATTTGACAGAAACGGAAATAGCAGTTATGTTTACATTTCTTGAAACAGAAAATGAAAATATATGTGATGTAATTAATGAATCATTTAATCTAAATTATAAAAAAGAAGACATCAAAAGAATAACAGATAAACTTATAAAAAAACATTATTTAATGGAAAAAAATGAAAAGTTATACCCTACAGAACTTGTAGAAATACTTGTAAGTATTTTAGATGAAAATTAAAGGAAAATAATTATGTTAGGTGCAATTATAGGCGACGTTATTGGGTCAATTTATGAATTGAATAATTGTCGAAACAAAGAATTTAATTTATACGATGATAGATGTTTTTTTACAGATGACACTGTTCTAACGATTGCTTGTGCTGATATTTTAGTTAAAGGAAAAGTTTTTGAAAGTGATTTAATAATTAAAACTTTAAAAGACTATGTACTAAAGTATCCTAATAGATTGTATGGTCATAGATTTTTAAAGTGGGTTATGTCTGATAAAAACGAACCTTCTGATAGTTTTGGTAATGGGGCTGTAATGAGAATAAGTCCTGTAGGTTTTATGGCAAAAACAGCTGAAGAAGTAAAGTTATACTCTAGAAATATAACTAAGGTAAGCCACAATACCAACCAAGCAATAATAGCAAGTGAAGTTGTTTCAATGTGTATATTTTATGCAAAAGAAGGTAGAACAAAAAAATATATAAGTGATTATGTTTCAAAATATTATGATATAAATTATAATTATGATGATTTGGTGAAAGTAAATACATTTGATTCTTCGTGTGAAAAAACAGTTCCCCTAGCAATCTATTGTTTTTTGATTTCAAAAGATTTTGAAGACTGCCTAAGAACTACGGTATCAATCGGAGGAGATACGGATACGCTTTGTGCTGTAAGTTGTGCTATAGCGGAAAGTTATTATAAGGTAATACCAGAAAAGTTGAAAGATTTTGTTATAAATAAATTACCAAAAGATTTCCTTTCGATTTTAAAAATAATGTATGAAAATAAAGGGTAAAAAATGGAAAAGATATTAGATGAATTATTTCAAGAATTAATAAAAAAAACTAATGATGGTGATGACATCGACGAAGTTTTAGATAAACTATTAGATATAAATCCTTATATTTATTGCTATTTTACAAATTGTGGTGATATAAAAGCAATTGATATAAATGAGAATGAGGCACTTTATGCAAAATATTTAGTTAATAAATATAGCAAGATGATTGTAAAAATAGATAGAGTTTTTGAAAGTTTTGAAAGAATAAGAGCTTTTGAAAAATTATTTGTTTTAAATTCTTTAGAATATAAAATTCTATTTTATCTGGCTTTTAAAAATGAGAAATGTTTACTCAAGTGTGTTTATGATAAATTTACTGATAGATTTGAAACTGATGAAATTGCAAAGTCTATAGATAACTTACAAAAGAAGAAATATTTAGTTTTTGAAAATGACTATGTTTATGTTACAAAAATGTTTGACTGTTTGTTAAGAGTAGCTGATGAAACTGATTAATTATAGGAAAATATTTCTTAGTAATGTGTTAAAAAAATAATTTATTTAGTCGAACTATGAGACATTAATTATGTATGTAAATATATCTTTACTCGATAAAAGGGGAATTATATCTAATAAATGTTCTGAAATGAAAAAAATGCTGTTAAATATTGTCTAAAATTGCTTTAGATAATTTGATTATATAAATAAACACTGTTTTTCAAAATTGATATGAGCCTTAATTTGGGGCTCATTTTCATATTTGGTTATAAATATTAAAAAATGCAAAAGTATTTAAAAAACTATAGTTTAAAACGTTTACATTTTAAAAACCTTTGACATTTACATAATGATAATATATAATAATATCAATATAAGTAAATGCGCTGAGCAGAAAAGAGTAACTATTTGATTTGTCTGTAGAGAGTTATCGGTTGGTGCAAGATAATGACGAAAAATTGTGAAAATCATTCTGTTAGTAGTCGTCTGAAAGTAATAACGATTAAGATGGACCGTTTAGCAAACGTTATAGTGCTGGAATGTGTTTGCATTTTCAAAAAGTGGTACGATATTTACACTCTCGTCTTTTTGATAGAGAGTGTTTTTTATATCTTTCTAACTCAGGCAACTTATAAATTCTAATTATAAAAGGAGAACTATATGAAAAAATTATTATGTCTTATTGTAATGTTAGCGTGTGCGTTTGTCTTTTTGGGTTGTACTCAAAATGAGTCTGATGCGATTACATTTGGAATTTTAGGTCCATTTAGTGGGAACTTGTCTGTGTATGGAACTTCAGTTCGAGAAGGGGCAATGCTTGCAATTGATGACTTAAATGCAAATGGTGGAATCTTAGGAAAACAAGTTAAATCTTTATCAGAAGATGATGAAGGTGATCCTAAAAAAGTACTATCTGCTTATAATAAATTAATAGATAATATTGATTTCTTAATTGGTGAAGTTACGAGTGGTAATTCAGAACTTATTGCTACACAAGTAAATAAGGATAAGGTTCCAGCTATCACACCAAGTGCAACAGCTGATAGTGTTACTAAAAATAGAGAATATATGTTTAGAGCATGTTTCTTAGATCCTACTCAAGGAGAAACAATGGCTGACTTTACAAATGATACATTAAAAGTCAAAAAAGTTGCAATAGTATATGATTTATCTGATGATTATTCTAAAGGTGTTGCTTCAGCATATGAAGAAAAAGCTAAAACTTTAGGACTAGAAATAGTTCTAAATGACGGTGGTTTAAGAGCAAAAGATAACGATCAAAGAAATGCTTTAATTGCAAAAATAAAAGGAAGCAATGCAGAGGCAGTCTTTGCACCAATATATTATGAAGATGCAGCTCTTCTAGCAAAAGGTTTACGCCAAGAAGGTTATACAGCTCCATTATTAGGTGCTGATGGATATGATGGTATTTTAAGACAACTTTCTGGTACTGGTGATTATACTCCAGCAAATAATGTCTTCTTTTCTAATCATTATTGTGCTTCAGATGAAAATATCAAAGAATTTAGTAAAAAATATAATGAAAAATATGGAAAACAACCTACATCTTTTGCAGCTTTAGCATATGATGCAGTTATGATGGCAGCAAAAGCAATGGAAAATGCTAAATCAACTGATAAAGCATTAGTAAAAGATGCTTTACAAAAACTAGAATATAAAGGTGGATTAACTGGTGATATCAAGTTTAATGAACAAGGTGATCCAATTAAAACAATATGTATTTGTGAATATAAAGATGGCGAAATGGTATTAAAACAAAGATATGTAAAATAAGGATTTAATATATGAATGAAATTATTAATCAAATAATATTAGGAATAGAGTCAGGTAGTATCTATGCACTAATAGCTTTAGGATATACAATGGTATACGGCATTATCCGATTAATTAACTTTGCTCATGGTGATTTTATCATGGTGGCTTGTTATATGATTTATACATTCTTTTTCTTATCGAAAATGGATCTTGTTCTTGCCATAGTTTTATCAATGCTAATTACTGTATTATTAGGTATCCTTACTGAAAGAATAGCTTATAGACCACTAAGAAAAAAGAAATCTCCAAGTATAACTTCACTAATAACAGCAATTGCCGTAAGCTTACTTTTAGAAAATTCTTTTCAAGGAATATATGGTGGCGATAGCAAAATGTTAAGTGATTTAATAGAAAAGAAAGTTTACCATATCGGAGAAATTTCTTTTGATAATATATCTATTATAATAATTGTTGTTACAATAATCACAATGGTTAGTTTAAATGTATTTATTAAGAAAACCAAATCAGGAAAAGCTATGCGAGCTGTAAGCGAAAATCCTGATGCAGCTAAACTAATGGGAATAAATATTGATAAGACAATTGTGTTAACTTTTGTTATTGGTACATTTCTTGCAAGTATTGCTTCAGTTATGTATGTAGCTAAGTATTCAAACATAGAACCATTCTTAGGTTCTAATCTTGGCTTATATGCATTCATTGCTGCAGTAGTTGGTGGTATTGGCAGCATTCCCGGAGCATGTGTGGGTGGATTTATTATTGGCTTAGTAAAAATATTACCTAATATTATTGGTATAAATTCAGCATTTTCGGAAATATTCTTATTTGGAATTTTGATTATAATTTTACTATTTAAACCGGCAGGATTATTTGGTAAAAATGTTAGAGAGAAGGTGTGATTATGGATAAAAATATTAATTCAATGGTTCCACTTTTCCCTCGAAGGAAATCTTACTTAACTAATTTGATAAGCGCAATTGTCCTAATTGTGTTAGTTTACATAACATTATGTAGTAGTAATGCTAATAAATTATATATTAATTTAATAGGCATAAGTTTTAGACAAATGAAAGGTTTAATGTTCGTAATCTTATATACAATAATTATGGCTGTGTCGTTAAATCTTTCTACAGGTTGTCTTGGTGAATTAGTACTATGTCAAGCAGGTTTTATGGCCATTGGTGCCTACGCAGGTTCTATCTTTTTAATAAAGGTAGATGCTGGAAATGCTTCTAGTGCAATGCAAAATGTTTATACTGTATGCGCACTTGCAATTGGATTTGTTGCTTCGGGTATAGGAGGAATTCTTGTTGGAATACCTGCTTTGCGATTAAGAGGTGATTATCTTGCTATTATCACCTTAGGATTTGGGCAAATTATTGTGAAAGCAATAGAACTATTTAAATTTACTGGTGGAGCATCAGGTTTATCAAAAATACCAATCAATGATAATTTAATATTATATTTGCTTATAACAATGTTAGTTGTTTTTGTTCTCTTTACATTTATGAGATCAAAGTATGGAAGAAGTATTCTCGCAATAAGAGAGGATGCAATTGCTGCTGAGAGTTCAGGTATAAATGTTACAAAAGTTAAAATTATTACTTTAGCATTTTCAGCTGCACTAGCTGGTGTTGCTGGTGTCTTATTAGCTCAATTAAATGGAAGAATAGATCCAAAAAGTTTCGATTTTAATCAATCAATTAACTATTTAGTAATAGTTGTATTAGGTGGTTTAGGATCATTTACAGGTTCAATTATCTCTGCAATTGTTTTAACATTACTTCCAGAATCATTAAGATTTTTGAGTGATTATCGTTTAATTATTTATTCTATAATTCTAATAATTATAATGCTTCGTAAACCAGGAGGTTTGTTAGGTCGTTATGAGTTTTCAATGACAAGATTTATTAAATTATTACCTCAGAGAATAAAGAGTTTTCCAAAGAATTTTGTGAAAGCCATAAAAAATATACCTACAGGAATAAAAAAACTTTATAAAAATTTATGTGCTAATGTAGGTAATATAATTAAAAAAATTAAGAAATTATTTACAGGAGGATACTAATATGGCAGATAAAGTAATATTGGAAGCAAGTAATATTAGTATAATGTTTGGTGGCTTAAAAGCAGTTAATAATTTCAATATAAAAATAAAAGAAAATGAATTAGTTGGATTAATTGGTCCTAATGGAGCAGGAAAAACGACAATATTTAATATTCTAACAGGTGTTTATAAACCAACAACTGGTAAAGTGTTTCTTGATGGAAATGATATAACAAATTTACCTTCTTATAAAAGAGTAGAAAAAGGAATTACAAGAACCTTCCAGAATATAAGATTATTCAAGAAAATGTCAGTTCTTGATAATGTAAAGACTGCAGCAAGCAGAGATCTACGTTACAATGTTTTTGATAGCATTTTTAGAACAAAAAGGTTTTGGAATTCTGAAAAAGCTGTTGATGAGAAAGTAGAACAAATACTTGAAATTCTAGGACTTAAAGAATATTCTGAAGAATTAGCAAATAATCTTCCATATGGTATGCAAAGAAAACTTGAAATAGCCAGAGCCTTAGCAACAAATCCGAAAATTATTCTTCTTGATGAACCAGCTGCTGGTATGAATCCAATAGAAACAGAAGAATTAATGAATACGATAAGTCTTGTGAGAAAAAAGTTCAACGTTACAATATTATTGATTGAGCATGATATGAAACTTGTTATGGGTATTT
The DNA here is from genome assembly GCA_000431235.1 of Coprobacillus sp. CAG:698. Lineage (GTDB taxonomy): Bacteria > Bacillota_I > Bacilli_A > ML615J-28 > CAG-698 > CAG-698. The sequence goes on along the minus strand of HF988697.1, from coordinate 7,703 downwards.
GTGAATGGATTACGGTTTTATCTTTTGGTGAAGTAATTGCAACAGGAACACCTGAGGAAATTAAAAATAATCCAGAAGTAATTAGTGCTTATTTAGGAGAGTAAATATGCTTAGTGTAAGAAATTTAAAAGTAACATATAATGGCAATATAAAAGCTATAAAAGGCATAGATTTAGATGTGAAAAAGGGTGAAATTGTGGTTTTAATTGGAGCCAATGGTGCCGGAAAAACTACTTTACTTAGGGCTCTTACTGGTTTAGTAAAATCCGATAATGATTCACAAGCAATTTTAGATTTATCAGATTTACAAGATAAACGTACGTTAAACAGATTTGCTGGAATAAAAATGACAGACTTATTATTAGCAACATATGGTACAAGTGAAAAAGCTTTTGAGAAACTAAAAAGTGATGAAGATATAACCTTAGAATTATACAAAAAACCTAATTTCTTTCAAAAAAGAAAAATCAATCTTCTAAAATATAACTATAAAAAATATGTAAAAGCAGATATCCTAAAGGTTCCTACATACGAAGGAATAATGTATGGTGTAAGTCATGTACCTGAGGGAAGACAAATATTTTCAGGACTAACAGTTCAGGAAAATCTGGAAATGGGTGCATTTCGTAGACATAATAATCAAAAAATAAAACATGATTTAGAAGATATATATGAAGTTTTTCCAAGACTTAAAGAAAGAAGCAAACAAAAAGCAGGAACTTTATCAGGTGGTGAGCAACAAATGCTTGCTATAGCAAGAGCAATGATGAGTAAGCCTAAAATTTTGTTACTTGATGAGCCATCAATGGGATTATCACCTATTTATGTTCAAGAAGTATTTCAAATAATCAAGAAACTTAATGAAAAAGGAACAACAATTCTACTTGTAGAACAAAATGCTAAGGCAGCCCTAGCAATTGCTGATAGAGCATATGTCCTAGAAACAGGTCTAGTTGTTATGGAAGGAACTGGAAAAGAATTATTAGAAAACGAAAGTGTTAAGAAAGCCTATTTAGGTATGTAAATACGAACATCCACCTTTTGGTGGATGTTTTAAATAAAAGCAACTTTATGTTGCGTTACTTTTATACTATAATGGTATATAATAATTGTGTAAAATAAAAGTTGGAGGACTATTATGATAAATTTGAAAAAAGTCGGTAATAAAATACAAAAGTACCGAAAAGAAAAAAATATGTCTCAAGATGAATTGGCAGAGACATTATTTGTTACAAGACAAGCTGTTTCAAAATGGGAAAATGGAATATCTGCTCCAACAATAGATTCATTATTAGAACTATGCAAGTTATTTCAAACAAATTTTGAAGATATTTTATGTTTAGATGATGAAGATAAATAAATCATTGGTAATTATTAAATAACAGGAGGTATAAAATGAAACTAAATAAAGTAATTATAAATGGGAAAGTTTATTATGAAGAAGTAAAAGAAAATGAAGAAAAAAGTGATATTGTTATTGAAAATGATGAAGAAGTAGTTAAAGATAATGATATAGAAGAAAAAAAGAAACCTAATACATTCACATTTTCATTTGGTGATGAAGACGATGAAGATGACGAAGACGATGAAGAAGACGATGAAGATGAAGAAGACGATGATGAAGATGATGAAGACGATGATGACGATGACGAAGACGATGATGAATTAATATTCAAAAATATATTTAAAGCAAAAGGAAATAGTAAAAAATCAATTAATTTAGTAGCTATGATGCCATTTTTGGATGATGAGGAAATAGATAAAATAACTGATGATATTATTTCAGGTAAAATAGATATTAGTAACATTAATATCACAAGCATTGCTCCATTTTTAGGAAAAGATAATTGCTCTAAACTAATGTTATATTTACTAGAAAGTGGAAACGCGAATGCAATTAATATAACAAGTATGTCACCTTTTGTTTCTCGAGACACCTTGGCTAAAATTGTTACAAAGTATATAAATGATGATTTCAAGGATGCAAAAATTAATGTTACATCTTTAGCACCATTTTTAAAAACAAAGTTTATCGATAAGTTATTTTTATGGTCAATTGAATCAGAAACAGAAAAAGTAAATACCACATCATTAATACCATTTGTATCTGGAAAATGTCTTAGTGAACTTGTAGAAGGATACATAAGTGGTAAATATACAAATGTAGATATTGATAATATATATCCTTTTTTATCGAAAAAAGATATAAAGACATTATTTAGTTATATAATAAGTAAAAAGAGTGCTAATTAAAAAAAGAATTATAAAAATAAGTACAGCTATTTAATAAATAACTGTATTTTTTTTGAAATTAAATGATAATAGACACAAAATATATTTTTTGTTTGTCAATAGATTAAAAAAATGATATAATTATTATGTGATTGATATAAATCTATATAGGAGGCGTAAAATGAAAAAATTATTAATGCTAATGTTTGTTTTTCTTTTTTCAATTTCTTTTATTAGTTGTAAAGAAAAAAATAAAGAAAAAGAAGAATTAAACATAACAAAAACAAGTTACATTCTTGAGGAGGGACAAGAAGAAGTTATTTCTTATGAAGTAAAGAATCTTCTTAGTGATACTGTTGTAATGATGAAGTCATTAAACGAAGAAGTATGTAAAGTAGAAAATGGTAAAATTTATGCATTAAAGGAAGGAACTACTAAAATAGAGGTATATTTATCTTCACAAGAAGAAAAGATTTACTTAGAAGTTAAAGTTAATGCAAAGAAGACTGAACCTAAAGAAGAATTATTAGTCGAAGTTTTAGAGTATACAATAGAAGTAAACGAAGAATGTGAAATTAAATATCAAACTAATAATTTAAAGGAAGGAACAACAGTTATTATCGAATCTAATGATTTAGAAGTTGTTTCAGTTAATGGCTCAATAGTTAAGGGCTTAAAAAGTGGTAATGTTACTTTAAAAGTATATTTATCTACAAATACAGAACAGTTTTATTCAATTAATGTAAAGGTAAATGAGCCACCAAAACCTCAAATATCGATTAAGAATATTGAAACTACTATTCCTTTGTTTGGAAAATTAACAATTAAAGTTGATATTGATAATTCTGATATTACAGAATATGTTATTACTTCTAGTGATGAAGAAGTTATAAGTATTAAAAACAATGAATTAGAAGGTTTAAAATGTGGGAAATCAACTATTAGAGTTACATTAAAAGATAATGAAGAAATATATGATGAAATTGAATTTGAAGTTATTCTTGATCCTATGCTAATATTTGAATCATTAAAAATTGATGAAGTTTTAGTTCAAAATGTTGTAACTCATGGTGAAAATCCAAAAGAAAGAAATCAATTGGTTTTAGGAAGTGTATTAAGATATTCATTTAGAAATCCTAAGATGATTGAAGAAATTGTTCCAATAACAGAAAATAAGTTTAATGGGAAAACAGCTACTCCAGAAATGCTTGTTGAAGCGGAAAAAATGAAACTAGTTCGTTCAGGAATTAAACATGATGCTCTAAATTACATAGTATACCACGACACTGGAAACATCAACCCAGGTGCTGATGCTAAAAATCATGCAGATTATATGGTCTCAAATTGGAACAAAGAATCGCGTGCTCGTTCTTGGCATTATACAGTAGATGAGAATGTTATTTATCATCATATTCCTAATGATGAGGTAACATGGCAAGGTGATTCATATGATGCTTATGCTAGATCAATAGGTGTTGAAACTTGTGTAAATTATGGTGCTGATTTATATAAAGTATGGCAAAATGCTGGTAAACTAATGGCAAGTTTAATTATTGAAAATGGGTTATCTTTATCATCTGTAAAACAACACTATGATATGAGTGGTAAGAATTGTCCTCAAACATTGAGAACAAATAATTTATATTCTTATGCTGTTTCTTTAATTTCAGGTGAATTACTAGTACAATCACTACTTAAAGATTATAAATTATCTTTCAAATCTTTAACACCTGAATATCTTGATGATACAGGAAAAGTATTTAAACAACCACTTGAAAGAACAATATTAGCTTATGAAATAACTATTGAAGGAAAAGATTATAAGGAATCAAAAGTATTTACTTCAGAAATTGCTGGTAGTAATACAAATACACCTTTACCAAATGATGAAGGAAAAATCATGGTAGCTAGAAACTTTGATGAAGAAGTAGCTAAACTAAGCATTAATCCTACTAAAAATGACGAAGAAGTAATAGAAAATTTAATTAGTCAATATGATTCATTTGATAGTGATACACAAAGATTAATTGGTTCGATAGATTACTTACGAAAAATAGAAGAAAACTTATTTAAACTTTATGACATTAATACTTCAATTCTTATCAACGAAGTATTTATGCTAAATGATTTAGAAAATCCTAGTTCTTACCGTTTCATTGAATTGTACAATACAACTAGTAATAGTATTGATTTAAAAGGTTATAAAGTTGCAATTAAATTAGATAAATTATACGAGTTTGAAATATTTGAAGGAACTATTCCAGCAAAAGGATATTTCCTAATTGGATTAGGTGATTTGATTAAAGATTATAGTTCAAAAGACATTTTTGATTGTGTATTACCTGATTGTGTGTTTGATTTATTAATTACTGATGAAGAAGTTAAAAAAGGATTTAGTATAAGTATTTTATCAAGTGATGACAAAGTTATTGATAAATTAGGCGTATATGAGAACTCTACTGATTTTGAAGAAAAACAATTTTTAGATCTTTTAGAAGGAATGAGTATTTCTCGTAAATATTTACTAGATACTAATAATAATTATCGCGATTTCAAAGTGACTAAACAAACTCCTACTAATTCAAAAAATGAAACAAATAGTGGTACAACACAAGTTACTATAAATCAAATAAAAGCATTTAAACTTGATTATGAACTTCTTAAGTTTAATATTGAAGTAACAGGAGTTAACAAAGGTGCTATAGAAGCAGTACTAGAGAATTACGAAAATCAAAGTGCTGAAATAAAGAAATATTTAACTTTAGAAAATGTTGCTAAGAGATTAAAAATAGATATTATAGCTATTGATAATCCTGATATAAAAGTGTTATATGATTTAATGGATAAAATTCCTGCTAAAATAGTTAATGATTACAAATTACCAGAAATGGAAGGATTGTCATTCGAATATTCAGAGGGTGAAGATTCATCTTATTATGATTTGAAAACTGGCAAATTATTAAAGGTTAGTTATGATGTGAAATATGTGACAATTGTTGCTACATATAATGAAACAAAGATGAGTTTTACAATAAACTTTGGTTTAGCAGAAGAAGGTGACAAATTAATATTCAACACTGGAGCAAAAGCGCCAAGTGCTGGAAAAACATCTGATGGATTTGGAACATATGCTGATCAAGATAGTGCTGTAGGCTTTGGTGGTGTTGCCATTAGAATAAGTGGAAAAATCTTCTTTATTGGCAAAAACTGTTTAATTAATTTATCAACTCCTGAATCTGGATCTACACTTTCACGAAAAGAATTACGTCCTTTAGGTGGTATTGATTTTATTAATAATGTGGGTATTGTTAATGGAAAAGCAAAAGAATATGCTGGTACAGGAGCATTATATTATAATAGCACAAATGAAGTATTAAAGTTTGACCTAAGTGATACGTATGGAAGAAATAATAGTGGTGCATATGGATATTTCAAAGTAATATTTGGAAAAGATATTAGTGGTTCTTATTGTGTTTCTAAGGTTCTTCCAAATAGTGGAACAAATGATACAACAACAAATGTTATCTGTGAATTAAATCCAGGTGAATATTTATGGTGTCCTCACACATATGAAACAAATGTAAATGGTGGTACATGGTTGATTAATCCAGCTAGTAGTACTAGTGGTGGAGTTCTTGTTGAAGGAACAAAAATGGAAATCATAAAATACAAGACTTTAGCATAAAAGGAGAAAACTTTATGAACAAAATAATAACAATAGGTCGTGAATTCGGTAGCGGTGGAAGAGAATTTGGAAGAAGACTTGCTGAAGAATTAAATTATGAGTATTATGATAAAGAGATAATTACAGAAATTAGTAAACATACATCTTTATCAGAAGAATATGTAAAAGAAGTTTTAGAAAAGAAACCTCATAATCTTTATCCTATTACTATAGGACAAAGTATGGCAATCTTTAACGATTATCAAACCAAACAAATACAATCAATTTATACTGCTCAATGTGAAATACTAAAGTATTTGGCTGAAAAAAGTAACTGTGTCATTGTAGGCCGTTGTGCTGATTATATTTTAAAAGAATATAATCCTTATCGTATATTTGTTCATGCAAGTATGGAAAGTAGGATAAATAGATGCTTATCTAGAAAGAATGAAAATGAAGATTTAGATTCTAAAAAACTAGAAAAATACATTAAAAAAGTTGATAAAGATCGTGCTAAATATTATGAATTTTATACATACCAAAAATGGGGTGATAAAAAGAATTATGATTTATGCGTTAATACAACTAATGTAAACATCAAAGAAATAGTTTCTGTTATTGCCAAAATATTTAAATAAAATAAAAATAAAAATAATTTTCATTTTTAATTGACAAATTTATTTTAATATGGTAAAATATAGTTGCTTAGGAGTAATTAAATGTTATATAACTCAAAAATACGTGAATTAATAAAAGAAATAGTACTATCTACCTTTACTCACCCAACAGCAGAAGATGTATATTTTATGCTATCTGAGAGGGGAATAAAAAAAAGTGTTAGTACTGTTTATCGAAATCTTCATCAATTGAGTGAAGAAGGAATAATAAAAGAAATTGTTATGCCAAATGGAAAAACTCATTTTGATGGTAAGATGATAAATCATCATCATGCAATTTGTGTTAAATGCGGGAAGATAATTGATATTGAAACAAATTTAGATAAAATTGATGAAACTATTGATGATACTATTGGAATGAAGGTTATAGACAAAACGATTATTATTCGTGGCATATGTACAGATTGTCAAAAAAAATAAAAATATATCGGAGGAAAATTATGAAGTACAAATGTTTAGTGTGTGGTCAAATTATTGATACAAATGAAAAATGTCCTATTTGTGGAGCTGGTCCAGACAAAATAGTTCCATATGTAGAAGAAGAATTAGCTTGGGCAGATGAACATGTTATAGGAATTGCTCAAGGTGTCGATGAAAGAGTTCTAGCTGGTTTAAGAGATCATTTCAAAGGTGAATGTAGTGAAGTTGGTATGTATTTAGCAATGGCTCGTCAAGCTTATAGAGAAGGATATCCTGAAATAGCTGTTGTATTAGAACATATTGCTCATGAAGAAGCAGAACACGCTGCAAGATTTGGAGAAATGTTAGGTGAATTAGTTTCTAAGAGCACTAAAACAAATCTTGAAAAAATGTTAGCTGGAGAAAATGGTGCATGCAAGAGTAAAAAGGAAATTGCTACACTTGCTAAACAATTGAATTATGATGGTATTCATGATTCAGTACATGAAATGTGCAAAGATGAAGCTCGCCATGGTAAGGCTTTAGAAGCACTATTAAAACGTTATTTTAAATAAAATAAAAATGTCATGCAAAAGCATGGCAATTTTTATATGACATTAATAAGTAAAAAAAGCCAAGTGTGCACGTGAATTCGCTTTTTCCCCAAAAAATCTATAATATATGGAAAAGATATGATTACTATATATATTGGATATTACTTTACTATTTTT
>HF988696.1 GCA_000431235.1 Coprobacillus sp. CAG:698 | reverse complement strand
AAAAATAAAAAAATAAAAAAATAAAAAATATATTGCTTTTTTATGAAAAAAGGAGTATAATATATAAGTATTTGCAAAAGATATGTTTTGAGATTCTCAAAACTTATTATTTTAGGTAAATGATACGCTTGGTTATGTGGTGTATCAAAAAATAATTCTTGGAAGGAGGATATTACATGCCTACAATTAATCAGTTAATTAGAAAGTCACGTGAATCAAAAATTAGAAAATCTAAATCTCCTCATTTAGCTGTTGGATACAATAGTTTAAAGAAGGTTAATACTAATGTTGAATCACCACAAAAACGTGGAGTTTGTACAAGGGTTACAACTATGACACCTAAGAAGCCTAATTCAGCAATTCGTAAGTACTGCCGTGTTCGTTTATCTAACGGAATCGAAGTTACTGCATATATTCCTGGTATTGGCCATAAATTACAAGAGCATAGCGTTGTATTAATCCGTGGTGGACGTGTTAGGGACTTACCTGGTGTTCGTTACCATGTTATTAGAGGTACTTTAGATACTACAGGCGTTGATAAACGTAAACAAGCTCGTAGTAAGTATGGTGCAAAAGTAGAAGCTTAATTTAAAATAATAAATAATTGAAAGGAGGAATAATATGCCACGTAAAGGACATATTCCAAAGAGAAAAGTTTTACCAGATCCAATTTACAATTCTCAAGTTGTTACTCGTTTAATTAACAACATTATGTTAGATGGTAAAAAAGGTGTTGCACAACAAATTTTATATGGTGCATTCAAAAGAATAGAAAAACAAACTGGTCGCCCAGCAGAAGAAGTATTTAATGATGCTTTAGCAAATATTACACCTCAATTAGAGGTTAGAGCTCGTCGTATTGGTGGAGCTAACTATCAAGTTCCTGTAGAGGTTAGACCTGAACGTAAAATGACTTTAAGCTTAAGATGGCTTACTCAATATGCTAGATTAAGAAAAGAAAAAACAATGGAAGAAAGATTAGCAAATGAAATCATTGATGCGTCTAATGGTTTAGGTGGATCAGTTAAGAAACGTGATGATACTCATCGTATGGCTGAATCTAACAAGGCATTTGCACATTATCAATGGTAGGAGAATGTTAAGTTATGCCTCGTGATATATCGTTAGAGAAGACAAGAAATATTGGAATTATGGCTCACATTGATGCCGGTAAAACAACTGTATCGGAGAGATTTTTATACCACACTGGAAAAATCCATAGAATCGGTGAGACACATGATGGTGCTTCTCAAATGGACTGGATGGAACAAGAGATTGAACGTGGTATTACTATAACGTCTGCTGCAACTACTGCATACTGGAAAGGACATCGAATTAATTTAATCGATACTCCAGGGCATGTAGATTTTACAGTTGAGGTTAGTAGATCTCTAAGAGTTTTAGATGGTGCAGTTACTGTACTAGATGCTCAAGCGGGAGTTGAGCCTCAAACTGAAACAGTGTGGAGACAAGCTACTGAATACAAAGTTCCCCGTCTTGTATTGGTTAATAAAATGGATAAAACTGGTGCTGATTTTGATGCATCTTGCGAAAGTTTACATCAAAGATTAGGTGCTAATGCTCATCCAATTTGTATACCAATTGGAGCCGAAGGAGATTTCTCAGGTGTAATTAGTTTAGTTAATATGAAGGCTTACATCTTTGATGGAAATCCTGATGAAAATTATACAGAAACAGAAATACCTGAAAATCTTTTAGAGGTAGCAGAAGCTCGTCGTGAAGAATTAATTTCTGCGGTTGCAGATTTTGATGATGACTTAATGATGTTATATTTAGATGAAAAAGAAATACCTGTTGATGTTCTTAAAAAGGCTATTCGTAAAGCTACATTAACAGTTGACTTTTTCCCAGTAACATGTGGTTCAGCTTTCAAAAACAAGGGTATAAAATTATTAATTGATGCGGTATGTGACTATTTACCTAGCCCTGTTGATGTTCCAATGATTGTTGGAAAAGACAAACAAGGTAATGAAGTAGATATCGTTTCATCTGATGATTCTACTTTCTCAGCTCTTGCTTTTAAAGTTATGACTGACCCATATGTTGGTAAATTAACATTCTTTAGAGTATATTCTGGTACTTTAAAATCTGGTTCATATATTTATAACTCTACAAAAGATGCTAAAGAAAGAATTGGACGTATTCTATTAATGCATGCAAATGACAGAACTGAAATAAGTGAAGTATTTGCAGGTGATATTGCTGCTGCAGTTGGATTAAAGAATACTACAACAGGAGATACGTTATGCGATCCAAAGAAAACAATTATTCTTGAATCAATGACATTCCCTGAACCAGTTATTAGTGTTGCAATTGAACCAAAGACTAAAGACGACCATGATAAGATGACTAATGCATTGCAAAAGTTATCTGAAGAAGATCCAACATTTAGATCTTATGTTAATCAAGAAACAGGTCAAATAATTATAGCTGGTATGGGTGAACTTCATCTTGAAATTATCGTTGATAGAATGAAGAGAGAATTCCATGTTGAATGTACTGTTGGTGCTCCACAAGTTTCTTATAGAGAGACAATTAAAAAGGCTGGAGAAGTTCAAGGTAAGTTTGTTCGTCAATCAGGTGGACATGGTCAATATGGTGATGTTAAAGTTCGTTTTGAACCTAACCCTGGAAAAGGCTATGAGTTTGTAGATGCTGTTGTTGGTGGTGTTGTTCCAAGAGAATATATTAGTTCGGTAAGCAAAGGTATTGAATCTGCCCTAGCCAATGGAAATTTAGCAGGTTATCCAACAATTGACATTAAAGCCACATTATTTGATGGATCATATCATGAAGTCGATTCTAGTGCGATTGCGTTTGAAGTTGCCGGTAGTTTAGCATTCAAAAACTCTGGTAAAGTGTGTCAACCAGTATTACTAGAACCAATTATGTCTGTAGTTGTTGAAGTACCAAATGAGTATTTAGGTAATGTTATTGGTGATTTAATTAGTAAGCGTGGAAGAATTGATTCTCAAGAAGTTCATGCAAGATTCAATAGAATTAATGCTTTTGTTCCACTCGCTTCTATGTTTGGTTACTCAACATCACTTAGAAGTAATACTCAAGGTAGAGGAAACTTTACAATGCAATTCTCTAGATATGAAGAATGTCCAAGAAGTATTGCAGAAGAAGTAATAAAAAAGCGTGGTTTTAATAACTAATGCTTGCAAAAAAAATAAAAATAAGTTAAAATATAAGTACATCATTTATTAGGAGGAATAATATAATGGCAAAAGAAAAATTTGAACGTACTAAACCGCATGTTAACATTGGTACTATTGGTCACGTAGATCATGGTAAAACAACTTTAACATCTGCTATTACTAAAGTATTAGCACAATACAGTCCAAAAAATAAAGTTATGGACTACAGCCAAATCGATGGCGCACCTGAAGAAAAAGCTCGTGGTATAACGATTAACACTTGCCACGTTGAGTATGAAACTGAAAAACGTCACTATGCACACGTTGACTGCCCAGGACATGCCGATTATGTTAAAAACATGATCACTGGTGCTGCACAAATGGATGGAGCTATCCTTGTAGTTGCTGCAACAGATGGACCTATGGCTCAAACTCGTGAACACATTCTATTAAGCCGTCAAGTTGGTGTTCCAAAATTAATCGTATTTATGAACAAATGTGACCAAGTTGATGATCCTGAAATCTTAGACTTAGTTGAAATGGAAATTCGTGAATTATTAAATGAATATGGATTCCCTGGTGATGAATGTCCAGTTATCAGAGGTTCTGCTTACCTTGCTATGGAAGGCGATCCAAAAGCTCAAGAAGCTATTAAAGAATTAATGCAAGCTGTTGATGATTATATTCCAGATCCAGTTCGTGAAACTGATAAACCATTCTTAATGCCTATCGAAGACGTATTCTCAATCACTGGTCGTGGAACAGTTGCAACTGGTAGAGTTGAACGTGGTGTAGTTAAAGTTGGTGACAACGTTGAAATCGTTGGTATCAAACCTACTCAAAAGACTGTTGTTACAGGCGTTGAAATGTTTAGAAAATTATTAGACCAAGCAGAAGCTGGTGACAACATTGGTACATTACTTCGTGGTGTTACACGTGATAGTATCCAACGTGGACAAGTTCTTGCTAAACCTGGTTCAGTTACACCTCATACAGAATTTGAAGCACAAGTTTACGTATTAACAAAAGAAGAAGGTGGACGTCATACTCCATTCTTCACAAACTATCGTCCTCAATTCTATTTCCGTACAACAGATATTACTGGTGTTATCGAACTTAAAGAAGGCGTAGAAATGATTATGCCTGGTGACAATGCCGAACTAGTTGTTAAATTAATTCACCCAATCGCAATCGAATTAGGAACTAAGTTCTCAATTCGTGAAGGTGGACGTACAGTTGGTGCTGGTAACGTTACTAAGATTTTAAAATAATCTAAAATAAAATATGCTTATCTTCTATTTGAAGATAGGCATTTTTTTGGCTATTACATATTTATTTAATATGTTATTATATTTTTTAAAAAGATATTATCAAATTATATAAAATATGGTATAATTTATATTATGAATAGAGGTTTTAATTATGATTTTTGAAACTCATATGCATATATTTGATAATAAATATGAAGGTATAAGAGATGATATAATAAAAGAATCTCTTGCTGTTGGTGTTACAAAAATGATAGCTGTCGGTTTTGACCATGAGTCATCATTAAAAGCTATTGAACTTTCTGAAAAATATCCATTCATTTATGCTGCCATAGGTTTGCATCCTAGTGAAGTGCAAAAGGAAAATGATATTGATTTAAAATGGGTCTATGATCTTTCTCGTAATAAGAAAGTTATTGCCATTGGTGAAATAGGTCTTGATTATTATTGGGATAAAACTTACGTTAATTTGCAAAAAGAAATGTTTATTAAACAAATAAAAATATCTCAAGAAGTAAATTTGCCTATTATTGTCCACAGCCGTGATGCAATTTCTGATACTTATGAGATTATGAAAGAAAATCCTACAAAAGGTGTTTTACACTGTTTTTCCTCAAGTTTAGAAATGGCTAGAGAGTTTGTAAAACTTGGATATTATATTGGTATTGGTGGGGTTGTGACATTTAAAAATAGCAAAGAAATAAAGAGAGTTGTTAGCGGAATAGATGTTAAATATTTGTTGACTGAAACTGACTCTCCATACTTAGCTCCTGTTCCTTTTAGAGGTACAATTAATAAACCATCGTACATTCCTTTGATAATAGATGAAATTTCTAAAATAAAATGTATGAATAAGGAAATAATAGAAGATATAATGTATAAAAATGCATGTTCTCTATTTTCATTAAAGGATTAGAATAAAATAAAAATTACTATATAAAGGAGATTATAATTATGAAAAAGAAATTATTTATGTTACTTTTGTTATTTACAATGCTATTTGCTGCATTTGGTTGTGATGGGAATGGCATAATTAATGGAATAACACTAACCAAAGTTCAAGTTACAGGAAAATCAAATATTAGCGTTGGTGATACATTTGTCATTGATGCTAAAATAACTCCTGAAGGAAAATACGAAAATAAATTCACTTTCACATCTAGCAATGAAATGGTTATTGAAGTAAACGCTGATGGAGTAGTTGTAGGATTAGCGAAAGGAGTAGCTAGTGTTATTGCAACTTCTACAGAAAATGAAAACCTAGTTGGCAGACTTTATGTAAAAGTTAATGAGAAAAGTATAGAATATACAGATGAAGCTCCAGACTCATTAAAACTTATTGGTTCTAATGAAGCCTATACTGGAACTAAAGCGTACTATCGTTTTGAAACAACTCCAAGTAATAGTAGTCAAGACGTAAAATTTATTACTTCTAATGAATCTATTGCCACAATAGATAATTATGGAATAGCAACATTCAAGAACTCTGGATCAGTAATGCTAACTGCTTTTTCTGTAAAAAATGAAAGTGTTAGAGCTTCAATCACAGTAAATGTTTTAGAAAGCACAAGAAATAGTGATTATGAAACACAAACTAAAGAAGTAATTAAGAATACAAAAAATTCGATTTTAGGTGTAGCTAATTATACTTATGATTCAAAGCATAAATTATCTGGTAAATCTTTTGGTAGTGGATTTGTTTATCACGTCCAAGGAATACTAGAAGACGGACAACTTACTAATGATTTAAATGATAAAAACATCAAGAAATATATGAATTATTTAGTTACTAACAAACATGTTGTTGAAGGTAGTGATGAATTAAAAGTATATATTCATATGATTGATGAAGAAGTACCAGCAACACTAATTCATTATGATGATAAAGTTGATATGGCTGTTGTAAAATTTGAATATAGTGAATATATTAAACCATTACTATTCTCAGATAGTAGTTTAGTTGAGCAAGGAGATACAGTTATTGCTATCGGTAATCCAGAGGGCTTTGAATATTCTTCTTCAGCAACTCGTGGAATTGTTTCTCATCCAGAAAGATATGTTTCTGATGACACTGACAATGATGGTGTAAAAGACTGGGATGCAATCTACATTCAACATGATGCATCTATAAATCCTGGAAATAGTGGTGGACCATTATTAGATATGTATGGAAGAGTTATAGGTATTAATACAATGAAATTTGTATCAAATAATATAGATAATATGGGATTTTCAATTCCTTCAAATACACTAATTGAATTGCTTCCATATCTTGAAAAAGAAAAAACTCCAGTAAGAGCTAAAATAGGAATTACTGTTGCAGCAGTCATTGATTTATTACAAAGCAATTATGAAAGTGCTGATTATAAATATGTAATTCCAGAAGAAATAAAAACTGGTCTATACATCACACAAGTAACAGAAGGATCTGTTAGTGCTGGAATATTACAAAAAGATGATATCTTGCTTGAGTTTAATGGTATTGTATTAAGAAAGTCAATTCAGTTAAGAGCAGAACTTGGTTCAATAATAGTTGGCTCAGATACAATTATTCCAGTTGTAGTTTATCGTAATGGTAAAGAAGTTAAATTAAATCTTAAATTTTAGGTGAAAATATGAAAAATGTATTTGGGATTAACTCAGAGAATGAAAATGATCAAATCGATGGTGCAAACCTTATTATAAGAAAAGTAAGTGATGAGACAAGTCAAGAAATTGAAAAGTATCAAAATGACATAGCTGCAATCGATGAAAAAGCATCACCAAGTAAAATTAGTAAATACATAAAATTAATAGCATATTTCGTTATCATGATTTCATCATTATTTGTCATAAAATCATTTATGAAAAAAGAATTCCTTGAGGCCCTAAAAGAGAATATAATCTTTTTTGTCTTAATAGTGGTTTCTGCTATCACAATGGGTGTTCTTACAATTATTGATAATAAGAAGTTAAAAAAAATTATTAATAGCGAATCGGTCAAAGAAATAAATGATAAAGGTGAAGAAATTCAAAAAAAACACGATGAAGAATTAAAGATACCAGAAGAGACTATCAATATTGATGTATTAGCTAATGCTTATAAAGTTGTCGGTGGTGTAAATAAACCAGTTAGTAATGTGTTTGATTATGTGGCTTTAGATGCACAAGTTTTTGTGGAAAACAAGAATTTATGCTTTGTACTAGATGGTGCTGTTATTGGTATTGATATTGATAGTATAAAAGTTGTCAAACATAACAAAAAGATCAAAACAGCTGGTTGGAACAAAGAAGAAAAGTATAATAAAGGCGAATATAGTAAGTATCATATTCGAACTGATCAAATGGGTTTATTTAATTTCAAATTTTATTATGCGTTAGAGTTCAATGCTGATTTGGTTGATTATGAAATACTTATTCCCGTTTATGATATTGATAATTTATTAAAGCTAATCGACAAAGACATAATAGATAGTCACAAGGAAATAAAATAAGTGATGAGATA
>HF988695.1 GCA_000431235.1 Coprobacillus sp. CAG:698 | reverse complement strand
GGTTCTGGTTCAATTACTGAACCACCAACTTCTTTAACCTCAACAGCGATTACGTTAGCATATTTATTACTACTTGCTATACCTGTTAAATAACCTGTAACTGTTACTGTCTTTCCATTTAATGCTTTGATTTCATCAGCGTTTAATGGATATGTAATACTTCCTATTACGTTACTTGCGCCTTCAACTGTTACATTATAATATCTATCTGGTGCTGCTAATGTTCCTGTGAATGTTATATATTCAACTTTTGCTTCTGTAGCATTAGCATATTCATCTAATTTAGCTCCATCTAATTCTTTTGCTACTGGATGTGTTACTGTTCCTTCTCCAGTCTTTGTTACTTCTATTCCACTTCCAAATTGTTTTGCTAATGCAAATTCACTTGTAGTTCCTTTTACTTTTACTGTGTCTCCAGCTTTAACTGTAGGTTCTTGTCCTATAAATGCATAAATATATCCTGTTTCATCTTGAATTAATATTCCTTTTGCATTTACTGCTACTACTGTTCCTTCAGTTGTATATTCACCTAAGTCTGCAGCTAGTATCTCTGCTATTGTTTTTACTTCTGGTTCTGGTTCAATTACTGAACCACC
>HF988694.1 GCA_000431235.1 Coprobacillus sp. CAG:698 | reverse complement strand
CTAGTCCTCCAGTTGTAAATGCTGCTCCTGCACCTATTGCAAATGCTGCTTTATAAGATATAATTATTTTCCCAACGTAAGTGGTATTCCAGTAAGCATTGAATAGCCAACTCCAGCTCCAAGTACTGTGCATAATCCTAATCCTGCTCCAGATATTGCATTACCAAGAAAATTACCTAGATACGTCCAGCCTGTCACATCGCCATCTAATAATTCACCATTTTTTAAATCTTTAAGAATAGTTGATCCTAATCCTAAAACAGCACCTATTGCAGCACTTAAAACAACAGTTCTCACAATAGTACCTATTGTAAAAATTTCTACCACCAAATGAAGTGTTTAAAATCAATTTGTATTTCACATTCATTTGCAAGATGAAAACATATATAGTATATTTTTTTTGACATACCGATTTCACATAATATTATATCTTCTTTATTAGATAAAAATTCAGTAACATTAAAACCATTTATTTCTCTAAAATTTAACTGATAAATATCATCATCTCCACTAATAAGAGTTAAATCCAATATGTTTTTATTTTTTACGCATTCATAATACAAATTTGTTATTTTAAAATCATGAAATTCTCCTGTTTTTTTATATAAAGAAAGCATACCACTATCATACTTATCTTCAATTGATACCAAGTATTTTTCGTATTTTTTTCTAGCAACTTTCATTCTGGCGATAGAAATCTTGTTATATTTTCTTGGATAAAAAATATTTGCTTTTAAATATTTCATAATTAACACTCCTTACTTTTTAAACACATACTAAGCTAGCTCCACCAGTATAAGGAATTAAAACTATTGCAGCAACGGCAATAATTACAAAGCCAGCAATCACTAGCACTTGAACATCCTGTTCATTAATTGGAAACGGATTGAAATTAGGTAAATTCAACGAAGGTGATCCAAACACTTCTAAAAAATTGTTATCTTTATATTGAGGCACCACTTCTAAATCATATTCACTTGATAACGAAGGAAAGACCTCTAAATTACAACTTGATTGAGTAAGTGCATAAATAGAATAGTAATCTCTAAAATCTCTTGGCAATAAAACTATTTTATTGAAATAATCATTTGGAACCCCATTTCTCTTTAATAATTTTCTAGCACTATTGCTTAAGAAATCCAGCCCATATTTA